>NZ_FLQX01000093.1 GCF_900089955.1 Candidatus Accumulibacter aalborgensis | reverse complement strand
CGGGCTCGTCCAACAAACGGATCAGATCGTGGCTTCGCACGATCTATCCTTATTCGTTAGGCCGTAGGCCGTAACCCAACAGCCCGCCGCAAAAATGTCGGGTTACGCTGCGCTAACCCGACCTACGGAGCTACAGGGCTAACGCGGGCGCCTGCCGAAGCCGAGCAAGCCGAGGGAGGCGGCGACAAGCAATGCGCTGCCTGGCTCGGGCATTGCGGTGGAGACGTTGTCGAACACGCTCCTGTGGGCCAACGCGACGCAACGACACCCACATCACGAGCGGCAACCTGAACAAGTTCCTCCCGAAAATGACAATCCCGGCGCCGGGCCGGGATTTATTCATGGGGATAGCAGTTGCTCAGTGCGCGGTCGGCGCGAACAGCTCAACCAGACTCTGCCTCAAGTCGGTCAGCCAACATGATGTTCAACTCCTGTAGATCATCGATCCTGGGGTTAAAGAAAGAATTCCTCCAGCCTTACGAAGACCTCGTGTTCGGCGCCGTGCCGGCGCACGGCGAGGACATCCTCGAGCTTTTCGACCTGCTTGACCATCTGGTCGAGGCGTGCGTCCTCATTGACCAGCAGCCAGATGCGACTCGTTGCGCCATTGCCCACCGGCATGACCAGGATGCCCTCGACGTTGTACGCGCGGCGCGAGAACAGGCCGACGACGTGCGACATGACGCCGGGATGGTTATAGACGTCCAGTTCGAGCACCGTGCGTGCCACGGCCTGGTTTTCGGTTCGTGTCAGCGAATTCATCGTTTAGCCTCCGATCATTTCCTTGTTGGCGGCGCCGGGCGGCACCATCGGCAACACCTGCTCGTGCATGGCGATGCTGGCATGGATCAGCATCGGGCCACGCGCCGACAAAGCTGCGGCCAGCGCGGCGAGTGGGTCGCTCTCCTTGTCGAGGTCTATCGCCTGAACCCCGAAACCCTCGGCGACCCGGATGAAGTCGGGCATGCCCTTGAATTTCGACGCGTAGATGCGTTCCCCGTAGAACATCGTCTGTTGCTGAAAAACCAGGCCCAGCGACGAGTTGTTCATCAGCACGATCTTGACATTGACGTCTTCCTCGGCGGCGGTCACCAGTTCCTGCACATTCATCAGAATGCTGCCATCGCCGGTGAAACAGACCACCGTCCGTTCCGGTTCGGCCAGCGCCGCGCCGATCGCCGCCGGCATACCGAAGCCCATCGTCCCGAGACCGCCCGAGGTCAACCACTGCCGGGGCCGGCGCAAGGGATACGCCTGCGCGACCCACATCTGATGCTGACCCACGTCGGTGGTGATCGTCGCCTCATCATCGAGGCAATCGGCGACCGCACGGATCAGACCGTAAGGCGTACGCGGGTCGTCAATCCCCGGCATGCGCAGCGGATGGTCCGCTTTAAGGCTCGCCACGCGTGACAGCCACGGCTGCCGCCGTTGCGCCTCGACACCCGGCAGCAGCCGTTCCAGCACGGTGCGCACATCGCCGGTAATGCCGACATGGGCGGTCTTGATCTTGTCCAGTTCCGAAGGATCGATGTCGATGTGGATGATCTTTGCCTGCGGGCAGAAACCCGCCACCTTGCCTGTCGCCCGGTCGTCGAAGCGGGCGCCGATGGCGATCAAGAGATCGCACTCGTCGAGCGCGAGGTTGGTGCAGCGCGCCCCATGCATACCCAGCATACCCAGCGAAAGCGGATGATCGACCGGCATCGCGCCAAGCGCCATCAGGGTCATCACCGTCGGTAGCCCGGCCTGTTCGGCCAGCGCCACGGCGGGTTCGGAAGCACCCGAATGGACGACGCCACCGCCGAGGTAGAGAATCGGCTTGGCGGCCTGATTGATCATCGCCGCCGCACGGGCAATCAGTTCGTCATCCGGCGCCGGGAGGGCATCGGCGCAGCCCGGTTCGGGCCACTCGGCGACTTCGACGAGTTGATTCTGCACGTCCTTTGGAATGTCGACCAGCACCGGCCCGGGACGACCCGAGGCGGCGATACGGAAGGCGCGCGGAATGACGCTCAGCAGGTCGTCGGCTGAATTGACCAGGAAGTTATGCTTGGTGACCGGAATGCTCAGGCCATAGGTATCGACTTCCTGAAAGGCATCGGTACCGATCATCGCCCTGGGCACCTGGCCGGTGATCGCGACCAGCGGAATCGAATCGAGTTTGGCGTCGGCGATCGCCGTCAGCAGGTTGGTCGCCCCGGGGCCGGAAGACGCCATGCATACCGCAGGCAGGCCGGTGGCACGCGCCATTCCCTGCGCCATGAAGCCTCCGCCCTGCTCGTGCCGGGCCAGGACATGGTGGATCAGCGCTGACTGCGAAAGGGCATCGTAGATCGGCAGGATCGCCCCGCCGGGAATGCCGGCCAGCGTACGGACGCCCTGTCGTTCGAGCAGGCGCACAACGATCTGTGCGCCGGTGAGGATTTCGGGTGTTTGCTTGGGCAAGGGACTCTCCTTCAAAAAAACTGCCGGTTTCGGCGTAGCCAGGCGTTGATCCGCAAAAAACGAAACCCCCGCCCGGCTTGCACCGGCGGGGGTTTCTGGAATCTGCTGTCGTTTGCTGCTCTTCGACTTATCTGCTTCCGGCCCTCGACGGTGCGCCAAGTGGTACGCGTACCAGGCGTACCCCACGGACGACCGAAACGCCGACCGATCTGACGACCGCTATTTCAGCCACAACAGGCCAAGGAGCATGGAAGTCGTTGGAACGGGGCATCGTCGCGAGGTCGAAGTCAGAAGGGTGAAACTCGATTAGAACCGAGAGCCACGAAAAATGCAAGCCCGTAGATGCGCCGAGTACGAAGCGCGTCAATCGCCACGCATGCGCTTCCCTTCGGTCAGCGCAGCCTACGGCTGGCAGGCGAAACTCAGCCGAGTGACACTGCTTCCCCCGTCTGTTGCGAAACGAGCTGCGACAGTTTGCTCATCAGTTCCTCGCCGCTGCGCGTGTCCTGCCAGCGAGTGCCGTCCCAACGGTAATGAAAACCGCCGGATCTGGCGGCGACCCAGACTTCCTGTGCGGCATCGTGTCGATTGACGATGATCTTGCTGCCGTCGGCAAACTCGATTTCCAGCACGTTGTCGCTGACCATTTCGAAGTCCAGATCGGCGCCGCTAAGCTCCAAACCGCTTTCGACCTGCTTCAGCGCGGCATCGGCGAGCGCGTTGAATTCGCTATCATTCATCCTGTGCTACCATCCTCCGTTTTTGATGACACTCAGACTTATGCGGCCACCTCTTGTGCTGACTTTGCTGGCGACCATCGCGCTGCTTGGCGCCTGCGGCCACCGGGGGCCGCTGACGCTCCCGCCGCAACCGACTGCGCCGATCAGGCCAGCCGCGGCTCAACCGTCGCCCGCACCGGCACCGGAGGCGACCACCACTGCGCCCAGCGCCAAAGATTCTAACACGGCCGGAGACGCCTCCCGATGAGCGCTTTTACTCGCATCAGCGGCGTATTGCATGCTGAATCCGTGTCGCTGGTCGACGTCGCTGCGCAGTTCGACACCCCGTGCTGGGTCTACTCACGCGTGGCGCTTGAAGCGGCGCTCGACGAGTTCCAGGATCAACTGATCGGCTTCGATGCGCTTGTCTGTTATGCCGTCAAGGCGAACTCCAACCTGGCCGTGCTCGACGTCCTGGCTCGCCGCGGCGCCGGTTTCGACATCGTTTCCGGCGGGGAATTGAGGCGTGTGCTGGCCGCCGGCGCCGATCCGCGGCGAATCGTTTTCTCGGGCGTCGGCAAGACCGCTGCCGAGATGGAACTGGCGCTGACCACCGGCATCCTCTGTTTCAATGTCGAGTCCGCTGCCGAACTGGAGCGCCTCAACGCCGTGGCCGGAAGTCTGGGCAAGACAGCACCGATCAGCCTGCGCGTCAATCCCGACGTCGACGCGCGCACCCACCCTTACATCTCGACCGGCCTCAAGGAAAACAAGTTCGGTGTCGCGTATGAGCATGCGCGGGCGCTCTACGGTCGCGCCGCCAGCCTGCCGAACCTCGAAATCAGCGGCATCGACTGCCACATCGGATCGCAGTTGCTCGATCCGGCGCCGTTTGCGGAAGCGCTCGACAAGATCCTGGCGCTGGTCGATCAACTCGCGACTGACGGCATTGTGCTGCGCCACATCGACCTCGGCGGCGGCCTCGGCATCCGCTATCGCGACGAAGAGGTGCCGACCGTCAAGGCCTACCTGCAGCCCCTGCTCGAGAAGCTCAAGGACCGGCCCCTGCAAGTTCTTCTCGAACCGGGACGCCGCCTGGTCGGCAATGCCGGCCTGCTGTTGACCCGTGTCGAGTATCTGAAGCCCGGCGAAGTGCGGAATTTCGCCATCGTCGACGCGGCGATGAACGACCTCGCTCGCCCGGCGCTGTATGGCTCGTGGCACGACATCGTGGCGGTCGTTCCACGTCAGGAAACGACCGCGGCCTGGGAAATCGTCGGCCCGGTCTGCGAATCGGGTGATTTTCTCGGCCACGGCCGCGAACTGGCACTCGCGGCAGGCGATTTGCTGGCCATCCTGTCGGCCGGTGCCTACGGAATGGTCATGAGTTCGAACTACAACAGCCGTCCGCGCGCGGCCGAAGTCATCGTCGATGGCGATCGAGTCCACCTCGCTCGCCGTCGCGAGACCGCCGATGAACTCTACGCGCTTGAACGCTGCCTTCCCTGACTAGCTCACCCGCTCGGAGTGGGCTTCTCCAGCAGGGAGTGCAGCGACGCAGCGCGCTGCGTCGCTGCACTCTACTTCACCACGAGCAAGCTATCGTCCCATTTCGCGTGCTTCTCGAAACCGAGCAGATTGGCGATCGTCGCGGCGATGTTGGACAGACCGGCGGTGGCGTTCTGCGCGAGGCCCAGCTTGCCGCCGCTGACGTTGTCGTAGAGGATCAGCGGCACGGGATTGAGCGTATGCGCAGTCTTGGCTTTGAAGGAGCCGTCAGCATTTTTTGCCGGCTGTTTGCTCTTCTTGTCGATTTCATACATCTCGTCGGCATTGCCGTGGTCGGCGGTGATCAGCGCCACACCGCCGAGCGCGTCGATGACCGGCAGAATACGCGCCAGCTCGAGGTCCACGGCCTCGATGGCCATCGTCGCCGCGCGGAAGTTGCCGGTGTGCCCGACCATGTCGCCATTGGCAAAATTGCAACGCAGGGTACGATACTGGCCGCTTTTCAGTGCCTCGATCATGGCGTCGGCGATCTCCGCTGCCTTCATCCAGGGCCGCTGTTCAAAGGGCACGACATCGCTCGGCACTTCCTGGTAGGTCTCACCGTCGAATTTGTTTGACCGGTTGCCATTCCAGAAATAGGTGACGTGGCCGAACTTCTGGGTTTCCGAGCAGGCAAACTGGGTCAGGCCGGCCTTGGCAAACCACTCGCCCATGGTATCGAGAATCGCCGGCGGATCGACCAGGAAGCGCCTGGGCAGCTTGAGATCCCCGTCGTACTGCAACATGCCGGCATAGGTCACGCTGGGGACGCGCACGCGATCGAACTTGTCGAAAGTCGCTTCTTCGAAGGCTCGCGTGATCTCGATCGACCGATCGCCACGGAAATTGAAGAACACCACCGAGTCGCCGTCCTCGATTGTGCCGACGGGTTGTCCGTTCTCGGCGATGACGAATGGCGGCAGGTCCTGATCGATCGTTCCGGGAAACCTGACGCGCAGCGCCTCGACGGCGGCCGAAGCGCTCGCGTACTGATCGCCTTCGCCGAGGACATGTGTGTGCCAGCCCTTGTCGACCATTCTCCAGTTTGCTTCGTAGCGATCCATGGTGATGTTCATCCGGCCACCGCCGGAGGCAATCCGGGCGTCGAAGCCGCCGCTGCTGACTTCGGCGAGGAAGGCCTCGAAGGGCAGCAGGTAGTCGAGAGCACTGGTCTCGGGTACGTCTCGACCGTCGAGCAGGGCGTGAATCCGCACCGCCTTGACGCCCTCGTCGCGGGCACGCAGGACCATCGCCCGCAAGTGATCGATATGGCTGTGCACATTGCCGTCGGAGAAAAGGCCGAGGAAGTGAATCACGCTACGCCCTGCTTTGGCGCCAGCGACGATCTGCTGCCAGGCAGCACCCTGCCATATCGCGCCAGAGGCGATGGCGTCGGCCACCAGTGATGCGCCCTGACTGTAGACCTGTCCTGCGCCGATGGCATTGTGACCGACTTCGGAGTTACCCATGTCCTCGTCGGAAGGCATGCCCACCGCGATACCGTGGGCGCGCAAGGTAATGTTCGGGTAATTGGCGAAAAGCTTGTCGAGGGTCGGTTTCCGGGCCGCAGCGATGGCACTGCCGAGATCGGACCTGGCGATGCCATAGCCGTCCATGACGATCGTGACGACAGGACCCTGAATTCCGGGGAAAGAGGCAGACTTCTGCAACATGATGGTTTCCTGGGGAAGTGGAGAGGTGAGCGGGAAGGCCGCCACGAACCGGAAATCGGCGGCGTAAGGCGCAGTATACCTCAAGCCGGGTTCCTTGGTCGGACAAAGGAACCCATTTTAAAACGGGTACTTGCATAAATGGACTAGCCCTTTGCGGCAGGCCATCAGGGTTCCTGGGGACTGCCTGGTACGGGCCCGGTAGCAGGCACGCGCTTGTGTCGCGCGCGCGAACGCTTCAGCTTGACCCTGGTGGTCTGACTCGGTGACCGGGTTCGGTGTCGGCGTCTCCTGCTGCGGTACCTGGCGATGATCCACGCAATCTCGCCGATCACAAGGAAGAAAATCACCAGCCAGGCCAGCGGGTGCTGGAAAACCTCAGCCACAAACTCGATCAGCTCCGCCGTCGCATTGAACTGCCTGGGTTCACGCTCGTGCCGAGCGCGGGACAAGGCGACGGGTGGCAGTGGATCATCATCATACTCATCGTCGGGGTTGGTGGCACCGTACCTGACGATGGACAACGAGGTATTGCCGTAGCCAAACGAGACGCCCTCCCGCCTCCGATCCGGGCTAACGAAAAAACCGTCCACACCAGCCAGCGCGAAGCCTACCCTGCCATCCTGGCCAACGCGGACATCAAGTGCGTCAGTGACCCCGGCGACCAGCGATCTCTGCAGATCCTGAATGAGCGCGGCGATTTCGTCACCAAGTTCAGGCTCTGCAGAGCCGCCGGAAGGTGCGCTGCGTGACGAAAACCGCCCGGCCTTCGTCTGACGTGGCAGCCCGACCAGATCCCGCGGCCCTCCGGACAGCGGATCAGGGTCGTCAAAGCCAGCCGCCGACGGCTGTTCCTGGCCACCAGAGCGCGCCTGTGTGAATACAGGGACCTGTCCCTCCCTGTCGCCTCGGGGCGAAGGGTCAATCGCCAAGCCGATGCGATCGCCTCTGGCGACCGATGCCGACCAGGTTTCGCGCTCGCCCGCGACGACTGGCAAGCGCAGGCTGGGCGGCGCGGGTCCGTCGCCCAGCAGGGCCTGGCCTTGACCAGCTTCTGCTGGTAGCGTGACATCATTGTCGGCAATGGGGTGTGCCATGACGGTACCGGCAAGCAGCATCGCCTGAAGCAACGCCAGAGACACGAATGGACAACGCATACTCGACCTCCCGAGCGGACGGCCGCCTGATAAGCAAGAAGCGCGCCTTTATATTATACATATTTCAAAACAATCCCTTATTATGCGCAGGGAAGAATGTGACCAGGCGACTGTAAAGTTTACCGACACCCACCCTCGCAGTGCGGCGTTCTCCGCGCGGCCCGCCGCTACGCGTCGAGTGCATTATTTTTTTGAGAGGTACCCACCACATGCAGATCTGGGTTGACGCCGACGCTTGCCCCAGCGTGATCAAGGAAATCCTGTTTCGCGCCGCGCAACGCACCCGGATCATGACCACCCTGGTCGCCAACCAGACGTTGCGCGTGCCCGCCTCGCCCTGGATCCGCAGTATCCAGGTGCCGGCTGGGTTCGATGTCGCCGACCAGCGCATCGTCAAGGAAGTGCAGCCGGGTGATCTGGTGATCACCGCCGACATCCCACTGGCCGCGCAGGTCATCGAGCGCCAGGGGCACGGACTGAATCCACGCGGCGAGTTCTACACCCCGGAGAACATCCGCGAATGCCTCGCCATGCGCAATTTCATGGAAGAACTGCGCGCCAGCGGGGTAGACACGTCGGGGCCGTCGGCTTTCAGCCAGAACGACCGGCAGGCGTTTGCCGCGCAACTCGATCGCTTCCTGGCCAGACATCGATAGGCTTCGAGCACCCGCTTTCTCTTTACTCTCGATGCCTTTTGTGCGGCTCTCGCTAGGGGAGCTCGTCAAGCCCCACGACGGTCAGATGTCCGGTGTCACCCCAGCTTTCCAGGCCCCAGCGATCATCGGCGACGCTTATCCAGTTGATCCCCGCGTTGGGGATCAGGAAATCACGCGGGCTGGACAAGGGATTGCCGCGGACCAGGCGGTTCACGACATCGAGGACGCCACCATGGGTTACCACAACGATCGTCTGGCCACGATGATCGGCAGCCACCCGCAGCAGGCCTGTGCTGACGCGCTCGTGCAGTTGCCGCAGACTTTCACCGCCATAGGGAATGACAAAATCAGGGTCGCGCCCTTCAAACAAGCGGTACTCAGCCGGGTATCGGGCACGCGATTCGTCGTAGGTCAGGCTTTCAAAAAGCCCGTAGCGCCGCTCACGAAACTCTGGTCGGAAGGTCGGGATCAGGTGCAGGCTGGCCGCGATGCACTCGGCCGTCTGCCGGGCGCGCAGCAGGTTGCTGCTGTAGAGCGCGACGACCGCCTGGCCGGACAGCCAGTTCGCCGCGGCTTCAGCCTGCGCCAGACCAGCCGCATTCAAGCCGACGTCGATCTGTCCCTGTATACGCTTGTCGGCGTTCCAGGCTGTTTCCCCGTGTCGGACGAGGCATATTCGGGTGATTGGCATTTCTTTTCGCAAGCGACCAGTTTTGGGAAGAGCGAATTCTAAGATCCGGATTGTTGCAGCGCAACTTTCACAAGTACCTGATTTTGCCTATAGTGATCTTTCCATCGCGGAAGGACACGCGACGTCATTCAACAGGATCATCGATCGCTCAACGGAGGAGACGTCATGCAGAAGTCTTTGCACATCGATCCGGGCAAATGTACCGGTTGCTTGCAGTGCGAAATGGCCTGTTCGTACGAGAATACCGGCCTCTTCAACCCGGCCAAATCGCGGATCAAGGTTTTCGACTTCCACCACGAAGGCCGCAAGGTCCCCTATACCTGCACCCAGTGCGCCGAAGCCTGGTGTCTCAACGCCTGTCCTGTCGAGGCGATCAGGATCGATCTCGGCACCGGCGCCAAGGTGGTCGTCGACGCGCTATGCGTCGGCTGCAAGGTGTGCACGATCGCCTGCCCGTTCGGGACGATCAACTACAACCATGACAGTGGCAAAGTCCAGAAGTGCGACCTCTGTGGTGGTGATCCAGCGTGCGCCACGGCTTGCCCGACCGGCGCCATCACCTACATCGATGCCGACTGGACCGGCCTCGAACGGATGCGTCAATGGGCGCAGAAAACCGACAGTGCGGCAAGCGTTTGAGGAGCGACGATCATGGCCTGGACACGTAAAATCCTTCGCGTCAATCTTACTCAGGGAAACTGTGTCAGCGAACCGCTGAACATGGCCTGGGCAGCAGCGTATCTCGGCCAGCGTGGCCTGGCCAGCAAATATCTGGTCAGCGAGATCGACCCGAAGGTCGACCCGCTGGCACCCGAGAACAAGATCATCTACGCCACGGGTCCGCTGACGGGAACCATGGCCTCGACAGGCGGCCGGTATTCGGTGATCACCAAGGGGCCGTTGACCGGCGTCATCGCTTGCTCGAATTCGGGCGGCTTCTTCGGCGCAGAGCTGAAATCGGCGGGATGGGACATGATTATCGTCGAGGGCAAATCCCCGCGACCGGTCTACCTGCACATCGAGAACGAACAGGCCAGGCTGCTGTCGGCGGATGACCTGTGGGGCAGGACCGTCTGGGC
Organism: Candidatus Accumulibacter aalborgensis; assembly: GCF_900089955.1. Taxonomy (GTDB): domain Bacteria; phylum Pseudomonadota; class Gammaproteobacteria; order Burkholderiales; family Rhodocyclaceae; genus Accumulibacter; species Accumulibacter aalborgensis. The sequence goes on along the minus strand of NZ_FLQX01000093.1, from coordinate 20,811 downwards.
TACTGAAGGCACGCTCAAGAAGCGCCACCAGGATCCATTGCTGCGCGTGTCGAGTATCGGTCGTGCCGGCGAAAACCAGGTGCTCTTCGCGGCGATCGTCAACGATCTGCACCGCGCCGCCGGTCGTTCCGGCGTCGGTGCGGTGATGGGCTCGAAAAACCTCAAGGCCATTGCCGTCCGCGGCACGCTCGGGGTGGGTAACATCGCCGATGGCAAAGCCTTCATGGCGGCCGTCGCCGCCGGCAAGAAGGTGCTGGCCGAAAACGCGGTTACCGGGCAGGGGCTGCCGACCTACGGCACGCAGGTGCTGATGAACGTGATCAACGAAATGGGTGCTTCGCCGACGCGCAATCACCGCGATGTCCAGTTTGAAGGAGCGCGCAAGATCTCCGCCGAAGCGATGCACGAAAAGCGCGCCACCGATGGCCGGACGCATCTGGTCACCAATCAGGCGTGCTTCGGTTGCACGATCGCCTGTGGTCGGATTTCGCGCATCGACGAAACCCATTTCTCGGTCGACACCAAGCCGCAGTACTGGGGCGCCAACGGCGGTCTCGAATACGAAGCGGCGTGGGCGCTGGGCAATGCCAATGGAGTCGATGATCTGGAAGCGCTGCAGTATGCCAACCTCCTGTGCAATGAAGACGGCATGGACCCGATCTCGTTCGGCGCAACGGTCGGCGCGGTCATGGAACTCTACGAACTCGGCATCCTGAGCGAGGACGAGATTGGTCTGGCGGCCCCCTTTGGTTCCGCCGAGGCGCTGTGCCGACTGGCCGAAATGACCGCCCACGGCGAAGGCTTCGGCAAGGTCGTCGGCCAGGGATCGAAACGTCTGTGCACCCGATACGGCCGGCCCGATCTGTCAATGACCGTCAAGGGGCAGGAGTTCCCGGCCTATGATGGGCGTGCGCTGCAGGGCATGGCGCTGGCGTACGCGACGTCGAACCGGGGTGCCTGCCACTTGCGCGGTTACATGGTATCGAGCGAGGTTTTCGGCATCCCGATCAAGACCGACCCCAGGGAGACCGCCGGCAAGCCGGAACTGCTCAAGGCCTTTCAGGACGCCACCGCGACAGTCGACTCGACGGGTCTGTGCACCTTCACCACCTTCGCGTGGACGATGAACGACATTCAGCCGCAGATTCAGGCCGCTTGTGAAGGCGACTGGTCGCTGGAGTCGCTGCTGCGGACCGGCGAGCGGATCTGGAATCTCGAACGCGACTTCAACCTGGCCGCAGGCATTACGGCCAAGGACGACACCCTGCCGCCGCGCCTGCTCAACGAACCGTGCCAGACCGGCGCGTCGAAAGGCATGGTCGCCGAACTCGGCAAGATGCTTCCGGAGTACTACAGCCTGCGTGGCTGGACGGCCGACGGTGTTCCGACAGCGGCCACCCGCGCGCGTCTGGGCCTCTGAGGTGGCCAGCCACGTGATTATCGGCAACGGCCCGGCGGGGGTCGTTGCCGCCGAGACACTACGCCGCGCCGATCCGCAGGCCGAAATCACCCTGATCGGCGACGAAGCCGAACCGCCGTATTCCCGCATGGCGATTCCCTATCTGCTGATCGGCAAGATCGGCGAAGCGGGAACGTATCTGCGCAAGGATGCTGACCATTTCGAGCGTTTGCGCATTCGTCTGGTGCACGGCCGCGTCAAGGCCCTAGCCACCGACGCGCGCACCGTCTGCCTGGTCGATGGCCGCGTGCTGGCCTACGACTGCGCCCTCATCGCCACCGGCGCTCACCCCGTGCGCCCACCGATTCCCGGCATCGATTCGGCGAACGTCCTGACGTGCTGGACGCTCGCCGACGCACGGGCGATCGCCGCCACGGTGACCCCGGGGGCGCGCGTATTGCAGATGGGCGCCGGCTTCATCGGTTGTATCATCATGGAATCGCTGGCCGCCCGCGGTCCGCGCCTGACCGTCGTCGAAATGGGCGACCGGATGGTGCCACGCATGATGGACGAGGTCGCCGGGGCAATGATCCGTCGCTGGTGTGAGGAAAAGGGCGTCAGCGTGCGTACCGGACGGCGGGTGGTGGCCATCGTTGCCGCCGGCGAAGCGCTGCTGCTCACGCTCGACGACGGCGAGACGATCGAGGTTGACGTGCTGATCACTGCGACCGGTGTCAAACCGAACATTGATTTTCTTGCCGGCAGCGATGTGACGGTCGCTGCCGGTGTTATCGTCGATGACGCCATGCAGACCAGCGTCGCCGGCGTTTATGCCGCCGGCGACGTCGCCGAAGCGGTCGAATTCGGCACCGGCCGACGCGTCGTCAATGCCATCCAGCCCGATGCCGTCGAGCAGGCACGCATCGCAGCGCTCAACATGGCCGGCCAGCCGGCGACCGTTCCCGGCACCTTCGTCTTCAACGTCCTCGATACGCTGGGACTGATTTCGGCGTCCTTTGGTCAATGGCAGGGCGTTGCCGGCGGCGAAACAGCACAATTGCTCGACGAGGCCGAGTATCGCTACCTGCGCCTGGCCTTTGCTGGCGATCAACTGGTCGGCGCCAACAGTATCGGCCACACCGAGCACATCGGCGTCCTGCGTGGCCTGATCCAGGGGCGGGTGCGTCTCGGTGAATGGAAAGCCCGTCTGCTCGCCAACCCCCTGCAACTCAGTGAAGCCTACCTCGCCAGGGGGCTGGCCGTTGCCCACTGATGGAGATCACTTTCAAGCTGTTCGCTTCGCTTTCCGACTATCTGCCGGTCGAAGCCCGGCGAACCAACGCGCTGTCTCTCGAAGTCCCTGATGGGAGCACCGTCGCCGCACTGATCGATGCTCGGTCGTTGCCTACGCGCATGGTGCATCTGGTGCTGGTCAATGGCCAATACATCCCTCCGGCGCAGCGCGCTGAAAGACACCTGATCGCTGGCGATGTACTGGCGATCTGGCCGCCGATCGCTGGCGGCTGAACGGTGCCGCAGTTTGCGATGACCCTGACGTGGCGCGAGTTCGAACGTCAGTTGCAGCCCTTGCTTGCCGGCTGGTCGGTGGCCCAAGTGGCTGAAGGATGGCGCCTTCAGCAGCAGGATCGCACGGTGGACATCTGTTGCCAGACCTTACCGGTGCTGCAGATCGGCGCTTTTCATTTGCCGCGTCTGGCGGTGTCCATCGTCTTTTCCGGCGGCAGGCCGGAGGAGAACGCTGATTTCATCGAGGACTTCATGCGCTATTTCCGACGCGGCGGCGGGTGATGTGTTAACATTCTTCGTGGCGGGTCTCCCCGCATCGCAGGATGGTGAACCTGGTCAGGTCCGGAAGGAAGCAGCCACAGCCGTCTCATGTGAGTGCCGGGGGTAAGGCTCGCCACCTTTTCGCTCTCGTCGGTCCGCCAGAGGGGCCTTTGTGACGCGCAGCCTCCGAAGAAGCTCCCGCTGCTGAGCACCAAAAAGCTCAGCCAAGCCGTCGGCACCATCTGCTAGAATCCGCCCGATGAGTTACCAAGTCCTGGCGCGCAAATGGCGCCCGCGAACCTTTGCCAGCCTGGTCGGTCAGGAACACGTGGTCCGCGCGCTGACGCACGCTTTGACGGCGCAGCGCCTGCATCATGCCTACCTGTTCACCGGCACCCGCGGCGTCGGCAAGACGACGCTGGCGCGCATTCTGGCCAAGGCACTGAATTGCGAGACCGGAATCACGGCAACGCCTTGCGGCAACTGTTCCTCGTGCCGGGAAATCGATTCAGGGCGTTTCGTCGATCTGCTTGAGGTTGATGCGGCGACCAACACCAAGGTCGATGAGATGCGGCAATTGCTCGAGAACGCGGTCTACGCGCCAACGCGTGGCCGCTTCAAGGTCTATGTCATCGACGAGGTGCACATGCTCTCGAATTCGGCCTTCAACGCCATGCTGAAGACCCTCGAAGAGCCGCCGGAGCACGTGAAGTTCATTCTCGCGACCACCGACCCGCAGAAGATTCCGGTCACGGTGCTTTCACGCTGCCTGCAGTTCAACCTCAAACAGATGACGCAGCCGCTGATCGCCGGCCATCTCAGGCACATCCTCGAAGTCGAGGCGATCAGCGCCGAGACCGGTGCCCTGCAGTTGCTGGCGCGCTCGGCGGCGGGCAGCATGCGCGATGCGCTGTCGCTGCTCGACCAGGCGATCGCCCATGGTGCGGGTCAGGTCGAGGAGGCGCAGGTCCGCGAAATGCTCGGCTCGGTCGACCTCGATCAGTTGTTCTCGATTCTCGATGCCCTACTGGCCGGCGATCCGGCGGCCCTTTTACAGGTCGCCGATGAAATGGCCGCCCGCAGCCTTTCGTTCGACGCCGCACTACAGGAAATGGCCAGTCTGTTCACCCGCCTGCAGATCGCCCAGCTCGCGCCTCAGGCGATCGCTGACGACATGCCGGAGCGCGCACGGATTCTTGAAATCGCCACCGCGCTCGATCCCGAGTTTGTCCAGCTCGCCTACCAGATCGCCGTCCATGGGCGTCAGGAACTGCCGCTGGCGCCTGATGAGCAGGCCGGTTTCATCATGACACTGCTCCGCCTGTACGCTTTCCGGCCAGTGTCGGAGGATGAGTCTGGCGGACGACGGGCAGCTGGCGCGCAGGTCCGCCCGGCAGCCACACCTGCAGGACGCGCAGAGGCCGAGACAGCGCGACCCGCCGAGCCGCGCGCGCTGCCGTCCGCTGGGCAACCAGCGCAGGCGACGGCGGCCGCCGCGCAGTCGCGTGTCGATCCCGCCGAGCCGATAAGGGACTGGCACGCCATCCTGGCGGCGCTCAGAGTCGGCGGCATGGCGCGGGAACTGGGGCAGCACTGTGAGTTGCGCGACCTGTCTGGAGGAAGGATCGTCCTCCGTCTCTCACCCAGGCATCGCCATCTGTTGATCAAACCAGCTCAGGACAAGCTTCAGCAGTCGCTTGTCGAGCATTTCGGCCGGCCGCTGCAACTGGCGATCGAACTCGAAGAAGTCGCCGGTGATACGCCGGCAGCAGTGGCGCAACGTGACCGAAGAGAGCGCATGGATCGCGCAGTGGCTTCGGTCGAGCAGGATGGTTTCGTCCGTGAAGTGATCGAGATGTTCGACGCTACCCTGATCGAATCGTCCATCAAACCCGTTTAACAGGTAGTTCAATTGTTCAACTCGAGGCAAGCAAGATGATGAAAGGCGGAATCGCCGGCCTGATGAAACAGGCCCAGCAGATGCAGGAAAACATGAACAAGGCGCAAGAGCAGCTCGCCCAGCTCGAAGTTGAGGGGCAAGCGGGCGCTGGCATGGTCAAGGTGCTGATGACCTGTCGGCACGAGGTTCGTCGGGTGACCATTGATCCATCGGTGATGGATGACAAGGAAATGCTCGAGGATTTGATTGCCGCGGCCTTGAACGACGCGACACGGCGCGCCGAGGAAGTCTCCCAGGAGCGCATGGCCGGCTTCTCCGCCGGTCTCAATCTGCCCGCCGGGTTCAAGATGCCCTTCTGATGAACACGCCGTCGAGCCTCGAGTCATTGATCGAGGCTTTGCGCTGTCTGCCAGGCGTCGGTCCAAAGTCGGCTCAGCGCATGGCCTATCATCTGATGCAGCACGGTCGGCCGGGTGCCCAGCGCCTGGCCGACGCGTTGCAGCTTGCGCTCGCTGCGCTGCGTCATTGCCAGCGCTGCAACACTTTCACCGAGTCGGAAACCTGCGTCCGTTGTCTGTCAAGCAAGCGCGACGCCAGCCTGCTCTGCGTCGTCGAAACGCCCGTCGATATGAACATGATGGAGCAGACGCATGCCTATTCCGGGCTGTACTACGTGCTGATGGGCCGCGTGTCGCCCCTCGACGGCATCGGCCCAGGCGAACTGCACCTCGACCGTCTGCTGGCGCGCTGCGGCGACGGGGTGGTACGGGAAGTGATCATCGCCACTAACTTCACCAACGAGGGTGAAGCCACGGCGCACTACCTCTCGGAAATGCTCAGAAGCCGTGGCGTCAGTGTTTCACGCATCGCGCGCGGCGTACCGGTAGGCGGCGAACTGGAATACGTCGATGCCGGAACGCTGGCGCAAGCGCTGCGTGAGCGTCGCCCAGTGGCCGGCTGACGGTCATGGCGGTTTCAGACACCCAAGATGAGCCATGACCGTTCCCTCGCCCCCCGACCGCTCTCCCGCAAGCGAGCGAGGCGAGGTTCGTGAGTCGCTGACGCGACTTTCAGATTAAATGTGTCGCGGAGACGCTGAACTCAGGTGCGCGCGAGTTGCATGACGAAGGTCTTGATCCCGCGCAGCATCATTTCAATCGACATCGCCACCAGAACCAGGCCCATCAGCCGTTCAAGAGCCACCACGAAGCGGTCGCCGGCGACGCGTTGAATGCGCTCGGCCAGCACCAGCAGGATGGCACAGATGGCCATGGTGATGCTTAGTGCGCCTATCCATTCGAGGCGCCGGTCGGGTGCCTGGGAAACCAGCAACAGGACGGTGGCCAGAGCCGACGGTCCGGCAATGGCCGGAATCGCCAGCGGCACGATCAGCGGCTCGCCCGAGGTGTCAGGCGTGTCGGTGCTTGGCGGTGGAAAAATCATGCGCAGCGCGATCAGAAACAGAATCACGCCGCCGCCAATCTGCAGCGACAGCTCACTGAGGTTCATCAGGCGCAGAAACGAATCGCCGACAAACATGAAAGCCAGCAGCAGAACAAAGGCAATCAACACCTCCCGCACGATCACCCATGGTCGGCGCTGCGGTGGAACATGCCGGAGGGCATTGGCGAAGATCGGAATGTTGCCGATCGGGTCGGTGATCAGAACCAGCAGGATGGTGGCCGAAGCAAAGGTGTAATTCATGGCCATACTCTAACCCCATTGACCACAGTTTGTCGTTCACCTGTTCATCGCGGTTCTGTTGACCAAAGGTCGGATCATGAAAGCATGGAAAAGTATTGTCCTCGCGGCGCTGCTAGTTGCTGCGCACGGCTTGAGCGCTCAGAATCTGCTGATCAGCGACCCACTACCGCCGGTGCTGCGCCCCGTGGTCCTGCGCGTGCCGGACGCGGCACAACCGGTGCGCCTGGCGCGCGTCAATGTCGATGTGGTCGTCGTCGGTCGTCTGGCCAGGACTACGGTGGAGATGACCTTCCACAATCCCAACGCCCGTCTGCTCGAAGGAGAGTTGCAGTTCCCACTACTCGACGGACAGCAGGTCAGCGGCTTTGCGCTCGACTTCGACGGCAAGTGGCGAGCTGCGGTGCCTGTCGAAAAGGTGCGTGGTCAGGAAGTCTTCGAGGACGTAACACGAGCCAGAATCGACCCGGCCTTGCTCGAAGCCACGCAGGGCAACAACTATAAGCTGCGCGTCTACCCGATTCCGGCACGTGGCGAGCGGAGAGTATCGCTGACCATCAGCGAGCAGTTGTCGGAAAAACGTGACGGTTCCGCGCTGTTGCGCTTGCCGCTGGCTTTCGGTGACCGACTGGAGGCCTTTGATCTGCGCATACAGGCGCCCGGTCTCAAGGCCGATGTGCTGAAGGTACTGCGCGGCCTGAGCGACGCTCGCTGGGCTGACCGTGAGGGCGGCGCCGTGCTCGAAATCCATCGCCGCGACTATCGGCCGGAAGATCTGGCTGAAGTGAGCCTCTTGTCGCACCAGGGCCTGCTGCTGACCACGGAGGAATTCGACGGCAAGCGGTATTTCTATGCCGAGCTGCCCGCGCCACGTATGGCCCGGGTGGCGCGGCCGAAACCAGCGCAACTGGCGATCGTCTGGGACGCCTCGGGTTCCGGCGCCAATCGCGAGCATGGGCGCGAGTTTTCCCTGCTCGACGCCTATTTCAAGGCGCTGGGCAACACCCAGGTGCGTTTGACGCTGGCGCGCGACGCCGGCGAAGACGGTGGCACCTTCGTCGTCAAGAGGGGTGACTGGTCGGCCCTGCGTGCCGTGCTGGAAAGGGTGGCCTACGACGGCGGAACGAACATGGCGGCTTTCCTTCCGCCCGCTGGCGCAGATGCCGCACTGCTGTTCAGCGACGGTCTGGGTAATTTCTCTGCCCTGGCGATGCCGGATTTTTCGGTGCCGTTGTTCGCCGTCAGCGCAGCCGCGGCGTCCGATGCTGATCGCTTGCGCCAGGCGGCGGTGAACAGCGGCGGTGCCTATGTCGATCTGCTGACGACATCGCCGGACGCTGCGCTGACGGCACTTCGTCAGCTTGGCCCGCGACTGACTGGCCTGCGTTCAAACGGCGCGCTCGACCTGCTCGCGGCGCCGGCTGATGCGGACTCCGGGCGGCTGGCGGTGGCCGGGGTATTGACCGAGGTGAACGCAGTGCTCGAAGTGGTGTGGCGCAATCCTCGCGGCGGGGTCGAGCGCCAGCAAGTCAAGCTTGGCGGCGCAGAGTCTCGGGCGGCAGGCTTTGCGGCACAAGCCTGGGCGGGCCTGCGGATCAAGCAGTTATTGCCTGAGCGGACCCTCAATCGAGCCGCGATCGAGCGCCTGGGCAAAAACTTCGGGCTGGTCACACCGGGCACTTCGCTGATCGTGCTCGATCGCATGGAAGATTATGTGCGCCATGAAATCGTTCCTCCCAGCGAGCTGCGTGGCGAGTACGAGCGCCTGGCCAGCACGCGTCGTCAGCAGGTCGAAGGTGATCGTGTCAGCCACCTGGAAGATATTGCTCGCCGTTTCAAGGACAAGCAGGCGTGGTGGGAACGTGATTTTCCCAAGGGCGATCGCCCGAAATCCGGCGAGGAAGCCAAGACGACGGCTGGAGCACTAGCTTCCGCCGGCATCTCTGCGGAGAGAAGCCGCCTGGCAGCGACACCTCCGCCAGCTGCCGCTCCGGCCCCCGCTGCCAACGAGCCCCGCCAGGCACTGGCCAAGGCATCTGTCGCGCAGCGCATGACGAGCCTGGCGGCCGACACGGCGGGCCCGGTGGATGGCGCAGCAGCACCGGCGCCCGTGGTCAGCATCCAGCTCAAGAAATGGGTTCCCGACGCGCCATACGCCGAACGCCTACGCAAGGCCGAGGCAGCGCAACTGTATCGCGTCTATCTCGACGAGCGGCCCGGCTACCTGAACAGCACGGCCTTCTTTCTCGACGTCGCCGACATCTTCTTCGACCGCTCCCGCCCGGAACTGGCGGTGCGCATCCTCTCCAACCTGGCCGAAATGGATCTCGAAAACCGTCACGTACTGCGCATCCTCGGCTATCGGCTGATGCAGGCCAAGCGGGCCGATCTGGCGGTGTCGGTGTTGCATCGCGTCCTCGAACTGGCGCCCAACGAGCCGCAGTCCTGGCGCGATCTCGGCCTGGCTCAGGCAGAAGCCGGTAGCCGGCAGAAAGCCGTCGAATCGCTTTACCAGGTGGTGACGCGACCATGGCACAACCGCTTTCCCGATATCGAACTGGTCGCTCTGGCGGAAATGAACGCCCTGATCGCCACCGCTCCAGAGAAGCTCGATACCTCGGCCATCGATCCGCGTTTGCTGCGCAACCTGCCGCTCGACCTGCGCGTGGTACTCTCCTGGGATGCCGACAACACCGACATCGATCTCTGGGTGACCGACCCCAACGGCGAAAAGAGCTTCTATGGCAACCGCCTGAGCTATCAGGGGGGTGCCATGTCACGTGATTTTACCGGCGGTTATGGCCCGGAAGAGTTCTCGCTGAGAAAGGCGAAGCCCGGCAAGTACCTGATCCAGGCGCAGTTCTACGGCCACCGCCAGCAGCTCGTGGCCGGCGCGACGACGCTTGGAGTACGCCTTTACACCGGCTTCGGCACTGCTGCCCAGAAAGAAGAACGGCTGACGCTGCGCCTCAAGGGGCAAAGCGACGTGGTCACGGTGGGCGAGTTCGTGGTCGGCCAATAAGGCCGTCGGCGCGGGTTCTCGCCCAGGCGATGGACACCTTTGACCTGGCTGGGAAGAGAATCCTCGAAAACGGCGCTCCGTTCAAGGGCAACATCCTGATGTTTGACACGCACACTGGCGCCTGAACTCGCCTGCGCAGATTAGAATATCGCCTTTGCACCCCGGCATCGCCCTGATGAACTTCATGCCTACCCTGAGCGCCGCCTGGCGCGACCGCAACAGCCTGCTCTGTGTCGGACTGGATCCAGATCCGACGCGCTTCCCTGCTCACCTGAAAGGCAGACCAGACGCGATTTTCGAGTTCTGCAGCGTTATCGTCGACGCCACGGCGGACCTGGTCTGCTGCTTCAAGCCGCAGATCGCTTACTTCGCGGCACGCCGCGCCGAAGACCAGCTTGAAGCACTTATCGCACACATCCACGAAAAACACCCCGGGACACCGGTCATTCTGGATGCCAAGCGTGGCGACATCGGCAGCACCGCCGAACAATATGCGATCGAGGCCTTCGAGCGCTTCAAGGCCGACGCGATTACCGTCAACCCCTACCTCGGACGCGACTCGATTGAGCCTTATCTGGCTTACCGGGACAAGGGCGTCATTCTGCTCTGTCGCACCTCCAACCCTGGCGGTAGCGATCTCCAGTTCCTCGATGTCGGCGGCGAGAAACTCTACGAAAGGGTTGCCCGCCTGGTCGACACGCTATGGAATCAGAGTGGTCAGTGCGCCTTGGTGGTCGGCGCCACTTTCCCGGCTGAAATTGCTCAGGTTCGCGCGTTGACCGGCAACATGCCGCTGCTCGTCCCCGGCATCGGTGCCCAGGGCGGCGACATCGAAAGCACCGTGCGAGCGGGGTGCACGCCCAGTGGCGACGGCTTGATGATCAATTCTTCACGCGCCATTCTTTACGCCCAAGACGGTGAAGATTACGCAGCGGCAGCGCGCCGCGTTGCGCAGGCCACGCGCGATGCCATCAATCGCTATCGCCGCCAGCCAGCGTAAGGCCACTCAGGGCCAAGAGCGCGCTGGGTGTCAGCCAGCCGCGGCTGATCCTGTCTCTCTCGAACTGCTCGAATGGCCAGGCAGCCTCAAACGTCAATGTTGCGCGCCGCCAGTGCATTGGTTTCAATGAAGTGACGGCGCGGCTCAACGAGCTCACCCATCAGTGTGGTAAAAATCTCGTCAGCGCCGATCGCATCTTCGATCTGGACCTTCAGCAGACGGCGTACCTTGGGGTCCATGGTCGTCTCCCAAAGCTGCTCAGGATTCATTTCACCGAGACCTTTGTAACGCTGCTTGGTCACGCTACGCTCAACTTCGCTGAGCAACCACTGCATGGTTTCGGCAAAACTGCCGACAGCCTGCTTCTTTTCGCCGCGAACAACCAAGCCGCCTGGACCAAAAAGACCCGCGAGCATCTCAGCCGTCTTGCGCAGTTGAACATAGTCACCGCTGACCAGGAGGTCTTCGTCGATGATGCCTACCTTGAGGTTGCCATGCAGTATCTTTTCGAGACGTAGCTGCCAACGTTCCTGCGCCTGGTCATAACGTTCCAGAATGCTGATGCCCAGCTTGCCACCGACAGCTTCCATCAAGGCCTTGGCGCTCGCTGCGGCTGACGCCTCATCAGCCAGCTCTATTTCCAGATTGGCATCGATCAAGGCATGCAGCACTTCAGGATTGATCAGGTGCGAGAGCCGGTTGATCACCGCTTCAGCCAGCAGGTACTGGCCTGCCAGTTGCTCCAGGGCGATCCCGGAAATTTCTGGCGCGCCAGCCAATGGCGTCAGAACCGACCCTTCGAGGGCCAAGGTCAGCAGGAACTGCTTGAGGGCCTGATCGTCCTTGATGTAACGCTCTGTCTTGCCGTGCTTTACCTTGTACAGCGGTGGCTGCGCGATGTAGATGTGACCATTCTCGACCAGCTCAGGCATCTGGCGATAGAAAAAAGTGAGTAGCAGAGTGCGGATGTGCGCACCATCCACGTCCGCATCGGTCATGATGATCAGGCGATGGTAACGCAACTTCTCGGGCTTGTATTCGTCCTTGCCGATGCCGGTCCCGAGCGCGGTAATCAGGGTCGCGATCTCCTGCGAAGAAATCAGCTTGTCAAAACGCGCTTTCTCCACGTTCAGGATTTTTCCCTTGAGCGGCAAAATAGCCTGGAACTTTCGGTCGCGACCCTGTTTGGCGGAACCACCGGCGGAATCACCCTCGACCAGATAGAGCTCGCAGAGCGCCGGGTCTTTTTCCTGACAATCGGCAAGCTTGCCCGGCAAACCAACGCCGTCAAGCAGCCCTTTGCGACGGGTCATTTCCCTGGCCTTGCGCGCTGCATCACGCGCCCGCGCCGCTTCGATGATCTTGCCGGTAATCACCTTGGCGTCGAGCGGCCGCTCCTGAAGAAATTCACCAAGCTTGGCCGCGACGACCTCTTCAACGGCCGGACGGGCCTCTGAAGAAACCAGCTTCATCTTGGTCTGCGAAGCAAACTTCGGGTCCGGCATCTTCACCGACAACACACAGACGAGGCCCTCGCGCATGTCATCCCCGGTGATATCGACTTTCGCCTTTTTGGCGATCTCGTGTTCTTCGATATAACGGTTGATGACCCGCGTCATGGCCGCGCGAAGTCCGGTCATGTGGGTTCCACCATCGGCTTGCGGGATGTTGTTGGTGAAACACAGCACCTGCTCGGCGTAACTGTCGTTCCACTGCATGGCCACTTCGACACTGATGACGCCGTGGGCGCTGGTCGAGTCTCCGGCCGCATGAAAGATGTTGGCATGGAGAACCGATTTTGTACGGTTGATGTACTCGACAAAGCCCTTGACGCCACCGAGGAAGGCAAAGTTTTCCTCCTTGCCGGTCCGCTGGTCGTTGAGACGAATCTTCACGCCATTGTTCAGAAACGACAGCTCACGCAAGCGCTTGGCGATGATTTCGTAGTGAAATTCGACCGGGCCGAAGATCTCCTCGTCGGCCATGAAGTGGAGTTCCGTACCGCGCTTCTCGGTTGCCGCGACGACTCTCAGCGGCGACACTTCGACGTTCCTCTGAACCTCGATCAGGCGATCAACGACAGCTCCGCGGTTGAACTCAAGGAAGTATTTCTTGCTTTCGCGTCGGATGGTCAGACGCAACCACTTGGAAAGCGCATTGACACAGGAAACACCCACGCCGTGCAAGCCACCGGAGACCTTGTATGAATTCTGGTTGAATTTTCCGCCTGCGTGGAGCACGCACATGACGATCTCGGCCGCCGACCTCTTCGGCTCGTGCTTGTCGTCAAACTTGATGCCAGTCGGTATGCCGCGACCATTGTCGGTCACGGAAATAGAATTGTCCGCATGAATAGTTATGACTATGTCATCACAATAACCAGCCAAGGCCTCATCGATCGCGTTGTCGACGACTTCGAATACCATGTGGTGCAGACCGGTACCATCGGAAGTATCGCCGATATACATTCCCGGGCGCTTACGAACCGCCTCCAGACCCTCAAGCTGCTGAATGCTCGTTTCGTCATAGGCGGGCTGCTCGTTTTCGTCAATCATTCTGGATCCAGTGCTTCTTTCTTGTCACAGCTTGCTCGCCGCTCAAATCCGCATGGGCATCACGACGTACTTGAACCGGTCGTTGCCCGGGATCGTCAGTAGCGCACTCGAATTCGCATCGTTGAAACCCCACTCGATGGTTTCGTCGGGGGTGTTGTTCAAAACATCGAGCAGGTAGGCTACATTGAAACCGACATCCAGCGCCTCACCGCTGTAATCCACCTCGATCTCTTCCTGCGCTTCTTCCTGCTCGGCATTGGCCGCCATGATCTTCAAGCTGCCTTCCGACAGTATCAGGCGAACACCGCGGAACTTCTCATTGGTCAGAATCGCCGCCCGAACCATAGACTGTAACAGAAGAGCACGATTCACCGAAACAACGTTCCTGAGCGAGGACGGAATCACCCTCTCATAATCGGGAAACCGGCCATCGATCAGCTTCGACACCAGATTGATCTGGCCAAACTGGAAGCGAGCCTGGCTGGGCAGCATTTCGATCGTCAAAGGCTCATCATTGTCCGCTAGTAGACGACTGAGTTCAATGACTGTTTTGCGTGGCACGATCAGTTCCTTGCGCGCAGCACCTTCCTGACGCAAGGCTTCCGGCACATCGTCGAGTGGCATGCTCGAATAGGCAAGGCGATGGCCATCGGTCGCCACTGCCCGCAAAGTGCCGTCATCCACCAGCAGCAAGAGCCCGTTGAGGTAATAGCGCACATCCTGGGCAGCCATCGAATAGCTTGTCTGCGTCAGCAAGTGACGGAATTGCTTCTGGGTAACCGTGAACTTCGTGATCTCTGCGTCGGACAGAGCCATGCAGGGAAAATCGTCAGCCGGCAAGGTTTGCAAGCTGAAGCGGCTCCGTCCCGCTTTCACCTGCAGGCGCCTGTCGTCGAGCATGAGGCTCACTTCAGCACTTTCCGGCAAGGAGCGCAAAATCTCCTGCAATTTTCTCGCCCCAACGGTGATCGCCCCGTCGCCATCGCCCATGGCACCTGTGCTTGAGGTGGTGATCTGGATCTCGATATCCGTTGCCAGGAAGGTCAGCACATCCCCTTTCTTTTCGAGCAACACGTTCGAAAGAATCGGCAGTGTATGACGTCGTTCGACGATTCCAGAAACTGCCTGCAGGGGAGCCAGCAGAGTGTCGCGCCGTGTTTTGATAAGAAGCATATCTATAAATCCTATAAAGACAATAGTACGGACAAGTCTGTTGATATGTGACGATTGTTTTTTAAATTCAGATAGTTATATTATTTTAATGGGCTGAAAAAGCACGGTATGGGCTTGTGCGGAAGATGTAATGATTTATCCACAGCCTCTGTATATCCAATTTGTCCCCTTTTTGCGAGCCAATTGCCCACGGACTTCTACAGCCGGGCGGCCGAGTCCGTCCAACATTTCGACGACCCCAAGGGCCACCTAGACGGCGATTGGACGCCTCTCCGCTATCTTCAATAAGACGATATATCTAATTAATACAAATACAATACTGGTTGCAAGTCTGTTGATATTTCGTAATTGTACAGTTAATTCAATACGTTAAACTGTTTTTTCAGGGCTGCTGAAAGGCGGTATGAAGGTGTGGGCAAAATCTGATAACTTGCCCACAGCCTCCGCTGTGCCGCCTTATCCACAAAATGTCAGCCAATTGTCCACCGACTACTACAGTCCGCCTCAGCCCTTCAGCACCTGCAAGAGTACGTGTACGTTGTGATTGAGCTCATTGTCCTTGGTGCGCAAATCATCGATGGTTCGTACGGCATGCAGAACAGTCGTATGGTCACGGCCGCCGAAGGCGTCGCCGATCGATGGATAGCTCTGTGAAGTCAGATTTTTCGCCAGCCACATGGCGATTTGACGCGGTCGAACGATTACCCGCGTCCGTTTTTTCGAGAACAGATCCGCTACCTTGATTTTGAAGTAATCGGCCACCGTTTTCTGGATGTTCTCGACCGTGATCTGTCGGTTGACCGAACCGATCAAGTCCTTGAGTGCCTCCTTGGCCAGATCGAGTGAGATTTGTCGCCCATGAAACGCGGAGTAGGCGAGCACCTTCTTGAGCGCGCCCTCGAGTTCTCTCACGTTGGAACGTAGATGCTTGGCCACGTAGAAGGCGACCTCGTCGTCGAGTGCTACCCCCTCGACTTCGGCTTTCTTCTTCAAGATGGCAACGCGCATTTCTGTTTCCGGGGGTTCGATCTGCACGGTCAGCCCCCAGTCAAAGCGCGTGATCAGGCGATCTTCCAGTCCGGATATATTCTTCGGGTAGGTGTCGCAACTGATCACGATCTGCTTCTTTGATTCACTCAGAGCGTTGAAAACGTAGAAGAACTCTTCCTGTGTACGGTTCTTGTTATTGAAGAACTGCACGTCATCGAGGAGCAAGACGTCAAGCGAGCGATAGTATCGTTTGAAGACGTCGAAGGACTTCTGTTGGTAGGCGCGAACTACGTCCGAGTAGTAGTCCTCGGCATGGACATAGCGCACGACCTTGTCGGGGTCATGCTCAAGAATCTGGTTGCCGATCGCGTGTACGAGGTGCGTCTTGCCCAGACCAGCACCCCCATAAATGAACAAGGGGTTGTAGGTGGCTTCACCAGGGCTGATGGCGACCTGCCGGGAGGCCGCGCGAGCAAGGTCGTTGGCCTTCCCAACGACCAGGTTGTCGAAGGTAAAAGTAGGGATCAACCTCGTCTTCTCGTAGCTTGATCTTTGCTGATCGACCAGTGATGCGTTCTTCACCGCGGTACCGCTGGTGACCGTTGCTCCGGTGACTGGAGGTGCTTTTCCCGGTGAACCGGAAGTCATGTTCAGTGGGGCTGCTGCGCGTTCTCCCAGCGTCAAGGTCACGCTGACCGGGACCGAAAAATACTCGCTCCCCAGTTCTTCGATGCGCGCCAGATAGCGTTCCTTGACCCATTTCAGGATGAATCCGTTGGGCGCCAGCAAGCGCAGGCCGCGCGCGCAGTCCTCTTCGCCTTCAAGACGAAGCGGACGGATCCAGGTATTGAATTGCTGAGGAGGGAGTTCCTGTTCGAACTGGCTCAGACACGAGGTCCAGAAGCTACTCATCGACGGTCATGGCGTTCAATCCTCAAGTGGTGCGCTGGTAGCGGCAGCTCAACATGAATTAAAGTCAATTAAAATCATATTGATAGGTTAATACCGCCGGGCTTCTAGCGAAAACTTACTGCGCTTACCCTACCCTCTGTGCTATTTGTCGCGAGCCCTGAAGGGCGAATTCTAACCCGTTGTCCCCAAGTTATCCACAGCATCATCAAAAATGTGGTCTTGACAAGAAACCGTCAGACGCTGTTTAATTGCAAGTTTACTTTGCATTGACTTCAAAGGGTTAACCATGAAACGTACCTATCAACCGTCGGTCGTCCGCCGCAAGCGTACGCACGGCTTCCTCGTTCGAATGTCTACTCGTGGTGGTCGTGCCGTGATTCGCGCGCGTCGCGCCAAAGGTCGTCACCGCCTGGCGGTTTGAGCTGCCAGCTTCCTATCTCCGGTGACCGTGCGGGTCGTGCGCAGCGCACGCCGTCCGCAGCCCCTTTTCCAAAGCATTATCGCCTTCTGAAAACGGATGAATACTCATCCGTTTTTGGTTTCAGGAGGGTGCTGAAAAGCCGCCACTTCCTGCTACATTACCGCCCTCGCATGGCCAGCGAAGGTTCAGGAGCCCGCCTTGGTCTGGTGGTTGCGAAGCGCTTCCTCCGCCGGTCGGTTGATCGAAACCTTGTCCGGCGACTGGTCAGGGAGCACTTCCGTCTGCTACGTGCTCGCTTGCGATCATGCGATCTGGTGGTGCGCTTGGCCGCCAAACCTGTCCCGCTTGACCGACAAACCATGGCGCAGGAAATCGAGGGCTTGCTGGGCAAGATGATCTCAATTGAACGATGATCCGATGAAGCGGTTGCTCCTGGCCTTGATAGGCGTTTACCGATACGCGCTGAGCCCGATGCTCGCGCGGCGCTGTCGTTTCTTCCCGAGTTGCTCCGAGTACGCGACGGAAGCGTTGGAAAAATATGGTGCCAGAAAGGGGACAAGGCTCGCGCTGCACCGGCTGTCCCGCTGTCATCCGTGGAACCCCGGTGGTTTTGACCCCGTGCCCTGAACATCAATCAAATCGTATAGGCCTTCATGGATAATCGACGCCTGCTCCTGTTGCTGGTTTTTTCCTTCTCGCTGGTAATGCTCTGGGATGCCTGGCAGAAGTACAACCAGCCCAAGGCCGTATCTCCCGCTGCCGTCAGCACGGCGCAGGCGCCTGCACCGCAGCCCTCGGCGAACTTGCATGCTCCCATTCCGGTGGTCCCCGAGACGGCTGTCGTGGCAGCCGTCGACAAGGCCGAAACCTTCGTCGTCAAGACCGATCTGTTTGTCGCCCACATTGCTCGCCAGGGCGGCGACATCGTCCGCCTTGAGCTCGACAACTACAAGAATGTCACCGACAAGAGCAAGGAGTTTGCTCTCCTCGAGGCCAAACACCAGTACGTTGCGCAGAGCGGTTTGATTGGTGAGGGCTTGGCGAACCACAAGACGGTCTTTTCTGCGGCTGCCGGCAGCCGAGAGCTGACCGGCGATGCCAAGACCATCGAGTTGCGCCTGGAAGCTCCCATCAGCGGCGGTATCAAGGTCGCCAAGGTGTACACCTTCACGCGTGGGAGCTATCTGATCAATGTTGCTCACGAAATCGACAATGGCAGCGAGAAAGACATCGTGGCGCACGCGTACTACCAGTTGCAGCGCGACATCACGGCGCCTGAAGGCGAGAGTTCGATGGTGTCGACCTACACCGGACCGGCCGTCTATACGGACCAGGACAAGTATCAGAAGGTGACTTTTGCCGATATCGAAAAGGGTAAGGCCAAGTTTGCGACCAAGGCCGACAACGGCTGGATAGCGATGGTTCAGCACTACTTCGTGGCCGCCTGGATCCCTGCTCCAGGGTTGTCGCGTGAGTTCTACATGCGGAAGCTCGAAGGCGGTGTCCATCCTGCTATTGCCGCAGGCGTCATCGTTCCGGCACCGCTGGTAGCACCGGGTGCGAAGGTCTCTTTTTCCGTGCCGATTTTCGCCGGTCCCCAGATTCAGGGCATTCTTGATCAGTTGGCCAAGCCGCCGGCCGACGGGGGTATCGGAGCACAGGGCCTGCCGCTGGTCGTTGATTATGGGTGGCTGACGATCGTGGCCGCGCCGATTTTCTGGTGTCTGGAAGCGATCCATAAAGTGGTCGGCAACTGGGGTTGGGCGATCGTCCTGCTGACCATCGGTATCAAGCTGCTTTTCTTCCCGTTGTCGGCGGCGAGCTACAAATCGATGGCCAAGATGCGGACCGTTACGCCGCGCCTCGTCGCCTTGAAGGAACGTTATGGTGACGACCGCCAGAAGCTCAACCAGGAGATGATGGCGCTCTACAAGCGCGAAAAGATCAACCCGCTGGGCGGTTGCCTGCCGATAGCGGTCCAGATCCCGGTCTTCATTGCGCTGTACTGGGCATTGCTGGGTGCCGTCGAGATTCGCGATGCGCCGTGGATCCTCTGGATTACCGATCTCTCGTCGGCTGATCCGTACTACGTGCTGCCGGTGATCATGGTCGTGACGATGCTGATTCAGACCAGGCTCAACCCGACGCCGCCGGATCCCATCCAGGCCAAAGTCATGATGATGATGCCCTTCATCTTCGGGGCGATGTTCTTCTTCTTTCCGGCCGGTCTGGTGCTCTACTGGGTGGTCAACAACACCTTGTCGATCGCCCAGCAATGGCAGATCACCCGGATGATCGAAGGTGGCGGAAAAGCTGCCAACGACAGTAAGGCCTGACTTCGGAGCCGATGCAGGAACGATAGCCGCCATCGCGACCGCTCCCGGTCGCGGTGGTATCGGCGTCATCCGCGTCTCGGGAGAGAGCCTGCTGGACTTTGCCGAAGCATTGAGCGGCAAACGACCACTGGCTCGCCTGGCGACGATTGGCGACTTCAGGTCGGCCGATGGCCGCGTCATCGATAGCGGGCTTCTGCTCCATTTTCCCACCCCGCATTCGTTCACCGGCGATGACGTTCTCGAACTGCACGGTCACGGTGGTCCGCTGGTCATGCAGATGTTGCTCGCACGTTGCCTGGAGCTGGGAGCACGCCTGGCCGAGCCAGGGGAGTTCACGCGCCGAGCCTATCTCAACGGCAAGCTCGATCTGACGCAGGCCGAAGCGGTCATTGATCTGATCGACGCCTCGACGGTCGCCGCTGCCCGTAGCGCCGTGCGTTCGCTGCAGGGCGAGTTCTCGCGAGAAGTGCGCGCTCTCCTGGAGCAACTGATCGAGCTGCGCGCGCTCGTTGAAGCCACCCTCGATTTCCCGGACGAGGAGCTTGATTTCCTTGCGGCTGCCGATGCCTTTGGCCGCCTTGAGCGCCTGCAGCAACGGCTCAGCGTGGTTTTTGACCGTGCGCGGCAAGGTGGCTTGCTCCAGGCTGGCTTGCATGTCGTGCTGGCCGGTCAGCCCAACGTCGGCAAGTCAAGCCTCCTCAACCGCCTCGCCGGCGACGAACTGGCCATCGTCACCGCGTTACCGGGAACGACCCGTGACCTGGTACGCAGCACGCTGCAGATTGAAGGCGTTCCGCTGCACGTGATCGATACAGCAGGCTTGCGCGCCACCGAAGACGCGATCGAGAAAATCGGCATTCAACGCGCCTGGCGCGAGATTGAACGTGCCGATGTCGTCGTTCTCCTGGTTGATGCGCGCAGTGGCATCGGCAATGCCGAGCGAGATATTCTTGCCCGGGTTCCTGCCCACCTGGCCCGAGTCACGGTCTACAACAAGATCGATCTGACGCCGCGTGCCGCCGAACGCCGTAACGAAGCCGATGGTGTGGCGATTGCGCTGTCGGCGAAATCCGGCGAAGGCATCGAGCTCTTGCGCCAGGAATTGCTGCGCATCGCTGGCTGGCACCCGGCCGAGGATGTTTTCATCGCGCGCGAACGTCACCTGCGCGCTCTGGCAGAAACAGGCCAGCGAATCGACGCGGCGCGCGAGCAATTACCCCGGCTGGAACTGTTCGCCGAGGAACTCCGGCTAGCTCAGAGGGCGCTCGCGACGATCACCGGAGAATTCAGCAGTGACGACCTGTTGGGAGAGATTTTTGGGCGGTTCTGCATCGGAAAATAGGCGGCTTGCGCAACATTCCGCTCACGCGGCCATGGCTGTACCACGCACCTGCTCAAGCGCGGCCATTAGCTCGTCGAGCTGTTCGGAACTGAAGAGACCGTCGGGTCCCTTGGGCGTCAGATCGGTGAACGGCGACTGGTACAGAATCTCGGCGTCCATCACGCCTCGCTCCGTCAGGTGGTCGAGGATCAGGTTGACGAATCCGATTTGGGTGTGGATCTTTTTGGCCACGCAAGATCGTAGGCAGATCAAAGTGTGGGGGCATGGGGAGC
>NZ_FLQX01000092.1 GCF_900089955.1 Candidatus Accumulibacter aalborgensis | reverse complement strand
ACCGGCGTAGCGCCGCTGCTCGCGGAGGTCTACGAACTCGAACGGCTGCGTTGCGGCTTGTGTGGCACCGTGTTTACCGCCGACCCCCCGCCAGGCGTCGGCAAGGCAAAGTACGACGACAGCGCCGCGGCGATGATCGCGCTCCTCAAATACGGCTGCGGTCTGCCGTTCCACCGCATCGAGCGGCTGGAACAGGGTTTGGCCATCCCGATGCCGGTCGGCACGCAATGGGAAGTCGTGGCCGCCGCCGCCGCGCCCCTCATGCCGGTCTTCGACGAACTGGCACGGCAGGCAGCCCAAGGAACCGTGGTGTACAACGATGATACGACGATGCGCATCCTGACCCTGACGCAAGAGGCACGCGCCGAAGCGCTGCCCGCCGGCGCGTCCGCCGATCGCACCGGCGTGTTCACTTCCGGTGTCGTCGCCGAGACGCCCAATGGTCTGATCGCCTTGTTCAAGACCGGGCCCTGTCATGCCGGCGAACACCTTGCCGAAGTGCTCGACCTGCGGGAAGTGACCGATCCGCCGATCCACATGTCCGATGCCTCCACGCGCAACCGCCCGGGCGATCATTCCACGCTGTCCGCCTCGTGCCTTCCGCATGCGCGACGCAATTACGTCGATGTGGTCGAGGCCTTTCCGGAAGAAGTGGCCTTTGTCCTGCACACGCTGCGCGCCGTCTTCCACACCGACGCGCAGGCCAAGCAGCAGGGGCTCTCGCCCGCCGAGCGCCTGCTCCTTCACCAGAAGGAAAGCGGCCCACGGATGAAGGCGCTGCAAGACTGGATGGCCAAGCAGTTCGCGGAGCACACCGTGGAGCCCCACTCGGGACTCGGCCAGGCGATCGCGTACATGCAGAACCACTGGGAGAAGCTGACCCTGTTCCTGCGCGTGCCGGGCGCCCCACTCGACAACAACATCACCGAACGTATACTCAAAAAGGCCATTCTGCATCGGAAGAACGCGCTCTTCTATCGGACGTTGAACGGCGCGCGCGTCGGTGATCTGTTCATGACCCTGATCCATACCGCCGAACTCCACAAGATCGAGCCGTTCCACTACCTCGTTTCCCTGCTGCGCCACTCGGGCAAGGTGGCGCTCGATCCGGCGGCCTGGATGCCCTGGAACTATAGCGAAGCCCTCGCACACGCCGAGGCGGAGAGTACCGAACCTCCGCCGGACTAACCCGGCAG
>NZ_FLQX01000091.1 GCF_900089955.1 Candidatus Accumulibacter aalborgensis | reverse complement strand
TTCGAGCGCAACGAGCAACTCGGCCGCGTCGTACAGGCGCGACGCGTCGGCAAGAAGCACTTTACCGACACCTATCGCTATGTCCATCAAGTGCCATTGCGCAACACGGACGATGCCGTGATGGTCAACTGGCTGGAACTGGTCACCACCGATGCCCGCGGTGCCATCGTCTTCAAGAACGCCTGGGCCACCTCGCATGCCATCACCGACCACAACGTCGCCGCTCTGGCTTCCGCCGGGCGGGCGCGTTGGAAAATCGAGAACGAGAACAACAACACCCTCAAGACCAAGGGCTACCATTTCGACCACAACTTCGGACACGGCAAACACTTCTTGGCCAACCTGTTCGCCACATTGATCTTGTTGGCCTTCTTGGTCCATACCGCCCTGGACTGGATGGACACCCGTTACGCCAAGGTGCGCGGCCTGCTGCCCTCCCGCCGCACCTTCTTCGAACACCTGCGCGCCTTGCTACAGTACCTGCCGTTCGATGACTGGGATCACCTCATGCGCTTCATGCAGCAGCGCCTCGCTCCCAACGCCCCAGACACCGGTTGACTTACCCCATCCAACAGTCCTTACCCTCACCACTCGCTACCATGGAATTTGAAATGAGAACTGCTGACGTT
>NZ_FLQX01000090.1 GCF_900089955.1 Candidatus Accumulibacter aalborgensis | reverse complement strand
GATCGACATCGAGAAGACGACCAGTGGGCCAAGCAACAGCAACCCGACGGCCGCCGACTACGACAACGAAGATGCGGCCGATGGTGTCGGCGTGCCGATTCTGACACCCGGTACCGCTGTCACCTGGACCTACAAAGTCACCAACACCGGTACCATGGCCTTCGCGAGAAGTGACGTGGTGATCGTCGATGATAACGGCACACCGTTGAATACGTCCGACGACCTCAGCACCACAGGGCTCGATCTCAAGAAGATCACGTACCTGTCCGGTGATCTCCAGAGCGACAATATCCTCTCGCCGGGCGAGGTGTGGCTGTACCAGGCGACGGGCACTGTCCAGAAGCTGACGACGACCCTCGGGGCTGCCAGCACATTCGACTTTTCGGGCACTAGCGCCACGGACGGCACCGACGGCAACGTCCGGACGTTCACCGCGGGATCGGTATCGGTTCATGCCAGTGCCTTCAGCCGCGACAAGACCAGTGGCGCGTGGGCGCAGGCCTGGCTCGGCAGCTACGGCGGCGGGCTGGGGGTGACCGACAGCAGCGAAGGCAGCGGCGCAAACAACACGCACACCGTCGACAACATGGGCGGCCGGGACAATTACGTGTTGTTCGAGTTCGATCAGAACGTGGTCGTCGATTCGGCCTTCCTGGGCTACGTGGTCAACGACAGCGACCTGCAGGTGTGGATCGGGACGCGCAGCAATGCGTACACCAGCCACGACACACTGCTCAGCGACGCCGATCTCACCGCGCTCGGGTTCACCGAGCTCAATAGCACCACGCTGACGACGACCCGACTGGCCGACCTGAACGCCGGTAACGTGTCTGGCAACGTGCTGGTGATTGCCGCCGACACCACGGATACCACGCCGGAAGACATGTTCAAGATTCAGAAAGTGACGGTCAACCTGGCGCAAGCCGGCGTCTATGAGAACAAGGCCACGGTGACGGCCAAGGGCGCAACGGATTCCGACCTCAGCCACTACAAGAACCCGGTCGCGGTGGCCACGGCTTCGGTGGGTGACAAGGTGTGGGACGACATGAACCACAACAATATCCAGGACGCCTCCGAACCCGGTATCGAGTCAATCAGGGTCAAGCTGATCGGCGCCGGTGCGGATAATATTTTCGGCACGGCCGACGACATCACCTTCAACACGACCACCGACGTCAACGGCAACTACCTGTTTTCCAACCTCGACCCCGGCACCTACAAGCTGCAGTTCGACAAGGCGAACGTCATGCACTACAACGCCACTTATGGCGCCACCTACAACATGAGCGACTGGAAGTGGGCGGTCAAGGACACCGGTAGCAACGATGCAATCGATTCCGATGTCGCCGGTGACGCGGTAGCCAAGACCAACGTCACCCTGACCGATGCCTTCACCCTGGTGGCGGGTCAGAACGACCTGACGCGCGACGCCGGCATCACGCCGCTGGTCATCGACCTCGACGGCAACGGCATCCAGACCGTCAGCCGCTCGAACTCGGCTGGCACGTTCGACCTGTTCGGCAACGGAGCCGCAGTGCAGTCGGGGTGGATCTCGGGCGGCGAAGGTTTCCTGGCGGTCGACAAGAACGGCAACGGCAAGATCGACAGCATCAGCGAGCTGTTTGGCGGCACAGCCAAGGGTGCGGGCTTCGCACAACTGGCCAGCTACGACAGCAACGGTGATGGCGTGGTCAATGCATTCGACGCAGCGTTTGCCGAACTGAGGGTCTGGCGCGATACCAACGGCAACCACCAGACCGACGACGGCGAGTTGATGACGCTGACCCAAGCCGGAGTGGTCGAGCTGGACATCCACTACACGGAGCTGCCGTTCCTCGATCGGCAGGGCAACGTTCACCTCGAACGCAGCAGCGCAGCGATGTCCAGCGGGCAGAGGGTGGACATGACTGACGTGTACTTCAACGTCTCGGCGGCCGATGCTGATGCTGCCGGCGTCTCCCTGCCGGGGATTGCCAACTTGCTCAACCCGACCGAGTTGGGAAGCTTGTTCGCGTAGGGCTGGCAGGGGCGCTGGCTCGCTACTCGTGGCGAGCCAGCAACGTGATCCGAGTATTGCAGGAGGGCGCCATGCGCCCTCTCTTTTTTGTACTGTTGGCTAGAGCCAGCGGTGCTCCCTAGCTCGTTGGGGTGTGGACGACACCAGACCTGGCCTGAGCGGCCGCCCACAAAGCCCTGACCACCAGCCCGTCCGGGCAAGCGTCAGCGATTAAGCGCACCCATCATGTTGCCGGGGTAGCGCGCGCCGGCGGCCGCATTGAACGGAAACGCCGCGCTGAGGGAATCGATCTGCATCGGCGAGAGCCGTACGGCGAGGGCGCCGACGTTCTCGTCAAGATACTTGCGCCGCTTGGTACCAGGGATCGGCACGATGTCATCGCCTTGCGCGAGTACCCAGGCCAGCGCGAGCTGAGCGGGCGTGCAACCGATCTCGCTGGCAAACGCCTTGACCTTGTCGACTAAGGTGAGGTTTATGGCGAAGTTCTCTCCCTGGAAGCGCGGGCTCGATCGACGGTAGTCGTCGTCGGCGAAATCATCGGGTCGCGTGATCGCACCGGTGAGGAAGCCCCTGCCCAGCGGGCTGTAGGGAACGAAGCCGATGCCGAGCCGGCGGCACGCGGCGAGCACGTTGGTCTCGGGGTCGCGCGACCATAAGGAGTATTCACTCTGCAGCGCCGTGATCGGGTGCACCTGGTGCGCGCGCTCCAGCGTGGCAGCAGACGCTTCGGACAGCCCGATGTAACGCACCTTGCCCACCCGAACGAGATCGGCAAGCGCACCGACCGTTTCCTCAATCGGCACCTTCGGGTCGACCCGATGCTGATAATAGAGGTCGATGGTGTCCACACCAAGCCGCCGAAGGCTGCCTTCGACGGCGCTGCGCACATACTCTGGGCGGCTGTCGAAGCCGCGCACCGAGGCGTCCTGTGGATCGCGAAGGATGCCGAACTTGGTGGCCAGAAAAACATCGCTGCGCCGCTCCCTGATCGCGCGCCCGACGAGTTCCTCGTTGGTGTGCGGGCCGTAAATATCGGAGGTGTCGAGGAAGTTGAGGCCCAGATCCAGTGCATGGTGAATCGTGGCGATCGACTCCCGGTCGTCGCGGCCGGCATAGAAATCGCTCATTCCCATGCAGCCCAGGCCCAGGGCCGATACTCGCGGGCCGTTGCGGCCCAGTTGTCGCGTCTCCATGCAGGTCTCCAGCAATAGAAAATCGTCAGCTTAGCACCACGTAGCAGCCGCCGGCATGGCATCTCTGTCGGTGACTGGCAAGATCTCGCGGCGGCCCGACACACCGTCCGCCAGGGTGGGAGCAGGGCTGGCGCCCGTCAGCCGCCGGATGCCACTCGCCGAACCTGAACCGTGGCCGTCATTCCCTGGAAGGCGTTGTCCGCGCCGAACCAGTGGCCGGAGATCGGTGAGGCCTGGCTCGGGTCGCGGGCGACGCCGACGCGGATCAACTGACTGCCGCCGAGCAGGTTGTTGGTCGGATCGAAGGTCACCCATCCGGCGCCAGGCAGGTAGGCCTGCAGCCACGCATGCGTGGTGCCGGCGCCGACCGTGTCGCCGTCGTTGCCGCTGTCCAGCGCCTGGTCGTAAAGGTAGCCCGACACGAAGCGTGCAGCAATGCCGAGGCGCCTGATCGCCTCCATCATCAGCAGCGCGAAGTCGCGGCAGGTGCCTGTGCCAATCCTCAAGGTCTGCAGCGGCGTCTGCGTGCCTTCCTGTTCGCGTTCGGCGTAGCCGAAATGGCGGCGAATGAACTGATTCATGTTTAGCAGCAGGTCGCGCGTCCCCGTTGGCCCGTCGGTGCGCATGAACTGGCGAGCCCAGTGCGTCAACACGCCCTCGGGGTCGTCGTAATGCGGGCGCATGTAGTGCTCCAGGTCGAAGCGTTCTTCGACGGAATAGGCAAAGGGAAAGATCAGTGCGCTGGGCGACAACTGCAGTTCCGGGTACAGGCTGCGCGCATGCTCGATGGTGAACGAGCAGATGATCTTCAGCTCGGTGGCCGCGCCCAAAGGCGTCACCAGGGCCACCGAGTTCGAATGCGGGTCCTGGATCATGCGCACCGCGGCGTCGGGGCTGACCTGCAAGTCAGTAGCCAGGACCCGTTGGTCATGGCTGTCGCGCGGGCGGAACATCACGCGATGCTCGCCGAAAGTCACCGGCACGCTGTAACGGTAGCAGGTGGTATGCGTAATGTCGTACTGAACAAACATGGCAGACATGGTGGGCAAGGGTCTCCGGCGGTGTCAAGGGGTGGCAAGGGGTGTCAAGGGCCATCATGCGCTCGATCACGCGAGCGCAGCAAGGATCAGGATCATCCAGATATTCCGGGTTGGCTCCAATGACTTCCCTGAACAACCATTCCCACAGTCGTGACGGTCGTGAATGTCGGGAAATTTTACACCTGGTGCCACGCAGGCATCGGCAAGACATGGTAATCCATTGATTGGATTTAATTGCCATTTCATGGCTCGTTTCGTGCTTTCCACAAAGCTGCCGTTCGAATACTCTCGGCTGCCGATCGCTGCTGCATCCCCGTCCCATTCTGTCGTGAACGAACCACAGGAGGTAGAGTATGAATCATGCATTACGTTGTATGGCCCTGGGCGCGGCGCTGCTCGTCGCCGGCCCGGTCGCCCACGCGACCATCATTCAGTATCATGCCGTTCTGACTGGCGCGGACGAGTCACCTGCAAATGCGTCACCCGGAACCGGATTTGCGTCGGTCGTGACTGATGACGTGGCTGACACGATGGAGGTTCACGTCACCTTTTCCGGCTTGCTCGGGATGACCAGCGCTTCGCATATTCACTGCTGCACAACACTCCCGTTGACGGGGACCGCCGGAGTAGCCACGACCACGCCCAGGTTCGCCGGCTTTCCGACCGGGGTTGCTGCCGGGAGTTATGATATTGTGCTCGACATGACTCTGGCGTCTTCGTACAATCCGGTTTTCATCACGGCGCATGGCGGCACGACAGCGGCGGCAGAAGCGTTCCTGTTCAGCGGCATGGCCTTGCAGGAGTCCTATTTCAACATTCACACCAATCTTTTTCCGGGGGGTGAGATCCGGGGCTTCCTGATCCAGATCCCTGAGCCCGAGAGTCTGGCCCTTCTCGGTCTTGGCCTCGCCGGACTTGCCTTCAGCCGCCGGAAGGCGACGTAGCCGCCGCGGCTGGTCAACAGACCCCGCTTCGGCGGGGTTTTTTTTGCCTATGGCCACCGGCACCGCGACCATGAGGATGCAAGAATGAATTTCTCCGATGTGCTCAAGGCCTTGAATCAGGCCTCGGCGTTCGAGCTGTTTCGTATGCGCGCGGCAATCGACCGTGTGCTCGATCAGCCGCATTGGCTGGACGCCATTCGCGGACGGCTGCGGATCGGGCAACTCGTCGAGTACTTCGACTGCCAGGCCAACGCTGCTTGCCCGGCCGAAATCCTCGAGTTGCGTCGCACGCGGGCGCTGGTGCGGGAGATTGCCACCCAGAAGCGCTGGCTGATTTCCTACGCCGCCTTCAATGTCGATGGCGCCGATGTGCAAATCCGCGAACAAGCGCGTCAGGGCCTCGGCCGCAACGAAGTGACCGTCGGTGAGGTGCTCGGCTTTCTCGACAGCAATCACAGACAACGCAGCGGCAAAGTGATCCGGCTCAACGAAAAGACCGTGACCCTTCTGTGTGGGCGGGAGCGATGGCGAGTAGCCTATACGTTCCTGCACCGGGTTGTCGAGTCGCAGGTACTCGACGGTGAGGTGCTCGAAATCGGCTTCTCGAGTGACGATGCCCAGGGGCAGCAGGAAGAGCCATGAGCGGATCAGACCTCTCGTCCCCGCCTTCTCGTCGCGCAGAAGTTCGCGCGCAGCTTCCCTTCCTCTTCCTGCCTGTCCGGCAAAGCGGCGAACCTTGCACGGCAAACCATTTCTTGCTATATAGTGACATCGGATCCCGTTTCACGGACATTGGTTCTAGCAGCGAGATCGGCAAATAGCAGGTATAGTTCGCCTGGCCAACAAAGAAGTCCGGGATAGATCTGTCGTCTTGTGGTGAGCGTGGATTGACCAAGGGGAGTGGGTAGCCGTGGTACAGCAAGGCGTCCTGGCACGGGTGTTCCGTGTCACGATCTGTGCGCAACAAAGGCCTTCGGTGGTCGATGAAAGCTATTTCATGCACAGTCGCCTGATCGACCTGCCATACACTCTCGGCAGCAGGTCCCTGGCGCCACCGACTGCATCTCGTCTCAGCGGTCAGGCCCCAGGCCAAAGGCCAATATCTGGCCCGGACGTTGAGCAAGGATTCCTCGGAGTTCCCCCCGGACAGACGTTTCTCCCCTCAGAAGCAAGAACACCCCCCCAAGCAAAGATCTCTTTTCACCCGCCTGCACGGCGGCGACTGCGTGCGCGCGCGCGGGAAAATTCAGCAACGTTGAGCAACCAATACGGAGGCAACAGATGAAGGTTACGCTGACCCATGATGAAATGAATGCCTATTGCAGCGAGCTTCACGATTCCAATGCGGCGTTCGGGTCCCATTATCCGGCGGATTCCTTTCACCGGCAGCCGGTGCACACGGTGTACGGGGGGGCCAATCTGTTCAAGGCCGGGTTTGCCGCCAAGCTGGGGGAAGTTGCGCTCAAGACGCTCGATACCTATGCACCGACCTACAGCGTATTCGCCCGCGCTCTGGGTTTGCCGCGCGCCGAGACGTTGCCGACCAACGCCACCGAACTGGCCAGTCTGACGCGCGCGCTGGAGGCGAATCCGGAGCAGGTGCGCGAGACCAAACAGGCCGCCTGGCTGGCTTTCACGGTCTACAACCGGGTAGTGAAAAAGCTGCAGACCGAGCCGATCGAGGACAACCGGATCGATTTCGAGGATGGCTACGGCAATCGCCCCGACGACGAGGAAGACAAGCACGCCGCTGCAGCGGCCGACGAAGTGGCCAAGGGAATGAGCGAAAATCTGCTCTCGCC
Source organism: Candidatus Accumulibacter aalborgensis (assembly GCF_900089955.1). GTDB lineage: Bacteria > Pseudomonadota > Gammaproteobacteria > Burkholderiales > Rhodocyclaceae > Accumulibacter > Accumulibacter aalborgensis. Next base: position 72,237 of record NZ_FLQX01000090.1, on the reverse strand, counting down.
GTTCATCGGCATTCGGGTGAAGACTTTTTCGGACGAGTGCAAGGTGCGCTCGATTCGCACCCTGGACATTTTCCTGACCCGCCTGGCCGAGAAGACCGGCGGCAAGCTGCCGCAGCACTTCATCGTCACCCTGCCCAAGGTAACCACCCCGACGCAGGTGTCCACCTGCGCAAAGATTCTCGAGAATCTCGAAGCCAGACTTGGTTTTGCCAAGGATTCGCTACGCATGGAAATCATGATCGAAACGACCCAGTCGATCATCAATCACAAGGGGGAAAACACGGTTCCGCTGCTGGTCGCCGCTGCGGGTGGCCGCTGCCGTTCGGCCATTTTCGGGACTTACGATTACACGGCTTCCTGCAACATCACGGCTGCACACCAGAGTCACACCCATCCGGCCTGCGATTTTGCCCGCAGCGTGATCCAGGTCAGCCTGGCCGGAACCGGCGTCACGATCAGCGACGGGGCGACCACCAGCATGCCGATCGGACCACACAAGGCGGCCAGGGACGCAGTGCTGACGGCCCAGCAGATGGACGAGAATCGCGCCGTCGTGCATGGCGCCTGGAAGCTGCACTACGACAATATCATGCACTCCATGCGACACGCCTACTATCAGGGCTGGGACCTGAACCCCGGACAGTTGCCGGTGCGCTACGCGGCGGTCGATACGTTCTTCCTCAGCGGCCTGCAGGATGCCTCGACGCGGCTGAACGCATTCCTCAACAAGGCCGCGCAGGCGACTCTGGTGGGCAATACTTTCGACGACGCGGCGACCGGTCAGGGCCTGCTGAATTTCTTCCTGCGCGGAATGGCCTGCGGTGCAATCACCGAGCAGGAAGTGCTGGCGACCGGAATCACGCTGGATGAATTGCGCTCACGTTCGTTTGTGCGCATTGTCAATAATCGGGCCCAACAGTAAACAGCCACCGCCCATCACCAAGGGGATTAACCATGACTGAGGTCAACAGCGGGATGCAAGCAGCGTTGCTCTATCTCGCGGCCGCCGATGCACTGATCAAGAAATCGCTGAGCTGGATCAAGCAGCAATGCATCGGCAACAAGGGAGTGTCGAACGACAAACTGGACGAGCATCAACTGGCCAGCTTCGACCTGGCCTGGTGCGCGGCTGAATCGACCGGCGCGCGTTTCGCCATTGCCTACGCCGACCAAGTGGCTGCGGCCGGCGCGGCAGGTGGCGGCGTCTGCCTGGAACAGCAGATGGCGCTGGTTTTTTGCGCCGAGGCGCTGCAGAACATCCACAATCGCTTGCGTGCGCGGCCGCAGAACTTCGGTCTCGACGACGACGACCTGGCGCCTCTGGCCGCCGCCGACCTCAACCGCTTCTGCCAGACGCAACTCGATGCCCGCAATCTGGAAGCGCTGGGCAGGCAGGTCGTCGCCCTGGATGGCGGCAGCGGCGCCTACCTGCTCAGCCACGATGCGGAGATGATGCAGGACGCCTTCCGCAAACTGGCGACCAATGTGGTGATGCCCCTGGCCGAGGAGATTCATCGCCAAGACCGGATCATTCCGCAGGAGATTCTCGATCCGCTGAACGAAATGGGCTGCTTCGGCCTGTCGATTCCCGAGCGCTACGGTGGCATCCAGAGCGACGATCATGAAGACAACATGGGCATGATCGTGGTCACCGAGGAGCTGTCGCGCGGCTCGCTGGGCGCGGCCGGCAGCCTGATCACGCGTCCGGAAATCCTCAGCCGCGCGCTGCTCAAGGGCGGTACCGAAGAGCAGCGGCAAAAGTGGCTGCCGCAGGTGGCCATGGGCGATCCCCTGTGTGCCGTCGCGGTCACCGAACCCGATGCCGGTTCGGATGTCGCGGCGATGCGACTCAAGGCGACCAAGTGCGACGGCGGCTGGATCCTCGACGGCGTCAAGACCTGGTGCACGATGGCCGGCAAGGCTGGCGTGCTGCTCGTCCTGGCGCGCTCCAATCCCGACCGCTCGCTAGGCCACAAAGGCTTGAGCATGTTCCTGGTCGAAAAGGACTCGTACGAAGGGCACGATTTCGAATACCACCAGGCGCAGGGCGGCGTGCTGACCGGTCGGGCGATCTCGACCATCGGTTATCGCGGCATGCATTCCTACGAGGTCTTCTTCGACCATGTCTTTGTTCCCGACGAAAATCTGGTCGGCGGTCCGGAGGGCGAGGGGAAAGGCTTCTACTTCACCATGGCCGGTTTTGCCGGTGGGCGTATTCAAACCGCCGCGCGGGCCATTGGCGTCATGCAGGCCGCTTTCGAACGGGCGGTGACCTATGCCGGCGAGCGCAAGGCCTTCGGCAAACCGATCGGCGAATTTCAACTGACGCTCGTCAAACTGGCGCGCATGGCAACGCTGCTCACTGTTTCGCGTCAATTCACCTACGCCGTCGGTCGTCTGATGGATCAAGGGGCGGGGCAGATGGAAGCCAGCATGGTGAAACTGTTCACCTGCCGGACGGCCGAATGGCTGACCCGCGAAGCGGTGCAGATTCATGGCGGCATGGGTTATGCCGAGGAATCGCCGGTCAGCCGTTATTTCCTCGATGCGCGCGTACTGTCGATTTTCGAGGGGGCCGAGGAAACGCTGGCCCTGAAGGTCATCGCACGCTCTCTCATCGACGCAGTGTAGACAAAATCAGAAGAAGGGGATAGTCATGGTTGCCGCCCAGAAAAAACGGGATCAGCCCTGGTTGATGCGGACCTATAGCGGTCACAGCTCGGCCAAGGCGTCCAATACCCTCTACCGGACCAATCTCGCCAAAGGCCAGACGGGATTGTCGGTGGCTTTCGATCTGCCGACGCAGACCGGCTACGACGCCGACAGTCCTCTGGCCAGGGGCGAGGTGGGCAAGGTCGGCGTGCCGATATCGAGTATCGAGGACATGGATCAGTTGTTCGATCAGATGCCGCTCGATCAGATGAACACCTCGATGACCATCAACGCCACGGCGCCCTGGCTCTTGTCGCTGTACATCGGTCTGGCGCAACGGCGGGGAATCGACGCGACGAAGCTGAGCGGCACCACCCAGAACGACATCATCAAGGAATATCTCTCGCGCGGCACCTACATTTTTCCGCCGGGTCCGTCGATGCGCTTGATCGCCGATACGATCAACTACACCGTCAAGCATGTGCCGAAGTGGAATCCGACCAACATCTGCAGTTACCATTTGCAGGAGGCAGGAGCGACGCCGGTGCAGGAACTGGCGTATGCGCTGTGCACGGCGATGGCGGTGCTCGACCGGGTGAAGGCTTCGGGCGAGATCGCGCCGGAAGCTTTTCCTCAGGTTGTCGAGCGGATCTCGTTCTTTGTCAATGCCGGCATACGTTTCGTTGAAGAGTGTTGCAAGCTGCGGGCCTTCGGCGAAATGTGGGACGAGCTGACCTTGCAGCGCTACCAGGTGGAAGATCCCAAGCTGCGCCGCTTCCGTTATGGCGTGCAGGTGAACTCGCTGGGGCTGACCGAGCCGCAACCGGAAAACAATGTGCAGCGAATCGTTCTCGAAATGCTCGCCGTGGTACTTTCCAAAGGCGCCAGAGCGCGCGCCATCCAGCTTCCGGCCTGGAACGAGGCGCTGGGACTGCCACGCCCCTGGGATCAGCAGTGGGCTTTGCGCATGCAGCAGGTGGTGGCTTTCGAAACCGATCTGCTCGAGTACGAGGACATTCTCGATGGGTCGCCGGTGATTGCCGCCAAGGTCAGGGAATTGATCGAGGGCGCAAGGAGGGAAATCGACCAGGTCGAAGCGCAGGGCGGGATCATTGCCGCGATCGAATCGGGCTATATCAAACGCGAACTGGTCGGCAGCCACATGAACCGCTTGCGCGCCATCGAGTCAGGCGATCTTAAAATCATCGGCGTCAACTGCTTCCAGGAAACGGCCGAATCGCCGCTGACCCTGGGAGCCGACGGCGGCATCATGAAGACCAATCCGGCCGCCGAGCGCGAGCAGATCGAACGTTTGCTGGCCCATCGCCAGAAGCGCAACGGTGACGAAGTTCAGGCCGCCTTGCAGGGGCTCACCGATGCCGCCAGGAGCGGCGAAAACGTCATGCCCAGCTCGATTCGCTGTGCCCTGGCGGGAGTCACCACGGGTGAATGGGGTGATTCGCTGCGCGCCGTTTTCGGCGAGTTCAGGCCACCGACGGGGATCGACATCGCCATCGACAGCCGCGAAGTGCTGGGCAAAAAAGATCTGGTCACCGATCTGCGCGCCAGAGTCGCCAGTACCGGCAGCGCGCTCGGCCGTCCGCTGAAACTGCTGGTCGGCAAACCGGGGCTCGACGGGCATTCGAATGGCGCGGAACAGATCGCCGTCAAGGCCAGAGACGTCGGTTTCGAGGTGGTCTACGACGGCATCCGTCTGACGCCGCCCCAGATCGCCCAGGCGGCCGAGGAAGAAGGCGTGCACCTGATTGGCCTGTCGATCCTGTCGGGAAGCCATATGGAACTGGTGGCCTCCGTCGTGCAGGAACTGCGCTCGCGCGATCTGGCCGATGTGCCGGTGGTGGTCGGTGGCATCATCCCGCGCGAGGATGCCGACAAGCTGCTGGCCCTCGGCGTGCGCGCGGTCTACACGCCGAAGGATTTCAATCTCAATGCCATCATGGTCGACATGGTGGACGTGATCCGTGAAGGCAACGGGCTGGCACGGCTTGGCTTGCCGCATTAGAAAATGACGGTCATCAACCTTCCCGAGCCCGAGCAGTTGGCCGCACGGATACTGCGCGGGGAACGGGCGGCGGTGGCCAGTGGTTTGAATCTGCTGGACAACAAGCGGGCCGCCGCGCGCGATCGATCGGCACGGCTGCTGGCGTCGCTGTCCGCCGAGCAAGCCTTGCCCAAGGGTCACCTGATCGGGGTCACCGGACCACCCGGCGCCGGCAAGTCGTCGCTCGTGGCGGCGATGATCCGCGAGTGGCGCCTCGCGGGAACGACGGTCGGCGTGCTCGCGGTGGATCCGTCCAGTCGCCCCGAGATGGGTGGTGGCGCCTTGTTGGGTGATCGCATCCGGATCAAGAACTCGTCGCATGACGAGGGGCTGTTCATCCGTTCGCTGGCCAATCGCAATCAGTTGGGCGGCGTCGCCACCGAGGTCTGGCCGATGAGCTGGCTGATGTTGGCCTGCTTCGATATCGTCCTCATCGAAACGGTCGGTGTCGGCCAGACCGAAATAGACATTGCCGAGATCGGCGACACCATCTGTTATGTCGCGCAGCCGGCCTCGGGTGACACAATCCAGTATCTGAAGTCGGGTATTATCGAAATCCCGGACATTTTCGCGGTGAACAAGTGTGACCTGGGCGCCCCGGCACGCAAGACGGCGGCCGAAATCAGCCGCAGCGCGCCTCGGCAGGACCGCCGGGAGGCGTGGGATTACCCGGTGTGCCTGGTCAGTGCGACGATGAATACCGGCATCAAGGCCTTCCACGAACATTTTGCCAGGCACCGGCAGTTTCTCGCCAATACCGGCCTGCTGGGCAAACTGCGCAGCCGCCACCAGAGTGCCTGGGTCATCCGCTTGCTGAAAGAGGAATTCGGAACTTTTGGCTTGGAACTGGCCGGCGGCCGCGAGCTCATTGGCCAGCGCCTGAGCGAAAATGGAGTTAATCAGTTTGCCGAATACGAGCAGTTGCGAAAGCACATTCTTTCCCGATTCATGTCGGTAAATCCACCGAGCAGTCCAACCAAACGGTCATGACCGTTTCCCTCACCCCCGACCCCTCTCCCGCGCGCGGGAGAGGGGAGATTCGTGAGTCGCTTGCGCGACTTTCACATTAAAAGGAGCATCTTGATGAGCAAACCATTGTATGAACTAGGCGATAGACCTCCCCTGGGCGAAGTCCCGGAAAAAATGCACGCCTGGTTGATCCGGGCAGATCGCTTTGGCAAGCCGACCGAGGCGTTTCAGAAAGAAGTCGTCAATACGCCGTCGATCGCCGATGACGAAGTGCTGGTGCACGTGATGGCGGCGGGTATCAACTACAACAACGTCTGGGCGGCGCTCGGTTTTCCCGTCAATGTCATCGCTGCACGTAACAAGGGCGGCGAACCCGAAGATTTCCATATCGGCGGCAGCGATGCGTCCGGCATCGTCTACGCGATCGGCAAGGATGTGACCAACGTCAAGGTCGGTGACGAAGTGGTGATGCATTGCGGCCAGTGGAACCGCAATTGCGAGTGGGTCAAGGGTGGCGGCGATCCGATGTACTCGCCGTCGTTCAAGATCTGGGGTTATGAAACCAATTACGGCAGCTTCGCCCAATACACCAAAGTGCAGGGCCACCAGTGCATGCCCAAGCCCAAGCACATGACCTGGGAAGAGGCGGCGTCCTATACGCTGGTCGCGGCGACCGCCTGGCGGATGCTGCATGGCTGGGGTGCCAACTCGATCAAGAAGGGCGACGTGGCCTTGATCTGGGGCGGGGCCGGCGGCCTGGGTTCGATGGCCATTCAGATCGCCAAGGCGGTTGGCGCGACCTCGGTGGCCATGGTATCAGGCGAGGACAAGTTCGATTACTGCATGAAGCTGGGCGCCAAGGGCTGCATCAATCGCAATGATTTCGATCACTGGGGAATGCTGCCGCACTGGAAAGACAACGCCGGCTACGCCAAGTGGCTGAAGGGTGTGCGCTCCTTTGGCGCGAAGATTTGGGAAGTGCTCGGTGAAAAGCGCGCGCCGAACGTCGTCTTCGAGCATCCCGGCGAATCGACCATCCCGAGTTCGATTTTCGTTTGCGAGACCGGCGGCATGGTCGTCGTCTGCGCCGGCACCTCGGGCTATAACGCCACTGTCGATCTGCGCTACCTGTGGATGCGGCAGAAGCGTCTGCAAGGCTCGCATTTCGCCAATGCCGTGCAGTGCAACGAGATGAACGAGTTGGCGCTGCAGGGGCTGATCGATCCCTGCATGTCGCGGGCGTTCACCTACGAAGAGCTGCCGGTTGCCCATCAGTTGATGCACGACAACCAACACCCGCACGGCAACATGGCGGTGCTCATTGGTGCTGCCGACTTCGGTCTCGGCGCCAGCGGCAAGCCGTCGGTGGCGATTGCGCATCCGACGCTGCCCAAGGGCGACGTCCATACCACACCGGCGCCTTATCCCATGTCCACACCGCTGCCAGGCATCGCCGAGGGCGAAGCGCTCACCATTACCGACGACGGCACCAAGGTTCGCGACCTGATGCATCATGGCATCATTTCCTGTGCGCCGGACGATACCGTCGGAACAGTGGCCAAGGTCATGGTGGACAAGGAGATTCATGCGGTGGTGGTGATGGATGAGCAGGGTCAGGCGGTCGGCGTCGTGTCGCAGACCGACATGGTGCTGGCGCGGCAGGGCCGCACGCCGGATGAGGCGCGCGCGATGCAGGCCAGGGCGATCATGACCCCCGGCTGCGCCACCTGCGATGCCGACATGCTGTTGAGCGACGCGGTCAGTCTGATGACCGGCCGGCGGATGCATCGCCTGGTGGTCACCGAGAACGATCGGCCGGTCGGCGTCATCTCCATGACCGACGTGGTGCGCAAGATCATCGGCGAGTAATCAGCGTTCGCGCAAAGTGCTGCAAAGTGCCCTTCTCGTTCTGCGCGACCGAGAAGGGCTTTTTTCTGAAATGATCGAGGATTTCCTGCCGTGCAAGCCATCGTCTGCCATGAACTCAGCGGCCCGGCTGCCTTGCGGCTGACCGAGATTGCCGAACCGTTCCCCGGTCCCGGTCAGGTGCGGATCCGGGTCCGCGCGTGTGGGGTCAATTTCGCCGACAGCCTGATCACCCGCGGCCAATATCAAAAGCAGCCGCAACCGCCTTTCAGTCCTGGCTTTGAGGTTTCCGGCGAGATACTGGAACTGGGCGCCGGCGTGAACGGCGTCGTCATCGGGCAAAGGGTGATCGCCATGACGCCGCACGGGGGCTATGCCGAGCAGGTCATCGCCGACATCACGCGCTGCGTGGCCATGCCGGCGGCGATGTCCTGGGAACACGGCGCCGCCTTTCCCGTGGTCTTCGGCACTTCGCATGTCGCCTTGTCGCATCGGGCGCGCTTGCGGGCGGGCGAGACGCTCGTCGTGCATGGCGCTGCTGGCGGCGTCGGCCTGACCGCGATCGCCATCGGCAAGCAATTGGGCGCGACGGTCATCGCCACCGCCAATGGCCCGGAAAAGCTGGCGGTGGCGCGTGCCCACGGCGCCGATCATCTGATCGATGCCAGCCGTGAGGACGTGCGCACACGGATCAGGGAACTGACCGACGGTCGCGGCGCCGACGTGGTCTACGATCCGGTTGGCGGAGAGTTGTTCACCGCTTCGCTACGCAGCATCGCTTTTGCCGGGCGCATCGTGATCATTGGTTTTGCGAGCGGTATCGTGCCGCAGATTCCCGCCAATCATCTCCTGGTCAAGAATGTGGACGTCATCGGCCTCAACTGGCCGGCTTATGCGGAATTGAATCCCCGGGTGATGACCGAGAGTTTCCAGACGCTGATGCAATGGTATCTGGACGGCGCGATCGTGCCGCACGTCTCGGCGACCTATCCGCTGGCAGAGGCGATCGAGGCTCTCAATCAGGTGCTGCTGCGAAAATCTACCGGCAAAGTCGTCCTGCTTATGGATCGCCGTGACTGAGGTCCCCGTATCCGGGAGGCGTGTATACTGGTTGCATCGTTCAACATAACCCGCAATGAATTAGAGTGGCGCAGGCATTGGCCGGCGCCGTTTTCCCTCAGCGAGGAACTACCCGCGCTGATAATCACGAGAAAGGACTTTCATGAATCCCCAGAACGGTTACGACATCGAAGACTTGTCAGTCGGCATGAGCGCAGAAACCGCCAAGACCATTACCGATGCAGATATCGTCCTGTTCGCCGCGGTGTCCACGGACGTCAATGCGGTGCATATGGATGAAGACTTTGCGAAAACCACGATGTTTGGCGGCCGCATCGCGCACGGCATGTTATCGGCCAGCCTGATTTCAGCAGTGCTGGGCAATCGCCTGCCCGGCCCCGGCACGATCTACATGAACCAGTCGCTGCGCTTTCGGGCGCCGGTGCGTCCCGGCGACACCGTTCATGCCAAGGTGACGGTCAAGGAAGTGATCACCGAGAAGTCACGGATAGTCGTCGACACGGTGTGCACCGTGGGCGACACGGTGGTTATCGATGGCGAAGCGACGTTGATGACCACCTCGCGGCGGAAACGCGAAGCAGCCGGCAAGTAGTTCTTCGCCGCGAAGCGACCCGCGCTCCAGCCGACTCTGCTCGCCGGATTGAGGCAACCCCCAGTTCGGCGGCAAGCGAGCAGTGTCGATGCCGCTGGTCGTCATCGTCGTTTTGACCACCCGCTGCCCCCGGCAATTTTGGCTGCCCTGGCGTAGGGCGCAATAACCCGCGGGAATGGCGCAGGATGCCCGCGGAACTGGCAAATTGAGTGCCTGTCTGATTTTTAACCTTACACTCCATCACCAAGCCCTCGGACCGTCAGGCAAGCGGCGCACTTCACAGCCGCTACATTCCCGCTTTGGGCACACGCAGGCGCAGTTCACAAGGAGGCAAAGATGAAACTACAAGCGACGAAGATCGAGGACTTGAAGGGAAAACTCGGGGGCCAGGTGATTCTTCCGAGCGACGATGCCTATGACGAGGCGCGCAAGATATGGAATGCGATGGTCGACAAGCATCCGGCGATCATCGTCCGCTGCGCCACCACGTCGGACGTTGTCCTGGCGGTGAACTTCGCGAGGGACAACCGGCTTCTGCTCGCCGTCCGCGGCGGCGGGCACAACATCGCCGGCAGTGCCATGTGCGATGACGGTATGGTCATCGACCTCTCGCCGATGAAGGCCGCGATCGTCGACATCGCTGCACGCCGTGTCACCATCGAGGGAGGGGCGACACTCGCGGATCTCGACGCCACCACCCAGGCCCACGGCCTCGCTACGCCGCTGGGCATCAACTCGACGACCGGCGTCGCCGGACTGACGCTTGGCGGCGGCTTCGGCTGGCTCAGTCGCAAGTACGGCATGACCATCGACAACCTCGAGTCCGCCGAGGTAGTCACCGCCGCCGGCGAGATAGTGCACGCCAGTGACACCGAGCACCCCGATCTCTTCTGGGCGCTGCGGGGTGGCAGCGGCAACTTCGGCGTCGTTATCCGCTTCACCTTCCGACTCCACCCCGTCGGCCCGGACGTGCTCAGCGGCCTGATCGTCTACCCGATCGCCGAAGCGAAGTCAGTGCTTCGCCAATACCGCGAATTCACCAGGAAAGCGCCGGACGCTCTCTCGGTGTGGGCCGTCCTGCGCCAGGCTCCGCCGCTGCCGTTCCTCCCCGAGGAAGTCCACGGCACGGGGATGATTGCGCTCGCACTGCTCTACGCCGATGACCCGAAGGTGGGCGAGCCGCTCATCGACCCACTCCGCAAATTCGGCACTCCGCTGGGCGAGCATGTCGGCGTCCAGCCGTACACCGCCTGGCAGCAGGCGTTTGACCCCCTGCTTACCCCTGGTGCACGCAACTACTGGAAGTCCCACAATTTCTCGACGCTCCAGGATGGGCTGTTCGACGCCGTCGTCAAGTCCATCGAGAAGCTGCCGTCGCCCCAGTGCGAGATTTTCTTCGGCGCCATCGGCGGAGCCACCACACGGCCAGCGCCCGACTCGGCAGCATACGCCCACCGCGATGCGCAGTTCGTGATGAACGTCCACGGCCGCTGGGAAGACCCGGCCGACGACGACCGCTGCATCGGCTGGGCGCGTGACTTCTTCAACGCCTCAGCGCCTTTCGCCAGCAGCGGCGTCTACGTCAACTTCCTCACTGCCGATGAGGGTGATCGCGTACGTAGCGCCTACGGCCCAAACTACGATCGCCTTGCCCAGGTGAAGCGCACCTATGACCCGGACAACCTGTTCCGCACGAACCAGAATATCCAACCCGCCTGAGAGATGATCACCAAGGGTCGTTGCTGGGGTCCGAACTGAAATTCCACCAGCCTGGCCAGGTAAGGCTTTCATGAGTGTACCCTGGCGCGTCGTTGCCGGCAGCAGGGCGTCTGCCAACTGAAGTCGTCCGTTCGGGAACCCCATGGTCCGCATCTACGCGCTTGTCTTCGCCCTCTCGGGCATATCCGGGCTGATCTACGAATCCGTCTGGAGCCACTACGTCAAGCTGATCCTCGGCCATGCCGCTTTTGCCCAAACGCTGGTGCTGGCCATTTTCATGGGCGGCATGGCGGCCGGCTCCTGGCTCGCGTCGCGCGTCTCGCAGCGCTTGCGCAGCCTGTTGCTGGCCTATGCCGCGGTCGAAGCGGGCATAGGCATCATCGCCATCGCTTTCCAGCCGATCTTTGCAGCGAGTACGCACGCGCTTTTCGACACCGTACTGCCTGCGCTGGACCCCGGCATGGCCGCAGTCGCGGCCAAGCTGACGCTGGCTGCGCTGCTCATCCTGCCCCAGTCGCTGCTGCTCGGCGCCACTTTTCCGCTGATCAGCGGCGGCGTGCTGCGCCTCGACGCCCAGGGCACCGGGAGAACCGTAGCGCTGCTCTACTTTGCCAACAGCATCGGGGCGGTCATCGGCGTGCTGTGGGCGGGTTTCTGGCTCATATCGGCGGTCGGACTGCCGGGAACTCTGCTCACCGCCGGAATTATCAACGTCGGCCTCGCGCTGCTGGTTTTCTGTCTGGTCAGGTTCGGGCAGCAGGCAGAGCTCGCCACCCCGCCCACGCCACCGAACGCGGATGACGTCGCCGACGGCGAGGGGCTGCGCTGGATACTCTGGGCCGCGGCGATTACCGGCGCTGCGTCGTTCTGCTACGAGATCGCCTGGATCCGCATGCTCAGCATGGTCCTCGGTGCTTCGACGCACTCCTTCGAACTGATGCTCGCCGCGTTCATTCTCGGTCTCGCGCTGGGCGGCCTGTGGATCCGCCGGCGCATCGACACGCTGCCCAATCCCAGGCTGTTCCTGGGCATCGTGCAACTGCTGATGGGCAGCCTCGCGCTGGCCACCCTGCCGCTCTACAACCACTCCTTCGACCTCATGGCGGCGGCGATGCGCGGTCTGAGCCGCAGCGACAGCGGATACGTGCTGTTCTCCCTGACCGGCCATGCGATCGCCATGCTGGTCATGTTGCCCGCGACCTTCTGCGCCGGAATGACCCTGCCTCTGCTGACCCTGATCCTGTGGCGCAGCCGCTGCGGCGAACGCGCCATCGGCCAGGTGTACGCCGCCAATACGCTGGGCGCGATCGTCGGCGTAATCGCTGCCGTGCACCTCGTCCTGCCGGCCGTCGGGCTCAAGGGGCTGGTGCTGTTCGGCACGCTGCTCGACGGCGTGCTCGGGCTCTACCTGATTGCCGGCGCGCTCAGCGACGCGACGCCGCTGCGCCGCTACGGCTGGCTGGGCGCATTCGCGCTGGCCTGGGTCGTCTGCCTGACCAGCGTCGACTTCGACCCACAGCGGATGGCTGCTGGAGTCTATCGCCATGCCAGCCCGACGGTGAAAGAGGGCGTTGAAATCCTCAGTTGGCGGGACGGCAAGACAGCGTCGATCGGGCTGGCCCGCGACGCCAGGGGCCTTGTCGAAATCACCACCAACGGCAAGGCGGACGCGTCGATCAACATGAGCGGCAAGGGTTCCCCGTCTCCCGACGAGATCACGATGACCCTCGCGGCGGTGATCCCGATGCTCCACCACCGGCAAGCCCGGACGGTGGCCAATGTCGGTTTCGGCTCCGGACTGACCACCCACGCCTTGCTCGCTTTCCCGCAGGTCGAGCGCGTCGACACCATCGAAATCGAACCCGAGATGATCAAGGGCGCGCGCCTCGGTTTTGAGGCGCGCGCACCGAGAGCCTTCAACGACCCGCGCAGCAGGATCTTCATCGACGATGCCCGAGCGTATTTTTCCAGCCACGGCAGACGCTACGACCTGATCGTTTCGGAACCCTCCAACCCCTATGTATCGGGTGTCGCGTCGCTGTTCTCGGAAGAGTACTACCGGCACATCACGCGCTACCTGGCCCCCGATGGATTGTTCGTCCAGTGGCTGCAGATCTACGAGACCTCAATTCCCGTCGTCGCGTCGGTGATCGGTGCCCTGGACAGCGTTTTTTCGGACTATGTCGTCTATGCGACGGATGACGTCAATATGCTCGTCGTCGCTCGCCGCTCGGGAACCATCCAACCGCCGGACTACCGACTCCTGGATGAACCGGACGTCCGCGCCGAGTTGGCACGTGTGGGCGTCGCCGGTCGCGCCGACCTGGCGCTGCGTCTGGTCGGCAGCAAGGCGCTGTGGTCGCCGCTGCTGGCCATGGTCGGCGCGCCGAAAAACTCCGACTACTTTCCCTTCGTGGATCAGAATGCGGCCCGCTATCAGTTCCTCCGCAAGCGCGATGCCTTTCCCCTGCTTGCCCTGGGCGACCATCCCGTTCCCGTCCTCGAAGCGCTCAAGCTCAGGCGGGAACCGGAAAACAGCCCGGTCGGAGCGAGCACGTATTTCGACACCACAAACACTGCCCACCTCGCGCAGCGGATCCGTGATCATCTACTCGATGGCCATCAGAAGACCTCCTTGCCGGCCGCCTTCTGGTCCAGCCTGGCAGCAATCCGTGCCGAGCATGATTGTGATGGCATGGCCCCGGCCACGATCCTGGCACTGCTCGACGTGGCGCGCAGGACGCATGCTTTCCTCGACGCGCAGGACGTAGACGCCATCTGGTCGCGGCTTGCATCCGCGTCGCCGTGTAACCGGCCGGGAACACGCGTCGGCAGGTGGGTGACCTTCCTGCGTGCGCTCGGCACGCGTGACTGGCCGGCCACCGCTGATGGCGCCAGCGACCTGCTGGCGACGGAAGGATCGGCGCTCGCCGGAGCGCCGCTGGAAACGCTGCTCATCGCGGACTTGACTGCCCGACTGGTCACCCACGACAAGGAGGGTTTCATCCGCACCCGCCGCGATTACCTGTGGCCCGCAGTGCAGGAAAAGCGGGTGGCCGACCTGCTGCTCATGAATCTTGTGCTGTCGCAGGCCCTCGTCCTGGGTTGGCGCGATCCGCTGGCCAGCGAGCGCGCTGCGCAGTAGTCGCCGCGGGTATCGGTTATTACATCAGAATATCGAGTTGGTCGCGGTTTTATTGCCCAAACAGCTTCGTTGCCAGCGGAGTGAGTTGGCCCTTGAAGGTCTTCCACGGGAGGGCCGGGATTTCCGGGCTACCTGCTGCGTGCGGGAAAAGGCTGTCGGGGCTGATGATGACTTCCAGCCCTTTGGGGCTCAAGGCCCAGTTTTGGGGGTCAAGGACCAGGGCGCGGACTTCTGCCGGTTTCGCGAAGGGTTCCAGATCAGCTTTCTTGAATTGCTTGGTCGCGTGGCGGGTAATGATGTCGCCGTAGGCCTTGCTGGTGAAGATGTCCTTCGCGCTCAGGGTCCTGCCTTCCGCCAGCATGTAGTTGAACTGGGTCAGGGCGGCCATGGGGTGGGCGGCGCCAATGCCAAAATAGTCCGACACGATGGTGATGCTCAGCAGTTCCGGGGAGGCAAAGTTGACACTGGCGGCACTGCCGGTTTCTTCGCTGGAGCCGCCTGCCGGTTCCTTGGGCAGGGCGAAGTCCTTGTCCATACGGGCATTGAAGGCCTTGGCGCCAGGAACATCACTCAGCAGATACACCGGTGAGCGGCTTTGGCGTACATAGCGTTGCCTGGCGTAGGCGCTATCGGCGGGGATGTCGGTCTTGTCCAGCTTGTGCAGGGCAACCCTATCTACGGTAAGGAAGCGCAGGCCGTTCTGGGTGGTAAGCGCTCCGTTAAGGGAGGCAAGCCGAGCCTTCAGGGAGGCCGTCAGCGCATTGACCATTTCCTTGCCCGGTGCCGCGGTGTTGGCGTCGTCGTTACGGGCCTTGAGCCATTCCCGCTGGGACTTCTTCACCAGATCATCCCAGGGGCTACCCACGCTCACGAGGAGCTGCTGATAGGTCTGGGCAACGCTTTCATCCAGCTTGCCAAGGTCGGCATTGCCGCAAAGGGTCTTTTCTACCAAGGTGCCCGCCTTGGCACAGTCAAAACTGGCGGCCATGGCGAACGTGCCTGCCCCGAGCAGCAGCGATGCGGTGATGGCGGTGAGGGCAAAACAGCCAGGCGATGGGTGGCGGCGCATGGTCGTCCTGGTGAGTAAGGTGAGCAATTATAATCCCGGCTCTGTGGCGCAAGAAATCAACAAAACAGGCAAGGCGAGACGTCGGAGGATTGCTCTACGAGCGCTGATGCCTGCAAGATGGTCGCATATCTCGCTCAGTGGCCGGCCGGCGATCAGCCGATCGCCGCCGGCAGTCCGGTCCACAGGATTCCCGCGGGCAGGCTGGCACGCCCGACGCGACCCTGGAAGCCGCGCAGCGGCAGAGCGTAGCAGCGCACGTCGTCCTCGATCGGATTGATCAGCTCGTCGATCTCCTCCAGGCAGCGATCCTTGTCGGTGTCGCTGCCGACGAGCAGAAAGATGCTGTATTCGAGCGGCGCGGCGTGCCGGCACATCCGCCGATGGACGCGCAGCAGGCGCCGCGGATCGCTGATGTCGTAGCCGATCACGAAGGCCAGCGCATTCCTTTCAGAAGCCATCGTCATCCCCGGCGGAGCCATTACCGGCCTCATCCATCGGCTCGTTCGCCCACTCGGTATCAAGCGGAGGAGAGCAGGGCGCATCGACCGCACCGGCCAGCGCGATCGCGTTCGCCACGTCACTGACACTCTCGGCCAGCAGCTTGCGCAGGCGTGCGGCGAGTGCCTCCCACTCGGCGTAAAAGCGCGCGCGTCCCGCCTTGCCGAGCAGACAGCCGCTCTCGGTCGTTGAAAAGTCCTCGGCGCGCAGCTTTTCCGAGCGAAAGAGCATCAGCGCGTGCTGATCGACCTCGACCCGCAGCGCCTCGACGAGATCGCAGGCCAGCGACTCGCGCCCGAAGTCGAGCGCATGGTAGAAGCCGACGAAAGGGTCGAGTCCGGCGCCGTACAGCGCCAGAACGGTCTCCGCGTGCAGTAGCGTGTAGCCCAGCGAGAGCATCGCGTTGACCGGGTCTCTCGGCGGTCGCCGGTTGCGGCCGCTGAATTTCAGACGCTCGGGCAGCAGGTCGGCGAAGCCCTCGAAATATGCCGCCGCACCGGCGCCTTCAAGGCCGCGCAGCGAAGCGATCGACCGCTGCTCGTCCACCGCGGCGATGCTGCTCGCCAGGCGTTTCAGGCTCAAGGTCAGCAGGTAGCGCGAGCGCGGCTCGCTGTCACGCCGCTCGGCGAGAAAATCCGCCTGCGCGCGCAACTTGGCCTCGACGATGGCGCGCGAAAAGCGCAGGCAGAAATCGGCATCGAGCGACAACCGGTATTGCGCAACGCGCCGCGCGGCATCGTTGTGTGGTCGGCCGAGCAGCATCGTCGGCACGGCCTTGCGCCCGGACAGGACGACGACGCCGATGCCGCGCTCACCGAGTTTGCCGAGCAGCGCTGACGACAAGGTCACGTCGCCGCGCAGGAACACCCGCGACAGTGGCGCCAGCGGTACCGTTCCGATGCGCTCGCCGTTCTCGTGGAACACCAGCGCCTCGCCATCTGCCTTCAGCGTCACGCCGCGTCGGTCCACATACAGGCTGGTCATTGCTTCTCTCCTTTGCTCAAACGATCAGGAAGACGTCGGTCACCGGCTCTGTCGCCCGGCCCAGCATGTCACGCCGCATGCGCGGATCGAGCTGAAAGACGTGCGCGCGGTCCTCGCTCGGATCGAGCAGATCGGCCAGCGTGCGGCGCACCTCGCGCAACTCGGCGGCAGTCAGCCAGCACTCGAAGAACGACTTCTGGCCACCGACCCGGTAAGCCATCAGGTACTTCTGCACACGCCGCCGCAGTTTGTTGTCGCAGACGTCGTAGCAGACCAGGAAAAGGGTTCGTGCCGCATCGCTCATGTCGCCACGATAGGCCGGTGCGGACCGGCTGTCCGGTACGGCAAGCTTGCCGGCACGGCGCCACCGCCTGACACCGGGGAAAGGCCACCGATCAGCCAAATGAAGCGCTCGATGCGCGCAAGTGGACGAAGGGAGTCTCGAGGTCCGTCGCGTAGGGCGCAATAACCAAAGGCATTGCGCCAAATTGCCCCCGGACTTGCTACGCCAGGAGATCCCCTGAATCCGGTCCCGGCAATGTCCGTCGCCTGCCAGCAACTCTCCTCGTTGCACGCCTGCCCAGCGCCGCTTCGACCTGCGCGGCAAAGCGGATGTCGCCAAGGGCAAAGTTACCGTTGGTTGCCTGGCGGATAGAATCGCCCACCGCAGGTTTCAGTTGATCACGGAACAGCTCGCGGTAGGCTGCCTGTCGTGCCTCGCCAGCCAGACCGAGTGCTGCACGTAACGCTGCCCCAGCGCCTTCATCCTAGAAACCTTGGTTGATGACGACAGAAGATGCCAGCAAAGGATGGCGGTCCCCCACTTCGTGCGCGATTCTTGCAGGTCAGCGCCAACAAACGGCAAGACTTGCCGACACATACAAAATTCTGCATACTCGAATGAATGAGTGATCCCAAGCCTGTCGAGTTCCGGGGCAGCGCCCTCGATGACTTACGCGCATTCCCCGCCTCGGCACGGCGCGAGGCCGGGCACCAACTTGACCAGGTTCAGCACGGCCACGAGCCGGACGACTTCCAGAAAAAGACGCAGAAGACCACCCAGCGGGATCTCGATCTGGCCGCTAAACGCTACAGTGACTTGGTTAAGGAATTGGCTCAATGAGCAACGAACGATTCTCCAGCGTCTGGGATGCCATCGAGGACACGCCAGCGGAAGCGGAAAACATGAAGCTTCGCTCGGTTCTGATGATGGCCCTGAAAGAGCACATTGCCCGCGTCGATTTGAGCCAGTCCCAGGCAGCTCAATTGTTTGGTGTCACGCAACCCCGCGTCTCCGACCTGATGCGCGGCAAGATCACCCTGTTCAGCCTGGATGCTTTGGTCAACATGGCGGCAGCCGCGGGCTTGCACGTCGAAATGCGCGTGCTGGAAACCGCATAGGAGAAGACCAGAGTAAGCACCACCTTCCCTTCGCCCGGCAAGATACGCCGCATTGAGGCAGGGCGATGGGAATAGACAAAAAAATACTAGCCCAGAATTGTGGTCGGTCTCCGATTCCCGCGATTCCCGTCACCGATTCCCTCTGCCGTTGCCACCCACCCGTATTCCCTTTCATCATCCGGGGCGGCGTGAGCCGCCTCACGCAATGACCGTTAGGTACGCGTAATCGACGCTCCACCGTCGACCAGCGAGGCGGTGCCAGTCACGAAGGCCGAATCATCCGACGCCAGATACAGCACCGAGCGAGCCAGTTCTTCGGGACTGGCTACGCGCTTCAGTGCGTGCAGCTTGGTCACGAAGGCCTGTGACTCAGCCGTGTTGTTCATGCTGCGGTACATGTCAGTGTCCACCGCACCGGGCAGGATCGCGTTGACACGCACCCCTTGCGGACCAAACTCGGCAGCCAAGGCCTGCGTTAGGCCGATCAGGCCTGACTTGCTTGCAGCGTAGGCGGCAACGCCCGGGAAGGCAAAGGTGTGACCGACGAAGGTCTAGGTGAAGATCACCGAGCCGCCGCCGGATTTGAGCATTTGCGCGATCTGGTGCTTGGCGCCCAGAAAGGAACCGGTGAGGTTGATGGCGATGGCGTCATTCCAGCCCGCTTCGGACACCTCGGTGCTCGGACCACCTTCGCCCAGTGTGCCGGCGTTGTTGAAGCCGATGTCGAGCCGGCCGTAGCGCTCGACCGCCAGAGCGACGAGCGCCTTGGCATAGTCCTCCGAGCGCACATCGCCAGGCAGTGCGGACGCTTCGCCGCCGGCCGCGCGGATCTGCGCGACCAACTCGTCCAGCTCGCCCGTGCGCCGCGCGCCGACGATGACTTTGGCCCCTTCGGCGGCGAACAGCTTGGCGGTGGCGCGGCCGATGCCCGAACTGGCCCCGGTAATAATGGCAACTTTTCCAGACAAGCGTCTCATGGTGATCTCCTGATTGGCGCTGGACGGACGGCGTCCGCCTCCGAGCGCGTTGGTAGCGATTGATTGACCTGCAAGCGGTAGCGAGTTGGTCACTCCTTGACACTCCTGGACTGGCTCACGTTGGCGGGCTGAGTGAAGTGTGGTGCCTAATCGCTGTTCGCGGTAGAGTGCAAATCACGGAATAGCTTTTCGGGAAGGTCGAACAATGTTGAAGCTAGACGGCATTTCCAGCTTTGTGGCCATCGCCGAATCCGGCTCGATCAGTGAGGCGGCGCGACGCCTGAATCTGTCGAAATCAGTGGTCAGCGAGCGCCTCGCCGAGCTCGAGCGAATGCTGGGCGCAAGCCTGCTCCATCGAACGACCCGCAAGGTGAGCCTCACCGAGGACGGGACGGCGTTCCTTGAGCAAGCCGCACACATCATGCGCGCGGTCGAGGAGGCAGTTGCCGACATGGCCGAGCGCCGTGGCAGCTTGTCGGGACCCTTGCGCATTTCCGCTCCGGCCACCTTCGGCCGCATGCATCTGGGACCGGCACTCTATCCCTTTCTTGCCGAGCATCCCAAGCTGGAACTCACGCTGGACCTGAATGACCGACGAGTGGACGCGGCCGCCGACGGCTATGACGCGGTGGTCAGGCACGGTGCCCTGGAGGATTCGCGGCTCGTAGCCTGGCAGTTGGCTCCAAGTCGACGCCTCCTGCTTGCGTCACCCGACTACCTGGCGCGGCAGGGTATCCCAAGCACGTTGAACGAGTTGGCGAACCATCGTGGCATCTTCTACATCAATCGGGGAGTGGCCGATTGGACGTTCCAGGGCGAGGAAGGTGCACGGGTGGTTCGTGCCACAGTCGCATTGCGTGTCAATAATGGCGACATGATGCGAGACGCAGCTATCGCCGGCTTGGGCATCGCGCTGCTGCCGACCTTCATCGCCAGCGCGGAGATCCAGTCGGGTGCCTTGCGGGTGATCGACGTAGGCCTACAGGCGGCAGCCGAGTATATCTATGTGGCGCACCCCGAGGGCCGGCGTGCGTCGGCCAAGCTGCGGGCATTTGCTGAACGCCTGCGAAACGTCTTCGGCGACCCACCATACTGGACGCCTGGAGCCATCCAGGCGAAGCTGTTCCTTTGGCAGCGAAAACCGTAAGTCAGCGTGTCAGCGCGTCACCGCGTAACTGACCCCAAAGAGCGAGAACCTGGGCAGCGCGACGAGGAAAGGTCTTGTGCGGACATCTGCTCGCCGTCACGCAGGCTGAGTGGCTGCTGCTGGCTGGGACCGGCCGAATTCGATACCTGGCGGTTAAATCAGCGCTTCCTTGGCAGGACAGATCATGACGGTCTCAATCCCTTTGATTTCAGGGCTGGTTACTGACCGGCGCTGGTATCACGGTAGCCAGTCTCAAGACGTCTCAATCCCTTTGATTTCAGGGCTGGTTACTGACGACATCGACACAGATTGATGCGACGTGGGGCGACTGTCTCAATCCCTTTGATTTCAGGGCTGGTTACTGACACAAAAGGCGGCTCGCTCCGCTAAAGCACAGGGTCTCAATCCCTTTGATTTCAGGGCTGGTTACTGACAGGCTGACCCCTTCTACATCCCGCCCCAGTTGTGTCTCAATCCCTTTGATTTCAGGGCTGGTTACTGACCCGGAGGAAGAACGTAAGGTCGGCTAACCCCCATCGTCTCAATCCCTTTGATTTCAGGGCTGGTTACTGACATCGTTGATCTGATGAATGAGCGGGGGGCAGATTGTCTCAATCCCTTTGATTTCAGGGCTGGTTACTGACATGACGAAGGCACAAGCCGCTGCAAAGCGTCGGTCTCAATCCCTTTGATTTCAGGGCTGGTTACTGACGTTTTACGGGCGCGCATTGACGTACCACGCCAGGTCTCAATCCCTTTGATTTCAGGGCTGGTTACTGACCTTTGCCGAGGGATTCACAAGCGGTTTTGTTTGTGTCTCAATCCCTTTGATTTCAGGGCTGGTTACTGACTACTCGCGAATCCAGCAGTCGGTATTTCTTTTACGTCTCAATCCCTTTGATTTCAGGGCTGGTTACTGACTGAAAGGCGAGCAGATATAACGCAAGATGAAGCGGTCTCAATCCCTTTGATTTCAGGGCTGGTTACTGACTTAACGAGCTTTTGTCATGGTCTACCGGGTTGTGTCTCAATCCCTTTGATTTCAGGGCTGGTTACTGACGTTTAGCGATGTGTGTACCGCGTGTGTGGTGCAAGTCTCAATCCCTTTGATTTCAGGGCTGGTTACTGACTTAAAGACGCGATAGCGGCGCGCAATGCGAACGTGTCTCAATCCCTTTGATTTCAGGGCTGGTTACTGACCCAACTTCGTCGCAGTCAAGGTGAACGTAAAAATGTCTCAATCCCTTTGATTTCAGGGCTGGTTACTGACACCAGAACTAAGACCCCTCGCGTTGTTTCCAAGGTCTCAATCCCTTTGATTTCAGGGCTGGTTACTGACCTTGCGGCATATATCGCTGCCGAAAAGGCTGAAGTCTCAATCCCTTTGATTTCAGGGCTGGTTACTGACGCGCTTGACGGATTTACAAGGCCGATCTTAAGGTCTCAATCCCTTTGATTTCAGGGCTGGTTACTGACTACACTTGACGCATACACTATGCCGATAGTTCAAAGTCTCAATCCCTTTGATTTCAGGGCTGGTTACTGACTATATCGCTGCTGAAGCCGCAAGGGTAGCAGCGGTCTCAATCCCTTTGATTTCAGGGCTGGTTACTGACCTGGCTCGACTTGATGCCAGCCTGCGGGCGGTTCGTCTCAATCCCTTTGATTTCAGGGCTGGTTACTGACGCACGCAGATGATGGGTCAAGCTGACCGCTGCGTCTCAATCCCTTTGATTTCAGGGCTGGTTACTGACGAATCGCGAAAGAGATGGGAATCAGCTTCGAGGAGTCTCAATCCCTTTGATTTCAGGGCTGGTTACTGACCACCTAAGTTACGGAAACCGTAACAACATAACTTGTCTCAATCCCTTTGATTTCAGGGCTGGTTACTGACGTAGTAAGAACACAAGATGTAAGCACAGAGAGTCTCAATCCCTTTGATTTCAGGGCTGGTTACTGACTGCGTACGAGCGCGAAGACGGCCCCGAGCTTGTGTCTCAATCCCTTTGATTTCAGGGCTGGTTACTGACAGAACTGCGCGCCTTCAACGGCGTCGACGCAGGTGTCTCAATCCCTTTGATTTCAGGGCTGGTTACTGACAGCACAAACACAAGTATCGTCGACGCGAATGGCGTCTCAATCCCTTTGATTTCAGGGCTGGTTACTGACTACACTGAATTACATCGCAGCACATGATCGTGCGTCTCAATCCCTTTGATTTCAGGGCTGGTTACTGACAAAGGTGGCGACTAAATGAAATTTCTTGCGTTGTCTCAATCCCTTTGATTTCAGGGCTGGTTACTGACCGAGAATGGCTTTGCGTGAGTTGTCGCTTGTCGTCTCAATCCCTTTGATTTCAGGGCTGGTTACTGACCGCAAGCCATGATGTGGACGTTCGCTGAACTACGTCTCAATCCCTTTGATTTCAGGGCTGGTTACTGACACGTTAGAAAGGTAATTCAAAAATGAGCACTATGTCTCAATCCCTTTGATTTCAGGGCTGGTTACTGACAGAATGTGCGTGCTCTGCTATTGAAATAGCAAAGTGTCTCAATCCCTTTGATTTCAGGGCTGGTTACTGACAGGCTTGCAGCGTATGTCGCTGCCGAGAATGCAGGTCTCAATCCCTTTGATTTCAGGGCTGGTTACTGACTTCACAGCTAACCGCGGTCAGTACAAGTTTGACGTCTCAATCCCTTTGATTTCAGGGCTGGTTACTGACACGGCTTGCAGCGTATGTCGCTGCCGAAAAAGCGTCTCAATCCCTTTGATTTCAGGGCTGGTTACTGACTCAGGAGCATTACTTAGTCCGCATGGGCAAAGCAGTCTCAATCCCTTTGATTTCAGGGCTGGTTACTGACAACAGGTTGGCGCTAAGGGTAGCGACCGTTTTGGTCTCAATCCCTTTGATTTCAGGGCTGGTTACTGACCGACGACTTCGGATTGCTCGAAGTGCAACTGACCGTCTCAATCCCTTTGATTTCAGGGCTGGTTACTGACTATTTCAGCCAGCGGAACACCGACCACGAAGGTCTCAATCCCTTTGATTTCAGGGCTGGTTACTGACAAAGCTCTCGCAGCAAAGCTCGTCCTGCACCGCGTCTCAATCCCTTTGATTTCAGGGCTGGTTACTGACTCGAAGGAATGGACAAGAACGAATTCCGCGAAATGTCTCAATCCCTTTGATTTCAGGGCTGGTTACTGACGCTTGAAACTGAGCGTGTTGAAGCTCAGCCAGAGTCTCAATCCCTTTGATTTCAGGGCTGGTTACTGACAAGAGGCTGGCGGCAAGGAAGCGGGACCTGTGGGTCTCAATCCCTTTGATTTCAGGGCTGGTTACTGACAGTGAATGCGCCACGCTAGTATCACAATTATTCGTCTCAATCCCTTTGATTTCAGGGCTGGTTACTGACAGGGTGCTGCGCTTGTGACGTTTGCTGACTACGTGTCTCAATCCCTTTGATTTCAGGGCTGGTTACTGACCTGCCGACTTGCGCCACAGAACGCATAATCTGTCTCAATCCCTTTGATTTCAGGGCTGGTTACTGACGCCATCCGCACGATCCGAGAACGCCTGAGTGTGTGTCTCAATCCCTTTGATTTCAGGGCTGGTTACTGACCAACCAGCACCAAACCCGCCAAGGTTGTGTCTCAATCCCTTTGATTTCAGGGCTGGTTACTGACTGCACCTACGCAATTGTAGCTTCTTTTTCAGATACTTGGCGGGGCCCGTC
Source organism: Candidatus Accumulibacter aalborgensis (assembly GCF_900089955.1). Taxonomy (GTDB): domain Bacteria; phylum Pseudomonadota; class Gammaproteobacteria; order Burkholderiales; family Rhodocyclaceae; genus Accumulibacter; species Accumulibacter aalborgensis. The sequence goes on along the minus strand of NZ_FLQX01000090.1, from coordinate 48,342 downwards.
CCAGCTTTTCTCCTGATCCTCGGAGATGTGTCCCGCCAGGGACTCGGCGAGGCGGTATCGGCCGAGGCCGAAAGCGGCTTCCTTGCCCACATGCAGCCACTCTCCGAGTTGCAGAAGCGCGGCGAAGGGGGCGAGTTGGCCTTCGAGCCGCCACGTACCGATGACCCCGCCGAGGCTCATTTTTTGCTGCTGGCGTGATGAGAAGCGCGTCCAGTCGAGCCAGGTCAGACTTTTCTCTTCGCGGATGTCGCCACATGCGGCGCTCAGCGCTGAGAAATCGTCCACCAAAGGGCCAGCGGAGTGGAACTCGGCGAGCAGGCTGGCACGCCGAGCCAGGGCCATGAGCAGTGTTCGTGCGTGCACTTTCTCCGGGGGCAGGGCGTGGCCGTTGTGCTGCAGGCGCAGCGGGGTTGCGAAGCAGAGTATTGCGTTCGTCATCGCTGGCTCGTCGTCGCTGCGCAGGCTGATCGCCTGCGCGTGCTCAGCGATGGTGCCGATCTCGGGGCGGTGGATTTCCTGCTCGGTACGCTCGCCGCAATGGACGACATGAATAAGTTCCGCGGTACCGTCGCCGGCGCCGATGCCGCGCGCGAGGGCGCGTCGCCAGGCGAGAATGATCAGCGGCAGTTCGTGCAGTGCCCGGCCGATCAGCACCTGATGGAAAGCCAGCGTCTCGCCGGCGGCGAGCACGCGGCTTCCCCAGGCCGGCGGTTCGATGACGTAGGGCGCGGGGATCTGCGAGAACTTCTGCAGGCGGTGCGTCGCTGGAGCCGGCGGCGCGAAGACCGCCGGGTAAGGGCATGAGCCGATCAGCGGGCAACCGGCACACTCCTTCTGCCGCGTCATGCAGGCGAGTTGGCGCAGCGCGTGGCCGAAGGCGCCGCGCAACATCGAGCCGGAATAAGCGGGCAGTCGAATCGCTTGGCTGGCCTGGAATTCGAAGCGATAGCGGGCGACCGGGAAGGAAGTGGCGGCGTTCATGAGGCACGCAGCGCCGCGAGTTTGAGCTTCTTGCGTTCGTCCTTGATGTCGACCCTGACGACCTTTGGCAGCCATTCCTCGATTGCCTCAGCGGCGCTTAGCCGCTCTTCAAGAGGCCAGGCGGCGGCATCGCGCGCAAGTTCTTGTGCCTTGCGGTGATAAGTACCGTTGGCGTTTTCGCGGTTGCCGCGCAATTGTTCGGCGCGCGCGGCGAAGTCGGCGATGAATTCCTCGATACGCCGGCGGTTGGGGCTCATCTCGGCCAGCGCTCGGGCGCGTGTTTCCTGCGCTTCGGCTTCGGCACGGGCAATGACCTCGGCAGCGGCTTTTCGCCTGGCGATGGCGACTGCGGCAGCGGCCCGCTGCTCGGCCTTCTCTTCGAGCCGCAGCAGCCGATCCTGATGCGCTTCGCGCAGCGGCCGGCTGCGAACGGCGAGTTTCTGGCGGACGGTGTCCGACAGGTGGCGATGCCGGTCCTCACTGGCATCGACCCAGAGCCAGCCGAAAGGCAACAGCCCGCTGTCGGCGGCACGGCTGAGGCTGGCGTAGCGCTTTTCGGTGGTGTTCGGACGATAGTCGGATGTTTGCTTGCCGTCGACGCGCGCGCCGAGGATCTTGATCCGCCGCACGCCATCGAGGGTGACCGATTCGGCACCCGAGTGCCGGCCGACGCGCAGCAGAAAGCCCTGCCTGGCGGCGATCAGTTCGCCGAGTTCACCGCCGAGCAGATCGGCAAGCAGCCGTGCCCAGTCGGCGTCAAGGAGCCGGCCGAGGACGGGATGATCCAGCTCGGCCTCGAGCTGCGGCCGGTAGAAGGCGTTGCACGCGTCGCACAGGCTGTTCCAGCGCATCCTGTCGTTGTCGAGCCGGATCTCGCCGAGAAAACCGGCCGGAATGGCGTCGGGGATGGTCTCGAGAAAAACCTTCAGCTCCGGCGATCCGCGTTCGCCTTCACGCGGCAGGCGCTTCTTCTTGCTGATCGCGTAGATGACACGCGTCGGCGGGGGAACTCCGCCGTCGTCGGCGTGTGCGTCAGCGAGCGCCAGATGGCGGAAGGGGTCGTTCTCGAATTTCCCGGCGGTGTAGCCGAGCAGGCGCTCTTCGAGGCTGCGCGGGCTGGCTCGCCGGTCGGGCGGCGCGGCGCCATCGTTGAGCCGGTTGAGCCACGCGGTGCGGATGCTGCCCTTGAGCGAACTGCCCGGCAGATAGGGTGTGCCGTCGAACGGCCGATAGGCCGTGCGGGCGATCGGGAAGACGTTATAGGTCGGCTCGCCGTCGCGACCGCGCTGCATCGGGCGGCCGGCCTTGTCGGCGTATTCGCGGGCGATCGCCTCGGTGACCGCGACCTGGCTGCGCGCGAATTCGGCAAAACGCGCCGCCGAATCCCGGAAGAAGCGCTGCAGCGCGCCGATCGGCTCGCGCTGGTCGGCCAGCGTGGCAAGCTGTCGGCGTTCGTTGTCGCTCAGAGCCAGCGACAGGTCAGCCGGGTCGAGGACGTGCAGCAGGCCGGCGTCAATGACGAAGCCGCTCGGCTCATAGACTTCGTCACAGCCGACATGAATCGGCGACAGCGTCGAAATGGCCAGGTGGCGGACGATGGTGCGCGGGGTAATGGTCACGGTGCGGCCTCCAGGGCGATCGTTGCGACAGGGGCGTAGCCTTGCTGCACGGTGGCGGGCTCGGCCTTGGAGAGTTGCCCGGCGCCGCCGAGTCCCTGGCCGACGAAAGGTCGGAGGGCGAAGTCGCTGATCGGCGTCAGGACGGCGCCGCTGGCGGCCAGCAGCACGGGCGTCTTGAACGGCTTGCCGGCGAGCGCCAGCGCGTTGCCATGGCGGCCGAAGCGGGTGAGCACTCGCCAGTAGCTCTGCGACCCGGAGAAGCCCAGGCCCTGCGGCGCGCAGGGAGCGAGCGTCCAGCAGGCATTGGCGCCGGCGGGGACAGCGAAGTCGGCGGCTGCGAGGCTGACCAGCGTGAACTTGCCGAGGCCCACGCCGGCGTCGCGGCCGAAGCCGGTGCTGCCGATGGCTGCTAGCAGGCATCCCGCTTCGTCGGCGCCGACGCGCTCGGTGTCGAGAACGAGGTACACGTCGATGCGCTGCCCGGCGGCGTGGAAGGTCTGCGCCACCGTGTAGGGTGCGAAGACGCCTTCGCCGGTGCTGCCGGTCAGGCGATCGAGCGTGTTGTGCGCCTGCACGGTCTGTCGCGGTGCGCTGCCGTAGGCGACGGCGTCATCGACGGCACTGGCCAGCAGCGCGGCGAACGCGGCACCCGTACCGTCCACCGGAATCCAGCGCTTCTTCCTGGCCGCCTTGCGCTGCGCCGGGTCCGCCGCCGGCGCGGCGAAGTGCTGCGGCAGCGTTGGTCTGGGCAGGTAGCCGGCCGGCAAGCCGTCGGAGACGACGAGCCAGGGTTGACCCTGCGTATAGCCGTCGAGGCGGCGCGTGAGCTCGGCTTCGCCGGCGGCTTCGCGCAGCGCCCAGCAGAGCTGGCCGAAGAGCGTGTCGCCGGCGAGCGGCGTGCCGAGCGGCGTGTGCAGCGCCAGCGTGGCGCGATGGAGGGCGTACGGCATCGTTCAGCCGCCTGTCGCGAAGACCTGGACAGCGTCCAGATCGGCCTGGATCGGCCGGCCGTCGAGCGTCAGCCCGGCGAGTGCGACCTTGCCGTAGCCGCGCGAGCCGGAGCCACCGAGGCTGTCGAGTTCGAGCAGCTTGAGGCCGCGCAGCAACAGCGGCAGGAGGTCCTCGCCGTCGATGACCTTCAGCGACAGCCGGAAGTCGAACTCGGCGCCGGCGATGACGCGTTCGGTGAAGCGCGGGTTTTCCGCGACGCCGGCGATGCGGTTGATCGAGTTTTCGCTCTTCGCTTCGGTACTGAGCAGGTTGCGCGCTCTTGCCCTGGCGAGCCATTCGCCGTTCAGCGCGCAGTCCCAGAAAGCGATGCGGGTCGGGCCGATCTGCCTGACCAGGTTCTCCACGTCACCGCCCGGTGCGCCGCCGAACAGGCGCAACAGATCGCGCGCTTCCGCGCTGTCGTGTTTGGCCAGGTGCTGGAAGGAGAATGGATTGCCGTTGGCGACGCTGACCAGCCCGATCTGCCATTCGAGCAGCGAGCGGATCTTGCCTTTCAGCGACGAGCCGGGGATGTACGGCTGGCCGTCGAGCGGGTTCTTGACCACCGGGTTGTCGGTGCCGCCGATGCGCATTTCGGTGTCGCCGGCACCGATGTGCAGGCCGGTTTTGAGGGTGAGGGTGGCGGTGAGTTGCTTGATCCGGGTGAGTTGCATTGTTTTTCTCCCTGGCTGTTATTGGTTGCGCAGCGCCTTGAGAAAGCCGAGGACGGCTTCAAAGTGAAGGCGGAAGTGGTCCAGAGCTCTGGCGCTGGTGGTCGTCTTGATGCACAGGCGGAACCACGCGACGAATTCGTCATCGACCAGCTTGCGGCCCTTGGCGTAGGCGACCTTGGCGTTGAGCATCTTGATGAAGGCTTCGTACTGGCTGAACTTCTCGTCGTCGCCGTCGATGCGCTCCTGCCAGCCGACCAGTTCGTCGTAGAAACGGCGAATCTGCGTCGGTTTGTTGAGGGAAGCCGCGGCCTGATCGAGGCGCTTGGCGACCGCTTCGGCCTCGCCGTTGAACAACTCTGCGTCGGGTGGAAAGGTAGCCAGGTTGATGGTCATCGTTTGTTCTCCTTGAGGGTATTGTGTGCCAGGTTCGCTTCAGTGTCTGCTGCGGCAAGCTTGCCGTGCCGGTTGGGCCATCATTCGCGTTGCCGGTAGAGCAGGACCGACAGCGGCAGCCGGTAGGCGCCCTTGTACATTCCGAGTGCGCCGCCGATCTCGCGGATGGCGTCGGTGAGCAATTGCTCGCGGCGGTCACGCGCGGCTTCGTCGCCCTTGACACGGTCGCGGAAGAAGCGGGCCAGCCGGTAATGAAGCTGCGAGCGCCAGATGGCGTCTTGCGGGCGCTTGCTCTCGGCGCGGTCGGAGAGCTGCAGCAGGGTGTAGGTGAGTCCAGTGGAAAAGCCGGCACCGTGGCTGCCGGCTCGCGCCATCAGCGCTTCAAGTGCGGCTCGGCGCTGCCCCATCAGCGTCTGCCAGTCGGCCCAGGAGACGCTGCGCTGCCAGAGCGTGACGGCGTTCTTGGCCGGCTGGTCCTTGGCGGCGGCGAGCGCCGTTTCGGTGCTGCGCGCGAGTTGGCGAACGGGCGTCTTCGGGTGCGTCATGCTCAGGCCGGCGGAGAAGCTGATGCCGGGGTTGCCGACGTAGGCGGCGAATTTCGCGCGCAGTTGGGTCGCCAGTGCCAGCGTCGACTCCCACGGGCCGATCAGGAAGAAGTCGTCGCCGCCGGCGAAGACGGTGTAGGTGTTGCGGTAACGGGCGACGCCGTGAGCATCCCGGCCGTGCTCGCAGAACCAGGGCAGCCAGAGGGCGAAGAAGGCGTTGATCTGGCGCGACAGCGAAGCCATCTTGGCGAAGGTCGGTTTTTCCAGGCCTTGCTGGAAGAGGCTGCCGAGGTCGTCGATGTCGCCCTTGACGGTGAGCAGGGCAATTTCGCCTTGCCAGCGGTCGTCGACCGTCAGTCGGCGGTCTTCGCAAGCGATGTGGTGCAGCGTCTTGATCGCTGCGGCGCGCTGTGGGTCGCCGCCGGTCTCGCGCGCGAAGTCGGCTTCGCCTTCCCATTTGCCGTACTTGCCGGCGGTCTGCGCATCGCCGGCGTCGAAGCGCGGCACGTAGCTGTTCACGAAGCGCCGCGCATAGCCGCGCCAGAGGGTGCCGTCGGCCTCGGCGGCGTCGAAGTCCCAGACGCGCAGCAGTGTCCCGGTGCGCGCCAGTTCGCCGTACTTGCCCGATTCATCGGCGGTCGGGACGATCGCCAGGCGGTAGCCGAAGTAGTCGAGGCCGAGCACAGGCAGCTTTTCGGGCTGGCGCGCGACGAGCAGGCGGGCGTGCCGGGTCAGTTGCTCGCCGATGCGAATCTGGTCGTCGGCCAGCGTCGACAAGGAATAGCCGCGCCGCGCCGACGCTTCCGCGTCGGCCGGATGGCGGCCGTTGATCGCGCAGACGCCGAGGGTGTTGTCGAACTGATCGAGAAAGCCGTCGAAGGTGCAAGTCGCGTTATCGGCGCAGAGGTCGAAGCGCTGGTGCTTGGCGCTGTCGAGCGCGGCGAACAGGCGTTGCGTCAGCTCGCCGAAGCGGCCGGCGGCGAAGTCGTTGCACGACGCTGGCGTGCTCGCCAGGCCGACGCCGATCTCGCCGTAGGTGTGCGCCAGACACCAGTCGTTGAGTTCCTGCCGGCAGCGCGCGATGGCGGCGTGTGCGCCGGCGGTGTTCGGCGCGACGATCAGGAACTTGCCGGCGGCGTTGATGATCTGCGCCGTCGGCGGCAGTTCTAGCGCTTCGAGGAGCTTCAATGCGGCGCATTCGGCGAGCAGCGAGACCTGGAAAGAGCGGCCGCGCAGCAGCTTGTGCGCGTGCTTCTGCGTCGCGCCGCCTTCGGCAAAGATGAAATCCTGGATGCCGAAGAAGTCGCCCTGGACGAGCAGGATCTTCTCTTCAGCCCAACCTTCGCGAACGGCCCGTACGTCTTCGCTTCCCTGGTCGTGATGCCAGCGCCAGAGTGCGGTGGCCAGCGCGGCGGTGGCCTTGCTGTGGTCGTAGAGCGAGACCTCGGGCTTGACGCCGAAAGCCGTGGCTGACGGGATGGCATGCGTCATCGTCAGCCACAGGCTGTCGAAGTGGTCCAGCCACAGCGGCAGCGCGTGGACATGTGCCTTCGGGATTTGCCGGATGCCGGCGACGAGCTCTTCCCACAGCGCCAGGTACTCGGCGCGTGCGGTCTTGTCGTCGCGCGGCGTGCACTCGGTGGCGGGCTGCGGAAAGAGGGTCTCCGGCGCCAGCGGCCGCAGCGCGTAGCGCCACTGCAGTTCGCCTTCCTTGACCTCGCGTTTACCGATCTGTTCGAGCAGCGTCAGCAGGCGGGCGCGGTAATGGTTGTCGCGTTCCTTCCTGCTGTTGTATTCGGCTTCGAACTTGTCGCGCTCGAAGCCCGACGCGACGCGATCGGCGGTGGCGACGATCCATTGCAGGAAGGTGTCCGGCCGATGGTGCGCGCTGGCGGCATTGACCGCCGAGTCGGTGACGTTGCCGTCGGCGCTGGTGGCAAACGGCGGTGAGTCGCGGCGCAGGTCGGGGAAATGGCCGGTCGCTTCGAGTGCATCCCAGGCCAGCCCGGTGTAGGCGGCGTGGATGTGGCTGTGGTAACCGTTACGCGCATCGGCGCCAACCTGGTGCCAGGGGCAATAGAGCGTGCGGTGGGCGTCGAGCTGGCCGTGGTGGTCGATGCCGGCACGCTCGGCCAGTTTGCCGATGTCGTGCAGGAAGGCGGCCAGAGCGACGCGGGCGGACTGTTCGAGAAGGTTCATGTCGGTGGGGTCTCCGGGTTACAGCTTGAAGAGTTTGTTGCGCAGCGACTTCAGTGCGGTCTGCAGGCGGCCTTCATCGTCGAGGGTACGGGCCTCCTGATCAGCACGCGGTCGAACCCCATGCGCGAGGGAGTTGCGCAGGTACTCGAGCTTGGCGACCTCGGGCTGCTGGGCGCGCGCGATGGCGTAATTTTTCTTGCGCAGCTCGAAGTCGGTGGGATCGTCACTTTGCTCGTTGCACGCGCGCGTGACGAAGGCCTCGTACATGAAGGTGGCGGCGCGCAGGTAATCGCCGCGTTCGCGGTAGGCGTCGGCGAGCGACAGCTCCCAGTCGTCGCGCTTGCCGCGCCGAAACCAACTGATCCGCTTCTTCAAGGTTTCGCTGAACAGGCCGCCAAGGGCGCCACGATGGGCCTCGACCGAGGGAAAGACGCTGCCCAGCGTCTCACGCGCGCGCACCGGGTTGCCGGTACGTTCAAAGTAGGCGGCGCGGGGCAGCAGGTCGGCGTTCCCTTTCTCCATCCCGTCCGCGGTGAGCAGCGGCGCGAAGACACCGTAGTCGCCGTCCTTGTCGTAGGTGGCCAGCGCGTCGACCCAGTCGAGCATGGCCAGCAGGCCGCCGAGCCGCAGAACCGGCGTCTCGCCGTCGGGAGTCGTCATTTCGAGGGCGCCGTAATAGAGTTCGTCGATCTTGACGCCGACGACGCGCGCCAGGTAACGCGCCGCGACCAGCGCGAGCATCGGCAGGTGGCGAAAGCCGTGTGTGACGTCTAGCGAAAGGTTTCCGCCGGGCCGCACGACGCCGGCGAGCAGGCGGAGGATTTCGGCCTGTTCGCTGGCGTCGCGTGCGTAGGGAATCAACAGGCACTCGACCTGCACGTCAAGCCGCGCACCGAGTTGGCGGCGCGGCAGGTCAAGGAGCGCGTCGTCGACCTCTCCAGCCTCGACGGCAGCCATCAGTTGCAGCACGGCATCGTCGCCGGCGCCTTCGCCCTCGAAGAAGACGTCCCACATGCTGCCGGAGGTCCCAACGAGTACGAGGCGATCGGGTTTCAGGTATTCGGCCAGCGCAATGCCAAAGAATGGCACGCTGCGCGAAAAGGAGGCGTCGAAACGATAGTTCGCCGTGCGGTAGCCGGTACGGGCGTCGGCTTTGCCCTTGCCGAGAAAGCTGATGAGGGTGTTCATGGTTATGCTCCGGGAAGAAGGGAGTGGATCGGGTCGCCGATCGGTTGTGGTCCTGGTAGCGGATCATAACTGACCGCCACCGGCCGCAGGCCAAGGCTGTAGCGGCGCGGCCGGGTACCGCCGTCGCTGATCAGGTAGGGCTCGGCGGCGGGGCCGAGCTGGCGCCTGAGAATCTTCTGCAGCTTCGACAGATGCGCCGAGAAGTAGCCGCCGTCCATTCCTTTGCGCAGCGCGCGCTCGGTTTCGTCGAGGTCGCCCAGCGGTCCGGCGATCCAGCGCAACTCGACGAGATAGCGCCGTTTCCAGTCGGCGTCGGGGAATTCCTTGGCTGGCGCCGGCAAAGGCGCTTCGCCGCGCAGAGCGCGCCGGGCAAAGACGCTGAGCAGCGCGAGTTCGGCGGGCGGCAAACCAAACTCGTGGCCGGCGGCACGGATTCGACGCGCCGTGAGGTCGATCTGCAGTTCGGCCGGCGCGAGCGCGCGGCGGGCGGCTTCGACGGTTTCGTTGTAGCTTGCCAGCCCGGTCAGCAGCGCTTCGGGCAGGCCGTGACGCAGGCTGACAAAGGGCAGTTCGGCGAGCGTCACCTGCGCCAGCGCGCTGTCGACCAGGCGACCTCCGGGCATTTCGAGAACGCGGCTCGACGGCGTCGGGTAGTAGAAACCGATGCTGGCCTCGAAGGGTTCGGAGACCAGCACGTGCGACAGTTGGTCTTGCGGGCGACCGTAGAGCGACAGCGCATAGCCGAGAAAGAAGCCCATCGTCTTGCGTCCGCCGGCGATCGAGACGTGCAGCGCGCAGTCGGGGTCGGCAGTGAGCTGGCGGATGATGCCGGTGATGCCGTCGGCGGCGCGGCGGTTGTCTGCCGGCGAGCGAATATCGTCGAGCGGCTTGCCGGCGGCGTCTTCGAGGGTGTGGATGGTGTCGGTGGTGAAACAAATCGGCGGCAACGCGTAGTCTCGACACAGGCGGTGGAACCACCCCGGATCATCGGACAGCAGCGCCAGGCGCGCCTTCTCGGCCCCGGTGCGGGTGGTGATCAGATGGATTTCGGTCGGCACGAAGCGCCTGGCTGATGGCGCTACGGCCAGCGCGTAGAGCGTCTCGGTGACGATCTGCGGCGAGAGGCCGGTGACGGCGACGAGAATGCGGCGGGAAAACTGTTCCGGGTGTTGGCGGGCGTCGAGCATGGCGGCGAGGGGACGGCTGTGGGAATGGACCCGATTGTCGTTGTTTTCTCGTCGCACCGGCGAACGGCAAGCTTGCCATCCCTGAGAAGCGATCCGGCCCCTGGCAAGGGATCACGGGGGCAGACAGCGGAGGACGCCTTGTCACTCGCGCAGGCCCAGCGCCTTGTGGACGAGGTTCTGCCGCTTCATGAGGTACTGGACTCGGCATGATGAATGTCGACTGTTCTTGATCCACCCGTGCCGGGAAGCTGATCGACAAGGGCTACCTCTGCAAGCTCTTCAAGAATCCAGTGTTCATCGGCGTCGCCGCGTACAAGGGCAAGCACTTCGCCGGCGAGCATGAAGCGATTCTGGATCGGGCCGTTTGGGAGCAGGTCCAGGCGATGTTGGGGCGAGGGGAGCCGGAACAACGTGCTCGGTAGAACCGCCCTTCCCGAGCGCCCGCACTCGTGAAGGGGTTGATCTTCGCCGATGATGGCTGGGCGATGACACCTGGCGCCACCCGGAAAAGCGACAAGCGGTATCGCTACTACGTCAATACGGCGTCGATGAAGATCGGGAAGGAGGCGTGCTCGGTGTCTCGGGTGCCAGCCGGAGAGATCGAGGCGGCGGTGATCGCTCAAGTCAGGAAGGTGCTGCAGGCGCCCGAGGTGATGTCTCAGGCGATCAGTGAAGTGGTGGCGCTTGAGCCGGCAGCAGACGCCCAGCAGGTCATCAGGACGCTACAGTCTATAGCGCCAGTGTGGGATGAACTCTTCCCCGCCGAGCAGGCAAGGATCATTCAACTGCTGGTGGAACGGGTGACGGTCAGCCCGACAGGCCTGCTCATTGACCTGAAGGCGGCGGGCATGCGGGGACTGATCCAGACGGTCATGCCAGAGAGGAAGGCGGCGTGATGACTGCTGATGTCATTTCTGTTTTCTGCTATCAGGAGTCAGCGATATCCCTGCTTTCGCCTTGTTGAAGATGGTGCTGAGCGACCTGAATTGTCGGGACGACTACCTTGGGCAACCCCATCCGCTGACACTGGCTGGACAGATACTCACGCCAGTATGGCCAGACATGATAGCTGGCATTTTTCAGCGCGAAGGCATCAAGCGCCTCCTTTCCTGGGTGATCGGTGAGAGCATATTCAGCAATCAGCGTCGCTTCAATTTGAGCCTTTACCTGCTCTTCTGCAACAGTTCCTTCGCCACCGCCTTGTTCCCTTGGTGCCGCTTCTACCCAGCGGGCACCTAACTGAATGAAGACTCGAAAAAGCTGCTGTGTCTGCTCTCCATCCTCGACTTCGAGCACCTGACTATGGCTAACCATGTGCTTCAGTTGAATTTGCAGGCCATCTACGCCAGCGCCATATTTTGGGTCGAAATCTTCTGCTATGAAGGCTTCCGAGTCATGTATCAGTACGTCGCGAATCTGCAAGCATTCAACCGCATGCTGTAATGGTGTGATCATTCTGATCAACGCCAGCCGGACGCCGACTTCAAGTCACTGGAGTAAACGACGCGTAAATGGGGACTTCTGGCAGAATGTGCAGCCTTGGGAGTAGTCCGCAGATTCGTCCAGGGAACCCTATCGGCCTGATGGCCAGCAGCGAAGCCCGAGTAATAACTCAGAATGTTCACCAGATGCTGGTTGAGGCTGATGCCTTCCTCATCTGCAGCTTCCGCCAGAGCACGGTGCAGTGTACGGGCAACACGGAGAGTCACCCGACCGCTGAAGTCATTTGCCGGAGAAGTGGGCACAGGCATCACCCGTCCCTTCTCACTCAGCATCTCGGCCGTGGTCTCAATGCCATCCACGGCCAGCGCATAGGCTTCCTCAGGCGAATCGCCATATTCGATGAGGTCGGGCAGTTCCTTTACGCGCGCCTCGAAGCAGACTTCACCTTCAAACATGGCGCGTCGAACGGTGATGTTATAGGCATAAGGGTCAATGGACATTGCGTTTCTCCAGGTAAATCAGAATCTCGGCCTTATGGACGTGCAGAATTCTCAATACATTGGTGATGTAAGCAGGCTTGATCTCCGGGTTTCGTCCGTGGCCACAGTTGAACGATCCTGAAGTGAAGTCGGATAGCCCACCATGAACAAACACTCTGTGTCCACCTCGTTTACCCTCGCGCACCTCAAATCCCAAGCGAGTCAACTGCCTTGCCAGATCATCACAGCGAATGTTGCACTTTGCGGAGGACAGTTCCCCCACCACCTGATCAAACAATTTCGTGATCATGTGACACTATCCATGGTGTCATGGTTCCTTTAGCTGGTCAACAGATGGCGATCACGGTGACGGAGGGCCGGTTGACCGCTGCGACCCTCCACCCCGGAACCGCTGCGCTGAAAGCGATCGGCGCAGTCGCCGACTACCTGTTCCAGGCGCGCGCGCTCGGCGGGCGGCAAGGCGTGGAGCGGATGGGCGCCGTGGCGCAGCGGTTCGAGCAACTGTCGAGTACGGTCACACTGCCGTCGGCTTCGCTGCCAATGGAGATTGGAATCACTTGGCAGCCACCCAGTTTTCCAATTGCAGCCCCTGGACTTTGGAAAACTCGCGGGTGTTGTTGGTCACCAGCACGGCATTGACGCTCAGTGCGTGCGCGGCAATCAGGGTGTCCAAAGAACCAATTGACTGCCCCCGGCGCTCCAAGTCCGTGCGTAAATCACCATAAGCCCACATGGCAGCCATATCAAAAGGGAGAACTTCCAGTGGGGCCAGAAACATTTCCAGCGCTTGGCGATTGCGCGCCGAGGCGCTTTTGGCAACACCAAAGGCAAGTTCCGCGGCCACCACACTCGAAAGCCCGATCTCACCGAGCCGATACTGATGAAACCGCGCCAGCACTTCGGACGGTTTGGTGTTGATGATGTAAATGCAGATATTGGTGTCAAGCAGAATCATACGGCAATCTCGGCACGAACTTGCGTTGCTGGCTGCTCTCGTGTCATGACAAACCCTGGCTCGAAGGATGACAGCGCGGTTTCCAGGGTTTCCCATGGGTCATCCACAGGCAGCAAGAGAACGCCATTGCCAAAATGCTTCACAGCCACCTCGGTGCCGGCAAACCGGTACTCTTTGGGTAGCCGAACGGCCTGGCTGCGGCCCGATTGAAAAAGGCGTGCGGTATCCATGTGAAGCTCCGAAAAAAGATAATTACCAATGATATCTACTTTTTGTCGCAGTGTCCGCCGAAGATCGAGGAACGGATCAGGGATTCATCAACAGATTCAGAGCGAAAGTGAGAGCTGCGAATGTGCGAATGCCCGAGCAGTTCGCGGCGGGCCTTGGGCGAAAACCCTTCGCCTTTGACGAACGAGTTGTCCGTAATGGCGGTGCGCGGCGCCTTGCACCAGCCGACACCGTTCTGCATAGCCTGGCCGGTGGTGGCCACGGTCATGGCCTGTCACCTTTGCCGACAGGATCAACAGCAGAGTGTCGTGCTCCCCGGATTCCAGACAGTGGTTAAGCTGTGCTCCAGCGCAGCGAGCAGGGCACTGATCGACGGGCGTCGCGCGCGAACGGCGTGCCTACTGCTTCCTCGCCGGCGCCTTGGCCTTGCACATTTTTCCCGGCATCATCAGGCTCGCCTGGTAAGCCGAAATCGCGAGCAGTTGATCGTCACTGTACTTGCTGATGATCCTGACCATCTCGGGATTGGCGTTGCGCCGCTTGCCGTCGCGGATCTCGGTCATCTGGCGTAGCAGGTATTGATAGTGCTGCCCTGCGATCACCGGATAGATCTTGTGCCTGGACCCTTCACCGCCCGGTCCGTGGCATACCCGGCACTCCTTTTCGTAAAGATCTCTGCCTTTCGCCACTTGCCGGACTGCATCGTGGGCGTCGTATTGGCCATGGTCGAGGGGTATGCACAGGCCTTCGAGATACGCGGCGAGATCGGCCAGATCCTGCGGATCGGTCAGCACTGCGGCAAACGGGTACATCGTCGGGTTGTCCCGCAAGCCGACGCGGATGTCGGCCATCTGCTTGATCAGCACGCTGCTGTGCTGGCCCGCGAGCTGGGGAATGCTGCCGTCGGAAAGTCCGCCCGCCGACGGCAGGTGGCAACTGCGGCACAGCGCGTAGAGTTCCTCACCGCGCTTCCTGTTGCCCTTGCGCTCCAGCGCTTCGCTCTTCTCGCCGGCCGGCGCCTGCCAGGGGTAATCCTTGATTTCGATGCCCGTAGAGCTGGGTAGCGACCGATCGGCATAGGCCAGCGCCCCGACCTGCATCGCCAGAGAAAGGGCCAGGACCAGTTTCTTCATTGCCAACTCCCGGTTTTTCGAAATTTGCTGGTTGCCACTCCGGCAGGCAGCCCGCTTGTTGATAGCGATCAGAACCCGCCGCCGCGGTTCGCCCGCTTCCGGCTGACTGGCAACATCATCCATCATGTTGCCATATCGGGGAAGTTCCTGCAGATGACCTTGAAGCGGCTGAGGCTGCCTTTCCCGCTGTAGTGGGTGGGGCAGAGAGTACAGATCGAGATGCGGCATTCCGGGCAGGTTTGCCGGAGCGCTGTCGTAGCCTACAATTCCCATGCGCTTGCCCATCGGGATAGCCCTTCGGTGTCGTCAAAATCGGCAGGTCACCCGCACTGGTCGCGAGTTGAGGGGGCAAGACAGCGCTCCTGCGCTGACCGGGAAGCGGCCCAATAAGGCGATTCCCAGGAATGCACATGTCAGCCACGGGCGCGCTCCCTCCCCTTCAAGGGGAGGGTCGGGGAGGGGATGGGGTTAAAAGGCACAGAAGGGAGCAGTCTCTTTACCCCATCCCCCTCCCGACCTCCCCCTTGAAGGGGGAGGAGTACCTTTGGCAACACTGTCCCTTTATCCGAATTCGGGGATCTTCTTTCGTGTGAATCACCTAACCCAAGTTTAACATCCGAGGTAAAAACATGTATTTAATCAGCGCGTTGCGAAGGTGGAGTTTTTTGTTGTGCAAAATGGCCTTATAACACATTGTTTATAAGAATATTGTTTGGCCTGTTAAACTCGGGCTAAGGTCATCTGCACGCTTTTGGAGCAGCCCATGAATGCGAAATCACTGATTGCAACAGTCTTGATCGCAGCAGCATCGCCCAGCAATGCACTCGCCGCGGATGACCCAGCGAATCGGCCGCAAGTGGCCCAACTCGCGAACTCACTGGAAAGCAAGGTCATTGGCTGGCGACGCGATATCCACCAGAACCCCGAGTTGGGCAACCGCGAATTTCGCACTTCCAGGCTGGTAGCCGAGCACCTCAGAAACCTGGGTATCGACGTTCGAACGGGCGTCGCTCACACAGGCGTCGTGGGAGTCCTGAAAGGGAGGCTGCCTGGACCAGTGGTTGCGCTACGCGCCGATATGGATGGATTGCCGGTCAGCGAACAGACCCGCCTTCCGTTCGCCTCCAAGGCAAAGGCCATGTGGATGGGGCAAGAGGTCGGCGTCGCTCACGTCTGCGGACACGACGGCCACACAGCGATCCTTATGGGTGTGGCCGAGATTCTCGCGACCATGAAGGATGAACTGCCGGGTACGGTGAAGTTCATTTTCCAGCCGGCCGAGGAAGGCGCTCCACCTGGGGAAGAGGGTGGAGCAAGCCTGATGGTCAAGGAGGGTGCGCTGCGTGACCCGGTGCCCGCCGCAATTTTCGGCTTGCACCTCAACAGCCGCACGCCATTGGGCCACGCGGGCTACCGTCCAGGACCGTTCATGGCCAGTGGCGATACATTGAAGATTGTCGTCAGGGGTGCTCAAACCCACGGTGCATTGCCATGGCTGGGGACTGATCCGATTGTCATCGCATCCCAGGTCGTTCTCGGACTGCAGACGATCCAGAGTCGCCAGGTCAATGTGCTGTTGGAACCTTCAGTGATCACGATCGGCGCCATCAACGGGGGTAACCGTTCAAACATCATCCCGGACTCTGTCGAGCTGCTGGGCACCATCCGCTCACTGGATGAAGGGATGCGCCGCGACATCCATCGACGAATCATTACCACTGCTGAGTCGATCGCGAAAAGTGCGGGCGGCAGCGCGGAGCTGACCATCGTCCGCGACTACGACGTGACGAACAACGACGAACGGCTCGCCGAGTTCGGCGCGCGGTCACTGCGAGCGACTCTGGGTGAAGCCAATGTATTCGTCAATCCGAAGGTCACGGTCTCCGAAGACTTCTCGGCCTACCAGAAGCTTGTCCCAGGCTTCTTCTTCTTCCTCGGTGTAGTGCCCGACGGAACGCCGCCGGAGCAGGTGTTTCCCAACCATTCTGCCAAATTCTGGATTGACGAAAGGGTCCTGACCATCGGTGTCCGGGCGTTGGCGAATCTCACACTCGATTTCCTTGCGCAACCTTCGCCCAGCGAAGCCAAAATCTCCGTAAGCCAAGCCGGCAGGTAGTCTCCGGCCGCTAACGCTGAGCCGAAACTTGACGATGCGCGCCGAACCCGCCGGCGAACCGAGTAGAATCCCGGCATGCAGAAAGAGGGTTTTTCCAATGATCGAACCCGAGTCAAACGCAATCTATGAGATCGAGTTATGCAGCGGGGAACATCGCCGTTGGCGGTATCTCGGAGCGGACTCCTGCTCGTCGGTTTGGTGGCGTGATCTGGAAACGGGGTCCGAGTTCAACGAAGCGGGCCTGATGTATGCTTGGCAGATCATCGTGAAACAAGAGGACCCTGCGGCGGAATCGTAGAACAGGAATGTCCAGACCATCAGTTCTTCGGCCACTCGATCCCGCAGCAGCCTTTTTCTTCTTGGCGGATCGCGTTTCGTGCATGAACTTCGTCGCCATCGCCGAACGCTCGGGTGCTCTCGATGCGCAGCGAATTCGTTCCGGACTCGAGGCCATGCAGGCAGGAAACCCGTTACTGAGGACGCGCGTCGTCTGGACGGCCGACGGTGGCCTGTGCTTTGCCGAGGCACCGGGCTACTCCATCGGACTCGAGTGCCGGACCACGAATGCTGATGACTGGCAGACAGAGATCGAGCGCGAGTTGGCGCGACCGTTTGCCGATGACGAGGCCCCACTGATTCGTTGCCTGTACCTGCAGATGTCATCCGCTGAGCGTTCCGTTCCGGCCTTGTGCTGCCATCACTCGATTGCTGATCAACCCGGGACCCGGCGACATTGTTCCTGTCGTGCCCGGTCGACATGCGGCCGCATCTTCAGCCCATCCCGCCGACGACACCGACCAGCCTCTATGTCAGCCTGCTCTCTGCGGCCTTTGTCGTCGATGCGCGTACCGACCTGTGGGATCTGGCGCGCGAAGTCATCGCTCAGGCCAGGCGCCAGTTGGCACGTGGAGAAGCGCCCAGGAAGGTCACCATGAGTTGCGGAAGTCAGCGCGCGCGACAGAAGCCGGTAGCTGTGGCACACTTCGTGGCTACCCGAGCTGCGCCGCGAGGAGGCCTGTGTTCCGCGATACCGTCCATCGTCTGCTCCATTCTCCACCCATCTGGGCCAGCCACCTGAAGGTCGTTCTGATCGAGTCGCTGATCTCCTGGATCGATCACCGGGCAGCGAGCAAGGGTGCCGCACTGGCTTTCTACACCTTGTTCTCGATCACCCCGATTCTGGTCCTGGCGATCGCCGTGGTCGGCTACTTCTTCGGCGCCGAGGCGGCCCAGGGCGGCGTCGTCGCCCAGGTGCAGGATGTGGTCGGCCCGAATGGCGCCCAGGCCATCCAGGCACTGCTGGCCGCTGCCCGCGATCCCGCCTCGGGGAGGGTCGCGACGCTGGTCGCCAGCGTCCTGCTGGTGCTCGGCGCAACCAGCGTCTTCGCCGAGCTGAAGGGCAGCCTCGATGAACTGTGGGGTATCGACAAGACGCGTCAATCGGGCTTCGGGACGCTCTTGCGGACCCGGCTGCTGTCCTTTGGCCTGGTCCTTGTTCTGGCCTTGCTGCTCCTCCTCTCCCTGGTCGCCAGCGCGGCACTGGCGATGCTTGAACGCTATGCGGACGGGGTGTGGGCCAGTTCGGCCGTGGTTTTCTCGACCACTTCGTCGCTCGTTTCGTTCGGCGTCATTGCCTGCATGCTGGCTGTCATTTACCGGACGCTGCCGGACGCGCCGCTGTCCTGGCGCGACGTGTGGACCGGTGCCGCCTTCACTGCGGCCCTGTTCAGCCTGGGGAAATATGTGATTGGCGTGTATCTGGGCCACACCGGCATCGCTTCGAGCTTTGGTGCCGCCGGGTCGGTGATCGCGCTGCTCCTGTGGGTGTATTACTCGGCACAGATTTTCTTCCTCGGCGCGGAGTTCACCCGGCAGTATGCGCTCTGGTTCGGCAGTCTGCGTGATGAGCGGCTGCGCGGCGAGGCCAGCGAGCGCAGCGAAGCCACCCACTGACTGAAAAGCGCAGGCCTGAGACAGGGTGCACGCGCACGCCGGCGCCAGCGCCGCTGGACGCCAATGTACGGCAGCGAACATACGCCGCGCGGGTGGCGGGCTATCCTCCTGGGGTGGCGCGCGGCTGCCCCCGGTTTGGTGGGTAGTCGGGCAGCGCTCCCACGCTTGACTGACCAGGCCGCCAACACCGATGTCCACCCCGATCGCCGCCCCGGTAGCGCCTCAAACGGAAGCCTTGGCAGGCGATCATGCGCCGGCGGCTGCCGGGTTGCCAGCGGCGGTACCTAAAGTCCGCGAGCGCTGGGCCAGGCGGGGGAGTGTGGCGCTGGCGATCCTGGCGACGGTGGCGGTGGTCTTCGCCCTGGACTGGGCGCAAAGCCTGTTCATTTCTCTCCTGCTCGGCATCCTGTTGGCCTATACCCTGAACCCACTCGTGATCTGGCTCGAGCGGCTCGGGATCCCGCGTGTGCTGGGGACCAGCTCCGTGATGGTCGCTGTGGTGTGTGCGCTGGCCTTCGGGACCTACTCCTTGCGCGCCGAGATGCAGACGATCCTTGATCAGGTGCCGGAAGCGGTGAGGAAGGTGTCCGCCGGGCTGGCCAGCGTGCGCCAGGGCCAGGCCAGTACCGTGCAGAAGATGCAGACCGCTGCCCGCGAGATCGAGAACGCCACCAGCCACGTCACCGGCACCACGTCGCCGCTCAGACAGCCGGCGACACGCGTCGTCATCGACACGCCCGGCTTCCAGGTCGGCAACATGCTCCTGGCGGGCTCCAGGGGAGCGGCAGGGGTGGTTGCCCAGGCAGCCATGGTGCTCTTCCTGACTTTTTTTCTCCTGCTCTCGGGCGACACGTACAAGAGGAAGCTGGTGCGCCTGACGGGGCCCTCGCTGTCGAACAGGAAGATTACCGTGCACATTCTCGGGGCGATCAACGAATCGATCCAGCGCTACCTGTTGATGCTTTTAGCAACCAACGTGCTGGTCGGACTGTTGACCTGGATTGCCCTGCGCTGGATCGGTCTGGAAAACGATGGCGCCTGGGGGGTGGCTGCCGGCCTGTTGCACCTGATCCCGTATGTTGGGTCGGCCATCGCCGCCGCCGCCATCGGCATGGCAGTCTTCATGCAGTTCGACAGCCTATCGACGGCGCTCCTCGTTGCCGGAGCGTCACTGGCCATCGCGACGCTGGTCGGGACCTTCGTCACGACCTGGATGAGCGGCAGGATCGCCAAAATGAACACCGCCGCGGTGTTCGTCTCGCTGCTCTTCTGGACGTGGCTGTGGGGCGTCTGGGGAATGCTGTTGAGCTTTCCGATCACGGTCATCGTTAAAGTGGTAGCGCAGCATGTGGAGCCCCATGGACCGCTGGCCGAGTTACTTGCTGACTAGTCCCTGGCGCGTTTGGTCGAGATTGTTTTTCGTCTACGTGGAAAGGAGGCCTCCGAATTGAATGCTGGCACAACGCTTACCGGATTCTTGCGGCGGTTGACGAGGCGCTTTCGCGGCGACGACTCGCTACCCATTCATCCGGATGAAGAAGCCCCGTTGCGGTCGGAGTTGTTCAGCGCCGATCAGATGGCGCAGCATGGCAAGGCTCTCGCGGCCTCGCACACGCTGGCTACCGGGCGCGCGGTGGACCAGCTTCTCGCCCGCCTGGCGGAGAACGAGTCGGCCCTGGTCGGCGTGTGCCGGCTGCTCACGGCAGCGGTGGGCACGAATCGCCGTATTACGCCGGCCGGCGAATGGCTGCTCGACAATTTCTATCTCATCGAAGAGCAGATCAGCACGGCCAAGAGGCACCTGCCCAAGGGTTACAGCCGGGAACTCCCGCGCCTGGCGCGCGGGCCGTCACAGGGCTGTCCGCGGGTCTATGACATCGCCCTGGAGACCGTCGCACATGGCGACGGGCGGGTAGACACGGAGACACTCGGCCGTTTCGTGGCCGCCTACCAGACCGTCACCGCGCTCAAGCTGGGCGAGTTATGGGCCATCCCGATCATGCTGCGGCTGGCGGTGATCGAAAACCTCCGTCGCGTCGGCATGCGTATCGCCGTTGGTTGGGACGAGGGCGATCTGGCCGATTCCTGGGCGGACCGGATGACCGAGACCGCCGAAAAGGATCCGAAGAGTCTGATTCTGGTGATCGCCGACATGGCGCGCTCGGATCCGCCGATGGTCGGCGCCTTCGTCGCCGAGCTCGCACGCCGCTTGCAGGGGAGGGGTCCGGCCCTCGCCTTGCCCTTGACCTGGATCGAGCAACGGCTGTCCGAGTCGGGTCTGACCATCGAGCAGTTGGTGCAGTCGGAGAACCAGCGCCAGGCGGCCGACCAGGTTTCGATCAGCAACAGTATCGGCAGCCTCCGCGTTCTCGGCGCGATGGACTGGCGCGAGTTCGTCGAAACGATGAGCATCGTCGAGCAGACTCTGCTTGAGGATCCGGCCGGCGTCTATGGCCGCATGGATTTTGCCACCCGCGATCGTTACCGCCATGCCACCGAGGAGCTGGCCAAGACGGGTCGCCTGGCGGAGGATGAGGTGGCCCGCAAAGCGGTCGATCTGGCACGCGCTGCCTCGCTGGTCGGTGCGCACAGCGCCGACGCCGGCGCCGGCGAGCGTGCACGGCATGTCGGCTTCTACCTGATCGACAAGGGCTTGCCGGAACTCGAACGTGCCGCGGAAGTCCGCGTGTCCGGCTCTCGGTCCCTGCGGCGAGCGGCAGGACGCTGCCCCTTGCTGATCTACCTGGGCGGGATCGTTCTGCTCAGCGTGATCCTCAGCGCTGGCCTGCTGGCCCAGGCACTGGCCTTCGGCCTGCCGTTGGGCGCACTGCTGCCGATCGCGCTCCTCTCGCTGTTGGCCAGCAGTCAGTTGGCCGTCGCGCTGGTCAACTGGCTGGCAACCCTGCTGGTGACGCCGCGTGCCTTGCCCAGAATGGACTTTTCGGAAGGAATACCGCCGACTGCGCGAACACTGGTGGTCGTGCCGACCATGCTCGGCAGCGCCGAGAACGTCGAGGATCTGGTCGAGGCGCTGGAAGTCCGCTTCCTGGCCAATCGCGACCAACGCCTGCACTTCGGGCTATTGACAGATTTCCCGGACGCCGATCAGGAGTCGCTGCCCAGCGACGGACCTCTGTTGCAACTGGCCGAGACGAGAATCGACGAGCTCAACGAGAAATACGTCGCCGACGGGAGCGGCGGCGACATCTTCTTCCTCTTCCATCGCCCCCGGCGATGGAACCCGCATGACGGTATCTGGATGGGATACGAACGCAAGCGCGGCAAGCTGGCGGACCTGAACGCGCTGCTGCGCAGTGCGCCTGGCGCATCAAGCGGCTTTGCGCTGGTGGTCGGTGACACCGCGCTCCTGTCTGCCGTGCGCTTCGTCATCACCCTCGACACGGACACCCAATTGCCGCGCGATGCCGCGCGGCAATTTGTCGGCACCCTGGCGCACCCGCTGAATCGCCCGTGCTACGACCCGGAAAAACGGCGTGTCACCGAGGGCTATGGCATCCTGCAACCGCGCGTGGCGATCAGCCTGCCGGGGACGACGCGCTCGCGCTATGCACGTCTGTATGGCGGAGAGCCGGGTATCGACCCGTACACACGCGTCGCTTCGGATGTCTACCAGGACGTGTTCGGCGAAGGCTCGTTCGTCGGCAAGGGGATCTACGACGTCGATTCGTTCGAGCAGGCGCTCGGCGGTCGCTTTCCGGACAATCGCATCCTCAGTCACGACCTTCTCGAGGGATGCTACGCGCGCGCCGGGCTGTTGAGCGACGTTCAGTTGTACGAGGATTATCCGGCCCGTTACAGCGCCGACGTCAGCCGTCGCTATCGCTGGATTCGTGGCGATTGGCAGCTTGCCGGGTGGTTGCTGCGCCGCGTACCGGGGGGCAAGGGTAGCGCAACGCCTGCGCAGGGTGAGGAGAACCCACTCTCGGCCTTGTCGCAGTGGAAGCTGCTCGACAACCTGCGCCGCAGCGTCGTCCCCGCGGTGCTGATATTGCTCTTGCTGCTCGGCTGGACACTGTTGCCATCGGCCGGTTGGTGGACTCTGTCGGTGATCGGCATCGTGCTGATCGCTCCCCTCTGCGTGTCTATCCTCGAGTTCCTCCGCAAGCCGGCAGAAGTCCTGCTGCGCCAGCATCTGGCGGGCGTCGCACGCTCGACTTCCCGGCACCTGATGCAGGTCGGCTTCGAGTTCGCGTGTCTTCCTTATGAAGCGTTCTACAGTCTGGATGCCATCGTGCGCACGCACTGGCGACTGCTGATCGCGCACCGACGATTGCTGGAATGGAATCCGTCGATCGATGCCGATCGCCAGGCCGCGCAGCGCGGCCGCGCCGATCTCGCGGCGTCTTTCCGGTCGATGTGGATCGCTCCCACGCTGGCGTCGGCGGTGGCGGTCCATCTGGCCTTATCGACACCGGCGATGTTGACCGTTGCCGGCCCGATTCTGCTGCTCTGGGCTGCCTCACCGCTCGCCGCGTGGTGGATCAGCCGCCCCCTCGCGCGCCTCGAAGCGGCCTTGACGCTTGCCCAGACGTTGTTCCTGCGTGCGCTGTCACGCCGGACGTGGGCGTTCTTCGAGAATTTCGTCGGCCCCGAGGACCATTGGCTGCCACCCGACAACTATCAGAAGTATCGCATCGCAGCGGTCGCGCATCGCACCTCGCCGACCAACATCGGCATGGCGCTGCTGGCCAACCTGTCGGCCTACGACTTCGGCTATCTCCCGGTCGGCCCACTCCTCGACCGTACGGCCAATACGCTGCGCACGCTTGAGGGACTGAAGCGCTACCGGGGGCATTTCTACAACTGGTACGACACGCAGACCCTGCAGCCGCTGCCGCCCTTGTACATCTCGACGGTGGACAGCGGCAATCTGGCCGGTCACCTGTTGACCTTGCGCGCCGGCCTGCTCGCACTGGCCGATGAAAAAATACTCTCGGCGCGGCTGCTCGACGGCTTGAGCGACACGCTCAGGATTCTGAGCGAAAGCGCGGATGAAACCGCTTCGGTGCCGATTGCGGCGTTCAGGGAAGAACTTGAGTCGGCGTCCGCGGCTCCGCCAGCGACGCTCAGCGCGGCCCGGTCGCAGTTTGAACGGTTGGCGACCGGCGCCGCCGAGATCGCTGCCCGAATTGCGGATGGACTTGATGCCCAGCATATCCCGGAGGTCCCGCATGACACCGATGACGCAGTATCCGAGAGCGAAGCGGGCGACTGGGCACGAGCGCTGGTGCGGCAATGCCGCGCGGCACTGGACGAAGTCACGTTTCTCGCTCCGTGGCTGCTCCTGCCGGTAGCGCCGAGTGGACTCGAAACTCATCTTGCCACGCTTGCCGACCTTGCCGACAGTGACGCCATCCCCACCCTGCGCGGACTGGCGGCGCTGGAGAGCGATCTGCGCCCGTGTATCGGGGCGCTGCTCGCCGGTGGGACGACGCCCAGCCAGTATGCCTGGCTTGCCGACCTGCAGCGGCATCTCATAGCCGGCAGCGCCCATGCCGGAGAGCGCCTGGCGACCCTCGAAA
Organism: Candidatus Accumulibacter aalborgensis; assembly: GCF_900089955.1. Lineage (GTDB taxonomy): Bacteria > Pseudomonadota > Gammaproteobacteria > Burkholderiales > Rhodocyclaceae > Accumulibacter > Accumulibacter aalborgensis. Next base: position 24,695 of record NZ_FLQX01000090.1, on the reverse strand, counting down.
GCCTGGCGCTGCAAGCCGGTAACTTCGCGCGCATCGAGTACGACTTTCTGTTCGACGGAACGCGCCATCTGCTGACCATTGGTTACAACGTCGCCGAGCAGCGCGCCGACGCCAGTTACTACGATCTGCTGGCCTCCGAGGCGCGCTTGGCGTGCTTCGTGGCCATTGCCCAGGGCCAACTGCCGCAGGAGAGCTGGTTCGCCCTCGGGCGCCTGCTGACCAGTACCAGCGGCGAACCGGTACTCCTCTCGTGGAGCGGTTCGATGTTCGAGTACCTGATGCCGCTGCTGGTGATGCCGACCTACGACCACACGCTGCTTGACCAGACCTGCAAGGCGGTGGTCGCCCGCCAGATCGAGTATGGCAGCCATCGTGGCGTTCCCTGGGGTATCTCGGAATCGGGCTACAACACGGTCGACGTGCATTTCAACTACCAGTACCGCGCCTTCGGCGTGCCGGGCCTCGGACTCAAGCGTGGGCTGGCCCACGATCTGGTCATCGCGCCCTATGCCTCGGCGTTGGCGCTGATGGTGGCTCCCGAGCAGGCCTGCCTGAATCTGCAGCGGCTGGCGGCTGAGGGCTTCATCGGCCGGTTCGGCTTCTTCGAGGCAATCGACTACACTCCCGCCCGGCAGCGACGCGGGCAATCGCGGGCGGTGGTGCGTTCCTACATGGCCCACCATCAGGGGATGAGCCTCCTGGCCCTGGCCTACCTGCTCCTGGATCGTCCGATGCAGCGGCGTTTTGAGTCGGACCGGCTGTTCCAGGCGGTCCTGCTGTTGCTCCAGGAACGGATTCCCAAGGCCACGGCATACTTTTCGCACACCGCAGAGCTCTCCGATGTGCGCTCGCAGTGGATCGCTGCGGAGACGCCGGTTCGGGTGTTCACCAGCCCCGACACGCCGATACCGGAAGTGAAGTTGTTATCCAATGGCCGTTACCATGTGATGGTCACCAACGCCGGCGGCGGCTACAGCCGCTGGAAAGACCTCGCTGTCACGCGTTGGCGCGAGGACAGCACCTGCGACAACTGGGGCAGTTTCTGTTACCTCCGCGACGTGCGGAGCGGTGTGTTCTGGTCGACCACCCATCAGCCGACGCTCAAGCGGCCGGAGAGTTACGAAGCTATTTTCTCGGAGGGGAGGGCCGAGTTTCGTCGCCGCGACGCACTCGCTGGCGGTGAAGGCGATTGCGAAACCTATACCGAGATCGTCGTTTCGCCCGAGGACGACATCGAACTGCGCCGCGTCCGGATCACCAATCGAACGCGGCTGCGCCGCGAAATCGAGGTCACCAGCTACGCGGAAGTGGTCATTGCGCCGCCCGCCGCGGATGTGATCCATCCGGCCTTCAGCAATCTCTTCGTGCACACCGAGATCCTGCCCGAGCGGCGCGCGATCCTGTGTACGCGCCGGCCCCGCTCGCAGGGCGAGCAAGCGCCCTGGATGCTGCACCTGATGGTGGTCCATGGCGCTGATGTCGGTGCGCTGTCTTACGAAACCGATCGCCTGCGCTTCATCGGGCGGACACGAGACGCCAGCAATCCGCTGGCGATGATCGAGGCCGGGGAACTGTCCGGATCGGCAGGGTCGGTACTCGATCCGATCGTCGCCATCCGCCAGCGCATCACTCTCGACCCGAAGCAGTCGGCAATCATCGATATCGTCTCCGGGATCAGCGATAGCCGCGAGACGGCCCTCTGCCTGGTCGACAAATACCAGGATCGACATCTCGCAGACCGCGTCTTCGATCTCGCGTGGACGCACAGCCAGGTCGTCCTGCGACAGCTCAATGCCACTGAAGCCGACTCGCAACTGCATGCACGCCTGGCCAGTTCCGTCATTTACGCCAACGCCTCCCTGCGCGCTGCCGCCGCCGTGCTGATCCAGAATCACCGTGGGCAGTCCGGGCTGTGGGGTTACGCCATCTCGGGCGATCTGCCGATCGTCCTGCTGCAGATCACTGACGGCGCCAACATCGACCTCGTACGCCAGCTCGTCCAGGCGCATGCCTACTGGCGCCTCAAGGGGCTGGCGGTGGACCTGGTGATCTGGAACGAGGATCGCGCGGGTTACCGGCAACAACTGCAGGAGCAGATCATGGGCCTGATCGCCTCGGGAATCGGGGCGAGCCTGATCGATCGGCCGGGCGGAATCTTCGTTCGCCCGGCGGAACAGATATCCGGCGAGGACCGCATCCTGTTCCAGTCGGTCGCCCGTGCCGTGATCACCGACGGTAGGGGAACGCTGGCCGAGCAACTCGACAGCCGCGCCCCGGTGGGACCGCGACCACCTCGCCTTCATCACCGAAGAAGCCACTGGCCGGAGGTCCCTGAGGTCGCGTTGGCCAAGCGCGAACTGATCCTGTTCAACGGCCTGGGCGGATTCACCATCGACGGACGCGAATACGTCATCACTCTCGCCCCTGGTCAGGTAACGCCGGCGCCGTGGGTGAATGTGCTGGCCAATCGGCATTTCGGGACCGTCATCTCGGAAAGCGGCGTTGCTTACACCTGGAGCGAGAACGCGCACGAATTCCGTCTCACGCCCTGGCACAACGACCCGGTCAGCGATGCCAGCGGCGAAGCCCTTTACCTGCGCGACGAGACGACCGGCCAGGTCTGGTCGCCGACGCCCTTGCCCGCCCCGGCAACGACACCGTACGTGATTCGGCACGGTTTCGGCTACAGCGTTTTCGAGACCCGGGTCGACGGGATCTGTTCGGAACTCTGGGTGTATGTGGCCATCGACGCAGCGGTCAAGTTCTCGGTGTTGAAAGTGCGCAACGAATCAGGTCGGCGGCGTAGACTTTCGGCAACCGGCTACGTCGAGTGGGTGCTGGGCGATTTGCGTGCCAAGTCGGCCATGCATGTGAGTACCGAAATTGACCCGCGCAGCGGCACGCTCTACGCGCACAACCCGTACAGCCCTGAGTTTGCCGATCGCGTGGCATTCTTCGACGTCGATGACCAGACGCGCAACCTGAGCGGCGACCGTGCCGAATTCCTCGGCCGCAACGGCACGCTGAGAAATCCGGCCGCTCTGCAGCGTGCGCGCCTTTCCGGCAAGGTGGGCGCCGGCCTCGATCCTTGCGGCGCGATCCAGGTCAACTTTGAACTGGCCGACGGACAGGAACGGGAAATCATCTTCCGGCTTGGCGTCGGGCATAACGCCTACGAGGCCAACAAGCTGATGCGCCGCTTCCGCGGCGGACAAGCGGCGCGCGGCGCTCTCGAAGCGGTCTGGCAGTATTGGAAGCACACACTCGGCGCAGTGCAGGTGGAAACACCCGACCCATCGGTCAATGTGCTGGCCAACGGCTGGCTGGTGTACCAGACCTTAACGTGTCGTGTCTGGGCGCGCAGCGGCTACTACCAATCGGGCGGTGCCTTTGGTTTTCGCGACCAGTTGCAGGACGCGATGGCGCTGATCCACGCCGCACCGCGGCTGGTGCGCGAGCATCTGCTGCTCTGCGCGAGCCGTCAGTTTCAGGAGGGCGACGTTCAGCACTGGTGGCATCCGCCGATGGGCAGGGGCGTGCGGACGCGCTGTTCGGACGATTACCTCTGGCTACCGCTGGCGGTATGCCGCTATGTGCGGTCGATCGGTGACACCGGAGTGCTCGATGAGTCCGTGCCCTTCCTCGAAGGCCGGCCGGTCAACCCGGAGGACGACTCGTACTACGACCTGCCCGGCCAATCCGAAGAACTCGGCAGCCTGTACGAGCACTGCGTGCGCGCCATTCGGCACGCCCTGCACTTTGGCGAGCATGGCCTGCCGTTGATGGGTTCCGGCGACTGGAACGACGGCATGAACCTGGTAGGCATCCATGGCCAGGGCGAAAGCATCTGGCTGGGCTTCTTCCTGTGCGAAGTGCTCAGGCAGTTCGCCAGCGTGGCGAGTGCCCATGGCGACTTGTCTTTCGCCGAACTCTGCCGGGACGAGGGCGGGCGTCTGCGCCAGAATATCGAGCAGCATGGCTGGGATGGCGAGTGGTACCGCCGCGCCTACTTCGACGATGGCACGCCCCTTGGCTCGGCCGCCAACGTCGAATGCCGTATCGACTCAATCTCGCAAAGCTGGTCCGTGCTCTCCGGCGCGGCTGATGGGCTGGGCAATATCACGCGCTCACGCCGGGCAATGCAGGCGGTCGATGAGCACCTGGTGCGGCGCGAGTACGCGCTCGTTCAGCTTCTCGATCCGCCCTTCGACAAGTCCAACCTGGACCCCGGTTACATTCGCGGCTACGTACCGGGCGTGCGCGAGAACGGCGGCCAATACACGCATGGAGCGGTCTGGGCGGCAATGGCTTTTGCCGAACTGGGTGAGCGCGAGCGCGCCTGGGAGTTGCTGAAGATGATCAATCCGGTTAACCATGCGCGCACGGCGGCGGGAGTCGCGACCTACAAAGTCGAGCCCTACGTCGTCGCCGCCGACGTTTATGCCTTGTCGCCGCACATCGGCCGCGGCGGCTGGAGCTGGTACACCGGTTCGGCCGGCTGGATGTACCGGTTGATCGTGGAATCGTTGCTCGGCCTGCGGCTCGAGGGCGAGCAACTGCGCCTCGCTCCCTGCCTGCCCGCGGACTGGCCGGGATGCACGATTCACTACCGCTATCGCGAGACGGTTTACCACATCGCCGTATGGCAAACGCGTACGGGTACCAATCGCCAGAGCGGCGTGACGAGTGTGACGAGCGTGACCGTCGATGGCGTCGAGCGCCACGACCAGACGATTCCTCTGGTTGACGATTATCGCGAACACCTGGTCGAACTGCGGGTAGACTTGTCCGTCCAACCTTGACTGGCTGTGGAGGCGGAATGAACAGCCATAGTCGTGTGCTTGGCGGCTCACGGCTTGAAGTTTCCTGATGGACTCCCTGAAATGTCAGACTTTTCCAGTCCCCCGGCAGAGCCGGCGGATTTCGCATTTTTGCTTGAAATGCCGACACCGAGCAGTGCCGTTCAACAGCGATCGGAAACATCAAATTCAACTTTGACCGAGGAGCACGACATGGCATTCGTGAATGAAACCTTGACCGAGCAAGATAAAGCATGGTTTGCGACCTTCAACTTCCGCTCGGTGTTCTCCACGCGGGATCCCATTCCAGCGCCAAGAAAATGGACCATCGACCGTGACCGGGACGCGGTGCTGATCAGCCTCGAAGGGCAAGGTGCTGAAGGTTATGACGTTCCTCCCACTTTCATGGTGCTGATCTGGTCTGGTCAGGTGATACGTATTCAAGCCTACAACAGAGGAGAAGGGAATTTCTGGGACGGAACTGAGGAGTGGTGGCGTCTCACTTATATTGGGATTCCCAAGACACTTGCACCGCAAGCCGCAACGGTCCTGCAACTTATCCAGGAAGCGTTGGATGCACAGGGCACGGCTCACCGCCGTGACATTGTAAAGGCAGTGCATATCCAGTTGCCCACCCCAAAGTTCATCTAAGCCGGAGAGCATCTCATGACCACTACGACTCAGGATGTGATCAACTTCGTCGATGCCTGGCGTGCAAGTAACGATGTTTTCAACAATCGAAAACTAACCACTGCCGAGACACAAAAGTTTGTCACTGACCTTCAGGCGAAGGTTGGAGAAATGAGTGTTAAGTCGCCGACGCCGGGTGCCAATGTGGTCGCGTATTCAGGGCAAATCGGGGGCGCAAACGGCTGGGAAGTTGCGGCCGGGATGTCCGCCGACAGCAATGGCAAGCTCGTGTACATCAGTGACGTCGATGCGGGAAAGGCAATCAGTTCTGATGCTTTCAGAGAGGCCGTTCTTACGGTCGTTGGCGATGTTAACGTCCGCAACGCGATTTTCAACGGTTCGATCACTGCCGAAGGCAAACGCACCCCTTATGGCGTTGGGGAAACCCTTTCCCTGAACGATTTTGTCTCCCGCGAATTCATGCTGGCCAACGCCAAAGGCAATGTGATGACCCTGACACCTGCGGGCAGGGGGGACAGCGTTTGGTCACTCACCGAACTTCCCGTGCTTCTCGATCACCCTGAGGTGACGCACATCAACGGCGTTGCGGTCGAAGACCTGCGCCGCCTCAAAGTCGACCTGGTCGCCAGCGGCGCGGTAAGCGATCACGAAGCGGCAGGCAAGGTGGTGCTGGACTACGTCAACACCATTTCCGCACAAGAAACCAGCAACCTCAAGATCCCGGTGGATGCCGAAGGCAAGGTTCTCCTCGACGCCAACCAGAGACTGGTAGACGTCGGAACGTCGGACTATTTCAGCAAGCTCGGAGAACCCGGTCTCGGCAAGCCGTTGCCGCCCGAACTCGCCGGCAGGTACGCCGCGACTCTTGAAGTGCCGACAACAATGGCGGGTGAAGCGGCCTTGCAAAATGCGAAACTCGCCAATGATCACATCGTCACCTACAACCAGGAACGACTGGATCTCGCGAGTGCCAGCGGCGATACGGCGCGGATAGGCTTGGCGTCAGAATCCCTCAACCGCGCCAATATGGCCGGCATGGTCATGGGTCTGATGTTGATCGGCTCGGAGGCCATGGCTTCCGAGCTTGCCGGCGATAGAGACGGGGCACAACAGATCGTCGCCGACGGGCTGGGCGATTTCGCCGAGAGCGCCGCCATTTTTGGTGGCATCGAACTCGCCGCGGCCGCGATCGGCGCCATCGCTGGCTTGCCTCTGGCGGCCTATGTGGGCGGCCTGCTAGCGGCCTATGGCGCCTACGAAGCCATCAAGATGGTGCCCGTGCTGGTCAACAGCATCGGCAATCTGTTCACCGCCGCCACCGTCGCCGCCCCACGCCGCGACCCCCTGGTTCTCGACCTCGACGGCGACGGCATCGAAACGGTCGGCGTCAACGCCACCACGCCATTGATGTTCGACATCGCCGGCACCGGTGTCAAGCAATCGGTCGGCTGGGTCAAGCGCGACGACGGCTTCCTCGTCCGCGACCGTAATGGCAACGGTCTCATCGACTCCGGCGCCGAACTCTTCGGCGACGCCACCGTCCTAGCCAGCGGGCAGAAAGCCGTCGATGGCTTTGCCGCCCTCGCTGAACTCGACAGCAACCACGACGGCAAAGTCGATGCTGCCGAAGTTGGCTTCGCCAGCCTGCGCGTCTGGCGCGATGTGAACCAGGATGGCGTCAGCCAGGCCGGTGAACTCTCCAATCTCGCCAGCCTCGACATCGCCGCGCTCAACGCCGACGACACCAGTCACAGCACCGTCCTTGCCAACGGCAACCGCATCGCTGATATCGGCACTTACGTCAAGACCAGCGGCGAACTGGGCGACTTCGGCGAAACCGCGCAAAGCGCCGACATCGACCTGGCCGTGGACACCTTCCGCAGCCAATTCAGCGACCACCTCGACACCAGCAGCGTCGCCAACCTGCCGGACCTGCAGGGCGCCGGGCAGGTCAGAAGCCTGCGCGAAGCCGCCACCCAGAACAGCACCCTCGCCGAGCTGCTCGCCCAATTCGCCGCCGCCGACGACCGGGCAACCCAGATGGGACTGATCGACAGCCTCCTCAAGGAATGGTCCAGCACCAGCCCGATGGCCGCCACCTTCACCGGCGCCTATGCCGGCCATGCCCTCACCGTCAACGTGCAAAGTGTCGTCACCGGCAGCGCCGCCTACCAGAGTTGGGCCGACAAGCTTACCGTCCTCGAACACTTCAACGGCCGCACCTTCAATCCAGTACCGAGTGGCGCGGCCACCGTGACCGTCAACCTGTGGACTGCCACCCAGGCGCTGCTGCAACAAAGCTACGACCAGCTCAAAGCATCGGTGTATCAGAGCCTGGCCTTGCAGACCCGGCTCAAGCCCTATCTTGACGCCATAACGCTCGATGCTTCCGAGACCGGGGTCAGTCTGGACTTTGCGGCGATGGACGGGGCGCTTGACGCGCGAATCAGCGCCGATGCCGCCACCGGCGTCGCGGATTGGATCGAGATGGTTCGCTTCGAAGGTGCACAGTTGAAGGACGCCGGGTGGCCGGGAATTGATCGCTTGAATGCGCGCCTGAATGATCCGGCCAATGCGGCGGCAGTGGATGCGGCGCGGTTGGCGCTGGGCAGTTCGTATTCTTCGTTCAGCACGCACGCGGATCTGTTCATCGGCAGCAGTGGTAACGATGTCGTTTCCAACCTTGGCGACAACGATACCTTGCTCGGCGGCCTTGGCAACGACGCGATCATAGTAAGCGGAAACAACAATCTGGTCGACGGCGGCGCCGGCAACGACACGCTGACATCCGGCTACAACGTGAACAGCACGATCGACGGCGGTGCCGGCGACGACCTGATCCAGGCCAACACTCAGAACTACGGTTCCAACGCCAATGCCAACACGATCAGCGGTGGCGCCGGCAACGACCGGATGCTGATGGGCGGCACGGCGGACACCTATCTCTTCGACCGGGGCGATGGCCAGGACACGATCAACGACCAGGGGAGCAACAACTGGGGTCAAACGGTCGGGGCGGACAAGATCGTCTTGGGTGCCGGCATCTCTGCCAGCGACCTGGTGACCCGACGGTTTGGCAACCATCTGGTCGTTCGGGTCAACGATCCGGCCAATCCGGCGGCGACCGACCAGATCACCGTCGAAAACTGGTTTGCCAGCGACACTTACCGGATCGAGCGTTTCGTCTTTGCCGACGGCACCAGCCTGAGCAAGGCGCAGATGAACGTTCGGGGCAACGTGCAGGTCGGGACCGATGCGGCCGACACGCTGAGCAACAGTTTCGGCGACGGCGTCCTTTACGGAGGCACCGGCAATGACACGCTGGACGGCGGTGCCGGCGACGACAGCCTGGTCGGCGGCACTGGCAACGATACCTACCTCTTTGGGCGGGGCAGCGGTGCCGACACCGTGACCGAAAACGACGCGACCGCCGGCAACACCGACCTCGTGCAGTTTGCCGCCGGCATCGCGATGGACCAACTCTGGTTCCGCCGCGTTGGCAACAATCTGGAGGTGAGCATCATCGGCACCAGCGACAAGCTGACGATCGCCAACTGGTACAGCGGTTCGGCCAATCACGTCGAACAATTCCAGACCGCCGACAATCATCTGCTGCTCGATATCCAGGTCGGGGTGCCGGTCCAGCCGATGGGCCTGGCGCCGGTGCTGACGGTGAACTGGCAGTGATGCCTGCTCGTCGTCAGGGCGGGAACGTGTTTGTCGTCACGACAACCGCATGGTCGCGGAACGGCCGACCAGTGCCCGCACCCACGGACCAGGCGATTCCTCTGGTTGACGATTATCGCGAGCACCGGGTCGGGGTGCGGGTAGACTCATGCTCTGTGAAGATGCACTCAACTTTGATTGGCTATGGAGGCGAAATGGACAGCAAGCTTTCAGTATGGCTACGCGGGCTGGTTGTTTTCAGTGCCCTGCTTGTTGCTGCGTGCGCTGGCTAGAGCGGCAGTAATCTCAAGCCGGGTGTCTCGACTCTTCCCGAGATGGTTGCCTCGATGGGCGAACCGGCGATGGTCTGGAAGAATCCCGATGGCAGTGAACAACTGGCCTACCCGCGCGGCCCGGCGGGCACGCAGACTTTCATGGCCTATGTGGGCCCTGACGGAACATTGCAGCGCATCGAAAAAGTGCTGGATGGCGCATTTTGAACATGTCAAGGCGGGAATGAGCAAGGACGAAGTGCTGTGCGTCATTAGTCCCTCGGGATCGCAATGGACACAGTCTTACCCGAGGAGCAATGCCCTCGCCTGCTCATGGTTGTTCTGCAACAGTTGGAGTTCTCAGGAATTTTTTGATGTGATGTTCGACGCGACCAGCGGCATCGTGCGTTCGACGGGGCTGCACCCGGTAGGCGGTACCCAACCCCCACCTTGCGGGCAATGACGGAAGCGTCAGATGCCGACGATTCTCAGTGATGCTGACCAGACAAATCCGTTGACCGCGGCGGGCAGAGTCAGGGATACTTCCGGCAGACCTGTTGAATTTGCTCGGCTTCGCTGCCGATCGGCTTGCGGCTGTAGTAGCACAGTAGTGCCATACCGGTCGTCCAGGAGCCACGATGAGCGGATCAGTGATCAACGTCGTTTGGAATGCCGCGCGTCGGCAAGTCGGTGTCGCTCTGCGCGAACACCCCGAAATACGTGATGGCGCCGCCAAAGTGGAAACGTGGATGCGCCAGCAAGAGCACACCGCGGCACGCTTTGTTCCGGGGATGATCCGGCCACGGCCTTATCTGGTGATGATCGCGATCACCGGCTACTGTAATCTGCGCTGCCAAGGCTGCCGGTATGGGCGGGACTTCATGCCTGGCACCCAGCTCAGTTGGGATCTGGTGAAGGGCGTACTCGACGATGTAAAGGCCGCAGGTATTTACAAGGTGCGGCTCTACGGGGGCGAACCGCTGCTGCATCCAGACCTGGCCAGGATGGTCGCCTATTGTCGCGAATTGGGTTTGGTGCCGGGGATCACGACCAATGCCGTGGCGCTTTCGTCGCAGATCGATGAACTCTACCGGGCAGGCTTGCGCGATATCTCGATCGGTTTTTACGGGCGAGGCAGCGAATACGACGAATACACCGAGCGCCCTGGCCGGTCCAGGAAGATGGAGGACAGCATTGCTGCGGTCCGAGGCAAATACGGCGACCAGGTGCACATGCAGATCAACTGGCTGCTGCGGCGCCAGACATGCGATTTGCGCTCGCTGCATGAAGCATTCGACTTTGCGCAAAAGTACGGCACCACGCTGCAAATCGACCTGGTTCACTATTCCCTGCCGTACTTCACCGAAGGGCCAGATCGCTTCCTGCAGTTTCGGCCCGAAGACCGGCCGGCGATCGACTTGGTGGTCGCCGAGTTGCTGCGCCTCAAGGCCAATAACCCCCAGATGATCCGGCATACACCCGAAGCGATCCGTGCCATGCCCGACTGGCTGCTGCTTGGCCCGGCGATGAAGGTGCCATGCACTGCGCGCGAGATGCTGTGGGTCGGCCCGGACGGTAGCGTCCAGCTCTGCTACGTGACCTTCAAGCTTGGCAACCTGCACGAACGGCGGCTGAGTGAGATGCTCTACACCGCAGAGCACAAGGATGCCGCTCGCCGTGCGTTTGCGCTGGACTGTCCCAACTGCCACTGCAGCGCGGGTGACCGGATCATGCGCGACGCAGCCAGTCGGCGCAAGTACGCCGAGTAGGCCGAGGAGGCCGAGGCCGAGTCCCGCCGTGCGAACGCGGCCACACCCTCCGCGGTGGCCCTCGGAGTCGGCGCAGCGGGCGGCGCCGATGCGCGTGCTGCATCTGGTCAACAGTCTCGACGTCGGCGGTGTCGAAGTCGGAGTGGTCAACGTGATGTGCGGGCTGGATGACCTAGGTTACGAGCAGGCCGTTTGTTGCCTCGAACGCGCCGGCGCACTCATCGACCGGGTCCCGGAGTCGATCTCAGTGTCGGTCTGCGGCAAGACTGACCGGCGTGAACGCCTGGCGCCAGTGCTGCGGGCTGCCCGCTCGATGCGCCGCTTTCAGCCTGCGGTCGTCCATGCTCGCAACTGTGGCGCCTGGGTCATCGGCGCGCTGGCCTGGCTGTTGGCAGGCTGCCCCGGGCACCTGGTCTTCAGTCTTCACGGTCTCGACTGGATCGGCCGCGTCGGCCCGGTTCGGGCGATGATCTATCGCCAGTTGGCACGGATTACCTTTCGCATGGTGGCTGTCGGTGCGGCAACGGGCGAGTGCTTCGCTCGGCAGGTGGGCATTTCGCCGGAGCGGTTCACCGTGCTGCACAGCGGGGTCGATACGCAACGCTTCCAGCCGGCGCTCGCGCGCCTCCGCTCCGTACGCTCCCCGTGTCGTGTGGTCGTCGGATGTGTCGCCCGCCTTGGACAGCAGAAGGGCCACGAGCAGTTACTCAAGGCGTTTGCCGGCGCAGCGGCGCAGTGCCCGACTGAACTTGAGCTTCGGCTGGTCGGCGACGGGCCTTGCCGTGCTGCGCTGCAGACGCTGGCTCGCCAACTCGGCGTTGAGACCGCCGTGCGCTTCATGGGTGAGTGCACCGACGTTCCTGAGCAACTCGCTCAGTTCGACATCTTTGTCCTGGCGAGCGAGCAAGAAGGTCGGCCGACATCGATCATGGAAGCGATGGCGGCAGGGCTGCCGGTGGTTGCAACTCGTGTCGGGGGAGTCGCCGACCTGGTTATCGATGGCCAGAGCGGGCTGCTCGTGGCTCCGGACGACGTCGCCGCGCTCACCCGCGCGATTGTTGCTCTGGCCGATGATGCCGGTGCACGGCAGACTTTCGGTGAGGCTGGTCGCAGGCTTGCCGCCGAGAGTTTTTCGCTGGTCAGCATGGTGCAAAACTATCAGCGCTTTTACCTCGACGTAAGCGCTGGCGCGAAGCCGGATCTGCGCACTTCGCCCTGTTCGCGATAGTACAACCCACCACCGATTCCAACCGGCCGGCTTGTCGGTCCCACATGAGTACACGACGCGCACTCTTCTTCTCGCTCCTCGACCGTTACGCCGGCTTGTTGCTGTTGATCGTGTCGTCTATGGTCATCGCCCGGCTGCTGACACCGACCGAAATCGGCGTCTTTTCGGTAGCGATGGTGCTGATCATGCTCATCTCGTCGCTGCGGGACCTTGGCGCGGGGCAGTATCTGGTCCAGGCGCCGGAACTTACACCCGAGTGCGTCCGCGCTACCTGGACAGTGCTTCTGGGCACTGGATTCCTCATGTCGGGAGTCCTCCTGCTGGCCGCCGGGCCGGTGGCGCGGTTCTACCGCGAGCCGCGCATGCTGGAGATCATGCAGGTCCTCGCGGCCAACTTTGCGATCACTCCTTTTGGGGCGATGACTTACGCCTGGTTGACCCGCGAGATGCGCTTTGATGCGCTCGCCGTCATACGCCTGGGTGGCAGCCTGGCCGGCGCCTGTACCGCGGTCTTCCTGGCCTGGAGGGGCCACGGCCCGATCAGTCTGGCCTTCGGCAACCTGGCATCAACGCTGGTCGGCGCCTTGATTGCGCTGCGCTTCCGACCGGTGCATCTGGCATGCTGGCCCGGCTGGACCGGTGTGCGCCAGGTGGTCGGCATCGGCAGCACGATCTCGGCCAGAACCCTCATCCTGAACCTCGCGGCAGGCGCGCCGGAACTGCTCCTCGGCATGCTGCAAAGCCTGGGCGCAGCCGGTCTGTATTCGCGCAGCTCGGGGCTTTCGATGACCTTCCAGCGACTGGTGCTCGATGCCGCGCAAGGCGTTGCGCAGCCCCTGTTCGGGCGCGCGCAGCGCCACGGCAGCAATCTGAACGAAGCGCTGCTGCGAACAACGTCTCTGGTGACTGCACTGGGCTGGTCGTTTTTTTTCGGCCTGGCCTTGATGGCTTACCCGCTGACGCGCCTCTTGTACGGCAATCAATGGGATGCTTCGGTAAGCGTCACGCAAATGCTCGCCGTTGGCATGGCCATCGGCCTGTCGCCATGCATGTGTCCATTGGCGCTGATGGCCGCTGGCCACCACGGCAGCGTGCTGCAAGCGACGCTTGCCGTGGTGGCGTTTCAGCTAGGATGCGTCGCGATTGGTGCCTGGGTCGGGCTCGAAGGCGCAGGTCTCGGCTTTGCGGTCGCCCAGATTTTCTCGCTGGCCATCTGGCTGAGCGCTGCGCAGCGTCATCTGGGGTTCCCGTGGCAAGCACTGCGCGAGGTGTTGCTGCGCAGTGCGGCACTGTCCGGCCTCACGACTCTGGCTCCACTGACCGTCGTGTCAGTCTTCGGCCTGGAGCCGCATGCTCGACTGGCCCCGCTGCTGTGCTCATTCATCGCCGGACTGGCTGTTTTTGGACTGGCAGCGCGATGGTTGCAACATCCGATTCAAGTCGAAATAGACCGCCTGGCACAACAGGCGAAGACCTGGTGGCAAGGCTTGCTGTCGACCCGAAAGCCGATAATTGTCGACGCTGCTTCGCCGCCAGCGGGTCGCTGGATGACCGGCGGCGACGCGAGCGTCAGCGACGACGTGTTACGCGAAATCCACGGAGTCGGCCTTGTGCAAGGAGAGAACCTGGTGGTCGAACGACCGTCTGGCCCTGTGTTCGTCAAATGCTATGTCCATCAGCGATTCACCGAGCAAATCTGGGCCAGGGGCAAGGTATTGCTCGGCAAGAGCAAGGGCCGGAGCGAGTTCCAGAACTCGCAGTTGCTACTGCACCATGGCGTGGCAGTCGCCACTCCACTGGCGTACGCGGACCGAGTGCGCTCCTTTCGCTGCACTGAGTCGCTGGTCATGAGCCGCTTCCTGTCCAGCGCCAGGCTGGCCAAGGATGCCCTTGGCGACGAAAACGATGGTCAGGCAAGGGTCGCCATTATCCGTTCCCTGAGCAAAGTCGTGGCCAGCTTGCACAGCGAAGGCTTGTTCCACGGCGACCTGCACCTCGGCAACGTATTGATCACCCAGGCCGGTGGGCAAACAAGCTGCCACCTGATCGATTGTGGCGGCAATGCCCGCGCACCGAGGCCAGGCTACGGAATTGAAGATGACCTTGCCGAGATACTGTTCAGCGGACAGCATGTGGCCGACTGGTCGGACTGGCGGGTGTTCATGAGGTGTTACGCACAGCACTGCCATCTGAAAACGGATAGACGGCGTCTGCGGACTTCTCTGGCCAGGTTGCAGAGCCTTTGGCCGCCGAGCGAGTGAACAGCGTGCCGCCAGCGATCCTCGCCGGTGACGCCTGGACGGCGCAGGGGACGAGCCAGGCGGCGAGAGCGAGCGGGGCAACCCCTTTGTCTGTGTCGTGACTCAGGCCGGGAGCGGGACCGGCATGACGGGAACCCGGCCGGTAGCGAAGTAGGCGGCGCAGCGCTCGATGTATTCGCTGGTACTCCTGGGCATTGGGGTGCGGGCACGGGCGATGTAGAAGACGAGGTCGCGACCGCTGTGCAGTAAATGGAGGCCATCCGAAACACTGTGCACGAGACTGCCGGTCCGTTCTCCTGGGGGCGTAGCTCCATGCCTCGGCGTGAAGTTGGCCAGCCTCTCGCAGGCGGTGACCAGTTGCGCCCAGACATCGAAAATGTCCGGGTCGGTGCGCAAGGTCTCCGCCTTGATTCTGGCGGCAGTGGCAAACTCGCGCACGGGTGCTTCGATGGCTTCAAAAGCTGGAATCCGCCCGAAGTGGTCGACCATCGCGTCAGCGATCCGGTCGATGTCGCGCATGCTCTGGCCGATCTTGATGTAGCGGCTCTCGTAGAACTCGGCGACGGACACCGAGAAGGCGCGAAAAGGTTCGCCCCAGAGTTCGTCGATGCCTTCCTCGCCGCTGCGGTGGAGAACCATATGACCGAGATCCATGGCATCGAGCAGGCACTGGCCGCACTCGCGCATCAACGGGTCGTCGCTGTGGATCTCGATACCGTCCGCCTGCAACTCGACCAGCTTGCGAAAAATATCGGTCGCCCGGTTGAACAGTGCACCGGCGAGCATCGCGCCCTTGACCCGACGCCGGCCGGGGTCGGTCTCGGTCTGATAACTCTGCCGAGCTTCACCAAGCCGGCAGCCCGGAATGTTGAGGCCGTGCTCGGTGTGGTTGAACAGGCGGCGAGTCAGCGCTTCGATCAGCGGCTTCTTGGCCTGCAGCGAATCGGCGGGAACCGGGTAAGTCTTGATCCAGTACCCGTCGTAGAGTACCCGCTCCTCATCGTTGATCATTCTCCGCGTTCCCTCGGGAGGGTCTGGTTCGCTACTCAAGGCTCGTTCGAGCCGGTGGACATTGTTCATCGCTGCACCTGTGGCAAAGTTTTTATGGAGAACGCAAGAATCGTGCGCACTTCAGCCAAAACGCTAACTTTCGGATTTAACGTTGGTCCGACTGTAGCAGCGGTCGGCCAGACAGTCTGTGCGCTCCATCACGGTGCGGACGACCACTTGCCGAAGCACTCCTCTGATGCGCAGCACGGTGCAGAATCAGAGGCAGTCGCCGCATCATAGTAGACGGCCAGCCAGATCGTCACCCGATCCGGGCTGGTCCAGTCCACACGGTGCCGCCGATGTGGTGCGATGTCGACATGGTCCCCCGCCTTGAGGTGGCGGACTTGAGCCTCGTCCTCGAAACGCAAGTTCGCGCATCCCTGTACCAGCAACACCCATTCACCCTCAGCTTGGTCATACCAGAAGCCCGGCGGGCTGGACTGCCCGGTGGACACGATACGTTCGATGCGCAGACCGGGTTGGCTGAGCAATTGCCGGACCGTTTCATCGGGCGCGGTGAGCGGCGGCAGTTTGGCGAAGAGATTATCCATCGGTGGAATTGCCCGAGTGGTCGGCCCACGAGGTGAGGTGAGATGAGGTGAGTTCAGCGACGACGGTGGCCGCGAGTGGCAGCCGGCCGCCATCATAAACGAAGACTGACTGACTGCGTTGGTGAACCGGCAGGTGCGCTGATACCTTCGGCCTTCGGCAGGAGGCAGATGCGGCCGGAAGCCGCGATCTGCACTGGCGCAGACGGCAGCGTAATAGGTATCCTTCGTCTTTTGCCGATCAGGATCTGCGCTCGGCCTTGATCCTGGCGGCCAAAAACCTGAGGAAATCCCGATGATCATCGACAAGAGCTCCCTGCTGATCTTCTTTCTGGTGCTGAGCGGCTGCGCCGCGCTGAGCACGCGCACGCTCGACGAGCAGTTCGGCAAGGCCGATCCGGAACGCTTCGATACCCCACGTTCGCCCTCTGCGGGATTGTCCTACCGCGCCGATGTGCAGCCGATCCTTGAGCGGCGCTGCGTGGTGTGCCATGCGTGCTACGACGCTCCTTGCCAACTGAAGTTCACCGCCTGGGAGGGGATTGCCCGCGGCACGAGCAAGGATCTGGTCTACGATGGTGGGCGCTTGCTGGAAGCGCCGCCATCGCGCTTATTCACCGACGCGCAGACGGCTTCGCAATGGCGCGCCAGGGGTTTCTCGGCGGTCCTCAACGAGCGCGATCAGACACCCGCGGCGAATCTCGCGGCTAGCGTGATGTATCGCGCGCTGAAGCTCAAGGAGAGCCATCCCCTGCCCGAAAGCGCGATCCTGCCGAAGACCTTCGACTTTTCGCTCGACCGGACGCAGGCGTGTCCGCGCATCGCGGAATTTGACGACTTCGAGCGGGCAAACCCCTTGTGGGGAATGCCCTTTGGTTTGCCCGGCCTGAGCCAGGTCGAGCTGGCAACGCTCAGCCGCTGGCTGGAACAGGGAGCCCCTTTCGAAGGGCTGCCGCCGCTACCGGCGCCGGTCGTCAGGCAGCTTGACGACTGGGAAAACTTCCTCAACGGCGACTCGCTGAAGCAACGCCTGGTCAGCCGCTACCTCTTCGAGCACCTGTTCCTGGCCCATCTGTATTTTGATAGCGACGCCAGGCATCACTATTTCCACATCGTCAGATCGCGCACGCCACCCGGTCAGCCGGTCGATCTCGTCGCCAGTCGAAGGCCCTACGACGACCCTGGCGTCGAACGTGTCTACTATCGGCTCGTGCGCGAGCAAGAAAGCATCGTCGACAAGACACATCTGCCCTACGCGCTTGGGCCACAGCGCATGGCCCGCTGGAGCGAACTCTTCCTGAAGCCGGATTACAGGGTCGACGAGTTGCCGTCGTATGCGCTGGAAGTGGCTTCCAACCCCTTTCTCACCTTCAGCGCGCTGCCGACCAATGCGCGCTACCGCTTCATGCTCGACGAAGCGGAGTTCACGATCATGGGCTTCATCAAGGGCCCGGTCTGTCGTGGGCAGATTGCGCTCGACGTGATCGAGGACCGCTTCTGGGTCTTCTTCCTGGCCGATGCAGATTTCCAACAGCATGGCGGCGAGTTTCTCTCACGCGAAGCGCGGCGCCTCGACCTGCCGGCGGGGCAGGGGAGCGACGCCCGCTTCATCGGTCCGTGGCGCGAGTATGCCAAGCTGGAAGCGCAGTACCTGCAGGCCAAGTCGGACTTCCTGACGCATTACGCGGACGCCGTTCGCCGCCCCGACCTGCCATGGATCTGGAATGGTGATGGCGCCAACCCGAACGCGGCCTTGACGGTTTTTCGTCACTTCGACAATGCAAGCGTCGTCAAGGGCCTCGTCGGCGGCCCACCGAAAACCGCCTGGGTACTCGGTTACGGGTTGCTCGAGCGGATTCATTACCTGCTGGTCGCCGGCTTCGACGTCTACGGCAACGTCAATCACCAGTTGCTGTCGCGCTTGTACATGGACTTCATGCGCATGGAAGGCGAGTTCAACTTCATCGCCTTTCTGCCCCTCGACCAACGCACGGCGGTGCGCAACCACTGGTATCGAGGTGCCCCGCAGGCGGTCAAGAATCACGTGTACGGAACCCTGGCCCACTTCGACGTCGAGACGGGAATCAGCTTCCAGACCGACGACGCGCAGCAGGAGTTCTACGCCATGCTCGGCACGCGCCTGGCGCCGGTTCTGAACCAGCGCCACGACTTGTCGGGAGTGAGCGACGTCGCCTTGCGCAACGATCTCGCCGCGCTCGCCGGCGTTCGTGGCGCGTCCTTGTCCTGGCTGCCGGAGTTGGTCGTCCTGCGGGTCGATGACCCCCCGCGCGAAGCGCGCTTTTTCACCTTGCTGCGCAACACCGGCCACAGCAATGTCACCAGCCTGCTGCGCGAAGGAAGAGAACTCTTGCCCGCGGAGAACACGCTGACCGTCGCGCAGGGCTTCATTGGCGCCTACCCGAACGCCATCTACCGGGTCGGGCGTTCGGAAATCCGTGACCTGGCCCGAGCCATCGCCGCACTGTCATCGGAAAACGATTACCGCACGCTGGCCGATCGCTATGCCGTTCGCCGTAGCGACCCTGGCTTCTGGCCCACCAGTGACGAGCTGCAGGCAGCACACCTGCTCGCGGCGCCGATCAGTGCCGGGATTCTCGACTACAACCGCCTCGAAAATCGTTGACCGACGCCACCCGTTGCGGGCTGGGCCGCGGCTGAACGAGGCGGCATGTTCCGGCAGACGTTCAACCTCGCTTGCCGACCAGCGTCCTTTCGACCAAGACCGGCAATTGACTCAACCCGGACCCTGAGAAGACCAAAAATCTGTCGAAAAATTTTACATCGCACTTCAAGTCCAGCTCTGTTTTCCAGGATAGTATCCAATATTTCAACGCTTTAGTTTATATGGCCCAACAATTGCTTATCGATAGCGCGTGAGCACGGTGCTGATCGACCTGATGCGCTGAACGTCTCCAAATCATTCAATCTGTGAGGGAATATTGATGAACACTCTTCTGAGAAAGCTCGCCACGACGGTGGCTATTGCCAGTTCGTGCGCCGCCGGCACGACGATGGCGGCCGGGATCGATATGTGGGCCATGTCGAATAGCGGCGACGGCAACCTGTGGAGCATAGATGTCGCTGGCAACACCACGACGCTCATCGGGGCTATCAAGGATCCGGTGCTCGGCGATGTAGGCTCAGGCTGGTCCACCGTTGCCGAGACACCGGACAAGACGCTGTACTTCATGCGCCGCTTCCAGAATGACGTGCATATGTTCAAGCTCGACTCGACCAACATCCAGGTCAGCGCGGGTGTGATCACCAACGTCGTGAGCCTGGGTTCGACCGGGTTGGGGGGCAACCTCGACGGCCTGACCGCCGGACCAGACGGCAATCTGTACTTCACTGCCTATGATAACGACCATACGGCGTTTGTCCGCAACGGGCTGTTCCGCTTCAAGCCGGACACCGCGGTGACCGAATTCGTTGGCACCTTCGCCAATGACGGCGGCCCTGGAGGCCGAAACTCTTTTTACACCGATCTGGCCTTCGATCCGATCACGGGCGATCTGGTCGGGACGGGTACCGACAGCAATGGTGCTTTCATTCCCTATCGGCTCAGCGGCGCTTCCGTGCTTACCGGCATCAACCATTCGTATACCTACGTCGATGCGTTCGCCTCATGGAATGGGGCTCTGTACGATGGGCTGGCCTATGACCGCCTGACCGGTGACCTGTACGCATCGGGTGATAGCGGCGGTGTGTACCAGATCGATCGCGCGACTGGCGTGATCATCAAGAATGTCGGCAACAATGCCGGGACCGGCGTCGGCACCGACCTCGCGGTTCAGGCCGACACGATTCCGAATGTACCGGAGCCCGCCACGCTGGCGCTGCTCGGATTGGGGCTGGCCGGGATTGGTTTCGGTCGTCGCCGGCAACGCACGTAAGTTCGAGCCGCAAGGTCGCGACGCAAAGGCGGTCCGCGCGGGGCCGCCTCTTTCGTGCAGCAAACGCAGAACAGGCGCGATCAGTTAAGGCCATCACCCAGGCGATGCGCCTCCGTTCGTCGGCACATCCTACAGACGTTGGGCAGCCAGCAGGGTCGTCGTTGGGGTGACGCAGGAACCCCAACGAGAGCACCGCCGCATCAGCATTGGCGTTCGCTCCTCACCCCAACCGAGAAAAGAGAGCTCTCCAGACAACGCCATGCCGCCCGAAAGCGGCATGGCAGGTCGACCCGGGCACAGCGCGTCAGAGGGACCTCGAAGCTGGCCCGAAAGACCTCGCCGCCCGGCTCAGAACTCGAAATCTTCCTCGTAGAACTCCATCACGCCACGCGAATCGGCGACGCGTTCCTGTTCGCTTTTGCGCAGTTCGACGCGCCGGATCTTGCCCGAGATGGTCTTCGGCAGTTCGCCGAACTCGATCCGCCGCACGCGCTTGTAAGGCGACAGACGGCTACGCAGGAAGACGAAGATGTCACGCGCCAGTTCGCGGCTGGGCTCATGCCCGGCGCGCAGGGTCAGGAAGGCTTTGGGCACCGCCAGACGCAAGGCATCGGGACTGGGAACGACGGCCGCTTCGGCCACCGCGTCGTGCTCGATGAGCACGCTTTCCAGTTCGAACGGGCTGATGCGATAGTCCGAAGCCTTGAAAACGTCGTCGGCGCGGCCGACGTAGGTGATGTAGCCGTCGGCGTCGATGGCCGCGGTGTCGCCGGTGTGATAGAAGCCGTCACGCATCACCTCGGCAGTTTTCTCGGCGTCGTCGGCGTACGAGATCATCAGCCCGATCGGCCGCGGCGACAGTTCGAGGCAGATTTCGCCTTCCTCGGCGACGTGACCCTCGGTGTCGACCAGGCGCACCTGATAGCCCGGCATTGGCCGTCCCATCGAGCCGAGCTTGACCGGCTGCCCCGGCGAGTTGCCGACCTGCGCCGTCGTCTCGGTCTGGCCGAAACCGTCGCGCAGCGTGATCCCCCACGCGTCCTTGACCTGATCGATCACTTCCGGATTGAGCGGTTCGCCGGCGCCGATCAGCTCGCGCACCTTGACTGGATACTTGCTCAGGTCTTCCTGGATCAGCATCCGCCACACGGTCGGTGGCGCGCACAGCGTGGTCACCGAGCATCTGACCAGCGTATCGAGGATCGCCGACGCGGCGAAACGCGAGTAGTTGAAAATGAAGATCGTCGCGCCGGCATTCCAGGGAGCGAAGAAACAGCTCCAGGCATGTTTCGCCCAGCCGGGTGAGCTGATGTTCCAATGCACGTCACCCGGCTGCAGCCCCAGCCAGTACATCGTCGACAGGTGCCCGACCGGATAGCTCTGCTGGCTGTGCAGCACCAGCTTGGGTTTCGACGTCGTTCCCGAAGTGAAATACAGCAGTTGCGGGTCGGTCGCCAGCGTCACGCCGTCAGCCGTAAACTCGGTCGACTCCTGGTACGCCTGTTCGAGCTGTTGCCAGCCGGCAACCGCACCGCCGACAGTGGTGCGCGTGTAGTCGCCCGGCAGGCTGGCGAACTTGTCGGTATGCGTGTGACCGATGATCACGTGCCGCACCTGGCCGCGGTCGAGGCGGTCGCGCAAGTCGTCGGGAGCGAGCAGCGTTGTCGCCGGCGTCAACACCGCGCCGAGCTTGATCGCCGCCAGCATCGTGTCCCACAGGGGAACCTCGTTGCCAAGCATCATCAGGATGCGATCACCACGCCTGACGCCTTGTCCGCGCAGCCAGTTGGCCACCTGATTCGAGCGTTTCGACATCTCGGAATACGACATCTTCTGTTCCGATCCGTCCTCATTGACCACCCACAGTGCCGGGCGATCATTACCCGCCGCTGCGGCATCGAAAAAATCCAGCGCCCAGTTGAACTCGGTCAACTGCGGTGGCTGGTAATCGCGATATGCGGTCTCGTAATCGGTGCGGTGAGCCAGAAGGAAATCACGTGCATGTACAAAGGCCGACTTGGACATTTTTGCTCCTCTCTTTGATGAAATCACCGGGCAGCCGATCGGCGCAGACTCGCGCGACAAGGCGGGTTGAGTACCCACCGGCGACCCTCCCCATGGAACCGCAGCTTTTGGCCAAGAGCGGCCACGCCGGCCAGAGCAGAACAGCCGGGTTCCAAGCCCCGGCACCTCGGCACGACCGATCGATACCTGCTCCGTATCTACGGTATCTACGTATTGCAGACCGTGATTGTAAGGGACTTAGCGTGTGGGCAACCATCGCCCGGATGGCGATTTCTCTTCACCGAGGCGAAGGCAGTCTTACGCCATGAGACTGAGTCGGTGCAAACTCACGCCAAACGCCTGTTGGGAACCGTTGTGGACCAAGCCGCCCCCCTCGCTGCCTCGTTCGCGCTGACCGCCAGTCGCTTTCCGCCGGTCGCCGATCTCCTCCGCTGATCCGTCCCAGGTCGAATCTACGCATGAGACAATGCCATCGCTGCGGTTATGATAACGGACAACAAAAAGAGGATGAGATGACCCAGTCCGAGCGCTTCGGCATCATCGAACGACTGCTGCTCGCGCACAGCAACATGGCCTTTGCCGGCCTGCAGGATCGACTTGGCGTTTCCCGCGCCACGCTGTTTCGCGATCTGCGCGATCTGCGGGACCGGATGCACGTTCCCATCGTCCGTGACGCAGCAACCGGCGGCTACCGCATCGACCGCTGCGTCGAACGCTACGAACTGCCCGGCGTGTGGTTCTCCGCCGGTGAAATCCACGCCCTGCTCAGCATGCAGCAACTGCTCGCCGCCTTCGACACCGGCGGCATCCTCGCCGAACACATCAACCCGCTGCGCGACCGCTTGGCGAGCATGCTCGCAAGCGGCCACGATTCCGCCGCAGACATCGTCCGCCGCATCCACATTGTCAGCGCGGCCGCCCGGCACTGCGCGCCGCAACACTTCCCGACCATCGCCGCCGCGCTGATGGAGCGTCAGCGGCTGCGCATCGCCTACTGCGCGCGCAGCGACGGCGTGACCAGCGAGCGCGAAGTCTCGCCGCAGCGACTGACGCACTACCGCGACAACTGGTACCTCGACGCCTGGTGCCACCTGCGCGAAGAACTACGCAGTTTCGCCGTCGATGCCATCCGGACGGTCAGGGCCGCCGACACCGCGGCCAGCGATATTCCGGATGCCGAACTCGACGCCGCGCTAGGCGCCGGCTACGGCATCTTCGCCGGCCGTGAAGTCCGCTGGGCGACGCTTCTTTTCACCGCCGAACGGGCTCGCTGGGTCGCCGCCGAAAACTGGCACCCGGCGCAGGAAGGCAAGTTCCTGGACGACGGCAGCTACCAACTGCGCGTGCCTTACAGCGCTGATCCGGAGTTGATCATGGATGTTCTGAAATACGGGCCGGATTGCGAAGTGGTCGAGCCAGAGGGGTTGCGGGAGAAGGTGAGGGGGCTGTTGGTGGGGGCGGTGGGGAGGTATGACCTCAGACGCCCGACTGAGACTCAGCCCAAGTACGATCCACATCACAAATTATGACCAACACGATGAACATTTCCGACCAGCCGATTGCCCATTGGCGTGCATCCGATAGCACACCGCAGTACCTTCACAATCATTTGCAGAATGTTGCTTCCATTTCCAAGGTCTTCAGCAGGAAGATCAGGCTGGAAATCGCCGGCGAACTCATTGGGTTGCTCCATGATCTGGGAAAATACAGCAAAGAGTTCCGGGACTACATCAATTCCGCCTTGGGGCTGCTCAACCCAGACGCAGATGATTACGTCGACTCGCGGTCTCTCAAAGGCAAGGTCGATCACTCCTCTGCGGGGGCGCAGTATATCTGGCAATTCGCTGCCGCAAAGGGGCCACTTGAGCAGCAGATTGGTCAAGTTCTTGCCCTTTGTATTGCATCACACCATTCGGGCCTGATCGACTGCCTGGACCCTGATGGTGAGGATACCTTCGGCAAGCGCATGCAAAAGGCGCAGGAAAAGACACATCTCGATGAAGTTACGCAGGTTGCGGATGAGTGCGTCCTCACCAGAGCTAATGAGCTGATGAATTCTCCGGGGCTGACGAAGAATGTGCGTGAGTTGATTCAGCGGATCGCTCAGCATGAGCCTCAGAGAGCGCCCCTGCAGCAGCAAATCGGCCTGGCTGTTCGTTTTCTTTTTAGCTGCCTGATTGACGCGGACCGTATCGATACCGCCGATTTTGAGGAGAAACGCAGCCGGGAATATCGTCCCAATAGCGCCTATGTGGGATGGGAAGTCCTGAGCCAACGTCTGGAGCGGCACCTTTCGTCCATGGAGCCTCGCCGTTCGATAGATGTTCTTCGTCGGAATATCTCGCAGGAATGTCTGGACGCAGCTTCCCGCGAGAGTGGCATTTACACGCTGACCGTGCCGACCGGTGGCGGAAAAACGCTCGCCAGCCTTCGCTTTGCCATCGAACACGCTGTTACGTCGCGCGGTGATTCAGCCTGTTTGGCGCAAGCTGTTCGAGGCTGAGACAGAGGG
>NZ_FLQX01000089.1 GCF_900089955.1 Candidatus Accumulibacter aalborgensis | reverse complement strand
TTCAGCGGTTTGGTCAGAGCAAGCGCTGGGTCTTGTAAGAACACATGTCAACGGCTGCTGCAGAGCGCTGTGGTGTCAATGGCGGTAGCCGTTGCAGAACACTATTGGGGCCTTGTGAACAACGAATGGAGAGTACCCTGCAGTCGTGTCAACCCTTGTGGGTTAGACCGTTAGTCGATGGCTACCTCGATGTAGCCACCCGGAATGGCGCCGTTGATAGCGGCAAGGACTGCCGGTATTGCACGTTGGATGCGAGGCCAGCTTGTAGAACGTAAGACGACAATGGACAGGCTTCTCGCGGCAAGGTTCTGCTGGTACTTCAGGTTCCTGTCTGTGGTCACGAAGACCGCGAAGCCAGCTTCTTCCGACAACGAGATGAGTTCACCGTTCGTCAGGTTCGCCCAGCCTCGCTCAAAGGCTGTTTCGACCAGGTGCTCGGCGAGCGAATGACGTAGCGGTGCAGGCGTTCCCTGGTCGAACAAGACTCGCGCATTCACGCAACCGCCAATGCGCTTCGTGCTGCGTGTTCAAGCACGGTACGCGCTTGCTCCATGGTGACCCCGGGGAACCACTCGACAAACTGGTGGACTGAAGCGTCGTCCTCAAGATTCTCGAACAAAGCGGCCACCGGCACTCGAGTGCCACAGAAGAGCCATGCACCGCTGACGCGTGCTGGGTCTCGCTCCACTGCAGGACAGGTGGACCAATCGATCATGAGCGCAATCGTAGCACCGATGGGCACATGCTGAAATACGCTCTCTGCTATAGCCAGGCAGCGGGGTCAGATCTAAAGCGAGGGCGCAGGGTCGCCGCTAACATTCCAACACTGGCAGCGCTTGGGCACTGGATTGATCTACGCCGCACAGATCGCGGCCATCGGCGTTTTCGGGATACTGGAAGAAAAGCGAGCTGGACAGGCCGGCCAAGCGAATGACCGAGTGCGCGGGGTCGACCAAGTGCGCGGGGTCGGGTCTTTCCTTTTTCTTGAATGAACGGCTTGATGAGTGAGGGCAGGCGACTGTCCTCTGGCCTACGCTCGGGTGTTGTGAGTTTTGCCGCCGCTGCGCCAAGTCGGGAGGGCGAAAGGAAAGACCCTGTGTGTGCAGGCTGCGGTTCACGCGCGCCAGAGCGATTCTGGCGCGCAGCCGCCATGTTGTTGGCCGACAGACTGCTTCCGCTGGCTTGAGGCCGGGACCCCCGGCAGCGCCGCGCGTGCCTTCTTCGCCCACGACAGCTATGCGAAACTCTTGGAAGCGATCCACCGGCGCGCCGCCCGTTACGCCTGGGCGCTGGCTCGCGCGGATCTTACGAGGCTTTTCCGCCCCCCTGCCCGCGCTTCAGTGGCGAGATGCGAATCATCGCGTTCCTCATCGATGGGGGCGCAATCCGCGACATCCTGACCCATCTCGGCGAGCCGTCGTCGCCGCTGCGCCTGATGCCCGCGCGCGGACCACTGCTCGGAGAGAGCAGGAAGAAGGACGACGAGCCGGTCGATCAGGAGGATCCGCAGGTTGAACGGGTCCCCGAATACGAATTCCAAGGTTGACGGCCATGCATCGGGCTTCATACACTTCTGAGGCGCCGTTGGATTTCCTGTCCGCTTTCAAACGAAGGGAGTATGAAGGCTATGTCCATGCAGCCAGCAGTCGAAGCCTACACGGTGCAGGATTACCTGCAATGGGAAGGCGATTGGGAGCTGATTCACGGCCAACCGGTTGCAATGGTCCCGTCGCCTAGCTTCGATCATCAGCAGCTAAGCGCCGCAGTATTTCGGCAACTCGACGAGTCGCTC
Source organism: Candidatus Accumulibacter aalborgensis (assembly GCF_900089955.1). Taxonomy (GTDB): domain Bacteria; phylum Pseudomonadota; class Gammaproteobacteria; order Burkholderiales; family Rhodocyclaceae; genus Accumulibacter; species Accumulibacter aalborgensis. Next base: position 1,562 of record NZ_FLQX01000089.1, on the reverse strand, counting down.
GACGATTGCCCGCACTGCCAGGCGGTGTTTGAAATAGACGTGGAATTTGCGCAAGACACCGTCGTCCGACCCGACGTGCTGGTGATCTGCTACCAACCTGAAAGTGAACGGCTGACCCGCGCCCCTGATCTGATTTTCGAAGTCATCTCGCCCAAAACTACCCGGCGGGATGAAGTTGTCAAATTCGATCTTTACCGCACGGAAGGCGTGCCGCATTACGTGCTGGTCTACCCGGAAGCAAAAAAGGCCAAAGTGTGGTGGCTCGTAGACGGGGAATATCGCAAGGTAGGCGACTTTCACGACGAAACCCACTGTTTCGAACTGTCCAAATGCGCCTTCGATTTCGACTTCAGCCGCCTGTGGAAGCGCAAGGGCGGCCAAGCGTAAACGCCGCCCCGTTTGCACATGATCCCTTCGCCTGACGCTCAAACCGTACGGTCGGTGCGCCTTTTCGCGTTGGCACTTTCAGACTGGCCCAAAGACCAGGTGCTCAGCGTCGATTTCAGGCCAGCGTTTCAGCGGGATTCACTTCTGGTCGTTACCCGCGGACTGGAGGGTGAAGAGTCGCTGCGCTTGCCGCTGGCTGAGCCGTTCGAGATACAGATACACCACCGGCGTCAGTAACAAGGCCGGGGTCAGATCTAACAAGGCCGGGGTCAAACAAGGCCGGGTAGAGTAGAGGACAGGCTTTCGCCTGCCCTCCCTCATCAAACCGTGCATGCGATTCTCCCGCACACGGCTTTCCGATGCTCTTCACGCCAAGGCATGTGCATTGCCCCGTTTCACGTCTTGCCAGCGCGACTGAGGACGTCTAGCCTGCGCACTCAACCTTTGAGCGCGTAACGTGGGCGGTTTCTTGCTTGGCCCGGGCATACAGCTTCCTCTGTAGCGTCCTGATCGTATTCAGGGTGGTTAGCAACATGGCAATCCCTCGATCCTCTGCTCTTCGGTCGCACGAACAAAGTAGGGTCCCTTCCCTCGTCCAGGGTTATGATGTCCCTCGAACTCAAGCGGTACTATGAACCCCTCCGACTCCCGTCTGCGGCCACTGCGATTTCGTTGCCTTATACGCAGCAGTCGGTGGCCTCCCCACCCCGCAGACGGGTCTCCAGCACTGGGCAGTAAATCTTCGAGAACATGCCATCCCTGCTACCCCGGGAGTCGATGAGTGCCACTTCCGTTATTCCAGCACCCTTCCAACGGCCTTCCCCTTCTGACCACAGGGTCGGCTCCTCCACTTTGTTTACGAGGCTACTCATAGGTTCACTTCCGTTACGGCCTGCTCTCTTGCTGTTGGGAAACTCACGACCCCGTGTCGCCACGGCGCCGCTTCCTCATGCTACCGAGGCGTACGGACAACTCCCCGGACGGGACTTCAACCCGCTAGATTCCTTGGGTGAGAAATCTTGAAGCGGTTGAGTCAAATTGTGTTGAGTCAAGATTGTGTTATGCGGCGATTTTGGCGTTGTCGCACCATGAATGGACGGCTTTCTCGGCGGCCTTGTTAACGGCGTCGTCATTCCGTAGAAATCTGGCGTCGACAGTTTTGCAGCGTAGCCCGC
>NZ_FLQX01000088.1 GCF_900089955.1 Candidatus Accumulibacter aalborgensis | reverse complement strand
CGATGGCTTGCTGCAACTGCCCCCGCCGCGCAACGGCAATCACAACGGAAAGCCCTGGCACCGCCGTACCGTGCAGGCCGAGCCCGACGCGCCCCTGCGCGCAGACGGTCCTCGTGCTCTGGGGACACTGCAACTGCACAGAATTACCCATCGCGCTGAATCGCAGCTGCACAACGAGTACATCGACCGTTACCACTACCTCGGCTATCAACCGCTGCCCGGCGCCCAATTGCGCTACTTCGTTCGGGCGGGCGGACGCCTCGTCGCCTTGCTCAGTTTCGGTGCCGCCGCCTGGAAGACCCAGCCGCGCGACCACTATATCGGCTGGACGCCCGCGCAACGCCAGGAGCACCTGCACCGCGTCGTGAACAACGCTCGATTCCTCATCCTGCCGTGGATCGAATGCCAGAATCTGGCCTCGTCCATCTTGGCTCGCGCCGCCCGGGAGATCGCCGCCGACTGGCAAGTCCAATACGGTTACCGGCCGCTCTTGCTCGAAACTTTCGTCGAGCAGTCACGCTTTCGCGGCACCGCTTACCAGGCAGCCAACTGGCTCTGCCTCGGACAAACCACTGGGCGCGGCAAACTCGATGTCCACCACCAAGCCTTGCTGCCCATCAAAACCGTCTGGGTCTATCCTCTCGACCGTCACTTCAGACGGGTCCTCTGCGCATGAACAC
>NZ_FLQX01000087.1 GCF_900089955.1 Candidatus Accumulibacter aalborgensis | reverse complement strand
GCATTCCGGCCTTGATCATCATTCCGGCCAAGGCCCGGTGCTGGGCTTGGTGAAAGTCTTGCGGGAGAGTGGCAGGACCCCCGAAATCTCGTACCCTTGGAAGTGCACACTCACCGAGGGAGAAGGAAGATGCTCGAAGGTCCTGCCGGGATTGACTATAGCTCAGACACGAGGCCGATGTCACTGCGTGCTGCACGGTCGTCGATGGATGGTGGGTCGTGAGGCGCCGCTCGCGCCTGGAGCGAGCGGAGCAGCTTGGGGCGGCCAGCGCGCGCCTGGCGGCGGGAGAGCCGCAACGGCAGGTGGCCGCCGACCTCGGCCTGGCACGCAGTACCTTGCAGGAGTGGTGCAAGCCGGTTGCGGTCGGCGCGGCGCCAGCGGCCTTGGCGGCGTGGGTGGAGACCCCGGAGGGCGTGCGGTGGCTGCATCAACTGGTGTTGGCGGCGCACTTCGCTATCACCCTGCAGGGCGGTGCCGGGGTGCGAGTGGTGTGCCAATTCCTTGAGTTGAGCGGGCTGTCGGCGTTCGTCGGTGCCAGCTACGGCACCCACCAGGGCCTCAATGCGGCCCTGGAGGAGGCGCTGGTCGCCATCGCGCATAAGCAGCGCGCGGCGCTGGCGCGGGACATGCCGCACCGGCAGATCACGGTGTGTGAGGATGAGACCTTCCATCCGCAGATCTGTTTGGTGGCGCTGGAGCCGGTGTCGGGCTTTCTTCTGTCGGC
>NZ_FLQX01000086.1 GCF_900089955.1 Candidatus Accumulibacter aalborgensis | reverse complement strand
GGCGATCTCCTTCCGGATCATGTCAGGGGAAAGGCACCGGAGCACATCCATGTCCATGGTGACCTTGATCGTTCGCCAGTCCACCTCGATGTTCCAGCGCAAGGAATACAGGTCGTCCAGTTCGCGCGGAGAGGCGACGCGCGGGTCGAGCAGCGTGGTGACCAGGACGCGACCGTCGACTTCGCACTCGCGCATGGACAACTCGACAGGATAGCGTTCCCAGGTATCGAGGGTCATCCAGTCCGGCCGTGTGGGGCGCGGCCATGTCACGACATGATCCTTGTGGCCAAGCGAGCGGCCTGACGAGAAATCGGTGATTCGCCGGGCATGCTGCGGCATGACGACATCGACGCCTGCGGCGTGGGCATCGGCAATAATCCACCAAGTGGTCAACAAGGCGTCCGCGAGCAGAACATCGCCCGAGGCAAGCAGTGGCAACAAGCCGCGCAACAACGTTTGTTCGCCACTGCCCTTGCCTTCGCACGCGGCCACGGCATGTCCGATGACCGCCCCGCTGGCCAGGCTGATCAGCCCACCGATACGCGCCAGAGGAAACCCCAATCCGGGTTTCTGCTCGGAATTCTGCGGAAAATCTCCTTGATTCTCGGCCGTATCCGGCATCGAGACGGTCGTGCCATCGAACAGCTTGACCCGCCGACCGTGCCACCGCCAAGCTTTCGGCATCTGCTCTTCAAGGGCCTGCCCGATTTCCCGGTAGAGCTGCTCCGGAACCTCCTGTGGTAATCGCTTCCGGGCTTGGCAATAGGCACCGGTATTCAGGCCGTTTGCCGAGGCGCCCTCGGCAGTCCGTTCAGCCAGGTAGCAACAGACCACTTCCTGACAGGCACGGTCTTCGGAGAGCACCTGCTCAATGAACAGACGTAGGGTCGTGATCGGCGGATACAGTCGGTCACGGTAGGTCTTACACTCCGCCGCTATCACCTCGGCCACGGTTTCCACCGGCAGTACCCCAGGCAAGGCACCACACCCACTCTGTGCGAACTGATGACGAAGCTTGATTGCTTCGCGCCGCAGACTTTCCTCGCGCTTGTTGATAGGCTTCATATCCGGATGACATCCTCGTCAACTTACCGCCCACCTCCAACCCCACGCGTCCAACTATAGACCTGTTGGGCTATGCCGTTCGCCTAACGTAGCGCCATGAGGGTCAGACCCCATTG
>NZ_FLQX01000085.1 GCF_900089955.1 Candidatus Accumulibacter aalborgensis | reverse complement strand
ACGCAATTATGCTGTAAGTATCGGTTTTTGTTAAAATAATAGCCGATGCCGCAAAAGCGGCGTCTGCCTACGCGGCGAGCTTGTCGGGTTTGGCCTTGAGCTGGAAGGACAGGCCGATGGCGTCGAGGATTTTGGCCTGTTGCTCGTCCGGGCGTGGCAGATGCGTGTGACGCTGACCGTTGCGGTCAGTGCTGTAGAGATAGGTCAATCGCCCGAGCGCCACCAAGGCGTCGTCCGGAGTGATGGCGGCGGGGTTGTCTTCGGTAGTCCCGAACGTCTGGCGCAGATCGGCTTCAAACCGCCGCGTGATCTTCAAAGCGAGCATCGCCACGAAGACATGCGCCTTGGTCCGCTCGGCCTTGCGCAGGAAGATCGGGCGAATTTCCAGGAAGGTGGTTTTCACGGTACGGAAGTTGCGCTCGACTTTTTGCAGGTCGCGATAACGCGCATCGATCGTCTTCGCGTCCATCAAGGTCAGCGGCACATCGGTTTCCAGCAGATAGCAGCCGTCGAGCAGGGCGTCTTGCGCTTTGGCTTCCTCGTCGAGGGTACAGACAATGACGCGTTCTTTCAGCGTCAGGGTGACAAACGCGCTGAGCTTGTGGCTCTTGGCCCAGCGCTGCAAGGCGGCCAGGCCTGCCGCCGCGCTGGCGCGCCTGGAGTCCTTGACGAAGGCATTACGTTCGGCGACCTTGCGCTTGCAACTGCGCTAACTTGTCCTCTCGCCGCCGCCCCTCGCGCACCCGCACGGTTTCGTTCCGGCGCACGATCAGGCGCTTGTCGTCGTGCTCCACCTCGCACAGGTGCGCATCGAACAGATCCGTCTGCAGCACGCCCTCCTTGAGGAAGGTGCGTATCTGGGCGTCAGTCAAGGCCGTGATATAACGGAAGCCCTCCGCCGACAGCGCGGCCTTCCCCTTGGCCTTGATCATTCCCCGATCGCCCACCATCACCACCTCGGCAATCCCGAACTGCTCCTTCAGGATCGTGATCTGGCTGGCCACCGTCGTCGGGTCCGCGGTGTTGCCTTCAAAGACGCGCACCGCCAGGGGCTCGCCGTCCTCGGCGGTCAACAAACCGATGACGATTTGCTGCTTGCCTCGCTTGCCGTCGCGGTTGTAGCCGTATTGCCCCAGCTCGTTGCATTCCCCTTCGAAATAGCTTGAGGTCACGTCGTACAGCACCAGGACCGGTGGTTGGCCCTGCTCCTTGACGTAGGCCTGGTACAGTTCCCGCTCGATGCGCTCCTGCTGGCTCGCCAGCCAGTCCAGCGCGGCATAGAGGTCGTCCTCATCGAACGTCTCCACCCCCAACACATCGGCCACCGTGTGTTGTTTCGCCCAGCGTACCGCCGACAACCGCGAGCCCCCATGCGCGATACGCGCGAGAATCAGGAACAGGTTGAGCTTGCTTTCCGCAGCGCTGCCCAGCACCCGCGTGATGCCCACCTGGTCGGCCAACTGCTTGAGTGCAAACAGCACGCCAAAAATCTCGCCGCTGGTCATCTCTCCCGACCAGTCGTCGAATTCGCCCTTCACCAGACGTTCCATGGCGACGATCCGCTCCGGTGCCCAGTTCGTCAGATTGGCGATGGTTCGTGTGCAGACTTTGCCGCCCTCACGATAGGACTCACGAAGCAGAATGGCCGGCCTGGATTTTCGGTTGGGGACGCGGGCGATGTACATGCCGACAATAAAAGCATATAGCTCATTGTTTGTCAAGCACTATTATCTATATTACATGCCTACATTTTCGCCGATTTTCTGATTTCCTACAATGAATCAACGACTTAGATCAAGGGCTCCGGGAAGGTCCGTCG
>NZ_FLQX01000084.1 GCF_900089955.1 Candidatus Accumulibacter aalborgensis | reverse complement strand
TTGACATCGCAGGCGTCGACTTTGAGGGAATGCCGTTGACGCACCCGGCGGCGTCGCTTGAAGTCTCCGCGCCCCGGAATAGGCCGCAATCGACGGGCGCGGACTGGCCGTCGGGCAGGCTGAGCTGGGCGCAGGAACCGGTGGCGGCCAGTTATAAGGAGGTGGCTCGGCTGTTTCTGCGGGGGCACGGATCTTGAGGCTGCTGCTCGACACTCACGTCGCCTTGTGGGCCATCACCAGGACCGCTTTGACCGGCTGCTGGTGGCCCAAGGGCTGACCGAAACGATGCGCCTGCTCACTCACGACAGCATGGTCGCTCGTTACGGGGCCGTGCTTGTTTGCGTGTGATCTGGCGGTGGCTGCGTTGGCGATGACGGGGGCGGCGCTTCTATCGCCCGATGAATCGGGCTCCTACCAGGAATACCGACCGCTCATCGAACGAACCAGGCTCACGTAGGAGCCCGATTCTTCGGGCGACCCGCGCTTGCCTGGACGACACGTTCCAGTATGGGTACCGACGAACTTCACGTAGACGATCTGCAAGTTGTAGGCTATGGCGACGATCAGTCGGTAGTCATTGCCCTTGATATTGAATACGATGCGGCGGTTTTTCAGTACGCTGGCACTTCGGTATTGCTCCTTGATATCCGATTTTGTCTGGCGGGTGAATAGGTGCGCCGCGTGAGACCAGGGCAATAGGATCGGGGTCGGCGAGGAGGGCTTCGGCTTGGTCGGCGTAGTCGAGGATCTTGACGGTCGGGAAGCGGATGCCGACCTCGCAGCCGAATCGTTGGTAGCCGAAGTGAGTCGGCTTCCAGTTCTCGCCCCCGTCTGCGAGAACGGCCAGGCTGGCAACCGGACGACGATAGCGATCGTAGAGGCGGTAGTTGTAGGTGAACAGGCGTTCGGGGAAATTGGCGTCGTGTTGGCCTTGGACTTCGACGTGGATGTAGACCTCTGGTTTTCCATGGTGGTCTGTTCCGAGCCAAGTGATCACGATAACGCGGCTGAAAGGGCTGTGTGGCCATTCGTTTTAGAACATGGCGATGAGGCCGGTCCTGGGAAGCAGACGGGTTTGACCCGAAGAATCGGGCTCCGGCAACATTTCCGACGTAGGCACACAGGCAACGCTCGGCAATGCGCTTCGGGTACGCTACCGCCATGCCCGAATGTTTTTGCATTCAGCACATGGTGTGACTACGCCATTGGGGACTGCCCTCCTCTTGAAGGCGACTTGTTCCGACGCTTCGCCGGAATCGTCGTCGTCTTTCAAGTACGCTGCCGCCGCTGGCTGGCTGGCTGGCTTGCGAACCCCAACGGGCTCCTTCAAGCCGGTACGGCTGCGTGCAGCGATCTCTCGACGGTCATTATCCACGCCGAGCGCGGCGCGCATGTGATCGATTTCCGCCGTCGTCACGATGTACTCCTGTTCCTTCCGGGTCAGGTCGTTGCGGGTCAGGCGCAGCTTCGCGTGGATACCCTCGGGAGTCAGCAGGTACGCCATCGCGCACCACCTGGCGTAGTTCAGTGGGTTTGAATTCATGCCCCTGGTCCCAATCGATCTGGGCGTGGGCCTGGGATCGCAGGCGTTCAGCAAGGCTGGAATCGGGACAGGAGCGAGGATGAGGCCTTTACGCCTGGTCATCGTGCGTATTTTCGGAGGGTGATATTGGCGTATGCGATTACTCTGGGCACAGTTGCGAGAAGTACGGGGGACAGTGCTGCGACAGCGGTATAAATCTCGATCATTTTCTCTGCCGCGTACTCATGAGCGATCAGGTTTCTCAGCTCACGGATCGTGATCAGTTCCGCCGCATTGGCCCAACCTCGTTTTTCTGCGCGGTAGATTCTGTCGAGCAGGGAGCCACCGCCCGTCAGCTCGACCTCATCGACCAGGCGGAATACGCGCTGAATGAGCAGGTCAGCCAATCGAGCAAAGCGGCTGGTCAGTGATTCCAGACGCTCCAGTTGTTCTGGCGGCAACCCTTCCTGACCAATGAGGTCGCGACATCGTTCGGTTGAGTATTGAAGATGCCCGGCGGCAAGCTGCAGGCCTGCCAGCTCGTCTTGCAGGAGTTCAATTTTCACTTTCGTCATAATCGCACGCCTTCTTCCATGACCATTCGGGGAAAAGGCCGCGAAGTATCCGGGTACACCACCATGTCGATCTTGCGCTCACCAAGCTGCTGGTGAAGCCGAGCCAGAATACCGAGCTTGGTCATGAGATCGATTTTCCTGGAAAGCACCAGCAGATCGATATCCCCGCCCTTGGCTGCCTCATCGACGCGTGAGCCAAAAAGGTAGATCGAAGCCTCGCCATCGGCCTCATGAATCGCTTCGCGGATCGCTGATTGTTCCCTGGCCGCCAATCTCATGTATTTCTCCAGAAGATAAGGAAAGCAAGGGGTGGTATATGTATTCTCTTGAGAGCAAGGACTCCTTGACGCAGCCCTTCCTGGCCTTCGTTTTGCCGTCCTCTTTCAATTCCGAAGCGTTCGGCATGGCTTTACGTAGAGCATGGTGAGATTTCTTTCCAGTGTGTAGACCAATGCTCTCCACGTAACACGCCTTTGGCATAATTGGTGCCTGATGCGGGGAAGTCGCCTGGTGGCACTAACCGCTGGCCTGTCGTTGAGTCCGGGCCAGTGGGCGCATTTGGTGAGCACGCCCCTGCTTGATGTACCCGAGCGCCATCGCGAGGATGACCGCAAAGACCAGCCCTACCCGCAGCTTCACCTTGTCAACGCCGCGGATGAAGTGCTGAATGCCGCTGCCCCCATGACCGGCGCGCCGGCGACCCCGACCGCCCAAGCAGCCCTGCTCGTAGACCGGGTGGTTGTAGCGAATGGCGGCGGACAACGCTTCAATGGCGAGCGCTTCGTCCGCCTCGAAAGCGTCCACCAAGCCGACGGCCTCGCCGTAGCGAGCCAAGGCCGTGTCTTTGCTCAGGTCGCCGCAACGGACTTATTTCCAGAGCGTGGTGGCGATTTCACCATGAAACAGAGTGGGCGCGATGACCAGACTGCCTTGGCCGAGTCTTTGAGTCTTTCGATGAGGGACGGCGCGAGATCAGTGCGCAAAATGATGTTGGCAGCCGCTGATGCGTCAAGGACGATGCGCATGGGTTAGCGGTCCCGGTCGTCGCAAAGCAGCCGTTCGGGTCCGACGGAAAGCGTTCGGATGCCGGTAGTCGCGATGTCAAGGCTGATGCTTTCGAGAATCTGTTCCCGGCGCCCGCGACCGGTGCTCTCCGTTGCCCTGCGAAGCGCGATCAGCGCCTCCTGCGCCAAACTCCGGTGCGACTGCGGGCGTTTGGTACAGGTCGTCTGGCAGATTTCGAATTTGCAGGGAGGGCATGATCAGGCTCGCGCGTGTGAGGTTTCGTTGTAATGCATGCATTGCGGTGAAGGCAATCTTCAGCCTTCTCCAACGACACATGAGACTGAGCGGCAGTCTGTAAATCCAGCGTGAGTTGCGCCTGCAAGTGCGCGGGTTGGGGTCCTGAAGGGTAAGAAGGCGACAGCACCTGGAGCCGGTCAGCCATCAGCTAGGTATGCTTTTTCCCACCGCTTTTGCCATTGTGCGATCAAAACACTCTTGCTCAATGCAATTGCCATGAACACTGAAAGGATATTGCTAAAAGACGCTGACCTATCCCCGCCAAACATATGAGCCAGTTCGTGCAGGTAGGTGCTGGTGGCGTCTCCGAACGAATCGTCCGACAACAGCCACTCCTTCATAGCAATATAGGGCAAATGATAGCGAATCACCTCGCCATAACACCGCTGTTGTGACCGGTTGATCGGAACACAAGAGGTCATCCCTTGCCAAACAGATCTGTCGCTCTTGATGATCATGCAAGGCGGCAACTTGATTTTTTCAAATAATTCTGGCAGCAATGCCAAAGCCAACTCCTCGAGCACTGCAATTCTCTTGCACTCATCTGGCGTGGTTTGCCGAACAAGACTAAATCCACCTTCCGCTTCACAGATCTGTTCCAGTGCTGGATAACCCAGCTTTGCGAACCCTTCCTGAACAAGTTGATACCGTCTACCTGAATTCCTCAACCAATCGCGTGCCTGCCGGCGGCGATTGTATTCCGGTATGTTGCTGCGTTTGACGACTGGTGCAATCAATAGGTGCGGATATTGCTCTTTCCAGGAACGTGTGTCTTCGGCGCTTTTTGCGACGTTATTGACCAACACCCCAACGATCGGATGCCACGACTCAAAATCATATTTTCTACGCGGATAGTCGTGCCACCGTGATTTTATCGCCTCAAGCACCGTCGCCGACGCTTTTGCAGGCAGTTTGCAGGCTACTTTGCTGATAATCTTTATCACATCCATTTTGTAGAGATTTCTTCGCTCGCGATCGATTTGATGATGATCGTGCAAACAGAAGACCAATGGATACGGAAACGAGCCAAGAGCTTGATAGCCCGCAAAAACAATTCCTGGCCCGCTGTCGCCGTAAGTAGCCGGGTATCCTATTGGCTTTTGTTCCGGCGAGCGAAGGTAAGCGGCAACTTCAGATGACTCCCATATTTTTATTCCAAACAGCGGATTGCTCGGGTAGTAAAAACTCAACAATACGCATTGGAGCAAAGCAAGATCACTGAATGGATAAAGACGGAGGAGAGTGTCACTGGAATTATTTTCTCTTTTACCAACAAGATAGGCGAGCGATTTCAGTTGACGAGAATCCACAGACACGTCAGCCGATGTCACCCTTAAATCCCAATTGCGGGAGCACAATTCCACCTGCCAATCATGATCTCTCACCGCACAGAGAGAAGCTATCTTAAAGCCCTCGCCAAAATAGCCCGCGTAGCTCCCGCCATTCTCTCGTTTTGTAGATGCGCCAATAGGAATAAGCCAATCATAACTAAACCCGACACCCTCTGCTTTGAGACAAAGGACTCCTCCTGTTGTTTCAAAGGAAAAACGCTTGTCCCACTCCTGGTATTGCACTGCATCGTAGAAATTCTGGACGAGATCACGCAGAACCTCAAACCTGGACCATCGGACGGGATAATCGAAAATCAAATCCAAGGGAACCAATTTGCGCTCTGGGTTGATCATTCCTTTGATCTCTTGCGTGATGGCTTGTGGCTCGTCAAAAAAGTTCCAGGCTCACATTTCCAGCACCGGATTGGCGCGAAACTTTGCACTTCGCACTTTGGCTGCGTCCGGGTGTCGGCGCTGGCTTGCGT
>NZ_FLQX01000083.1 GCF_900089955.1 Candidatus Accumulibacter aalborgensis | reverse complement strand
CGCCGCCGACACCACCGCCCCGACCGTCACTACCTTCAGCCCGAGCGACGGCGCCACCGGAGTCGCCACCAGCAGCAACATCGTGCTGAGTTTCAGCGAACCCATCGCCGGCGGCACCGGCAGCATTCTTCTCAAGACTGCCGCCGGCGCTACCGTCGAAACCTTCGACCCGGCGACCAGCAACCGGCTGACGATCTCCGGCAGTACGCTGACCATCGACCCGAGCAGCACGCTGGCAGACGGCACCGACTATTACGTTACCCTCGCCGCCGGAACGATCAAGGACCTGGCGGGCAACAGTTACGCCGGCACCAGCACCTACGACTTCACCACCGCCGCCGACACCACCGCCCCGACCGTCACTACTTTCAGTCCAAGCGACGGCGCCACCGGAGTGGCCACCAGCAGCAATATCGTGCTGAGCTTCAGCGAACCCATCGCCGGCGGCACCGGCAGCATTCTTCTCAAGACTGCCGCCGGCGCTACCGTCGAAACCTTCGATCCGGCGACCAGCAACCGGCTGACGATCTCCGGCAGTACGCTGACCATCGACCCGACCAGCACGCTGGCAGACGGCACCGACTATTACGTCACCCTCGCCGCCGGAACGATCAAGGACCTGGCGGGCAACAGTTACGTCGGCACCAGCACCTACGACTTCACCACCGCCGCCGACACCACGCCCGCCCCCTCATACACCGTTCCCGGCACCCTGGGCAACGACTTTTTCATTCCGTCCGCCGGCAACAACTATCTGGGCGGCGGCGGCAACGACACCTACGTCATCAGCCCCAATACGCTGTCCGGTTCCGTCACCGCCAAGATCACCGACACCGAAGGCAACAACGTCATCCAGCTCGTCGACGGCACGACGATCAGCGCCAGCAGCTTCTACGGCAACGCCGCGCAACTGACCCTCACCAGTGGGGCCATCGTCCAGATACTCGGTGCCTCGGTGTTCGGCTATCAGGTCGGCGCCAACGCGCCCGCCGGTGACACCGCCGCCGCCCAGACCTATTCCCAGTTCGCCAGCACCCTCGGCGGTGCGGTGCCTGCC
>NZ_FLQX01000082.1 GCF_900089955.1 Candidatus Accumulibacter aalborgensis | reverse complement strand
TGACCAGACCACCCTGCCGGCCGGCTACCAGTTCACCACGCCTGCGGCCGCCGGCACCACCGATGCCAACGACTCGGATGCCGACCAGACGACCGGCAAGACCCACTCGGTCACGCTCGCCGCGGGTGACAACAACCCCGACCTCGACGCCGGCATCTACAAGCCCGCCTCGCTGGGCAACTACGTCTGGTACGACAACAACGCCGACGGCAAGCAAAACGAGACTGCCGCGCAAGGCGTCAACGGTGTCAAGGTCATCCTGCTCGACGCCAGCGGCAACCCCACCGGCGCCACCACCACGACCGCCAACGACGCCGGCGGCAACCCCGGCTACTACGCGTTCACCGGCCTGAAGCCCGGCACCTACTCGGTGCAGTTCGACAAGACCACCCTGCCGGCCGGCTATCAGTTCACAACGCCCACTGCCTCGGGTACCACCGACGCCAACGACTCGGATGCCAACCAGACGACCGGCAAGACCCACACGGTCGCACTCGCCTCGGGTGACAACAACCCCAACCTCGACGCCGGCATCTACAAGCCCGCCTCGCTGGGCAACTACGTCTGGATCGACGGCAACGCCGACGGCAAGCAAAATGAAGCCGCCACGCAAGGCGTCAACGGTGTCAAGGTCACGCTGCTCGACGCGGGCGGCAACGCCATCGGCAGCACCACGACCGCCAACGACGCCAGCAACAACCCCGGCTACTACGCGTTCACCGGCCTGAAGCCCGGCACGTACTCGGTGCAGTTCGACAAGACCACCCTGCCGGCCGGCTATCAGTTCACAACGCCCACTGCCTCGGGTACCACCGACGCCAACGACTCGGATGCCAACCAGACGACCGGCAAGACCCACACGGTCACGCTCGCCTCGGGTGACAACAACCCCAACCTCGACGCCGGCATCTACAAGCCCGCCTCGCTGGGCAACTACGTCTGGTACGACAACAACGCCGACGGCAAGCAAAACGAGACTGCCGCGCAAGGCGTCAACGGTGTCAAGGTCATCCTGCTCGACGCCAGCGGCAACCCCACCGGCGCCACCACCACGACCGCCAACGACGCTGGCGGCAACCCCGGCTACTACGCGTTCACCGGCCTGAAGCCCGGCACCTACTCGGTGCAGTTCGACAAGACCACCCTGCCGGCCGGCTATCAGTTCACAACGCCCACTGCCTCGGGTACCACCGACGCCAACGACTCGGATGCCAACCAGACGACCGGCAAGACCCACACGGTCACGCTCGCCTCGGGTGACAACAACCCCAACCTCGACGCCGGCATCTACAAGCCCGCCACCCCGAAGATCGACATCG
>NZ_FLQX01000081.1 GCF_900089955.1 Candidatus Accumulibacter aalborgensis | reverse complement strand
GGCAGACGACAGCGCGACGTAGAAGATCGGCGAGTCGGCCGGATTCACCTTGCGGAACGACGGTGGGGTGGGCATGTTCGGCGGCAGTCTGCGCAAGGCAGCCGAAATCGCCGACTGTACGTCCTGCGCCGCCGCGTCGATGTTGCGGTCGAGCGCGAACTGGAGCGTGATCGCGGTGGACCCTTGAGCGCTGGTCGAGGTCATCGAATCGAGCCCGGCGATCGTCGAGAACTGGCCTTCGAGCGGTGTCGCGACGGCCGCGGCCATCGTTTCGGGTGACGCGCCCGGCAGGTTGGCGTTGACCGAAATGGTCGGGAAATCGACGCTCGGCAATTCGGAGACCGGCAAGGCACGGTAGGCAAGCAGCCCGAAAATGACGAAGGCTGCGATCAGCAAGGTCGTCATGACCGGTCGGCGGATGCAGAGTTCGGCAAGCTGCATGGCCTGGCCCTTACTTCTGCGCTGCGACGGCCGCCGTATCAGGCTCCGCCGGTTTCGTCCTGGATTCGACCCGGGCGCCTGCGGTGAGCCGCAACTGGCCGTCGGTGACGACGGTCTCGTCAGCCTGAACCCCCTTGGCCACAGCCGTCAAGCCGCCGGCGCTTGCGGCCACCTCGATCTTGCGCACCTCGGCAGTCCCTTGCGCACCGACGACGAAGACAAACGGCCCATCCGGGCCTTGCTGGACGGCCTCGTTGGCGACGACGACTGCATTGGGCAAGGAATCCAGATCCATTCCGACACGGAGAAACTGTCCCGGCATGAGCGCCTCGTCGTGGTTGTCGACCACCGCTTTCATCTGGATGGTGCCGGTGGTCATGTCGACGGCATTGTCGATGAAACGCACCTCGCCGGCGAAGCGCCGGTTTGCGTCGCCCGGAATCCAGACGCTGACTTGCAGGCAGCCGCCGCTTTTGCAGCCTGCCCCGCCGCGGGCCAGCGCAGCGCGCAACTGAGGCAGGTGCTTTTCGGGAACCGAGAAGGTGACGTAAAGCGGGCGCACCCGGTTGACCACGGCGACGATGGTTTCATTGATCTTCACCGCTGCGCCGGGGAAGATCAGCCGGGCACCGACGACACCGGCAAACGGCGCGCGTATGGTCGCGTAGGAAAGCTGCGAGCGCGCCAGTTCGACGGCCGCCTGGTCGGCGCGTAGCCCAGCGGTCGCCACCGCTTCGACGGTGCGCATTTCGTTTACTTTTTCTTCGGAGACGAAACCGCGACTTTGCAGCGCGAGGTAGCGCGCAGTGTCGGCCCTGGCCTTGGCCAGTTGCGCCTCGTCTCGCGCCGCATTGGCCTCTGCCTGTCGCAGGCGCAAGGTGAAATCGGTCGCATCGAGGCGAACCAGCTCGTCGCCCTGGCGGACATGCTGGCCCTCGGTAAACACCACCGCAGCCACCTGTCCGTCGACACGGGACTTGAGGCTGACGCTCTCGTAAGCCTCACCCCGACCGACGGCCTCGACGACGACCGGCATGTCCTTGAGCGTCGCTCGCGAGAGCACAACCGGCACTGGCGGCGGCGCTTTGATCGCCTGTGCGGCATCGGGTTGGCGGACACGGGTGTACCAATAGCCGCCGCCAACAGCAAGAGCTGCGATGGCTGCCAGGGCGAACCCTGTGCTCTTGCTCATCTGGCGTGCTCAGGAGAAAAGGTCAATTGCTGCGCTACCAGGGCTTGAGCGACTCGCCATCCTGCTGCGCTCCACTGACCGCCGGCGCCCTGAAGTCGCTGGGCATCATGCGCTGAGGTCGATCTGCGCCAGCGCGTGTTCAATCGCGCCGGCATCTGTCGGCCGGACGAGGCGCGCCACTTCCTTGCCCCGTTGCAGAAAGATGAGTGTTGGCCAGAGCTTGACGCGGTATGAACGTCCCAGCGCGCGACCGGGACCGTCTTCGATCCTGATGTGGCGGACCTGCGGATGACTGGCGAAAGCCGGGCCGATCAGTGGCTGGGCGGCCCGGCAGTAGCCACACCAGGA
>NZ_FLQX01000080.1 GCF_900089955.1 Candidatus Accumulibacter aalborgensis | reverse complement strand
AGCCTTTTCCAATGTGGTATGAGCCTGAACGAGGCGCGTATTTCCACCCAGGAATGAGCCTGAGGGAAAGAAATTGAGGGTGAAGTGAAGTGTGGGTTGATCATCGCAAGGATGGTGATCAACATGAACGAAACGCGGCTATGCACGATCGAGCAGATCGAACAATTTCTCAGCGCCAGCGCGTCAATCGAGTTCTCGGCGACGGGCGACGACCGTGAGCGGTATGGGCACATCAGTCGCGTACTCACACGCTTTGATTACCCTGGGCGGAGCAAACGGGAGCGGGGTGTGCTGCACAGGTACCTGCAGCACACCAGCGGCTACAGCCGGGCTCAGGTCACGCGTCTGGTGACCCGGTGGCATCGCAACCGACTGGCCCCCGTTCCCCTGACCAAGCGCTACAGCACGCCTGCTGCACCCTTTGCACGCAAGTACTCCGCGATCGATGTCGAGTTGTTGGTCGAGATGGACAAAGCCCATGAAGACGTCTGCGGACCGGCCATCGCGCACCTCCTGCAGCGAGCCTACCGTGAGTATGGCGACCCACGCTATGAGCGCCTGGCGACGCTGTCCGTTTCGCACCTGTACAACCTGCGCAAGAGCGCAGGCTATCAAGCCCAGCGCATCAGTTTCACCAAGACCCGCCCCGTGTGTAATGCCATCGGCGTACGCAAAGCCCCCAGCCCGGAGGGACGCGTGGGTTTTGTGCGCATCGATACCGTTCACCAAGGCGACCAGGACGGCGTCAAAGGGGTGTATCACATCACCTGCGTGGATGCCGTCAGCCAGTGGCATGTCGAGGCTTGCGTGCAAGGCATCAGCGAGGCATTTTTGTTGCCCGTGTTGGCCTTGATCATCGCCCAGTTTCCGTTTGTCATTCTCGGCTTTCACTCCGACAACGGCTCCGAGTACATCAATCATCAGGTCGCGAAGCTGCTCGAGAAACTGCGCATCGAGCAAACCAAATCACGCTCGCGCCACAGCAACGACAACGCCCTGGCCGAGAGCAAGAATGCCAGCGTGGTGCGCAAGCACATGGGCTACGATCATATCCCTCAGGAATATGCAAAACCAATCAATGCCTTCTACGTGGAAACCTTCAATCCCTGGCTCAATCTGCACCGCCCGTGTCTGTTCGCCACCTCGATCGCCAACGCCAAGGGCAAGATCGTCAAGTGCTACAAGCATAAGGATGTCAAGACGCCGCTAGAACAATTGACACAACTGGCTACGCAGGGCTTGGTCACCCTCAAGCCGGGCATCACGCTGGAGACCCTCCAGGCTCAGGCAAAGACGCAAACCGACTTGGCCGCCGCTCAGGCCATGCAAGGCGCCAAGCGCGAACTCTTTGCCAGCTTTGTCAAACCCAAACGCCGGGCCTGACACGGACCCACCACAATGCCAAGTGGATTACTGCCGCGCTCCGCTTGCCAGACAGACGAATTGCTGCGCAATCCGCCTGCCGGAAGCCCTGCGGGCAGCAAACCGTATAACCGGCATAAATATGCCCTTGACAATAAGGTCAAAAACAAGCCGCCGCACCCATCCACCCACCCCTGTAAACCTTTAAACTTACCTTTTAAACCCTTCAACCCACATCACACAGACGCCTTCGCCGTAGCTCCGTCAGGCTCATACCTGAATTGGAAAATACTCTGCTCTGGCGCCGT
>NZ_FLQX01000079.1 GCF_900089955.1 Candidatus Accumulibacter aalborgensis | reverse complement strand
TCTCGTGAAACGCCGGTCACGCTTTGGTGAAATCACCGGTCACGATGGCGTGAAATACGCAGTTGAGGAAACAGGCCGGCGAGGCCTTGCGCGACATGTGGGCACGCGTACCACGCGAGGAACTGACGCCGGAGATCGCACAGATGATCAATGAAGAAGTGCAGGCCGTGCGCCACGAGCGGCGCAAGCCGACTGCCGCTTGATGCGCTGGGTGCTCGATACCAATGTGGTCATCGCTGGTCTTCTGTGGACCGGGCATCCGAACCGCCTGCTCGATCTGGCCATCGACGGAAAAGTTACGCTCTACAGTAGTCCGACATTGATCGACGAATTGGCGCAGACATTGCGCCATTCGAAGTTCTCGCGGCGCATCGAACAGTGCGGCACCACGCCATCAACACTGACTGTCCGCTACAGCGCCCTGGTGACGATGATGTCGCCCACCCAGGTGCCCCGCGTGGTCGAAAACGATGCCGATGACAGGGGGCTACGGGTCAGTTCTCACATTCCAACAGTCAAGCGGGGCTACGCAAGTGAGATTAGGGGTCAGACCCGGGCCAGACCACGGTTTGCGGAGAAGCGGGGGAAAAACAGTGACACGGCTTTCCCGCACGTGCTACCCGAACCCCTGCGACTATTGAGGCGAGATCACAACCCGATGCCGCGTGAGGCACGAACCTTTACCAACTCGGCCGCCTTCAGCAATCCCTCGTCCAGGGTGTGGAGGACACTTGCTCGGTGGTTGTGAGCGATGGCCAGGTGCAAGGCATCTCCAGCGCGCAACTTGGTCTCGAAGCGCTGCACATAATTCTTGGCCAGTTCGTAATCCCCCGACGTCGGGACCAGCACAGGCCAGAACCTCAGAACCATGTCGTCGAACTGTACGATGGCCGTCAGTGCCTCGTCCCGCCTGAAGCTTCCCATTCTGACTTCGCGTGCGACGAGGCTTGCAAATTCGACCCGCGTCCACTGGCTGATGCAGAGTTGTTCCGGTAGCAGC
This sequence comes from Candidatus Accumulibacter aalborgensis, assembly GCF_900089955.1. Taxonomy (GTDB): domain Bacteria; phylum Pseudomonadota; class Gammaproteobacteria; order Burkholderiales; family Rhodocyclaceae; genus Accumulibacter; species Accumulibacter aalborgensis. The sequence continues at coordinate 24,975 of NZ_FLQX01000079.1, read as the reverse complement.
GCGGCGATGAATTCCTCAACCGCTGCGCTCGTGGCTTCCTGGAGGATGAGTGGCGCGAGGAAGCTGGTGTCGAAATACAGATTCAAAGGCTCTCCTCGCGCGTTTCCCGCAGCAGGTCTGCACTCGGCTTACGCCACCGGGGCATCCTTGCTCGGAAGTCGGCGAGCGACTTGAGCGCTTCCTTTGGCTTCTCAACCTGACTGAGACGGGCAACCGGCTGCCCACGTCTGGTGATCACCACATCTTCCCCCGCTTCGACCTGAGTGAGCAGGTCGCTGAGGCGGGCCTTGGCATCTGCCAACGTTACAGTAGACACTGATTGCTCCTTCATCTGATCATTTAAGTTTATCCATCGTACCGCAAACCGTCTTGTTCAAGTAAGCCGAAGGCAGATGAGTTTGGCGCTTGGTGAATGAAACAATGGGGTGCCCGTTTGCCCTCATAACGAATGGGTGCGGCTCTTTTGAGCCACGGTTTCTCGGCGATCGGAGATTCGGCGGAGATTCGGGAGCCTCTGCGGCATGGGACGAGTGGAATTTCTCCTTGCCGCCGGGCGCGCCGGCGTGCCAGTCGCGGTACTCGATGACGATGAGTTGAACGCGGAGTTTGCTCGTAATGCTTGACCGGGCAGTGGTCAATGCGGGGCCTCGGGTCGCGCTCTCGCTGCTTGATCAACTCGATCTGCTGCCCAGTTTGTTTGCCGAATGCTGAATTCGGCAAGGGTGCTACCGGGAAATTTCCGCCTTCACGCCTCATCCAGTGCTTCTCTCGCCCGCCACCGCCCAATTCTTGGGCGCTGGCAACTTTCCCATACTGATGAATGCGCTAGGACAGATGTCCACGGCTGACCCACAGCTTACGCACAGTGTTGCTGGCGGGATTCCGGGACAGAGAAGCCATTTCGGACTTATCCACATCTTGCTCACAGCGCAGAAGTGTCAGTCTCGGATCATCTCGCCTCGTTGGTGTGGGCATGGGCAAATGATGTTACTGTCCCCCCGAATTGGCCCGCATCGGGCGCCGAATGGAGGCATGTGCCGTTGCTGTGGACACCTGCCGCGCCCGCATCAGCTCGGTCGCTGCGAATCACCGATGAACCCCACCACCACCAAGGAAGAAAAATGATCAAACGAACCCTGCTCCTCGCCGGGCTTGCCGCCAGCTTGGCTGTCGCCACGCCGGCCATGGCCGCCGAATCGGCCCTGGCCACGATCAAGCAGTCCGGGACGCTAAAGCTCGGTTACCGCGAGGACTCGATGCCTTTTTCATTTGTCGGTGACGACAAGCAGCCGCGCGGCTACAGCGTGGACCTGTGCCGGGTCGTCGCCGAGGACCTCGGCAAGCAACTGGGTCTGCCGAAGCTCGACGTGCGCTGGGTGCCGGTGACGGCACAGAACCGCTTCGAGGCGCTGAAGAGCGGCGCGATCGATATCGAGTGCGGCAACACGACGCAGACGCTGTCTCGTCGCGCCGACTTCGATTTCAGTCTGATGACCTTCGTCGATGGTGCCAGCCTGTTGTTTCGCGACGGCGAGGCTCCGTCGTCGGTTGAAGCGATCAAGGGACAGCGTGTCGCGGTGGTGGCCGGAACGACGACCGAAAAGACACTTGAAGAGCTGATCCGCACGGGCAAGATCGGTGTTCTGCTGATCAAGGTGGTGGACCACGATGCCGCCTTGAAGGCGCTGAAGGACAAGACCGCGACGGCCTATGCCGCCGATCGCACGGTGTTGATCACCACGGCTCTGGTGCGCGGGCAGGGTCAGGCCTTCGCGCTGTCCACGGTGCAGTTCAGCTACGAACCGTACGGCCTGGCCATGCGCCGGGATGCCGACTTGCGCCTGGCGGTGGACCGCACGCTGGCCAGGCTTTACCGCACCGGTGAGATCAGCCCGATCCTCACTCGTTGGTTCGAGCCGTTCGGCAAACCAAACGATGCCCTGCAGGCCATGTTCCTCATCAACGGACTCCCCGAGTAGGTTGCAGCGGCCGGCGGCGCGCGTAGGGAGTCCATCGGCTTTCATCATGAGCGCCCGGAGAGCGCCGCTCGAGCAAGCCTGGCGGAACCGCCCCGTCGGGGCTTTCGCGCGGCACAGGCGACGGTGCCACAAGTCGCTTCCCGCCCTCTATTGCCCAGGATCAAGGTCATGAACAACGCCCAATGGTTCCTGCTCGTCGGCGGCCTGCTGCTGACCATGGGGCTGAGCCATGCTACCCTCGCCCGCCTGCCGGTGACTTCGGCGATCATCTACCTGCTCGTCGGCCTGGTGATCGGACCGACCGTATTGAACCTGTTTCACTTCAATCCGCTCAAGCAGTCGGCGCTGCTTGAGGTCCTGACCGAGGCGGCGGTGCTGATCTCGCTCTACGCGGCAGGAGTCAAGATGCCGCTGCCGGTCAGCCTGCCGAACTGGCGGGCACCGATCCAGCTCGCTGTGGTATCGATGACCGTGACGGTCGGCCTGGTCGCCGCGTTTTCCCACTATCTGCTCGGCCTGCCGCTGGGCGCCGCGGTGCTGCTCGGGGCGATCGTCGCGCCCACCGATCCGGTGCTCGCCACCGACGTTCAGATCCGCCATCCCGGCGACCGCGACCGCCTGCGCTTCACGCTCACCTGCGAGGCCGGAATGAACGACGGTACGGCCTTCCCGCTGGTGATGCTCGGCCTCGGACTGCTTGGCCTGCATGCGCTGGGCGACCTCTGTCTGCGCTGGGCGCTGGTCGACATCGTGTGGGCCACGGCTGCGGGAATCGCCATCGGCGTGCTCTTCGGCGTCGCCTTGGCCCATCTCGCCAGGCGCCTGCGCGGCGCCAGCGATGAGTACCCGTTGATGGACGATTTCCTCGGGCTCGGCCTGATCGGCGTGGTTTACGGCGTCTGCGTGATGCTCAGCGCCTGGGGCTTCCTGGCGGTATTCTTCGCCGCCGTCGCCTTGCGGCAGACCGAACATCGGCTGGCGCAAGGCGACGCCTCGCCGTCGCCGGCGGGATTGCCCGACCGTCCAGAGAAGAAGATCGCCGCTGCCGAACCCGAAGCCCTGCCTTCGGTCAGCGTCGGTTCGCTGGTCTTCAAGGAGCACCTCGAAAGGCTGTCCGAGGTGCTGCTGATCCTGCTGATCGGTGGCACGCTGTTCCTCGACTCGTGGAGTTGGCGCGCGGTCGGACTCGCCGCGTTCCTGTTTGCTGTCGCCCGCCCGCTCAGTGTTCTGGTGGGACTGCTGGGATCCGGAAGTTCGTGGCGGGTATGCGGCCTGGCCGGCTGGTTCGGCGTCCGCGGCATCGGCTCGCTCTACTACCTGATGTACGCGATCGAGCACGGGCTGCCGCAGGAACTCGCGCTCGAACTCATCCACATGACCCTGATTGTGGTGACGCTGTCGATTCTGGTCCACGGAATCAGCGTCAAGCCGCTGATGGAGCGTTTCTGGAGCCGGCGCCGGAGCAGCCACTGAGCACCGGTTCCCGGCGCTCAGCTTGACCCATCCCCCACTCAGCGCACGAATATCACCCGCGACAGCCGCGCCTGCCTGCTGTGTTGCTGGCCATCGGCTCCGCTGCCGCGCCAGACGATCAGCTCGGTCACACCTTCGTCGACCACCGACTTGAAAGAATCGCCGGCGAGTTGCAGATAGGCCACCAGTTCGGCAAGACCATGCTCAAGTGGTCGCAGCTCGCACAGTTCACGCAGGGTCACCTGCGTGCGCTCCTGCAGCGCGTGGCGGATGTGGCGGGCGAGCTGCGCGCGGTCGACAACTACCTGCGAAAACAGCACCGCCGCGTCGACCTCGTCATCTTCCGCCGACTCGAGCGCCAGGTCGGCGATCGACGGCTTGATCGGCGGCGTATACAGCGGCCGCTCCATGGGCAATTCGATGTCGGCGGCGGTATCGGCGATGCTCATCACGACGCCCACCGGAGGCGTCTCGCGCAAGGCCAGTGCCTTGGCCTCGATGCCGTGCAGGATATCCATGATGCGCCGGTTTTCGAGCCATGCCTGGTCGTCGAGAAAACGGCGCAACTGCTGCGAGAGCTGGGCGACGGTACGCTGCGTGTGCTCGCCAGCCTCGAGCCAGTCGTAGTGCACGCGGCGTGTGCGCGCGTCGGGGCGGAGTTCGGCGACCGCCGGCAGGGTAAGCACACGCTCGAGCAGCGCGGTCAGCTCTTCCTGCCGGCGGCTGGACATCAGGAAGTCCCAGAAGGCGCGGAAGCTCCGTCCCTGGTCGGAGTCGGCAATCGCATCGCGTTCGCCCATGATCTCTTCGAGCAGGGCTCCCTTGGCGCCTTCCCACAGGGCGATGCGTTCGCGCACGCGTCGATCGAGGCCGCGAAAGTTGTGTTCGACCTCGCGAAAGTCGGCCAGCAGTTCGCGTGCCATGGCGATGAACTGCTGAAAGCGATCGCGCAGCGCCGAGTCGTCGAGCATCGGCAGGTCACCGGACAGCACGCGGGCGATCTCGGCATCGATCTCGTCGCGCCGCCGCTGCAATTCGGCAACACGCGCCTCGGGGTCGGTCTCGCTGCCCTCGCTCATCTGTTTGAGCAACTCGAACAGAGTCAGCAAGCGCGACTCGGTGCCGACGAAACTGCGCTCGGCGAGCGTCCCCAGCCAGGCGATCGCCTTTTCGGTCGCCGGCATCAGGTCAAAATGCGGTTCATCCGACCCCTGCGCGTAGAACTTGCGCAACCAGCCCTTGTCATTGGCCGCCCAGTCGTTGAGGTAATCGAGCGCCGATCGCGGGAAGGCTTCGCTACCCAGGCGGTCGCGCAAGGCAAAGAGCTCGTCTTCGAGCGCCTCGGCGAGGTCGGCCTGGGCCATCACGCGAACGTTCGGCGCGACGAACACGCGCTGCAGAAAGCTCGCCACCAGTGGCGCGTGCTCCGAGCGCAGCAAGCGCCACGCCGGATGACTCTGGCGCAGCAGTTCGAGGGTCGCATAGTCTAGGGTCATGACAGCAATGCCTCGACGGCGTCCCAGCGCTTGTCCTTGACCATCACGAAACGACAGCGGCCATCCGAAAGCTCGGCCCACAGCCCGCCGATCAGTCGATCGTCAGCGGCGGCGGTCCAGCGGTCGGCGCCCTTGGTTTCGACTGCCAGCACGACGCCGGTCGGCAGTTGGCAGAGAAAATCAGGATAGAAACGGCCATCGGCTTTTTGCAGGAAGAACGAGCAGCCCTCGCGCCGCACCAGATTGCGCAGCCAGTGCCGGATGCGCCCTTTCTGCGCCTGCGTATCCAGCCAGCAAGCGCAGGCGAATTCGTCGGCGCTATCGAAGTCGCCGAGCCGACCGTAATAATGCTTGCGGAAATCGAAGCGGCCAAAGCGTCCGTCATAGTCACGGCTCGGCGCATAGGCCTGCGGGTGGAAGTCGAAGACGCAGACCTCGCTGACGGCGACGCGCGAAGCGGCGTCACCAGCGAACAAGGCTTGTTGAAAGGCTTTGCCGACGGCCTGCTTGCGCAGGGCGCTGATGCGTGCCTCGATCAGCTTGCGGATCAGGAACTTCTGCAAATTGGCGCGACCGAGCGTCAGCTTTTCCGCGCCGAGCAATTCGCTCAGCCAGGCGGCGACAAAGGCCTGCTTGCTGGCATGCGTGAGCGACGGCTCCGGAAGGTTGCGGCACAACCAGGCCGCCAGGCGCAGCTCGCTCCAGTTCTCAGGCTGATAGGCGAGGCCGAGATCGCGTTGCAGTTCCGGCAGAAAACGTGAAACCACGCGCCCCGAGCCGGCCTCGACATCGATCTCGCCACCCTCGGAGACTTGCAGACCGGCGCTCAATACGCTCAGCTCATCGCTGGTCGGCAGCGCATCGTAGAGCGAAAGGTCCCACGGATATTCCAGCAGCTCTGGGTCGTCGAAGAGCTTGAATTCACCTTGCCAGCGCAGCGCGAGCTGCGGGACCTGAAAACGGTCACCGACTTCTGCAGGTGTATGGAAGAACTCGAGAGCCGTCGTGCGGCTGACCTCGGCCGCCTCGACGATCGCCGCGACGGCGGCTTCTGATCTGACCGACCCGGTCAGCGCTGCGGTCTCTTCCTCGGTCAAGGGCGCGGTGATCAATAGCGTGTTCAGCCTGACATCCCAGCTCAGCTTGTTGCGCAGCGGCTTCGACAGAGCCTTGAGATCAGGCTTTTCCGACAGCGTCACCGGCACCGGATGCACGACGACGCGCCCACCGTGTCCGTCGAGATCGAGCCTGGCCTGTTCGGCCCTGGCGGCGGTGACGAATTCGCCCACCTCGCGCCGTTCGAAGCCCGCCCCGGCGACCAGGCGGTCGCGCAGCGCGCTCGCCGTTTCGGCAAAATTGCGTGACACCACGAAGGCATACGACTGATTGAGTGCTGCGTCAGACCGGCGGCTGGCGCCCGGCTGGCGCAGCACTCGCCCGAGGAGCTGTTCGACGGCCGTCGCCGAATGCAGCGAGGCCATGCTGACCAGGATGTAGGCGAACGGACAATCCCAGCCCTCGGCCAGCGCCCGCTGGGTGATGACGTATTTCACCGGGCAGGCCGGGTCGGCAATGCCGAGCTGGTGATCGGCGTCGATCTTCTCGAGCCCCTTTTCCTCGCCGGTAGCGACGACGATCTCGTCGGCCGGTATCCGGTGATTGCCGATCAGTTCATCGCGCACGCGCTCGACGTCGAGTGTCTCGACACCGCTGCGGTGCGGTTCGGCCTGAATCAAGACGATCGGGCGCAGGTAGGCAGCTCCGGCGCGGCGCTCCTGATCGGCGAGCTGGTGCAGGGCGTCGCGGCGGCCGATCGCGTCGGCGAGGCACTGCTGCCAATTAGGCTCGGTTTCCAGCACTACCGGCAACTTGATCATCTCTTCCGCTTTCAACTCGGCGGCCGAAACGCTGTGCAGCACGTTCGACGGCGTCCGTTCGAGATCGGGGGTTGCCGTCAGCTCCATCACGCCCCCGGGGCGGAAGCGAGCGAGCATGTCGAAAGCAAGTTCGGTGCGACTGTTGTGCGCTTCATCGACAATGACGAAAGGCCGCCGCAGACGCAGCACATTGGCCAGCGAACAGGGTGCATACGGCGTCGTCTGTCCGGCGCCTTCGCTGTCCTTGAGCAGCGCGTCGCGCTGGGCCGCCGCGAGGTGCTCGAAGTGATGCATCAACGCGCCGCTCGACTGGTACACCTTGCGGCACTCTTCGTCCTCGACCTGAAACGCCTGCCGCGTGGCGACGATGATCGCCGTCGAGGTATCGAGCGTCGCGCGGGTGACGCTCTTGGCGTCTTCCAGATCCATCACCGTGATCGGACCGGCGTCGCGCAAGGCGGCATGGTAGGGATGTCGGCGATCCCGCAGCGCGCGCAGCGTCTGGTCACGGATCGGTTTGCTCGGCACCAGCCACAGGATGACGCTGTATTCGCAATGCAGCAGGTGGGTGTTGACCAGTGCCACGCTCTTCGCCGCCAGCCAGGTCTTGCCGCCGCCGGTCGGCACGCGCAGACAGAAGTACGGCATGTCGGCCGGAAAGCCGGACAGCGGGTGGTAGGCCAGCCCGCGGCCCCAGAGGCGCTCGGTCGTCGCCGTGAACGCCAGCGAGGGCGAACGCTGCTCGTGGCATGAGCGGAAATACGTATCGATGCTTTCGAGCACCTGCGACTGGTAGGTTTTCGGGGCAAAGCCGGTCATGCATCATCCTGCCAGTTTTCAATGGACAAACCTGGCACTCGCGAGAATTCCGAAATATTGCGCGTCACGACACACAGCCCTCCCGCACGGGCAATCGCCGCAATTTGCAGGTCGTAGGGACCGATGGGACGGCCCTCGCGCGCCAGCAGCGCGCGAATATCACCGCAGTGTTCGGCCGCGCGATCATCGAATGGCAGGCTCTGTATATGGATCATCAGTTCCCTGATGCGCGCCTGATTCTCGGCAATGCGCTGGCTTTTGCAAGCGCCAAACCACAATTCTGCCCACACCGGAGCGCACAGAAAAAGCGCATCGATCCCCGCACGGCCTACCCCCGCAGCGATCACTGGATGTCCCTTCAGCAAGCCAATCCAAGCATTGGTATCGAGCAGAAAGCCGCTCATTCGAGCGACTCCCTGGGAGCATCGCATCCGAGATCGGTATCGTCGACGTTGTCCGGAAAATCATCGCCGAGGCAGCCGGCAAACCGCTTGATAAAGGCACTCGTTGTCAAGCTGGGAGCATCCATCGCTTGGATATGGTAGCGCTTTTCGAGGTAAGCAACGAAGTCGAGCGCTTCCCGCTGCAAGTCCACCGGCAGTGCACGCACGTGGGCATCAATGGCGTCAGGCAGATTCATGTTTACACTCCTATCATGAACGATGAGATGGTCAGTGTTGGTGAGGATAGCGGGTTCTCTCGCTACACGCGCTGCCCGCAACAGCACGTTCCAGGAACCGCGCAAATCCGAATTGTTTGCCGATTCGAGAGGCCTTTTCATCTACACCTCCAGCGCGTAAGGAGTTTGCCTGAAGGTCACGCCCTCACGTGCAGCGCGCGTGCCGAGGCGATTGGCGGCGGCGTAGATCACTTTCGGGCCGGCGAACTCGGGCAGTGCATCGAGGACCGGCCCGGTCAGCACGTTGCCACCACCGAGCGACTGATCCTTCAGGATGCCGTTGTACAGCAGATAGATCGCCCTGCCCTCTTGCACGCCGATCAAGGGCGAGTCGCCGCGTCCGCTGTAGCCGGTGCCAGTCTCGGCCAACCAGACGAACTCGGCCAGTTGCGCGAAGGTCACGTCCGGGCGGATTTGGCCATCGGCGGCGAACAGCGGTTCGGCCGACAGGCGGCAAAACTGGAAACCGCCGCCCAGACCGTCGACCGCTTGCCCCTTGGCATTGGTATAGCCCGTGGCCGCACGCCTGATGCGCTCGGCAGTGACCTTGCGGGCAATGCCGTCGTCCATCTCGACCAGGACGAACCGGCGGCTGCCGCCGTCTTCGGCGTTCTGTTTCAGAACTGCGTGGCCGGTGGTACCGGAACCGGCGAAGGAGTCAAGAATCAGTGAGTCCTTGTCCGAGGCGATTTGCAGGATGCGCTGGATCAGCGCGGTAGGTTTCGGCGTAACGAAGAGATCGCTGGATGCGCCGAGATTGAGAACCTGGCTGATTTCTTGCTTCGAGTGACGCGTACTCCCCACTTCCTGCCAAGGCCATAGCGTTCTCGGGACCACACCGTCCTTTACGTCGCTCAGGAAGCGCTTGATGCCGGGACGATTACTACCGGCTTTGCCCCACCAGATTCGATTGTCCCGATCCAGTTCCCAGAACTTCTCCTCGCTTACACGCCAATAGCTGCCGGACGGGGGACCATCGACGACTTTTCCTGATGGCGTTGTAATCGGATATCGGCCCTGTGCATAGAAATTCCGCGCCGCCAGATCACTGAGCAACCACGGGCCTCTTGGGTCGCGATCAGGATTCTTGTAGCGAGCAACCATCGCCTCAGTACGTGGTAGCGGGTTTGGCGTCCAATGGTCTTTGTTAGCCGCATACAGAACAACGTACTCGTGATCTTCGCTCAGATGGCGCGCGCTATTTTTTGGGCTGTCCATCATGTTCCATATGGCCGTCGCGACAAAATTCTTCGCCCCAAAAATCTCATCCATCAACAAACGCAGCGTCGCCACCTCGTTGTCGTCGATCGAGATCCAGATCGAACCATCGTCGCGCAGAAACTGACGCAGCAACACCAGCCGCGGATACATCATGCACAGCCAGCGGTCGTGTCGATCGAGCGTCTCGCCTTCCTTGCCGACCACCTCGCCCAGCCAGCGGCGAATCTCCGGGCTGTTGACGTTGTCGTTGTACACCCAGCCTTCATTGCCGGTGTTGTAAGGCGGGTCGATGGTGATGCACTTGACCTGCCCGGCGTAGCGCGGCAGCAGCGCCTTGAGTGCATCCAGGTTGTCGCCCTGAACGATCAGGTTACCGCTGTCGGCGGCGCCGCACGACCGTTCCGGAACCGGATCGAGCAAACGGAACGGCACTTCCCGGTGATGCTTGACGACGGCTTCCTTGCCGATCCAGTTGAGCGTTGGCATGCGGGTTCAGTGCATGACCGCGTCGAGCGCGTCGGCAAGACTCTGCACGGTGCGCGCGGGGTTGTGCAGCTTCTCCAGCCCGAACAAGCCGATGCGGAAAGTGCGGAAGTCGGCTGGCTCGTCGCATTGCAGCGGCACGCCGGCAGCCGTCTGGACGCCGATGGCAACGAATTTCCTGCCCGACTGGATTTCCGGGTCGTCGGTATAGCTCACCACCACGCCCGGCGCCTGGAAGCCTTCCGCGGCGACGCTTTTGAAGCCTCTGGCGGTGAGCATCTCGCGTACCCGGCGGCCGAGTTCCTGCTGCTCCTGGCGTACGCGGTCGAAACCGTAGTGCTCGGTTTCGAGCATCACCTCGCGCAAGGCGGCCAGGGCGTCGGTCGGCATCGTCGCGTGATAGGCATGGCTGCCATTTTCGAAAGCGTCCATGATCTGCATCCACTTCTTCAGGTCGCAGGCGAAGCTGGTGCTCGTCGTCGCGTCTATCCGGGCGCGTGCCCGCTCGCCAAGAACGACCAGCGCGCAGCAGGGTGAGCCGGCCCAGCATTTCTGGGGAGCGCTGATCAGCACATCGACCTGGTTGGCAACCATGTCGACCCACACCGCTCCGGAAGCAACGCAATCGAGAACGAAAAGGCCGTCTACGGCGCGCACGGCTTCGCCGACGGCACGCAGGTAGTCATCGGGCAGGATCATCCCGGAGGCGGTCTCGACGTGGGGCGCGAAAACGACCGCCGGCCTTTCGGCGTGGATACGGGCGACGACCTGGTCGATCGGCGGTGGCGCGAAAGGCGACTGAGTTTCGTCGCCAAGACGCTGTGCTTTCATGACCATGCTCGCCGCCGGAATCCGGCCCATGTCGAAAATCTGCGTCCAGCGAAAACTGAACCAGCCGTTGCGGATCACCAGGCACTTTGTGTCGGTGGCGAACTGACGCGCGACGGCTTCCATGCCGAAGGTCCCGCTGCCCGGAACGATGATTGCGGTCTCGCCGTTGTAGACCGTCTTGAGAATTCGCGCGATGTCCTTCATCACGCCCTGGAAGCGCTGCGACATGTGATTCAACGCGCGGTCGGTATAGACCACCGAATATTCCAGCAAACCTTCGGGATCAGGTTGGGGCAGCAGTGCAGGCACGATGGTCTCCAGTGGGTAGGTGTGAGTGGTGTGGGGTGTGATCGCGGCGAGCGAGACGGGCAGGATACCGCCAAGTCCTGCCGCTGCGCCAGTCTCGGGTCGATCGACCGAGCGAACGCCGGCGCGCGAAGGGGTAGAATCGGCGTCTTTCGCTGCCCGCGGCTGCGACGTCGGTAGCTCTTCCTCAGAACGGGAGCCCTCAATGGCCGGAGCCAGCCTGCTTGCCCTGATCGATGATATCGCGACGGTGCTCGACGATGTCGCCCTGATGACCAAGGTAGCAGCCAAGAAAACCGCTGGCGTACTCGGCGACGATCTGGCGTTGAACGCGCAACAGGTGTCAGGCGTACGAGCCGAGCGCGAGTTGCCGGTGGTCTGGGCAGTCGCCGTCGGTTCGCTGAAGAACAAGCTGATCCTCGTCCCGGCGGCACTGGCGATCAGCCGCTTCGCACCCTGGGCGGTGACGCCGCTGCTGATGCTCGGCGGCCTCTACCTGTGTTTCGAAGGGGTCGAGAAACTGGCCCACAAGTGGCTTCATGGCACCACCGATGACGGTGCGCAAGGCGGTGAACACTCGGCAGCGCCGGCCGATGGTGACCGCGACTGCGCAGCGCCTGCCGCCGGAGTCGTTGGCTTCGCAGCGCCAGGCACCGCGAATGCCGACCGCTCAGCGCTGGCCGACGAAGATGTCGACCTGGCGGCGTTCGAGGCCGACAAGATCAAGGGAGCGATCCGTACCGACTTCGTGCTCTCGGCCGAAATCGTCGTCATCGCGCTCGGTACCGTCGCCGACACATCTTTCACCACGCAGGTCGCGGTCTTGTCGGCGATCGGGATGATCATGACCGTCGGCGTCTATGGCGTCGTCGCCGGAATCGTCAAGATGGACGACCTCGGCCTCCACCTGCTCACGCAGACCAGCACAGCGGCGCGAGCGATCGGCAGGGCACTGCTTCTGGCCGCGCCGCGCCTGATGAAAGCGCTGACCGTGATCGGCACGGCAGCGATGTTCCTGGTCGGCGGTGGCATCCTGACCCACGGCATCCCGCCGCTGCATCACGGGGTCGAGCACGCTGGCGACCTTGCCGGCACGGTGGCCGGCGTGGGCGGCGTCCTCGAGGCGCTGACGCCGCTCCTGCTCGACGTGATCGTGGGAATCGTCGCTGGCGCTTTGACGCTCCTTGGCGTCAAAGCGATCGGCGCTGTCCGCAGTTCGCTCGGCAGGCAGCGGCACAAGGACCCACCCGATGACCGGGACAGTCAGAGTACCTGATTCACCAGGCGGTCGGCGCGGGTCCGGGCGAGGCGTTTGAGCAGCCGCTGGACGGGCAAGGGATAAGTATCGACGGCGTCTAGAGCGTGGTGGTGATCAAGCCGCCGCGTGTGCGCCAGGATGCGTTCAAGTTCATCCCCGTGCTGCACGACCAGACGACTCTGCGGATCGTGGATCAGCAGTGCGTTTTCCAGATCCAGACGCCAGGCGCGCGGATTGATGTTGCTGCCCGTGAGCAACGCGCAGTCGTCATCTACCAGCAGTCCCTTCAGATGAAAGCTGTGCTTTTCGTGGCGCCAGAGGTGCAGGTTGAGCAGGCCCTGGTCGACGGCATCCTGGTGCGTCTTGCAGAAACGGCGCAGGTTGCCCTCGTAGAGGTACGGCAGTGCGCCGATGGTCGTGAAAGGCTCGTCAGGAGGGATGTAGAAGTCGTTCGCGGTCTTGTCGCCGACGACGATGGTGACCCGGCAGCGTTGCTGGAGCCTGTCTTCGAGCGCCCGGCGAACAGGGCCCGGAAGGTTGAAATAGGGCGTGAAAAGAACCAGGCGTCGCTCGGCGCGCCGGATCAGTTGCAGAATCACGGCATTGAGCTGATTGCCGCGCGGACCAAAACCAAGCAGCGGCGTGATGCCCACCTGGCCCTCGCGAATCACCCCCGACACCAGGCGGTAGTTGCTGTTCGCCAGCAGCCTGCGGAACTTGCCGATGGCGCTGCGCAGCGCTGCCGTCTTCGGCCGCACTGCGTCATCCACAGAGCCAACCGCCGGGCTCGGTCGCAAGACCTCGGTCGCCAGATCGGCCATGCTGTCAGCCAAGGGACGACTGTCGATCAGGTGGTAGCGATCGAGGCGGTAACGCTGGTGGCGATGCAGATAGGCATCGTTGATGCTGGCGCCACTGTAGAGAACCGAATCGTCGATGACCAAGCCCTTCAGGTGCATGACGCCCATCAACTCTCGACTGTGCACCGGCACGCCGTAAATCGGCACGCCAGGACCCAGGCGACGAGCCATCTCGGTGTACAAGGCCGTATTGCCGGCGCTGGCGCCCTGGCCGACCAAGCCGCGCTGGGCGCGGTGCCAATCGACGAAGACCGCGATCCGTAGCGCCGGTCGCGTAGCTTTGGCAGCATACAAGGCCGACAGTACCTCTCGGCCGGCATCGTCATCCTGCAGATAGAGCGTCGTGATCATGATTCGCTTGCTGGCCCTGGAGATCAGTCCGAGCAGTGTGGCGCGGAATTCGTCAGGCCCCGACAGCGTCCGGATGCCTGCCACCGGCACGGGAATGTGGGCCAGTCCATCGAGAGCCACCAGCCGGCCGTTGCGGCCGCGCAGGCGCCGCACGACGGCCTCGGCGAAGGCCGTGGTCCGGGGAAGGAGCTCAGGCGACATACTGGCCCAGGTAATCATTGACGGGCAATGTTCCGAGGCCTTCCAGGTCCAGCGAAGACTTCAGGATGGCCTCCTGCTGGCCGACGGGAAAGCGGCGCGCCAGGTGGTTCCTGAACTTCTCGATCAGTACCGGGATACCTTCGACGCGTCGCCGACGGTGTCCGAGCGGATACTCCGAAACCAGTTCGGCAGTCCGGCTGCCGTCGGCAAAGAATACCTGCATCGCGTTGGCGATCGAACGTTTTTCCGGATCCAGATAGTCTTTTGAGAAAGCAGTCTCCTCGATGACTTCGATCCTGGCGCGCAGCGCGTCGATGCGCGGATCGGCCGCCGCCTCGTCCTCGTAGGCTTCGGCTGTCAGTCGGCCATTGATCAGGGCAAAAGCGACCATGTACTGAAGGCAGTGGTCGCGGTCGGCCGGATTGTGCAGCGGACCCCTCTTGTCGATGATCCGCAACGCCGATTCGTGCGTGCGAATGACGATTCTGTCGATCGCCGCGAGTCGTCCAGAAACCTGCGCATGCAGTCTGACCGCACACTCGACCGCCGTCTGGGCATGAAACTCGGCCGGAAAACTGATCTTGAAGAGCACGTTCTCGATCACGTAATTAGCGTACGGTCGCGGCACGCTGAACCCCTGCCCCCCGAACAGCACGTCGTAGAAACCCCAGGTCCTGGCGGTCAGCACCGACGGGTAGCCCATTTCTCCCTTGATCGAGAAGAGCGCCAGAAGGACGCCGCGAGCGCTCGCATCGCCGCCGGCCCAGGACTTGCGCGAACCGGTGTTGGGAGTATGGCGATAGGCGCGCAAGGGCTGGCCATCGACGAAAGCCTGCGAGACAGCGTTGATGATCTGCTCGCGTCCGCCACCCATCAGCCAGGTGCATACCGCAGCGGTCGCCACCTTGACCAGCACGACGTGGTCCAGCCCGACGCGATTGAAACTGTTCTCGAGGGCCAGCACTCCCTGAATCTCGTAAGCCTTGATCATCGCTTCGAGTACCTGCTGCATCTGCAGTGGTGCCTGGCCGCTGGCCACACGCGTCCGCGACAGCCAGTCGGCAGTGGCGAGAATACCTCCTAGATTGTCGGAGGGATGACCCCATTCTGCTGCCAGCCACGTATCGTTGAAATCGAGCCAGCGAATCAGCGTGCCGATGTTGAAGGCCGCGAGCACCGGGTCCAGGGCAAACCCGGTACCCGGAACTCGGGCACCGTTGGGGACCACCGTGCCCGGGATGATCGGTCCAAGGAGCTTGGTACAGGCGGGGTAGTTGAGTGCGTCCAGTCCGCAGCCAAGCGCGTCGATAAGACAGTAGCGCGCGGTCTCGAAGGAACTCCTCGGCGCCCCCTGAAAGTTTAGAACATAGTCGGCGATATCGACCAGGACCTTGTCCGGATCAGGGCGCGTGCCCGGTAGGTGCGTGCTCATGGCGTTTCTCTTGGTGCTCTGTCGCGCCGCCGCGAGGAACGGAAAGGCCGTACCGTCGGTTGCCGGCTGGCCGAGCCTCGACGCAGAAAGCGCCTCACGTGCGCTGCGCGACGGTGATGAACTCCTGCGGCTCCGGCCCGACATAGTTGGCCGAAGGACGAATGATCTTGCCGTCGACGCGCTGCTCGATGACGTGCGCTGCCCAGCCGCTGGTCCGGGCAACGACAAACAAGGGCGTAAACATCGGTGTCGGGACCGCCAGCATGTGATAGACCACAGCCGAGAACCAGTCGACGTTGGGAAACATTCGCTTCTGCTCCCACATCACCGCCTCGATGCGACCGGCAATGTCGAAGAGCACCGGATTGTCGCCATCGGTGCACAATTGTTGGGCAACGGCACGGATCACCCTGTGGCGTGGATCGGCGAGGGTGTACAGCGGGTGGCCGAAGCCGATGATGATCTCCCGGCTCTCAAGGCGGCGGCGGATGTCCTGCTCGGCGTGCTCGGCGTCGTTGTAGCGGCTCTGAATCTCGAAAGCCACCTCGTTGGCACCGCCGTGGCGGCGCCCGCTCAGCGCTCCGATGGCACCACTGATGGCCGCATAGATGTCGGCGCCGGTACCGGCGATGGTCCGCGCGGCAAAAGTCGAGGCGTTGAACTCGTGCTCCGCATACAGCACCAGCGACTTGTCGAGGCTACTGGCGTGCAGCGGCGTCGGTGCCCGGCCCCGCAACAGGTGCAGAAAGTGCGCGGCGATCGAATCGTCATCGGTTTCGGTTTCAATGCGCCGACCGTTGTGCGACCAGTGATACCAGTAGAGCAGCATCGAAGCGAAACCGGCAATGAGCCGATCGGCAATTTCGCGTGCCGCGCCGGGATTGTGGTCCTGCGCCTCGGGCAGGATCGTTCCCAGCGCCGAACAGCCGCTGCGCAGGACATCCATCGGGTGTGCCGACGCCGGCAGGTTCTCGAGCACCGGCCGCAGCATCACCGGCAAGCCGCGCAGCGTCTTGAGCTTCTTCTTGTACTGGTTGAGCTGAGTCAAGGTCGGCAGCCGCCCGTAGAGCAGCAGATAGGCCACTTCTTCGAAGGTGGCGTGCTCGGCCAGAGCGATGACGTCGTAGCCCCGGTAATAGAGGTCATTGCCAGCGCGCCCAACGGCACAGATCGCCGTATCGCCGGCCACCACACCGGAGAGCGCAACGGATTTCTTGCCTTTGGCCACTCCGCTTTCAAGCATCTCGTCCATCATCTCCTCCCCGTGTCGAGAAGTCGCTCATCCTACCACTCGTCGGCACGCAGGTGCACGGGTGGCATGAACGCCAGGGTGCAGGCGTTTTCGTGTCCGATCAGGTATTTCGGCAGGGCAACCACTTCGACATCGGTGACCCCCGCGTCAATCATTCCCAGACGCACGGCGGCCTCACGCGACAGGTCGATGACGCGATGCCGATGGCCCATGCGGTCATTGATGGTGACCACGACACAACGCGCAGACAACACGCGGCGCACGGCGACGATCGTACCCAGGGGAAAGCGGCTGCTCGCCGCCGAGATGAGGCGGTGGTGATAGTGCTCGCCGGAAGCGGTCTTGCGCCCCGAGAAAGCTGAACTGTAGAAGCTGGCTCGGCCGGAAATGATCGGCGGCGCCTCGGAGCGTTCGCGCGCTGTCCCGAGAGAAGGGGCGGGTTCGCCGCGAGCGAGTCCGGACACCAGCAAAGCCAGCAGGGCAAGCGCGCGCTTCACTGAGTGCGGGCGCGGTGAGCCCGTCAAGGCGGCCAGCAAAGTTCGCTGCCCTGATCAAGACCGATGACTATTCGTCCACCAGGACGCATGATAAAGTTTCTCCCACCGGCAGTTGAGATGGATCAATGACTTGATGCTGCGTAAGCATATCCTGCGGACTATCGTGCGCACAACCCCCCAACCATCACGCTGGCGCCCCAATCGCCCCATGCCGCCGTCAGCGAGAAGCTGCCGCCAGGAGGCCCTGCCGAAATGAAAACGCACGTTGTTCCCGACGGGCTGCGACGACTGCTGCTGCGCAGCGTCGCCCATCGCTACTATTCACTGGTGGTCACGGCGATCGCCTTTGCGGCAACGATCACCTTCAGCTTCCCGTTCGTCGCCGTACTGGTCCCCGCGGTGCTGCTGGCCCCCAGGCGCTGGTGTGCGCTCGGCCTGCTCAGCGGCATTGCCAGTGGCTGTGGCGCGGCTGTGCTGGTCGAGATCTTCCAGCACCTGGGCGAGGCGTTTGTCGTCTCGCACTACCCGGAACTGGTGCACTGCGAGGCCTGGCGACTGGTCAGCGACTGGCTGCAGCAATGGGGCCTGGTGGCCATGCTGATCATTGCCGGATCACCGCTACCGCAGACACCAGCGCTGCTCTTCTGCGCCCTCGCCGACGTGTCGACGCTGGGCATCCTGGTCGCCGTCGGGGTCGGCAAGACGACCAAATACCTGGCCCTGGCCTGGGCCACGGCGCGCTATCCGACGCGCTTCATGCGCTACAACTGATCCACGCTCGTGGCGGCAGCGTCTCAGGCGACACCGGCGGTGTGCGCCTGCACATCGGCCCAGTAGCTCGAACGTACCATCGGCCCACACGCGGCGCCAGTGAAACCCATCGCCAGTGCCTCGCGTTCGTACATTTTGAAGACCTCCGGATGCACGTAACGCTCTACCGGCAGGTGGTGGCTCGACGGTGCCAGGTACTGGCCAATGGTCAACATTTCAACGTCGTTGGCGCGCAGGTCGCGCAGGATATCGAGGACCTCGTCATCGCTTTCGCCGAGGCCGACCATCACTCCCGATTTGGTCGGCACCTGCGTATAGCGCGCCTTGAAGGTTTTCAGGAAAGCCAGCGAATGCGCGTAGTCGGCTCCCGGACGCGCCTGCCGATAGAGGCGCGGCACCGTTTCCATGTTGTGGTTGAGTACGTCGGGCAAAGCCTGTCCGAGCACGTCGATGGCGACCTCCATGCGTCCCCGGAAGTCGGGAACCAGCGTTTCGATGATCGTCCCGGGCGACCGCCGACGGACCTCTGTGATGACATCGACAAAGTGCTGGGCGCCACCGTCGCGCAGGTCATCGCGGTCGACGCTGGTGATCACCACGTAGCGCAGCCTGAGCCGGGCCACGCTGTCGGCAAGATTGGCCGGTTCGTTGACATCCGGCGGCAGCGGCTTGCCATGGCCCACGTCGCAGAACGGGCAGCGGCGTGTGCAGAGGTCACCGAGGATCATGAAGGTCGCTGTGCCGCGCCCGAAGCATTCGCCGATATTGGGGCAGGCAGCTTCTTCGCAAACGGTGTGCAGATTCTGCTCGCGCAGCATCTTTTTGATTTCGCCAAAGCGACCGGCATCGTTACCAGCCTTGACGCGAATCCAGTCGGGCTTGCGCTGTGGCGCCTGCGGGACGATCTTGATCGGAATCCGGGAAGTCTTCAATTCGCCCTTTTCCTTGACCCCGGCAACTCTGGCTGGCGGCCGGATGGCCTCGTGATCTTCATTTTGAATGCTCATTGCTTGCGCTCCAGTTGTGCTCCGAGGCGCCTCAGCAACGCCGCAGCCGCCTGCGATGGGGTCAACGAAATACCGAGGTCCCTCGTCTGTGTGACCGGCATGCCAGCGTAGCCGCAGGGATTGATGGCCGCGAAAGGCGACAGATCCATATCGACGTTGAGGCTGACGCCGTGATAGCAAGCGCTCTTCCGCACCCGCAGGCCAAGCGCCGCGACCTTCGCCGGCCCGACATAGACACCCGGCGCGCCGCCGTGCCGCCCGGCCGTCACGCCCTGCTCGGCAAGGAGGTCGATGACCGCCTGCTCAATGGCGGTCACCAGCTCGCGCACCTTCAGCGACCTCCTGGCCAGATCCAGCAGCAGATAAATCACCACCTGACCGGGGCCGTGGTAGGTGATCTGACCACCCCGATCGCTCTTCACCAGCGGGATGCCGATGTCGGCGAGCAGGTGCTCGGGCTTGCCCGCCTGGCCGAGGGTGAACACCGGCGCGTGCTCGCAGGACCATAATTCGTCGGCCGTTTCTTCCGTGCGCAAGGCGGTGAAGTCGATCATCGCCCGCCAGGTCTGCTGGTAGTCGGTGCGGCCCAGGTGGCGTATCAGCAGCGGCCAGCGCTCACCACTGCTCGCCGGCAGAAGTTCAGCATCCAGGCCTGCCTCGCCAGCCATCGCCCCTCCCCCGACGCGCATCGGAGCAACACTCACAGGACGATTCTGACCAGGGGATGACCGGTCAGTTCCCGGTACAGCGTGTCGAGCTGCGCCTTGCTGGTTGCGGTAATGGTACAGGTGAGGCTGACATACTTGCCGCCCGATGAGGCGCGCATTTCCATCGTCGCACCGTCGAAATCCGGTGCGTGGCGCAGAACGACATCAAGCACCGTCTGCGCCAGCGCGTCATCGGCCAGTCCCATGATCTTGAGCGGGAACGGGCAAGGGAATTCGAACAGGCTTTCCCCGTCTTCAGACATCGGCCGTCCTACGCTCTGCCGGCCATCGGTCGGCGAACCACGACCGTCCGACGCCCGCCACGCAGTACGCGGTCGCCAACATCCGGCGGCTAGTTGAACCACAGCCGGACGGTGTCGACCATCCGGCCGACAATTCCCGCGCTCGGTACCGCTTCAAGCGCCAGCAGCGGGTATTCGCCGAAAGGCTTGCCATCGAGGCTGACCTTCAGGGTGCCCAGCACTTGCCCCTGCGCCAGCGGCGCCATCAGCCGCTGTTGCGGGATCAGCTCGGTCTTGATTTTCGGCGCGAAGCCCTTGGGAACGACGACCACGAAGTCGTTGGCGAAGCCGATCTTGACCGCGTTTTCCTGACCTTTCCACACTGGCAGCGTCGAGACCGCTTCATTCCTGGCGTACAACTGCACGGCGTCATAGAACTGAAAGCCGTAGCTGAGCAGCTTGAGTGACTCCTGGGCGCGTACCTTGTCAGACGCAGCGCCAAGCACCACCGACAGCAGGCGACGCGAACCGCGTTTCGCCGACGAAACCAGACAGTAGCCAGCCGCTTCGGTGTGACCGGTTTTCAGACCATCAACGGTCGGGTCTATCCAGAGCAGACGATTGCGGTTCGGTTGCGTGATGTTGTTGTAGCGAAACTCCTTCAGCGCGTAGTACTTGGCGTAGTCCTCGGGAAAGTCACGAATCAGCGCGGCCGCCAGGGTCGCCAGGTCACGCGCCGTCGTGTAATGCTGCGGATCAGGCAGGCCGCTCGCGTTGCGGAAGCTCGACTCCTTCATGCCCAGTCGCTGTGCCTCGCGATTCATCATCTGCGCGAAGTTCTCCTCGTCGCCGGCAATCGCCTCGGCAAGTGCGACACAGGCATCGTTACCTGATTGCACGATCATACCCTTGAGCAGGTCCTCGACCTTGACCTGCGTGCCGACCTGGATGAACATCCGCGACCCCCCGGTCTTCCAGGCTTTCTGGGACACCGGAACGGCCTGATCAATCTTGATCGTTCCCTGCCTGAGCGCCGCAAAGGTCAGATAGGCGGTCATCAGCTTGGTCAGCGACGCCGGGTCCAGGCGCTGGTCAGCCGCTTGCGAGGCGAGTTCCTGGCCTGAAGAGACTTCGACCAGCAACCATGACTTGGCGGCCAACACCGGCGGAACAGGCAATTGCTGGGCGGCGGCGAGCACGGGAAGGCAGAGCAGAATGAGCAATAAGGATCGAAGCTTGAGCATGGCTGGATTCTTGGCAAAGTGCGGATTATAGCAAGCGCTCCCGGCGCAGCCTGTACGTCTTTTGTGACCAGGGAATTGCGGAAACGCCGCCGTTCCGTGATTTACCGCATACCCCACCGGGCATCCGCGCACGTACGATGAGCG
This sequence comes from Candidatus Accumulibacter aalborgensis, assembly GCF_900089955.1. GTDB lineage: Bacteria > Pseudomonadota > Gammaproteobacteria > Burkholderiales > Rhodocyclaceae > Accumulibacter > Accumulibacter aalborgensis. The sequence goes on along the minus strand of NZ_FLQX01000079.1, from coordinate 3,845 downwards.
CTGTTTTGGCAAGTGCGTCCACCCGCCAGCGGGCATCACGGGATCTCAATATTGCCCTCCTTCAACTCATCTTCAATGCTGCCACCTCTAAAACCCCTATCGAGTTCCCTTGACTTGCAGGGCGCGTTTGCGCAGTTGTCCAGAAAGGGATTTGCCGGCGGCAGCCTGGACGAGACCTTGCGCCAGCTCACCGCTGCGACGGGTCGGATACTCGACATCGAGCGCGCCAGTCTGTGGGGCCTGACGGCCCAGCGTGCGACGCTTGAGTGCATCGACCTCTACGAGCTTTCCCGCAACCGTCACAGCAGTGGCGTGACGCTGCACGCCGCGCACTATCCGGAATACTTCCGGGCACTGGCGCGCGGCGAACCGATTGTCGCCGACAATGCCCTGGTGCATCCATGCACGCAGGAATTCGCTGACCACTACCTGCTGATGAATGGCATCAGTGCGGTCATCAACTCGCCGATTCATGTCAATGGGGATTTGCAGGGGGTCCTCTGTATCGAGCGCGTCGGTCCGCACTCGGCGTGGACCTCGATGCAACGATTGTTTGCGCAGGCCATCGCCAGCCTGGTCAGCCTGGCGCTGCTGCAATCGCAGCTCGTCGTCGTCGAGGGCGAACTGCGCGATGCCAACAATCTTCGACGCGCATTGTTCACCGGTGCGCGTGACGCAATCGTCATCTCCGACGGTCACACAGGGCATATTCTCGACGCCAACCCACAGGCGGAAAGACTCTTCGGGCGGCGTGTGCAGCAACTGCTCGGCGTTCTGCAGAGCGAACTGCATGCCGCCGGCGACGACCGTCAGGTGCGCGAATTGTGCACGCTGCGGGGCAAAGCGGAAAAAGGCGAAGCGGTCCGCGGCGAGGTCGTCAATGGCGACGGCCGCCTCGTCCCGGTCGAGATGACCGGCCAGGTGGTGCAGCTCGAACAAGGCAAGAAGATTTTTCAGGGGGTCTTCAGGCCACTTGACCGACCCGTTTGACTTCAGAACCGGCGCCAGCATACCCTGTCACGTCGGCCGTAAGCGTCCAGCGCACCCAGAGGTGGGTGCGCTGGACGCTTACTCACCACGAACGCGCAAGACACCCTAGAGTCGGTGCAACAGCAGGTTCGCTTAATTCGACTGATGGGTTCGTTCTGTCTGATCCAGGCTGGCGCGCTGGCGGGCGAGTCCCTGCTCGATTGAGCGTTGCACCGTGGTGAAACTCTTTGGCCCGACTATCAGGCCGTTTGGCGTGAGTACGGAAAGCGCGATGGAAGTACCAGCAATCTTGGCAAGGCTCTTTTCCACCCTGTCCACGTTGGCCGGCCGCAGCACCTCGGCGCTGACCACTTCCGCCCGCACTTCCCATCCGTTTGCAGACTTCGCCGCATCAATGCTATTGACGAAGGTATTCGCGATCAGCTCCAGTTCGGTCTTGCCACGCGTTTCAAGATCCTGCTGAACGGCTCGGTCGGCTGCGGTCATCGGTGCGAACAGCGCGTCACCAAGCAGCACGCGCCCCTTCGTCGTGATGTCGCTGGTCGTCGCGGCGCGCACCAGCAGGGTGGCGGTTGGGTCGTTGAGCCGCTTGCGAATCGTTTCTTCGGCAATCTTGACTTGTGACGAAACAGGCGGACGGCTACCCGACGCAGTGGCAACGATCACCGGGCCAGTCGGCAATTGGACGAGTTGTACGTCTTGCAATTCGAAGGCCTGACGATAGCTCACCAGTTCCCGGAGAACCTGCTCGGCAGTTTCCGTCATCCGTACATTGGCCGTCACGCTGGCGGCAATGAAGTGGCCGTCGAGGTTGACGGTCGGCAGCAGGTTTGCCGAACCTGCTGCCGCTACATCGTGCGTGATGGCGCATCTGACGAACAGGCTGATCTGCCGATTGACCTTTCCCGAAACGGCTTGCTGCATGGCCTTGACCTTCTGCGGTGAGAATGATCGCGGCGAATTGACCGTTGCCAGTACACTGACCGAGCCGTCCGCCGCCTGATCATAGACAATCCTCGAAAGCCGGGCACCGGCATCATCCGCAAGGGAGTGCTCGATGGTGGTGACGATCGACTGGTTGAGGCGCCAGTCATCAATGGTGGCGACGAGTTGGCGGGTGAGGATGGCGGCAACGGCGAGCAGGCCGATGCCGGCAGCGGAAAAGCGCTTCAAGAAGTCGGTCCGTGTGCCAATCTCCGCGCGGGTAACGAACCCGGCCAGAATGAAGATCGCGGCGGAGACGGCGAGTATGGCAAGAAAGTTGGCAAAGAACAGCAGGAAGGCTCCCCAGGCGCCATCGTACGCGCCGAACGCCAAAGACAGACCGGAGGTGGCGAGTGGCGGCGTCAACGAGGTGGCAATCGCCACCCCCGGCAACGCCGGACTGGTCCGCTCATCGACCAGCGCCAGGCCACCGGCGAGGCCAGCCAGGGCTGCCACGAACAGATCGAGCAAGGACGGCTTGGTGCGCGCCAGCATTTCCGGCGTCACTTCCAAAGCAAACGGCAACAGACCCAGGACCAGGGCAAACGCGATGATCAGCAGTACGCCACCGAACTCGGCGATCAATGCGTTGCGCAACAGACGCAAATCGCCGCGGGAAAGCGCCAGGGCAATGCCGAAGATCGGCGCCATCAGCGGTGAGACCAGCATGGCGCCGATGACCACCGCCGCGCTGTTGGCGAGCAAGCCGAAGGCAGCGATGCCCGCGGATACGAGTAGCAACACGTAGTACAGCGGCCTGGGTATGGAGCCGTGGGCGATATCGTCGATCACCGCTGCCTTGCGTTGTTGCGATACGGACCACAGGGCGACTAGCGGCACATCCAGATCAGTGCGCTTCGAACTCGGGTCGGGACGAAGCGAGTCCTCCGCTGCGCTGTTGCTATTCATGACGGCGCAGGTAGCTAGTAGGGATTGAAGATCGACGGAGCGACCGTGCCCTTCGCAGGCGCGGTCGATGGTGAGCGTGATGAGGGCGGCGGCGCTTCCACCGGCTGCGGCGACGGTGACTGTGGCACCTCGGCCGCTTGCGGCGCCGGAGACGTTGGCGGTTCGACTGGATGCGGCGACGGTTCGACCGCTTGCGGTGCCGACGACTGCGGCGGCTCGACCGCTTGCGGCAAAGGCGACTCGGCCACCGGTTGACTCGTGGGTTCTTGAGCTTGTTGTGGCGGCCTATGCTTCGGCGGACGCCAGAGTAGCTGCGCGTTTTCTACCCATCCCGTTTCGCCAGTCGATTCGACGCGCACGTGGGCAAAGCCCCTGTCCAGTTGATCCCGATAGAGCTTGGTGTACTGTGGCAGGCGCTTGATGATGGCTCCGCCGGGGCTCCGGTGAAAGGGCAGATCGGGCAAGGCGGCGTAAAAGACGCCTTCAACGGCTGCCGAGCCGCTCGTCTCCGAAGTTACCGCACCGACTCCAGGGATGTGTTTTTCGAGCGTCGAACACCCGCCCAAACCAACGACGAGCCCAGCGGAACACAGTAAGGACGTGAGGTGCTTCGAGTGTTGAATCATCCCGGCGGATTCCCAGAAAGGAACGCTATCGGCAATGCGGCGAGAGGTCAACGGATAGCGCAGGCGTTGCGTGTCCATTATAGCGTTACACCCAGTGCGCAAAGTTGGAATTCCAGCCCGCCTCAAACATCCCATAAGTATTTCACGCGAATTTCAGGCCGGCTTGATTTTCCGAAAGTCTTTTCGCGGCGACGTCGTCCTCGACTTGTCCGATTTTCTCGAAGCCAAGGTCGATGGCGACAAATTCTTCGCGGAGAACTTCATCACCAACGGGGTAAGCGTTTAGCCCCCCTACCACACGTACCGAGCAGGTTGGTGCGGAGCGCAGCGCTTGCC
>NZ_FLQX01000078.1 GCF_900089955.1 Candidatus Accumulibacter aalborgensis | reverse complement strand
TTTCGATCCGGTGGGCGAACCGTAGCGTGAGCATGGGTTCGGACCGGTGTTGAGCGTTGAGTTGCTGCTCAAGGTTATAGGATCAAGCCTCACGGGCAATTAGTACTGGTTAGCTTAACGCATTGCTGCGCTTCCACACCCAGCCTATCAACGTGGTGGTCTACCACGACCCTTCAGGGGGATCAAGTCCCCAGGGAAATCTTATCTCAAGGCGAGTTTCACGCTTAGATGCTTTCAGCGTTTATCTCTTCCGAACTTAGCTACCCGGCAATACGACTGGCGTCATAACCGGTACACCAGAGGTTCGTCCACTCCGGTCCTCTCGTACTAGGAGCAGCCCCCTTCAAATTTCCAGCGCCCACGGCAGATAGGGACCAAACTGTCTCACGACGTTTTAAACCCAGCTCACGTACCACTTTAAATGGCGAACAGCCATACCCTTGGGACCAACTGCAGCCCCAGGATGTGATGAGCCGACATCGAGGTGCCAAACACCGCCGTCGATATGAACTCTTGGGCGGTATTAGCCTGTTATCCCCAGAGTACCTTTTATCCGTTGAGCGATGGCCCTTCCATACAGAACCACCGGATCACTATGACCTACTTTCGTACCTGCTCGACGTGTGAGTCTCGCAGTCAAGCACGCTTTTGCCATTGCACTATCAGCACGATGTCCGACCGTACCTAGCGTACCTTCGTACTCCTCCGTTACACTTTAGGAGGAGACCGCCCCAGTCAAACTGCCTACCATGCACGGTCCCAGACCCGGATTCACGGGCCATGGTTAGAACCTCAAACAGACCAGGGTGGTATTTCAAGGTTGGCTCCACCAAGACTAGCGTCCCGGCTTCACAGCCTCCCACCTATCCTACACAAGTCGGTTCAAAGTCCAATGCAAAGCTACAGTAAAGGTTCATGGGGTCTTTCCGTCTAACCGCGGGGAGATTGCATCTTCACAACCATTTCAACTTCGCTGAGTCTCAGGAGGAGACAGTGTGGCCATCGTTACGCCATTCGTGCAGGTCGGAACTTACCCGACAAGGAATTTCGCTACCTTAGGACCGTTATAGTTACGGCCGCCGTTTACCGGGGCTTCGATCAAGAGCTTGCACCCCATCACTTAACCTTCCGGCACCGGGCAGGCGTCACACCCTATACTTCCACTTTCGTGTTTGCAGAGTGCTGTGTTTTTATTAAACAGTCGCAGCCACCATTTCACTGCAACCCTTTCGGCCTTCACCCGCGAGGGGCTACAACCTGTCAGGGCGCACCTTATCCCGAAGTTACGGTGCTAATTTGCCGAGTTCCTTCTCCTGAGTTCTCTCAAGCGCCTTAGAATTCTCATCCTGCCCACCTGTGTCGGTTTGCGGTACGGTCTCCTTGTAACTGAAGCTTAGAGGCTTTTCTTGGAAGCATGGTATCAATCACTTCGCGGCCAAAGCCACTCGTTATCACGCCTCGGCATTGACCCCCCGGATTTGCCTAAGAGGTCTGCCTACACGCTTGAACCGGGACGTCCAACACCCGGCTGACCTAACCTTCTCCGTCCCCCCATCGCATTACAAAGAGGTACAGGAATATTGACCTGTTTCCCATCGACTACGCTTTTCAGCCTCGCCTTAGGGGCCGACTCACCCTGCGCCGATGAACGTTGCGCAGGAAACCTTGGGCTTTCGGCGAGGGAGCTTTTCACTCCCTTTATCGCTACTCATGTCAGCATTCGCACTTCTGATACCTCCAGCATCCTTCACAAGACGCCTTCACCGGCTTACAGAACGCTCTCCTACCATATCCTTACGGATATCCGCGATTTCGGTGCATAGTTTGAGCCCCGTTACATCTTCCGCGCAGGACGACTCGACCAGTGAGCTATTACGCTTTCTTTAAAGGATGGCTGCTTCTAAGCCAACCTCCTGGCTGTCTAAGCCTTCCCACCTCGTTTCCCACTTAACTATGGCTTGGGGACCTTAATCGGCGGTCTGGGTTGTTTCCCTCTTGACACCGGACGTTAGCACCCGATGTCTGTCTCCCAAGCTCGCACTCAACGGTATTCTGAGTTTGCAATGGTTTGGTAAGTCGCGATGACCCCCTAGCCATAACAGTGCTTTACCCCCGTCGGTGATACTTGAGGCACTACCTAAATAGTTTTCGGAGAGAACCAGCTATTTCCAAGTTTGTTTAGCCTTTCACCCCTATCCACAGCTCATCCCCTAATTTTTCAACATTAGTGGGTTCGGACCTCCAGTGCGTGTTACCGCACCTTCATCCTGGCCATGGATAGATCACTTGGTTTCGGGTCTACGCCCAGCAACTATCGCCCTTATCAGACTCGGTTTCCCTACGCCTCCCCTATTCGGTTAAGCTCGCTACTGAACGTAAGTCGCTGACCCATTATACAAAAGGTACGCAGTCACCCCACGAAGGGGCTCCCACTGTTTGTATGCATGCGGTTTCAGGATCTATTTCACTCCCCTCCCGGGGTTCTTTTCGCCTTTCCCTCACGGTACTGGTGCACTATCGGTCGATTACGAGTATTTAGCCTTGGAGGATGGTCCCCCCATATTCAGACAGGATTTCTCGTGCCCCGCCCTACTTGTCGCAAACTTAGTACCACGGCCAGGTTTTCGCGTACGGGGCTTTCACCCACTATGGCGCCACTTTCCAGCGGCTTCCGCTAACCCAATCGCTATCACTTGCAGGCTGTTCCCAGTTCGCTCGCCACTACTTTGGGAATCTCGGTTGATTTCTTTTCCTCCGGCTACTTAGATGTTTCAGTTCGCCGGGTTCGCTTCCTCACGCCTATGTATTCAGCGTGGGATACTCCTTGCGGAGTGGGTTTCCCCATTCGGATATCTCTGGATCAAAGCTTCATTGCCAGCTCCCCAGAGCTTTTCGCAGGCTTGTACGTCCTTCTTCGCCTGTAATCGCCAAGGCATCCACCACATGCACTTATTCGCTTGATCCTATAACCTTGAGCTCTCTTTCAAGACCTCAAGCTACAGGCAACTCATGTGTACTCCCCCTGCCAAAACAGGGGGCTTCGATGCAATCACAACCGTATCACCGTCAGCCAAAATTCAGCCAACAGCAATACAACCTTCTTCCAATTTTTTAAAGAGCACTCACCCCGTAAAGGGTCAGGCCTGCAGGGTAGATGACTACCCCGCAGGCCTGACTTCTCACTCGGTGCGGATGTGGAGGATGACGGGATCGAACCGACGACCCCCTGCTTGCAAAGCAGGTGCTCTCCCAGCTGAGCTAATCCCCCGCTGACCGGCGACTACACCCCGGACTCGCGCCAGAAGTGCTTCCACTCTTGCCTTTGCTTGCCCTGGTCGTCCGTCGATTCGCTGGTGGGTCTGGTTGGAATCGAACCAACGACCCTCGCCTTATCAAGACGATGCTCTAACCGACTGAGCTACAGACCCATCCGCTTGTGCAGCCTGTGACAACCGATAGGTTGTGAGTTCTCGATCCAGCTCTTCTCTAGAAAGGAGGTGATCCAGCCGCAGGTTCCCCTACGGCTACCTTGTTACGACTTCACCCCAGTCACGAACCCTGCCGTGGTAATCGCCCTCCTTGCGGTTAGGCTAACTACTTCTGGCAGAACCCGCTCCCATGGTGTGACGGGCGGTGTGTACAAGACCCGGGAACGTATTCACCGCGACATGCTGATCCGCGATTACTAGCGATTCCGACTTCACGCAGTCGAGTTGCAGACTGCGATCCGGACTACGATCGGCTTTCTGAGATTGGCTCCCCCTCGCGGGTTGGCAACCCTCTGGACCGACCATTGTATGACGTGTGAAGCCCTACCCATAAGGGCCATGAGGACTTGACGTCATCCCCACCTTCCTCCGGTTTGTCACCGGCAGTCTCATTAAAGTGCCCAACTAAATGATGGCAATTAATGACAAGGGTTGCGCTCGTTGCGGGACTTAACCCAACATCTCACGACACGAGCTGACGACAGCCATGCAGCACCTGTGTTCAGGTTCTCTTGCGAGCACTCCCAAATCTCTCCGGGATTCCTGACATGTCAAGGGTAGGTAAGGTTTTTCGCGTTGCATCGAATTAATCCACATCATCCACCGCTTGTGCGGGTCCCCGTCAATTCCTTTGAGTTTTAGCCTTGCGGCCGTACTCCCCAGGCGGTCAACTTCACGCGTTAGCTACGGCACTAAAAGGTTTAACCCTCCCAACACCTAGTTGACATCGTTTAGGGCGTGGACTACCAGGGTATCTAATCCTGTTTGCTCCCCACGCTTTCGTGCATGAGCGTCAGTATTGGCCCAGGGGGCTGCCTTCGCCATCGGTGTTCCTCCACATCTCTACGCATTTCACTGCTACACGTGGAATTCCACCCCCCTCTGCCAAACTCCAGTCTTGCAGTCTCAAATGCAGTTCCCAGGTTGAGCCCGGGGATTTCACATCTGACTTACAAAACCGCCTGCGCACGCTTTACGCCCAGTAATTCCGATTAACGCTCGCACCCTACGTATTACCGCGGCTGCTGGCACGTAGTTAGCCGGTGCTTCTTATTCGGGTACCGTCATCTACACAGGGTATTAACCCATGCAATTTCTTCCCCGCCGAAAGAGCTTTACAACCCGAAGGCCTTCTTCACTCACGCGGCATGGCTGGATCAGGCTTCCGCCCATTGTCCAAAATTCCCCACTGCTGCCTCCCGTAGGAGTCTGGGCCGTGTCTCAGTCCCAGTGTGGCGGATCATCCTCTCAGACCCGCTACGGATCGTCGCCTTGGTAGGCCTTTACCCCACCAACTAGCTAATCCGACATCGGCCGCTCCCAGAGCGCAAGGTCTTTCGATCCCCTGCTTTCCTGCTCACAGAATATGCGGTATTAGCGTAACTTTCGCTACGTTATCCCCCACTCCAGGGTACGTTCCGATGTATTACTCACCCGTCCGCCACTCGCCACCAGGGTTGCCCCCGTGCTGCCGTTCGACTTGCATGTGTAAGGCATGCCGCCAGCGTTTAATCTGAGCCAGGATCAAACTCTTCAGTTCAAATCCTCTTGCTCTCGCTTGACTTGCTTCGCCGCCAACCCGGATTCCTCCAGATCAACAGCTTCTACATCTGTGCGAGTTACTTCATCTCTTCGACAATCCGCTTGCGCAAATCATCTACCAGATCAAGAA
>NZ_FLQX01000077.1 GCF_900089955.1 Candidatus Accumulibacter aalborgensis | reverse complement strand
CAGTAGTGTCCGGTTAAAACGCGAATAGATTCAATTGGTTGCAGTCGACTGCGTGCTCTGAAGTGTAGCCGCTTCCCGCAAAGACTTGCTGGATGGGCATCTTCTCGAACAGGGTGAGCGAAAAAATCTGTAGCAAAGTGTAGAGCGAAGCGTCGAGGTTCAGCCGCTTTTTCACGATGGCAACGAGGACATAGACCGACACGGCAATCCAGATTTGCGACTTCACTGCATTCTCTGAGGTGCCGAAGAATTTCTTGATACGAAGATGCTGCTTGATCCATTTGAAAAACAACTCGACCTGCCAGCGGCTCTTGTAGAGCGCGCAGATCGTTGCTGCCGGCAACGTGAAGTTGTTCGTCAGGAACACCAGCGTCTTGCCGGACTCCGGATCCTTGAAACGGACGCGTCGCAGGTGCGCCGGATAATCCCTGCTGGTTTTGTAGCCGTTGAGCCCGATCGTTTGATCGCACATGATCCCGGTGCTGCGATCGGTTCTCGCCGAGTAGATACGCCGTGCATCCAGGTTCGACTTGGCACGAGTTACAAAGAAGGCGTTGGCCTGATCTACGGCGTACAGCCGCGTGAAGTCCAGATAGCCGCGATCCATGACGTAGATTGCGCCGGCTTCCGCGGTCAGCAGATCGAGCGCATGAACGTCGTGCAGCTTGCCGTCCGAGATGTGGATGAAGCTGGGGATGCTGCCGCGCAGGTCGAGCAGCGTATGCATCTTGACCGCCGCCTTGGTTGTGCGGAACGGCGCCCACGGAAACAGCGACAAGGACAAGTCGATGGTTGTCGAGTCCAGCGCATACGCCGTGTTCTCCAACTCGAAGGCCAAGCTGTCGCCGACATAGAGCTTTCTGGCTTGGGCAATCAATCGTTGGGCGAACTCGGCATGAATACGCCAGTCCCGCTTCTCGTTGGCATCGGCAAGTGTTGCCCGTCTGATCTCCTGCCGGAACCCCATGTGATAAAGCTTCGCCGCTTGTGCCGAGAGACAGACCTCGATGTCGCGCAGACTCTCGCGGTAGGTCAGTTGCGCAAAGGCCATGATGCGAAACTGCTCGGCACAGGTCAGCGACTTTACGTATCGGTCGCCGCCATATTGCTGGACAAGGCGGGTGAAAGTTGTCCATGGCAGAAAGTCCATGAGCTGGGCGAACAAGGTCTTGCCAGTGTTCATGGCAACTGCCTCCGGAATCAAACCCGGAAGACTGCCCGATATGCCAGACACAGTTCAAATCGACACCACCTTCTCCCGCCTCAAATCCCGCTCCAGTTCTTGGTTTCAGGAATTCGAAGAGCGTTTTAACCGGACACTACTG
>NZ_FLQX01000076.1 GCF_900089955.1 Candidatus Accumulibacter aalborgensis | reverse complement strand
TTCCCGACCGTACGCGGGATATTTGGAGCCCTTAGACCTTGGCCAGGGGAGGACGTAACAACTCTCCTCACCGAGGACGGCTTTGATCTTCATTCCGCGGCGAGTGGCGGCGAAGCCGCCGTGCCGACGCGGGCTTCTCAAGCGTACGGTTTGTTCCCTTCCCGAACTTGACTCTCATTCTCACTCCGGCGTGGAGAACGGCGGCGCAGCCGCTGTTCGGGAGCCGACTGGAATGTTTGCCAGCCAGATTCCTCATCCCGAGGATGGTCTGTATTTCCCTCCCGACAGGCAGAACAGAGGCGCAGCCGATGTTCTGAATGGAACCATACACTGAACGTAGGAACGTTTACCAAACCAACGGCAACTGAGTTCTGCGATGGAATAGGAAATTAAACGACTTGGTGCATCCCCCGAAGGGGGGGCACCAGCGCCGCAGGCGCAACCGCATTGTAAAGAAGAGTATTTATCTCTCTACGTAATTTGCTTCATTACATCTCTATAGCCACGGCAACAGAGGTCAGGCTGTGCTAATGCATTGAAACAATTGAGAATTATTCATGCGTTCCGTCGTCATGTACTCCGTCTACCCCCCGTGCAGCCCACTTGATACCCGGTATCATCTCCCTACATACGCCCCGCGCTACCCCCCGCGCTACCCCCCGCACTACCCCCCGCGATCCCGGCTTTCATGAGAGTGAGATCAAGCTGCTTCAGCTTGTCGGCAATGGTCCGCGGCGAGAGCGGCATGACTCCGCATTGCAGAGCGGCCAGTTCCGCGACGTGTTTGGTCAGTGCATTGGTGCCAAGCAGCGTCCTGGCGACCCACAGCGCCTGATAGATGGCTTCGTGGCCGCGGATTTGATGGGACCGCTCTGCCCACTCATTGATGGCCTTGCGGATCGGCACGATGAGAGCAGGCACGCGACTTGGCCCGCCCGCTCCAGCCGGCTGTCGAATCCCCTCTACGATCTGGCGATATTCATCTTTCCGATCTTCCGTTCGCAGTTGCACAAGCTGATATTGCTGCCGACTGGTAAGCTGAAGCAGTTCGTCAGCACGAAATGCCTTCGACCATTTGCGAGTGGCGATCCGCTCACTGATCGCGTCGGCGTCAAATCGCGTGGTGTGCGAGAGAAGGGTCTCAAGTTCGGCCCAGCGCGGGATGACTTTCTCTTGCCGGCAATGGAGCCAATGGAAGTCGATCACGATCTGATCGACCAAAAGCTGCTTGTGGGCCTCTGTTCTTGGCTTGCCGCTCGCCGTGTGAGGAATCCGGGGCTGGTCCCGGAATGCAGGGGCGAGCAGGCCAAGTTGGTTCAGCCCAAACGACACGTCGATGAACGCATCCCGAAGCGTCGTGTAGTCTTCGCCGTCTCGGGAGTGTTAACGGCGTCGTCATTCCGTAGAAATCTGGCGTCGACAGTTTTGCAGCGTAGCCCGCAG
>NZ_FLQX01000075.1 GCF_900089955.1 Candidatus Accumulibacter aalborgensis | reverse complement strand
CCCATCTTTAACAGCCGATAGTCAATTATTGACATATTGTTTGACTTATCACGCCCTGCGACTCTCGCAACTGATTGAATTAATGCATATACCCATAATGCATCTATCGGAAAGTCGTTTTGTTGTGCCATAATCGTATTCACGCTCCGGTTTTTCCCTTGATTTTCCGGTAACATCAGTGCATGTTCATCCGTCAAACCCGAACCAACAACAAAATCACCGGCGAGGGCTATTTCACCTTTCGCCTGGTGCGCGGCGAGCGCGTTGGCGGCAAGGTGCGCCAGATCACCGTCCTCAATCTCGGCCGGCATTTTCCCGTCAAACAGGACGACTGGCCGCTGCTCTGCCTGCGCCTCGACCAACTGCTGCACCCGCAGGACAATTTCCTGCCGATCGCCTGTCCGGAAGCCATCGAGCGCGCCGCCCAGCGCTATGTCGGGCAGTTGATCGAGCGCGCTTTGCCGCCAGGCTCCACGGCGGCAGACCTCGCCCCCCCCAGCGGGGCCGTAGTGGCCGACACCGTCACGCCCGAGCGACCCGCACCCGACTTTCAGGAGGTCGACATTGACTCCCTGCAACAGACACAGCCGCGCACGGTCGGTATCGAGCAGCTTGCCCTGCACGCCCTGTCGCAACTCGGTTTCCCCCAGAAGCTGGCTGAACTGGGCATCAACGGCGCCACGCGCGCGGCCATCCTCGGCAACGTCATTGGGCGCATGGCCGAACCGGCCTCCGAGCTGGCCACCTGGAACTGGCTGCAAACGCAAAGCGCCCTGGGCGAATTGATCGACGTCGATTTTGCCGGCCTGTCGCCCATGCGCCTGTACCGCGCCTCGGATGTACTGATGCGCCACCGCGCCGCCATTGAAGCGCATCTGTTCAGTTCCATCGAAACGCTCTTCAGCCTGGAAGAGACCGTCACCCTGTATGACTTGACCAACACCTACGTTGAAGGCGAAGCCGCCGCCAATCCCAAGGCCCACTTTGGGCGCTCGAAGGAGAAGCGCAGCGACTGTCCGCTGGTCACGCTGGGTCTGGTATTGGATGGCAGCGGCTTTATCCGCCGCTCGCAGACCTTCGCCGGCAATGTCTCGGAAGGCACGACGCTGGAGGTCATGCTCAGCGGACTGGGGGCCCTGCGGGGCGCGATGGTGATCATGGACGCCGGGATTGCCAGCGAAGCCAACGTGACCTGGCTGAGCGAGCATGGTTACCGCTATCTGGTGGTGCGCCGGGGCGGGGCGCGGCAGTTTGACGAAGCCGGCGCGGTGGCCATCGAGACCGCCGGCGGCGAAGTCCTGCGGCTACAAAAGGTCATGCGCGAGGATGCTCTGGAAGTCGAGTTGTATTGCCACTCGGCAGGGCGGGAGGCGAAAGAAACGGCGATGGTGGCGCGATTTGGCTCGGCGTTCGAAGCCGGACTGCAAAAGATCGCTGACGGATTGAATAAACCGCGCAGCGAGAAAGGCTACGACAAATTAATGGAGCGCATCGGCCGGCTGAAGGAGAAGAGCCGGGGGGCGAGCCAGCATTACACGGTGAGTCTGGTGGCGGATGACGCGGAAACACCGAGCAAGAATGCGACGGCGCTGACCTGGGCGAAGGTCCCGGTCGGCGGGACGATGGCCACCCATCCGGGCGTCTACTGCCTGCGCAGCAACGAAACGACCTGGGATGAGGAGCGCCTGTGGCGCACCTATACGATGCTGACCGATCTGGAGAGCGTGTTTCGCAGCCTCAAGAGCGAACTGGGCTTGCGTCCGGTGTTTCACCAGAAGGAAGATCGTTCGGATGGGCATCTGTTTATCACGGTACTGGCGTATCAGTGCGTGCAGGTGCTGCGTACCCAATTGAAGAAGGCCGGAATCAACGATTCCTGGGCGACGCTGAGAAAGACGCTGTCGATCCAGCGTCGGGTGACAAGCAGTCTGCGACGCAAGGACGGGCGGACGGTGCATGTGCGCAAGAGCACGGTGGCCGAACCTGCGTTGATGGCCATCTATCAAGCGCTGGCCATCAACCCGGCGCCGGGAGGTACCAAAAAACTGATCTGCTGATCATGAAATTACGAGCAAAAGTGCGGGTAAAAACACTAGTACGCGCTAATTACATGATTTGTATGAGAGTTTTTT
>NZ_FLQX01000074.1 GCF_900089955.1 Candidatus Accumulibacter aalborgensis | reverse complement strand
GTGATGTGGCGCGCAACGCCGGCATGCCGGCGGCCAAGGCGCATCGTTACCTGGTCAGCTTCACACAGGGAGTCCAGCAGGGAGTCCAGGGTCAGTTCTAACATTCCGACAAACACATAATGTGGAAAAGCGAGGAGCAGTCGGGGACTACGATTTTCCGCTCCGCATACAGAGATGTCACGTTTTCACCCGCGTCCGGACTTTTCGCCGAAGCAACCCAAGGCTATTCACTTGGCAGCACACTGCGGAGGCCCAGATGTGTCACGAACGGATCGAAATCCCGGTCGCAGTGCAGCAAGGTGTAGCCACTGTCGATGCATCGCGTCGCGATGATCGTGTCAATCGTCTTGCGGACCGTAACGCCCAGCGCCCTCAACGCACGGTAATTCTTCGCCGCCTGAACGGCGATATCCAGCCCACCGAGATCAACGACCACCAGGGAAGTGAGCAGCCTCTTCGCCTCGTTGAAGTCACGGTCGCTGCCGAAGCCTTGCAGCACCTCGGTCAGGATGAGGTCGCCCAGGGCCAGAGGCTCGTTTCCCAGCAGGCTGTCGAGTTTGTCCGTCTGTACGGTCCGAGTGCCACGGAAGTAGTCGATCCAGACACTGGAATCAACCAGAATCACTTGTCGGCCCTCATGGCCTCCAGGTCACCTTGCCAGTTCAGCTTGCCGCGGAAGCGTCGTATCTCTTCTTGCTGGCGCAAGCGCAGCACGGTGCGCAGCCCGAGTTCAACCGCCTCGCGTTTGGTCTTCAATCCCGTCGCGCGTAGCGCATCCTCCATCAACTGGTCGTCAATCACGATGTGCGTCCGCATGGTGTGTAAGCTCTTGAAGAAACATGCACATTCTATTTGCGGCGAAGCAGTCCTGCAACTGGCGGTGCTACCCGCCGACGCCGACGCCTTCAACGCCGGCGGGCCGCGCGGCGTCTGGACGGCATCGCACGACGCATGCGGGCGACGGGGTCACGGGCGACGGGGTCAGGGCGACGGGGTCAGGGCGACGGGGTCAGGGCGACGGGGTCAGGGCGACGGGATCAGGGCGACGGGATCAGGGCGACGGGATCAGGGCGACGGGGTCAGGGCGACGGGGTCATAGCAGGGCGACGGGGTCAGGTCTAACATTCAAACAAACATATAGTGAAGGAGCCGTCGGGTAGAGTAGAGGACAG
>NZ_FLQX01000073.1 GCF_900089955.1 Candidatus Accumulibacter aalborgensis | reverse complement strand
TTCTTGCTACCCACCGCCAGGCCTTGAAAATACGGGGTTGGAGCCCTCATGCGTCAGGGCTGCTTGGTAATCGTCTATGCTTGTCACTTCCACATCGCCCGCATCCGCGCCGCGAGGTCGAGCGCCTGCTGCTTCGGGTTTGGACTTGCCGGTAGCACCACCGCTGGCGGCGGCCACGAGATCTGCTCGAAGTGGGGCAGCAAGGCATTGGGGATGAAGCGCGTGCGATTGGCATAGACGTGGCGGTCGCCGAAGCCCGCCTGGTGGGACACATAGAAGCGCTGCGGTAGCAGGATGTCCAGGTGTTCCTTGGCGCGGGTCATGGCGACATAGAGTAGCCGTCTCTCCTCCTCGATTTCGAGCGCCGACCCGGTGGCCATGTCGGACGGGATGCAGCCATCAACGGCATTGAGCAGGGTGACGGCCGTCCATTCCTGCCCCTTGGCCGAATGGATCGTCGACAGGATGAGGTAGTCCTCGTCGAGCAGGGGCGGACCGGCCTGATCGCTGGTCGCATCCGGCGGGTCGAGCGTCAGTTCGGTGAGGAAGCGCTCGGCGCTCGGATAGGTCATGGCGATACGGGCGAGTTGCTCGATGTCGGCCTGCCGGATTTCCGCGTCGTCATGCAGGCGGTCCATTTGCGCGTGGTACCAGGAGCCGATCTGGTCGAAGGCGGCTGGCCAGGGCGTGGCACCCGGCCCGCTGTTCTCGATCAAGGTCGCAAACTCGAGCCAGGCGGCCCTGGCGCCATCAGGAACGTGCTGCTCGCTGAGCAGTGGGCGGGTGGCTGTGGCGATGTTCGCCAGAACCCGGCCTGCGCTTTTCGGGCCAATGCCGGCCACCAGTTGCATGGCGCGGAAACCAGCCAGTCGGTCGCGCGGATTCTGGGCCCAGCGCAGGACCGCGAGTACGTCCTTGACATGAGCCGCTTCGAGAAACTTGAGCCCGCCGAACTTGACGAAGGGGATATTGCGCCGGGTAAGTTCCAGTTCGAGCCGCACGCCATGCTGCGCTGTCCGGAAAAGCACCGCCTGCGCCTTGAGCCTGATTCCCGCCTCCCGTCTGGCGAGGATCTGTTCGACGACGTGAATCGCCTGATCGGCATCGTCACGGACGGACACCAGGCGCGGTTTCTCGGATGAGCCGCGGTCACTCCACAAGTCCTTGCTGAAGCGCTCGGCGGCGAGCGCGATCACCTGATTTGCAGCCGCCAGGATCGGCTGCGTCGAGCGGTAGTTGCGGTCGAGCGTCACCCGTTGTGCCGCTGATCCTTACCCTCACCTGACTCCGTTGGCACTCAAGGGCGCTTGGGGGGGCGGCAGTGA
>NZ_FLQX01000072.1 GCF_900089955.1 Candidatus Accumulibacter aalborgensis | reverse complement strand
TCCCGACCGTACGCGGGATATTTGGAGCCCTTAGACCTTGGCCAGGGGAGGACGTAACACACGGTCGTTCGCGTCAAGATTGAGATACTTGCTGATCGCGATGGCGTTTTCAGCCAGTGCCTCATAGGACAGCCGGACAAGTTTGTTGGATCCTGTCGAACCCGAGGTTGTCAACAGCAATGCCAGATCCGGGTAAAGCTCTGGATCAGATAGAGTTCGACCGGTGCGCACGAGTATTTTCCCATCATCGGAAGCCCAATACGGCGCATACCCCGCGGCGCCCCGATGATTGCCCGGCAATGCAATCCAATCGGGCTGGTAGTTGCGGGCCAGCGACGCCAGCAAGTCTGTATGCAAGTCGGGAGGAAGCAACAGGGGCACATGCCGCGTCGACCGGAGCGCGTGCAGGTACACGGCCACCAATGCTGGGGTCGGTGCCAAGGCAATGAATCCAAGTTGCCGGCGTGCCTTCTCAGGAAGTGCCACTGCCATGCTATCGGTGAGCGATGTCAAGTGGCCATAGTTGAGGGAGGCGCCCGCGTCGCTGATCAGTGCACACGAATCCTGCTCGGTGGAGAGTGTCCAGAAAGCGCTCATACGCACATCAGGCCGTCAACGCCAAGAACCTGACCGCTGATGTAGGAAGCCCGGTCGGATAGAAGAAACAATGCCGCCTGCGCTACTTCCTCCGCACGCCCTGCTCGCCCCATGCGAATCTGCGAAAGACTCTGTGCGCGCTGCTCCGCGGAAAGCGCGCGAGTCATGTCCGTTTCGATAAATCCGGGCGCGACGGCGTTGACTCTGATCCCTTCGGGCGCGAGCTCCTTCGCTGCTGCAAGGGTAGCCCCAACAACACCTGCCTTGCTAGCAGCATAGGCAACCAATCCGGGAGCGCCACGAGTACCCATGATTGAAGACAGGTTGACGATAGAACCCTGCTTCCTTCTGCGCATCAGACGTGCGGCATACTGCATGCTGAGGATTGTACCCTGCAGGTTGCAGCCAAGAGTCTCCTGGATTGACTTGGCGCTGATCATGCCGAGCAGGCCGCTGGTCATCATTCCGGCATTGTTCACGCAGCCATCAAGACGGCCCAGCACGCGAAAGATCGACTCGTAAGCAGTAGCGATACCTTCCGGAAAGGAGAGGTCAAATGTCACGACGAGGCTCTTGCCCCCGATTCCCAGTACTTGTTCAGACACGTCTTCCAGATGCGTTCGGGCGCGAGCGTGCAGGACCACAACGGCACCGGCATGCGCACAGGCCAGAGCCGTCGCACGACCAATTCCGCGCGATGCACCTGTAATGAGCACCACCTTGCCGGCCAGATCCTCACTCACGTATCAACCCCATGTTTTCTCATAATTTCTACAGCGATTACGAAACTGCTCATGTCGATGACATCTTCGGTGTCGAGCATGATGCCAAACTCGTCTTCAAGGGCCGCGACCAGGGCCATATGCGCGACGGAGTCCCACGCCTTGACGGACGAGTACAGGAGTTGGTCATTGACAAATTCCTCGGGAAGGCCGAGGGCCTGGGAGAATACGCTGCGGATTCGTTCTATGCTCATGAGTATTAGATGTATCGCTTGTGGAAGCCAAGCAGTGTTTGATCAAAATGGAAATCGAGTGCGCAATATAGATTGAGTACGCCAATATTAGCAGCAGAAATCATCGTGCTTGCCCGGGTGACGCCTCGCTCTCTAAGGGAGTCGAGCGCACTGACCCACAGCGGAAGTGACAGCAGGCTATATTTCCTCGCGGTACCGGTCAGGATGAGGTCGGCTTCTTTTCCGTCGCTGCTCAATCTCTCAGCATGAAACCCAAGCACTCGGTCATTCAGCACCGCCACATAGAGCAATCCCTGATCGAGAAGGTCGCCAACCCAGTTGGCGTGCCGCGTAGCACCCAGACCCGCCTCCAGAAAGGGGTCTTCCAGAAATCTGCCGAAGAGAAAGTCTGTCGCGGCAATTTCCTGCACCACTGTTCGATCCCGATTTTCCGACGGGCGCAAGTAAAGTCGTTTGGTGGTGATTTTGTTGAAATCACAGTGTGCGAGATTGGTTTTTGACAATCGGAAGGATGTCTCTGCGAAATAGAAGCCGGATTCCTGAATCCTCGCCTTCAGGGCGCCGTCGGCAGCATCTATGCGCGTGACACATTGCCCTACGCCGTTCGCCGTGTTCCAGCGGTCGACTTCGGCCAACAGGCAAGGAGTAATCGTTTAGCCCCCCGCTCGCCGGCACCGCCCCTCAATCAGGCGGCAGCCGGTAGCGG
>NZ_FLQX01000071.1 GCF_900089955.1 Candidatus Accumulibacter aalborgensis | reverse complement strand
CTTGCCCTTCTCGCCGCCAATTACTGCCGCCAGATTTATGCGGATTTACTCCGCCGGCAACACACCCCGCCGGTGGCCGAATGTCCCGTTCCCGTCGTGTTCTCGCGGTCGGCCAAGGAAGCCCGTTGGCAGCCGGGCGGTGGCAGCCTGCTCGACCTTGCGGAAGCGCGTGGACTGACGCCGGAATTCAGTTGCCGGGGCGGCTCATGCGGCACCTGCAAGACCCGAATACTGGCCGGCCAGGTCAGCTACACGTCGCCGCCAGCCGTCGCCATGGGGGCGGACGAGATACTGATTTGCTGCTCGGTGCCTGCAGCGAGTGCCGACCACACGGTTGGCCTGGTGCTGGATCTGTAAGTCATCGATGATCGCTGGTCGGCAGCAGTCCGGGTCGGTAAGCACGGACTTGAGAAAAGATGGGCCGGAGGGGCGCAGGCTCGCCGGGTCAGTCCGCGCGCCTCGCAACCTCAGCGCATCACTCCCATCCGCTGCGCCAGCGCTTGCAGTTCGCCAACGATCCCGCGGCGAAACATCAACACGCAGAGGACGAAGATGGCGCCCATGATGACCGTGACCCAGGAACCCACTTTGTCGGCCAGCTCGTCTTGCAGGCTGACGATGGTCAGGGCGCCGACCAGCGGGCCGAGCACCGTGCCCAGGCCGCCAAGCAGGGTCATCAGCACGACTTCTCCCGACATGTGCCAATGCACGTCGGTCAGGGACGCCAACTGAAAGACGAGGGTCTTGGTCGCGCCGGCCATGCCGGCGAGTGCCGCTGAGATCACGAAAGCCAGCAGCTTGAAGCGGGCGACGTCGTAGCCCAGCGATATCGCACGCGGCGTGTTTTCGCGAATCGCCTTCAGCACCTGCCCGAAAGGCGAATGAATCGTCCGGTAGATCACGAAGAAGCCGAAACAGAAGACGGCGAAGACCAGGTAGTACATCGCGATGTTGTCCGACAGGTCGACCAGTCCAAATAGCCGGCCGCGCGGCACGCCCTGCAATCCGTCCTCGCCGCCCGTGAACGGCAACTGCAGGCAGAGGAAGAAAACCATTTGCGCCAGCGCCAGCGTGATCATCGCGAAGTAGATCCCCGATCGGCGTATCGCCAGCACACCGAATAGCCACCCCAGCAGGCCGGCAGTGACGGTGCCGGCGAGGATGCCAATCTCCGGCGTCGTCCCGTAGTCCGTCATCAGCAGACCACAAACGTAGCCCGCCGAGCCGAGGAAGGCTGCGTGCCCGAACGAAAGCAGCCCGGCGAAGCCGAGCAACAGGTTGAAGGCACAGGCGAAGAGCCCGAAGCAAAGGATCTTCATCAGGAAGGTTGGGTAAACCACGAACGGCGCGATCATTCCGAGCGCGAAAAGCACGGCGAAAACGATCGGCGTTTGTTGCGAGGCGGTGTTGGCGCGGGCGCTCATGGGCGGGATTTCCTTGGCTGTTTTCAGGCGGCCCTGCCGAAGAGGCCGGCGGGACGGATCAGGAGCACGATGCCGAAGGTCAGCAGCAGGCCGTAGAGGTGGTCCAGTTGGTAGAGCCGGCGAAGCATCGTGCGTTCGAGGACGATGCCCAACAGCCCGACGATCATCGGCGCCAGGAGAAGCGCAGCCCAGTAGCCGATCGCGAATTTCGTCAGCGCGATCCAGGCCACGAAGGCGCCCAACATGTACTGCGCGCCGTGCGCGAAATTGATGATGTTGAGCAGGCCGAAAATGATCGCCAGGCCAAGGCTGAGGATGGCGTAGAACGAGCCGTTGATCAGGCCGATCAAGAGCTGGCTGCCGAGCAACTGGGGCGAGATGCCGAGGATTTCCATGCCACCCTCCGACGGACCTTCCCGGAGCCCTTGATCTAAGTCGTTGATTCATTGTAGGAAATCAGAAAATCG
>NZ_FLQX01000070.1 GCF_900089955.1 Candidatus Accumulibacter aalborgensis | reverse complement strand
GCCCGGGCTCGTCCAACAAACGGATCAGATCGTGGCTTCGCACGATCTATCCTTATTCGTTAGGCCCCTGTGAGCAGTTGCTTGACTTCATGTTGCACAGACTCCAGATCGATTCTCTTGAGTAGCACTGCTTCTTGAGACCATTTCAAAGGCTCGGACCAGTACTGCGACTTGTCATTTAATCGGGCTGCGAGTTCTCCGCTTGCGTGTCGAGCTTTGGTTGCCGCATCGGCCCAAAGTTCTGCAAGCTCAAACTCGCGCGCTCGGTCAGCTGGACCATCGGCTCCCTTTGCCTCAATGTACTTCCTTGTGGCGATGAGCGCCTTGTTCATTGCGTCCAGGGCGAGCGTCTTTTGTTCATCTTTGACGCTGCGGTTCTTCTGGAACCATGCAAGAAGACTTTGAAGCGGGCCGAGGAAGACTGTGAGTTCTGCTGCCATCGCTACCTCCTATCCAAAGGGGCCTAACGTCCCGGTTCAGCGGCGGCGTGCCAGCGCCGTCCGCTGCAACCGGTTGTTAGCTGGCTATCTGCGTTCAGCTCGCCTTCTCGATGTCCGGCAACTTCCAGCTCTTGTCCATAATCGCCTTCTCCGGTCCATACACTCGGAACCATGGGAACCATTTCTGACCGGGCTGGGTGTAAAGCCAGTTGGACTCCTGACCTGCGGGCGGCTTCGGGCCAAAGTAGAGATCCACCGTGCCGTCGGCGTTCTTCTTCAAGTCAGTGTTGAGCGAACCGAGAGTGAGGTTCGGTGCGTTGAGGAAGAAGCTGCTGGTTTCCAGACTATAGACCGTGGCGGACCAGAATTGTCTCACCGGCACGTTTGCCGGAACGTGCAGCTTATAGTTGTTTCCGCCTTCGAGCGGGTTGCCGTCGTGGTCATGAAAAGATGCGAAGTAGAAACTGCCGGTGCCGAGCTTGGCCGTCGGGCAGAAATACTGGGAGAGGGCGATAGCTCGTGAATCCACGGCAAAATAATTCGGAACCTCCCAATGGAAAGCGGTCGGCATGGTAATGGGCGGGGTCGGGATGACCCACTGGCTGTCCGGCCACCACGGAGTGCCATCCTTTGTCGCCCTGTCCATCAACCACGCGTGTGCTTCTGCCGCCGCGGAATTCAACTGCGTCACGGTCGCCGCGTCAGGTTTGAATTCTTTGCCCTTCTCGATGCCGAGCGGCAGGAGCATCCCCATCATTGCCAAGTCGCGAGGCTGCACCGTTTCCTCGTTGACCATGCGGGCGAGGCTGGTGAAGAAACTGGCGTCATAGTGCACCAGGCCATTGAACATCACATTGCTCATGTCCAGCAGCCGCTGCGCGGGCGGGTTGGCTGCCTGCGACAAGGGATAGACCTTGACCTGCTTCACGAGATCATTGCCCGCCTTCAAATCCGCTTCGGAACTGGAATCCAAAATGGAACGCAGCAGCGTCATGGTGTTGTAGGTTGCAGGGCGGACGACGGTATAACCATCCGGCACGGCTCCCTTGTAGTTGGGTGGCAGCACGAGATACTTGCCGCCCTTGCCCTCGAAACCTATGTCCGTGAGCGGCGCATACCACGCATCTTCAATCGTGCCGTAGAAGCTGGCACCGGGGACGGCAGGCGGCAATTCCACCACCACCGGCCCGTCCTGCTTGGTGTTGCAGAAGAAATACATGTAGCGCGTGTTGACGTTGGGTGTGGGCGATTGGTTCTTCCAACTGCCTTTGGGCCACCAGACGATGTCGTTGTACTTCGCCTTGCCATCGCGGAAGGCTGCTTGCTTCACGGTGTCCTCGCCCACGAGCGGCAGGCCCCAGATCACAGCATCAACTGCGCGGCGTTCAACCAAACTGCTCTGCAGTTCCTCGGAAGAAAGGGTCTGTCCAGACACGTTAAGCGCCGGGAAGGCGAGGGCTGTCAGTGTGAAAAGGAACATCCATAGTCGAATCATTTTCATTCTCCAAAGGTCCTGAATAGGAGCCAGCTAACGTTGTTATCGGGAGACAGTTTTGCTGCATAACTCCGGCGCCTGCTCCCTAACTCGACGCCCTGCATCGCGCTGGAAAGCGCTTCCCAGCAGGCTTTCCCGCGTACCGTTGCTGCTTCTACATGGGCCTTGATCATCATTCCGGCCAAGGCCCGGTGCTGGGCTTGGTGAAAGTCTTGCGGGAGAG
>NZ_FLQX01000069.1 GCF_900089955.1 Candidatus Accumulibacter aalborgensis | reverse complement strand
CACCGGCTCCAGCGCCACCAAACAGATCTGCGGATGGAAGGTCTCATCCTCACACACCGTGAGATTCCGGTGCGGCATGCCCCGCGCTAGCGCCGCGCGCTGCTCATCCGCGACGGCGACCAGCGCCTCCTCCAGGGCCGCATTGAGGCCCTGGTGGGTGCCGTAGCTGGCCCCGACGAATGCCGACAGCCCGCTCAACTCAAGGAATTGGCACACCACCCGCACCCCGGCACCGCCCTGCAGGGTGATGGTGAAGTGTGCCGCCAACACCAGTTGATGCAGCCACCGTACGCCCTCGGGGGTCTCCACCCACGCCGCCAAGACCGCTGGCGCCATGCCGACCGCAACCGGCTTGCACCACTCCTGCAAGGTACTGCGTGCCAGGCCGAGGTCGGCAGCCACCTGCCGTTGCGGCTGTCCCGCCGCCAAGCGTGCGCTGGCCGCCCCAAGCTGCTCCGCCCGCTCCAGGCGCGAGCGGCGCTTCACGCCCAACCCACCCTCGACGACCGTGCAGTGCGCAGTGGCACCGGCCTCGTGTCTGAGCTATAGTCAATCCCGGCGTAACCGTTCACCTCCCCCCGAGAATTCGCCCCACGGTAGCAATTCGTATGGCATAATACGACAATTCAACGACGACACGACGCGATGTACCTGCGCAAGCATGACCTACTCCAGATGGACGACGAGTGGCTGAAGAAGCTACCGGCGGAGCTATTGCTGGAGGTGTCGAAGCGTTTGCTGCACGACGTAAAGGAATTGCAGGATCGGCTGAATCAGAACCCGTCCAATAGTTCGCGCCCGCCGACCAGCGAGGCGCCTTGGGAGAGATCGAGCGAGCCCGTGATGGGCGAGGATGCTTTGGCCGAAAGAGACACGACTGGAGTCGCGGAAGCATCGGTAGCGCCAGCGAAGACAGCGAACAGCGCGGACTCCACGGAGGAGACTGCGCCGGCAACCGAAGGGCTTGCCAGGTCCTCCGCTCGGCAGGCTTCGGGTAAGCGGGCCGGGAGGCAGCCCGGCAGTCAGGGCTTTGGCCGCACACAGAAACTGACGGTCACCGCCACTTGCGAGCACCGCCCCGAGACCTGCACGGCGTGTGGGTTAGCGCTGGCGGCGGAGGCCCCGTCGCAGGCTTACACGGCCTGGGACGAAATTGACCTTGCGCCGCAGGTCGAGGGCACGATCGGGCTCATGTTCAGTGTCACGCGTCACAGTCTGCTTGACGTGGGTTGCACCTGCGGCCATGTCAGCCGTGCGCTACCTTGGCGGGCACCGGCCGATGCCCAATGGGAGAAGGTTGAGCTTGGCGAATGGCGCTTGGTGGGTCCTGGCCTGGCCGGGCTCTTGGTTCTCCTCGCGCTGCGCATGCACATGTCACGACCGAGGATTCGCGAACTGCTGATGGAAGTGTTCGATCTGACGCCGAGCACCGGCGTGATCGACGAGACGATCCGGGAAGCGGGACGTGCCAGTTTGCCGCTGGAGGACGCCTTGGTGGCGGACACCGTGCAGGCGGAGCAGTTGAATGTCGATGAAACGTCGTGGCCGGAATCCGGCCTGCTGCTGTGGTTGTGGGTGCTGGCCAGCGCGCATACGGTGCTGTACTTCATCGGCCCGCGGACCCGGGAGATGCTGGAAAACGCGCTGCAAGACGGCTTTTCCGGCATCCTCATCAGCGATGGTTACAAAGTCTACCGCGCCTGGAAAAACCGCCTGCGCTGCTGGCCACACTTGATGCGCAAGCTGCGGGGCCTGGCCGAATCGACCGATGGACGAGTTTCCGGGGTCGGACAGGAGATGGAAGGCCTCATGAAAACGCTGATGGCCGCCATCTACGCGGCGCGAGTCGATCCGCCGCCGGAAGGGTTGCCTGTACGCTACGCCGCCCATATCAAGCGGCTGCACCAACTCTGTGAGGCGCATCGGATGGATGACAACCCCGTGCTGCGCAGTGTCGTGCGCGAATTCCTATACGACTGGGAGGTCATTCTGCGTCCGGTCGCCGAGCCCCACCTGCCGCTCTCCAACAACGCAGCCGAACGGGCACTGCGGCACTGGGTCATTGCGCGCTACATCAGCCACGGCACGCGCTCCGCGGACGGGTCCCGCGCTTTTGCTCTGCTCGCCAGCGTCATCGAAACCTGCCGCCTTCGCGACGCCTGCGCCTGGCGCTACCTTGGCACCGTCATCGCCGCCGCCCGCAAGGGTTTGCAACTCCCCTCGCTCCCCGCCATCCCGGCTGCGGCATAGGGGGAGTGATTGACTACATCCCGGCAGGACCTTCGAGCATCTTCCTTCTCCCTCGGTGAGTTTGCACTTCCAAGGGTACGAGATTTCGAGGGTCCTGCCACTCCTTTCACCAAGCGCAACACTTGGCATTGGCCGGAATGATGATCAAGGCCGCCAAAGGAATGCTCTTGCTGGCATTGCCGATAGATCTTCCGGCACAGGGCTAACTGAATTTTGGCCATCCGAGCGCCGACGCAGAAGCTGTCGCAGAATCTTTCAACACAATTGCAAATCTGGCCAGGAAAACAATTGAAGATCATTACTCTATACAACCACAAGGGCGGGGTATCCAAGACCACTTCAACGTTTAACCTCGCCAGCCTGCTTGCAGAGAAGGGCCGGCGCGTTCTAATGGTAGATGCCGATCCGCAATGCAACCTCACGGAAATTGCACTTGCCTCGACTATTTCAGAACTGGACGCAGCCGCGGAATCTAATAGGACGGGCATGGTTGGAGAATTGCCCGGTACAAGCCTGCTCGATGCACTTAACCAAAGAATTCGAGGTGACGTTGCATATATCGATATTGCAAAGATTAGCTTGGTGCCCGTGAGTTCAAACCTCTATCTTTTGCGTGGATCCGTGGACCTTAGCTCCATCGAAGACGACTTGGCAGAGGCTCACGTGCAGCGCTCAAGCATGAGAACCAATCTCATGCGAACCTATGTCGCAACTGGAGACTTTCTAGTGAGGTTGGCGACGAAGGAAAAGCTAGACTTTATTTTTATCGACGTCGGGCCGAGTTCTGGCGCACTAACTAGGACTTTCTTCTTGATCTGCGATGCATTCTTTCTTCCAGTTGC
>NZ_FLQX01000068.1 GCF_900089955.1 Candidatus Accumulibacter aalborgensis | reverse complement strand
GTTGAACTAAACCGCTGGCGCGGTGGTGGGAAGGCCGACCGCCGCGTTGTTGTTTCTGGAGGGTCTTCGTTCTGAGAAGGCGTAGTTGCTCGAGTTGATCGTCATTGGTCCGATCATCTTCATTGGGAATGTTCCCGATCTTGATGAGGAGAACGAGATGACTGAACTACGTAAGCGGATGAACGACGCGATGGTGCTGCGAGGCCTCGCCGAACGGACGAAGGAATCGTATCTGGCGTGTGTCACGGGTCTGGCCAAGTACTACTGGCTCTCGCCTGACACGCTGGATGCCGAGGCGATTCAGTCGTACCTGCTGCACCTGATCACCGAGAAGAAGCTCGCCTACTCCAGTGTCAACCAAGCGGCCTGCGCCTTTCGGTTTCTCTTTGCGACCGTACTTCGGCAGAAGTCCGTGGCCTTCGACATCCCGATGGCCAAGGTGCCGAAACGCCTGCCGCAGGTACTCACGCGCGACGAGGTGCAACGCTTGTTCGCGCACGGCGGCGACCTGCGTTCGCGCGCGGTGCTGATGACCACCTACGCGGCCGGACTGCGTCTGTCGGAAGTTTGCGCGCTGCAGCTTGGCGACATCGAAAGCGCGCCGGATCGGATGTGCATCAAGGTCCGCCAGGGGAAGGGCGGCAAGGATCGCTACACGCTGCTCTCGCCGCGTCTCCTCGATACCCTGCGCCTGTACTGGCGTGCTCGCCGCCCGCGGCTCTGGCTGTTCCCCAACAGCAGCGGTGACGGTCCGCTCTCCGACCAGACTGCCCAGCGCATGTACCACGCGGCTCGCCGCGCCGCCGGTATTGAACACGGCGGCGGTATCCACACTTTGCGCCACGCCTTCGCCACTCACCTGCTCGAAGCCGGCGTCGATATCCACACCATCCAGCGCCTGATGGGCCATGGTCACGTCAGCACGACAACACGCTACTTCCATCTGGCGCACACCCACCTGATCGGCACCCCCTCGCCACTCGAACTGCTCGATCCCGACTGAGCGGTGTCGGTGCAAGCGGTCGGCCTGGCCGCGGTGCTGGCCACCTTCGGCCCAGCCTATCTGGCGATGAAGTCCCTGGGGTGCGCGGCGGCCCGTGTGTGGCGTGCGATCCTCGCCTGTCGCACCGCGATTCTCGGGGGCCACATCGAAACCTGCGACCACTGCGGGACGGTGCGGCACGTCTATCATTCGTGCCGCAATCGGCATTGCCCGCAATGTCAGACCCGCGCGAAGGAGGCGTGGATCGCGGCACGACGGCGCGAAGTGCTGCCCGTGCCCTACTTCCACCTCGTGTTCACGCTGCCGCATGATCTCAATGGCTTGATTGCCGCTGCCCCACGGCCGCTCTACGAGAACCTGTTCTCGGCGGTCTCGGCCACCCTCGCCGAGTTCGCCGCCAGCCCGCGACATCTCGGCGGCGTGCCGGCATTCTCGCTGGTGCTGCACACGTGGAAGCAGGATCTCGGCCGGCACGTTCATCTCCATGCGCTGGTGGCCGGTGGCGCACTGTCGCCAGGTGGTCAGTGGATCGCACCGAAAAAAGGCTTCCTGTTCCCGGTGCGAGCCCTGTCGCGCGTCTTTCGCGGCAAGTTCGTCGCCGGACTCGAAGCCTTGCACAGCGCAGACCGCTTACCGGGACTGCTGGCCACTCCTGCCGACTGGCGACGGCTGAAGCAACGGATCCACGTCCATGACTGGGTGGTCTATGCCAAGCAGCCGCTGGGCGGCCCGGAAGCGGTACTCGAATACCTCGGTCGCTACACGCACCGGGTGGCGGTCTCCAACGAGCGTATCCTCGGCATCGACGGCAACGACGTGCTCCTGCGCGTCCGCGCCGATCCCACCAGCGGCAAGAAGCGCACCCTGCGCGTGCCGGGCACCGAGTTCATCGACCGTTTTTTGCAACACGTCTTGCCGGCCGGTTTCAAGCGCATCCGTCACTACGGCCTGCTCTCGCCGGCGCGCAAGAAGGACGCTCTGGCGGCCGCCCGCGCGGCGCTCAATCTGCCGCCACCGGAGCCGGCGCTAATCGAGTCGGTCGCCGACTTCATACAGCGCGTGGCGCGCATCGAGCAGGCGCGCTGCCCGCATTGCGGCATTGGAGAGTTTCGTGTGGTTGCCACCCTCCTGCCTCAACGCGATCAGCCAAAGCTGCGCGGGCCCCCTTGATGGTCGCAGTCCCTCCTTGCTCCCCTCAACAATCGGACGGCAGCGCCATCCGCGGTGTCGTTCGCTTTACCGGCGGGCAAGCCCTGCCACGCACCTCGCGTTCACCGCTGCCACCTCTACCGCGTGTCCTTTCGCCCGCCTTCCTGCCCCTCGGCCAGCGTCGATCCGCTCCACCACATCATGCCAAACGATTGACTTTGGCCGGCCCAGCCCTACAATCCCCATAACGATCGCCATTGCGGCGGTTCAGTCCAACCACGTTTATCTGCCGCGATACGCCTGCGCTTGGACCGAACGTCCTCGGGGCGGCAGATAAACGCTATTCGTT
>NZ_FLQX01000067.1 GCF_900089955.1 Candidatus Accumulibacter aalborgensis | reverse complement strand
GCAGCATCTCTCCACCGGTCACGATCACGCGAAACGACCGGTCACGTTCCGCGAAATACGCACCAGGAGCTTGAGCTCTTCCTTGAAAAGAACGGCGTCAGCTACTCGTTCCCGGCGGCCGACAAGGTGGTCAACAACAAAGCGGCGTTCGAGGAGATGATGGCCGCATTCACCGAGGTTCACCCCAGCCACGGCGTGCTGCTGGCTCGGCAAGACGTCAGCTTCGTCGTCGCCGAACGCCTGCTCAAGAAGACCGCTGACCAGCAGAACAAGATCCGCACCTACCTCACCAGGTTCGCCAAGTTCTACAGCTCGATGAACGAGCGCATGGATGAGTACGTGCGGCTGTTCCCAGTCCACCCAGAGTACATCGGCACCTTCGAGCGGCTGATCTTTACCGAAAAGCGCGGCGCCCTGGTGACCCTGCGCGACCAGATCCAGGCCATACTCAACGACGAGGTGCCCAGCGATCGCCCAGGACTGATCGGCTACGACAAGTTCTGGGAGACCGTGACCTCCACTCGGTGCTGCGCTCCGACCCCAGCATCGGCCCCGTCCTGAAGGTGTCGGAGGTGCTGGCCGAGCGCGTCCTGAAAGCCTTTACCCGGCCGGCTTACAAGCCCATGGCGCAGCGCGTGATCGCCGGACTGTCGGTGCATCGGCTCACCACGGGCGGCGACATCTACGTACCGGTCGGAGCGACCGCTGCCGAGCTGCGAGACACACTATGCTTGTACCAACCCGGCATTGAAGACCTGGGAGGTGACCCAGCCGACGACCTGCTCACCGCTGTGCAGACCACCCTGCGGGAGATCGTCAGGACGGTCAACGGCCAGTTCATCTCCAGGGCCCCGCTAGGAGACAAAACCGGCGAGCAGTACTACCTCGACCTGAAGAAGGACGTCGACTACGACGCACAGATCGAAAAGCGTGCCGAGGCCTTGTCTGACGACGCGCTGGACCGTGCCTACTACGGCGCCATCAAGCAGTTGATGGAGCGTACCGACGAGAACAACTACGTGACGGGCCACCAGATCTGGCAGTACCAGATTGAATGGCAAGAACGCCGCGTCGACCGCATCGGCTACCTGTTCTTCGGCGCCCCGAACGATCGACCGGCCGCCCAGCCCGAGCGCGACTTCTACATCTACTTCATCCAGCCCTTTAAGCCTCCGCGTTTCCGCGACGAGAACAAGTCGGATGAGGTGTTCATCCGGCTTAAGGGGCTGGACGATGCCATCAAGCGCCATCTGGCTTTCTACGCAGCGGCACAGGACCTTGCCTCCACCCGCCAGTGGCGGTGCGAAGGCCGTCTACCTGGACAAAGCCAAGGACGCCCTGCGCGAGATGAGCAAGTGGCTGCAGGAAAAGCAGATGACTGCCTTCGAAGTTACCTACCAGGGCAAGACCAGGACCCTGCAGAACTGGGCCAAGGGCGTCTCCCTCCGCGACAAGCTGCGCCTGGGTTCTGACGAACGTGCCAACTTCCGCGACATCGTCAACGTCGTTTCTGGCCTGGCGCTCAACCAGCAGTTTGCCGAGGTCTCGCCCGAGTACCCCACGTTCGCGGTGCTGGTGACCGAATCCAACCGCAAGAAACTGGTGGGCAATGCGTTGAAGGCGCTGGCCGGCGGCACCCGCACCAAGGACGCCAATGCCGTGCTCGACGCCTTGGAAATGCTGGACGGTGAGCGCATCGAGCCAGGCGAGTCACGCTACGCTCAAGAAGTGCTGAGCCGCCTGAAGGCCAAGGGCCATGGCCAGGTGCTGAACCGCAGCGAGCTGCTCAACGGACAAACCGACGTGGAGTTCTTGCGTATTCCACGCAAACTGGACAGTCATTCCACGCCAAACTGGACAGTGATTCCACGGCAAACTGGACAGTCGGAGCGTAGGGATGTGGGGTGAATGGGTTGTACTCTGAGAGGCGTACTCGGGTCAAGTTTTTAGCTCACCCGACAGCCCTGACGCATGACCCAGTCGAATCGGGCCCGTTTGCCGGTAACGCCTGCTTTGGTGTCAGCGCCAAGCTGAAACTGGTGTGAACCTGACGAGTTGAAACTGGATTTTCTTGAGGTCTCTTCTTCGTGCTTTAAGCATTTTTTGCTGACTGTTCTTTTGCTGGTTTGGTTTTTGTTCGGTGTTCTTCCGGGTTCGTGTCGTAGCCAATGGAGTGACTTGGCGAGAGGCACGAGAGGGATCGAGAGACGAAGCACAAGTGTCTGAATTGCGGAGAAGTCTTCGCGCCTGATGCGCGCAACGCGAAGCATCAGCGCTACTGTTCAGAGGTCGTCTGCCAGGCGGCCAGCAAGCGAGCGAGTCAAGCGCGGTGGCTGGCCAAGCCGGAGAATCAGGGTTATCACCGAGGGGCCGAGGCAGTGGCGCGGGTGCAAGCCTGGCGCGCCAAGCAAGCATCCGGGCTATAGCCGCCGTCCGGGCAAAAGCACCGAGCCCTGCGCACCTCCCGCACCGTTACAAGATGTCTTGCCCATGCAAGGCCTTGAATCAGAAGCGATCTCTTGTAACGCTCCGACAACCCCGCGACCGCCGTTACAAGATCTCCTGATCGCGCAACCTGCTGTTGGACGAAGCCGCTACGCGGAGGAAACGGCGGCGCTGTCGTGGTGTTGAAGTCAAG
>NZ_FLQX01000066.1 GCF_900089955.1 Candidatus Accumulibacter aalborgensis | reverse complement strand
CAGATCGTCACCTTCGACCGGGAATCGTGCCTGCTCTACAAGACTGAACTGGACAAGCTGCTGCCGCCAGAGGCTTCCGCAGTCGTGATGACGGTCAATGCCAACGAACCGCAGTACAAGGCTTTCTCCCGTACCCGTGATGAGGAGGAGCGGCTGCTCGACCGTTTTCGTGACCCCAACGATCCACTGAAACTGCTGATCGTCACCGCCAAACTGCTCACCGGCTTCGATGCGCCGATCCTGCAGGTGATGTATCTCGACAAGCCGCTGCGCGACCACACACTGCTGCAGGCTATCTGCCGGGTCAATCGCACCTTCTCCGACCTGAAGACGCACGGCCTGATCGTCGACTACCTCGGCATTTTCGACGATGTCGCCAGTGCCCTCGACTTCGACGACAAGAGCATGGCCGCCGTGGTGTCGAACATCCAGGAACTGAAGGACCGGCTGCCGGAAGCGATGCAGAAGTGCCTGGCCTTCTTTGCCGGCGTGGATCGCAGCGTGGAAGGCTACGAGGGTCTGATCGCTGCCCAGCAGTGCCTGCCCAACAACACCGCGCGTGACAACTTCGGTGCCGAGTACAACGTTCTCGGCAAACTGTGGGAAGCGATTTCGCCTGATACCCTCCTCGGGCCATACGAGAAGGACTACAAGTGGCTGTCGCAGGTGTATCAGTCGGTGCAGCCTTCCAGCGGGCACGGGAAGCTGATCTGGCACTCCCTCGGCGCCAAGACCATCGAACTCATTCACCAGAACGTGCATGTCGATGCCGTGCGCGACGACCTCGATACCTTGATTCTCGACGCCGATCTGTTGGAAGCGGTGCTCTCCAACCCCGACCCGAAGAACGCCAAGGAAATCGAGATCAAGGTGGCCCGGCGGCTGCGCAAGCATCTCGGCAACCCGAAATTCAAGGCGCTATCGGAACGGCTGGATGCCCTGCGTGACCGCTTCGAGTCTGGCGTGCTGAACAGTGTCGAGTTCCTCAAACAACTGCTTCAGATCGCCAGGGAAGTGTTGCAGGCCGAGAAGGAAACCCCACCCGAGGAAGACGAGGATCGTGGCAAGGCGGCGCTCAGCGAACTGTTCCACGAGGTGAAGACTGCCAACACGCCGATCATCGTTGAACGGGTGGTGGCGGATATCGACGAGATCGTTCGCTTTGTCCGCTTCCCCGGCTGGCAGGACACGCTTTCCGGTGAACGGGAAATCAGGAAGGCACTGCGCAAGTCGCTGTTCAAGTACAAGCTGCACGCCGATGAGGAACTGTTCGAAAAGGCGTATAGCTACATTCGTCAGTACTACTGATGGGTAGGGAAGCAGTCGGAATTTCACCTTTAAGCGACGACGGCGAACTAGTCAAGACCTTGACGAGGCAAAGCTGGTATCTGACCCGCAGACTAACGGCTGTTGAAGATGCGCTTCGCTTTACCTTGGATGACATCACCCTTGCGACAAGGTAGCGCCTCAAATCAAGGAATGGCGCCATTTTGGCCACAGTGACGCTGGTACTTCACTTGAATGCAGGAGATGAAGATGGGAACGACCATTGCCAAGCAAGACCGCATCGGTGCTCGCGTCCCCCAAGAGGTCTACGAAACGCTTTGCCGTGCGGCAGAACTGACTGGTGCCACGGTCAATCAGTTTTTGGTGCAGTCGGCGCTGAAGGAGGCACAGGCTGTTATCGAGCGTGAAGAACGTATCCGCCTGTCCCCTCGCGACTGGAAGTGGCTACTCGAACTGATGGAGAACCCACCCAAGCCCAACGAATAAGGATAGATCGTGCGAAGCCACGATCTGATCCGTTTGTTGGACGAGCCCGGGCC
>NZ_FLQX01000065.1 GCF_900089955.1 Candidatus Accumulibacter aalborgensis | reverse complement strand
GGCAAGCGCTGCGCTCCGCACCAACCTGCTCGGTACGTGTGGTAGGGGGGCTAAACGCTTACTATTCGACAAATACCATTGAAGGCGACTGCCGTTGAATTGGCTTTCGCCGACCGTTATTCGCTGGCAGCCTTGAAGACAAGCGAGGTATTGGCGCTGTCCATCGATCAATTGAAAAGGCTGGCAGAGCGCTTGGCAAACGATATTCTCTTGTTCAATCAGCAGGCCTGCTCGTCACCGCGTAGCATCTTCTGGATTGGCGGTACTGAGGATGAAATCTGCTCGGCTCGCGCGCGCTTCTGGCAAGCGCTTGAAGATGCGGCGAGCCGCTTCCCGAATCCTCCTCATGCCGTGATCGCTCGCATTACCGACGCATTCCTGCTGGCGGCCAGTGGCGGCGTCAGCGATATTTACTGCCGCCTTAACAGCTTCCCGCTGCGAGGCTTCGGAAACCGCATTACGGACCCGGAACGAAGACTGCATGGTGGGAACGGGTTTCTCACGGAGTATTCACTGGATCACCTAGCCCAGCTTGCAAGCCGTCTCTGCGCACGTGATCAAACGCTGGTTGCTTTTGGCTTCATGAGCGAAGAACTCGTGGCACTCACACGTCAACTACCCGGCCGGGCGGTTGACCGCATCGTCGGCCCGGGAGAAGCACTGAATTTCGATCCCGTTTGGGATGGAATGGATCTGTTTGCCGTTCTGACTAGGGAAATACGGATTAACAAACCGGTGCAACTATAACGAAGACTTAGTGAATACCCAGTATTTTTGCGCGAGAAACAGCAGCCCCGCATTCAGGAGCACAGCCCCCGCTTGTACCCATGGTGCAGACAATTGCGCGTTGTCGACCAGCCAGTAAAGCAGTGCCAGGTTGAGAAGATAACAGCCGAGATGAAGCAGCAAATACCGACAGAATGATCTGGTTGGACTGCCTGCATGGGAGAATGTCCAGCGCCTGTTCACGAAGAACGTCTGTAGGACCCCAGTGGCATATAGGATAGTCATCGCAAGCTTTGGATCCACACCCAACCACGTGATGCCCAAGAATACCAGGTAGAGAATCAGATTGGAAAACACCCCGACCAACCCAAAGCGCACGATTTCACGAAGCAGGCTAAAGTCGCCACTTATTCCCACGATAAGGCCAGAAACAGGGTCACAACAGACGGCCGTTGAGCATGACCTGATCCAGCAAGCGCTTGGCCTCCAGCAATCGCCGATACCATCCGACCGTAAACATCCAGGGCTCCGAAGACACTCGACCGGTCTTCAGGGCTTCATAGATCTCCTTGACGCCATCTTCTGGTCTATGGTCCGGCGCAAAACCGAGAACCTGTTGGACTTTTTTAAAGGAGACATTGTAGTTTCTTTTGTCTGGATCGTCCGGAACGACTTGGACCTCGATCGGGAAGGGCACCACCTCGCGCACCGTATACGCCACGTTGAGAACCTGCATGTTCAGCGCGCCAACGTTGAACACCTCGGCGTTTACCTTTGTACTCTCCGCGTCGATAACGCAGCGGAAGGCGGCCGCCGTGTCCGCGACATGGACGAGAGGTCGCCACTGCTTGCCACCTCCGGTGATGAATAGTTTCCCCTTCTCGACCGCGCTGAGCGTCATGACATTGATCACCAGATCGAAGCGCATGCGGCGGGACAAGCCAAAGACCGTCGCTTGCCGCAAGACCGTCACGGTGAATGATCCCGAGGCCAGTTGCAGCACCTCGCGCTCGGCGGCAAGATTTGCTTTTGCGTAAACCGTCAGTGGATTTGGCGTGCAGTTCTCATCGAGATAGTCGGTCTCTCCCTGACCATACACAGAACAACTGCTGGCCAGCACATATCGCTTCACGCCAGCCGATTTGGCGGCATTGGCCACCCTGACCCGGCCGGCGAAATTGATCGCTATCGTAAGAGCGGGATCAAGATCTCCAGCAGGATCGTTCGATAGAGCCGCCAGGTCGCAAACAGCGTCAATTCCTTCGAAATCGGAAGGCAATACATCTCTAATATCCTTGACCAGGAATCGGAATGCCGGATTGTTGGCAAAATCTGCCAGCCGTTCCTTGCCAAAAAAATAGCGGTCGAGTCCGATAACCTGCCAACCATTGGCAAGAAACTGCTCAACCAGCGTAGAACCGATATAGCCTCCCGCACCAGTCACCATCACCGTTTTCATTGTACACTTTCCGGGAATCATGATCCACTCAATGGCGGGTTGCGCCCGCCGCAATCACATCCGCTACCGATGCCAGTACATATGCTCTGGCTTCTGCTGACAGGTCGGGGAAAAATGGCAAGGTAACTGTCCCTTCGCCCCATTCGTAGGACACCGGAAAATCTGCCGGAGCATAGCCGTATTTGCGGTGGTAATAAGTGAGAGTGGGCACCGACCGATAATTGATGGCGACAGCGACACCGCGCTGATTCAGGCCAGCAATCACCTCGTCGCGCAGACGGGGATGCACGTGAATCGGGAAAAGGTGCTGGGCATGCACGACACCGATCTCGGTGTGCGGCATTCGCACATTCAACGCCGCAAGCGCAGTAGCGTACTCTTGAGCCATCGCCGAACGTACAGACAAGCGATCACGAACCGTCGGGATCTGACGTGGCAGCAATACCGCCAGCAAATCCGGCAGGTTCGCTTTTACACCCAGGACCTCCATGTCCCAGTGCCTGTAACCCCCCGTCTGGTAACGATCGACGGCACTTGCCGACATGCCGTGCAAACGCGCACGCATGACCGCTTCGTACAATTCGGCACGGCGCGTGGCAAATGCTCCTCCCTCTCCACAGGTGACGTTCTTGGTGGCGTAGAACGAAAAAAGGGCTGCATCCGAATACTGGCCCGGTCCATAATCGTCGCGCCGGCCCTCAAAGCAATGCGCGCAATCTTCCAGCAGCGCAATTTCTGGCCGGTCGGCCAGCAGATCGGCCAAAGCTCGCATGTCGCACATCTGGCCATACAGATGCACGGCAATCACCGCCTTGGTACGCGGCGTGATGGCCATCTCGACAGCAGCAGGCGTGATCAGCAAGGTCGCTGCATCGACATCGATAAAGACCGGCTTTGCGCCCAACAACTCCACCACGTTGGCAGTTGCGATGAATGTCATTGCGGGCACGATCACCTCGTCCCCGGGTCCGACTCCCAAGGCGAGCAAGGTGGCGAGAGCACCATTCGTCCAGCTATTCATCAACAAGGCATGCGGCACCTCAAAAAACGCCGACAACTGCGTCTCGACCGCCTTGCCAACCATGCCGGATGTCAGAAAAGGCGTGTCGAGGACCCGGGCGACCCCCTCTGCGTCGGCGGCTCCAAGCGAGTGCCGGTAGAAATCAACCTTCATGTTTTTCCCCTTGATCAGTTCCTGCTGGAGCCGAAATGGGCCAACTCGACAAGGGATCCGCCCAGGCAGAGGGATGATCTCCTGCAAAGTTGATCCGTTCGGAGACTACATACAGGGGACGCGCCTTTACCTGCTTGAAAACACGGCCCACGTAGACGCCAACCAAGCCAATTGTTATGGTCGAGACGCCACCGACGATGAGAATCGCCGCCATCAGGCTCGCATAGCCGAGCACCGCTATCTGGCCGAGCAGGGCGCGAACGACGATTGCGATTGCATACAGAATACCGGCGCTTGCGAAAGACGTGCCGACATAGATGGCCAGTTTCAGCGGCTTCTCCGAGAAAGCCAGCAAGGCGTCGACAGCAAGGGAAATCTGCCGCCGCAAAGGGTATTTGGTGTCTCCGGCATATCGCGAGCCGTGCTGCACGTCGACGCTGGTTTGGCGAAAGCCGACCCAGGCGACCAATCCGGAAAAAAAACGCGACACCTCGCGCAGCCTGCATACCTCGCCTACGACCTGGCGCGACATGATGCGGAAGACGCCGACCCTGGGGTCAAAAGTGCCATCGCTCAGATAGTTGAGGCCCCGATAGAACAGCCGCGCCAGCAATTGTTTGAGCACGCCATGCCGACGCCTTTCGCGCCGCCCAAGCACGACGTCGAACCCCTCACGCGCCTTGCCATAAAGCACTGCAATTTCGTCAGGGTTGTCCTGCAAATCCGAGTCCATCACTACTACCCATTCACCAGACGCATAGTCGAGCCCCGCCGACAACGCGACGTGATGCCCGAAGTTCCTGGAGAATCTGATCGCCCGGAGGGCACGGTTGTTGCGCAGAGCCTCCTCGATGATGCTCCACGAGCGATCCACGCTGCCATCATCGATCAGGATGATCTCATGGGTGACACCCAAGTCTGCAGCCGCCAGTTCCACGCGCCTCAGGAACTCTGACAAACACGGCTCCTCGTTATAGACAGGGCTAACGATGCTTAACACTGGACACTTATTCACCGGCAGTAAGTTTCGCTAATACAAAATGGGTGATATTCACAGTCGCTTCAAATGCCATAGAATTCCGCAGGTGATGTTTGATCGTGTCAGTGAGTGGCAGCAGCGCGGTAAGCACAAGTCCTGGTGGAATTGGCAAATCGGAACTTGGCCTGCCGTTCGATGGAGCGCAAAAAATTGTTATAGGAGATATCCTTTTCCCGCGCGATACGCGCATACCCAGTAGCTACGGTCTGGCGCAGCGACGCCACTTTCTGGCAGTAAGCCTGGCCGGAGGCAAAGTCCGTCAATTTGGTTTCGCGGCTCTCTTTCCATTCTGCGAGCGCACGTTCGGCATCTACAGCCGCTACCAGGGCGGCTGCCCCATAGTCGCGAGGAACGCTCTTTGCCAATGACTCCGCGTCGGCAAATTGGTGATTGGGTAGCAGAGTGTAGATCACCTGATCTCGTATTGCGTTGTGGAAATGCGGTTGGCGCTCGTATTCCTTGGCATGCAGGCTACGACCTGACTCCCAATCGCCCATGCGCATCCAGGTGATCACGCCCATCGGTACCGTTAGCAGCAGCAAGAGCAGTACGATCCACCGCGGTTGGCCAATCTGACTGATGACATCAACGAAAACCAACGCAAGGCCGCCAACCGACACGAACAGGAAACGCTCGCTGGCCATCGACCAGGTAGTGAATGGAATGATCTGAAGATAGACCACCCATGGCGTCACGGTCAGGACGACGCCGAGGGGCCAGAGTGCCGGTCGGACCAAGAGCCTACCCAAAGCAAGCAGTACCAGCAACAATCCGATCCCGGAAGTTAGCCAGTGCCACTCGCCCATCCGATACACATCATGGTAAAGCCCAAGGGGATAGGGCATCAGGAGGAGCCTCTCAAGCATGCTGAAAATTCTCGATGCACGATCGAGTATCACGAGTCCACCGGGGTGGTTTTCGATTCGGATACCGGTAGACTCGCCTATTTTCAAATGCACGATCGCCGCGATGGCGACGACGGCCCACGGTAAGATAAGATATGCGACTTTCCTGCTCCAGTGGATCTCAGGCGCATGGCGCCAGTTAGCAGCAACCAATATCGTCAGAACAAGGACTTGGGTCATGCCCGCTGCCTTGCTGAAACACGCGCATAACGAATAAGGATAGATCGTGCGAAGCCACGATCTGATCCGTTTGTTGGACGAGCCCG
>NZ_FLQX01000064.1 GCF_900089955.1 Candidatus Accumulibacter aalborgensis | reverse complement strand
CCGCTACCGGCTGCCGCCTGATTGAGGGGCGGTGCCGGCGAGCGGGGGGCTAAACGATTACGTTGATGACTACTTCGACAAAGCGCAAAAAGAGGTAATAGCCCTCGTCGTCAAGCAGCCCGGCTTGAAGGTTAATGAGATCGCCGACATCCTGGGCATGAATCTACGAATGGCCCAAGTTGTAGTGGGCCAACTCATGTCACACAATTTCATTCGAGCAGAAGGCAAGACCCGTGGCGTCAAGTATTTTCCCGCATGAGCTTGCTAACCCTGCGGTGCAGGGGGCGCTGCGCGACAAAGCCGCGCAGCGCCCCTGACCTTGAACGTTAGGGGCCTGTACCAATGCGACATCATGCTGACGTTTCTCCCCGGGAAAAGGGGTCACGGGAAAAAGGGGTCAGACCCATTTTCCCCTTCTTTTCTCCTTTCGACATATAGATGTGAAATAGGAGGCGAAAAGTACCATGACTAGCTTGCTTGAGAAAGCTTTTGAGGTTGCCTCAAAGCTCCCAACTTTGGAGCAAAACATTCTTGCCCGGACGCTTCTTGACGAGATCAAATCCGAAAAAAGGTGGGATGAGCTTTTTGCCGAGTCGGAAGACATCTTGGCTCAGTTGGCCGCAGAAGCTTTGCGGGAAGAAGATCAAGGCAAGACAACAGAATTAGATCCGAACAATCTGTGATATCAAGAGCCACTCCAAAGTTTTGGAAATGCTTTCGAGCGTTGCCACGAGACATTCAAGCTAAAGCCAAGGAAGCCTATACATTATTTCGTGACGATCCGTGGTATCCAAGCTTGAATTTCAAGAGGGTCCATTCGAGTCTTCCCGTTTACTCCGTGCGAATCACCAAAGATTACAGAGCGGTCGGTATTCTGGGCAGCGATAAAATCGTATGGTTCTGGGCAGGAAGTCATGCGCAGTATGACGGCTTACTGAAGCAGATCAAGAATGACCGTTGAGCGCACCCAGGGGAAAGCCCACACGGCTTATCGGCGAGGCGCTTACCGGGGACGGGCTTATCAGGGACAAACCACGGTTTCCCAGGTTGAGGAATCAAGCGGTGAAGTTTGAATGAGACGACAT
This sequence comes from Candidatus Accumulibacter aalborgensis, assembly GCF_900089955.1. Lineage (GTDB taxonomy): Bacteria > Pseudomonadota > Gammaproteobacteria > Burkholderiales > Rhodocyclaceae > Accumulibacter > Accumulibacter aalborgensis. Next base: position 1,133 of record NZ_FLQX01000064.1, on the reverse strand, counting down.
GAATTTCAATCATGCCAACCATTAGCCAATTCTTCTGAATACTCATTCACATGTAGATTGGCGGCGAACACAACCCGCCGCATTTTCACGCGCTCTACGCCGAGTATGAGTCGCAGATTGATATTCAGACGTTGGGAGTAATTGAAGGAAAACTGCCGCGCCGCGCGCTGGCCATGGTGCTGGAATGGGCCAATGAACACAGAGCCGAACTGATGGAGGACTGGAACCTATGTCGAGCCAAGCAATTACCGAAACCCATCAAGCCACTGGAGTAACCCCCGGCGCTCCATGGCGCGTGCGCGCACTCAGCGTGCTTCCGCAATGGCAACTGGCGGTCACATTCAATGACGGTTTGACCGGCATAGTCGATGTTCTTGCGCTGGTGCATGGGCAAGATGCGGGCGTCTTTGAGGCGCTGCGCGATCCTGCTTTCTTCGCGCGCGCCTTTCTCGATTGCGGAGCAATAGCGTGGCCCAACGGCGCTGACCTTGCTCCCAACGCCATGTACAAGGAAATTCGTAGCAGCGGCGTGTACTGCATTATGGATTGACGCGGCTAAAAGCAGATGAAAGCCAACTAAAGGGGCCAGCAATTAGATGAAGAATGAGACAAGAGTGATCGTGTCAAATCCATCCGTTATGATGGGCAAACCGGTCATCGCAGGAACCCGCATCACCGTGGAACTCGTTTTGGACAAGCTGGCGGCTGGCGAAACCGTGGAACAGATTCTCGATGCCCATCCGCGACTCACCGCCGAAGGTATTCGGGCGGCGCTGGCACTCGCCGCTGAAGCGCTACGCGCTGACATAGTCTATCCCATGGATGAAGCAGGACCGTAGGATGTGCTGACCACAGGGAAGCGCATCGGTCGGGAGGGTGATGCGCTGCGTGCTTCAGCGCATCCTACTGCCTACGGGCTGATGACGGGGAATTGGGCGCGGTCGGACGGCTAGGTCGATCAACGGATCGTAGTATACCATCCCACGGGCAATGGTAATATACCAGCGAACACAGTTAAACCAGTCGCTTGAACCATGTATCGACTCACCCGGGAGGCAAACGAACATGACGATCGTAAGCGTTTAGCCCCCCTACCACACGTACCGAGCAGGTTGGTGCGGAGCGCAGCGCTT
>NZ_FLQX01000063.1 GCF_900089955.1 Candidatus Accumulibacter aalborgensis | reverse complement strand
GCAAGCGCTGCGCTCCGCACCAACCTGCTCGGTACGTGTGGTAGGGGGGCTAAACGCTTACACTAGCATTGATTCCTAAGCCCAAACTATATCGCCCGCCGAGGGTACCCAAGTCGGTCATGACCCCGCCAGTAGAGAGGAAGGCGTGGAGGGCAACGCCGTCCACGTCAGAGTAGCCCGTGACCTGCCCACTGGCGTTGATGCCCAAGCCGGCACTGCCTATCCCGCCGAGCGTACCCAAATCGGTCATGACCCCGCTAGTAGAGAGGAACGCGTGGAAGGCAGAGTCGCCGCCCCCCTGGGACATGCCCGTGACCTGCCCACTGTCATTGATACCAAAGCCGTAACTACTGTAGGACCTTGATCCGCTGCCGAGGGTACCCAAATCGGTCATGACCCCGCCAGTAGAGAGGAAGGCGTGGAGGGCAAGACCGCCGTCCACGTCAGAGTAGCCCGTGACCTGCCCACTGGCATTAATGCCATAGCCACCAGCGTTCATCCCGCCAAGGGTACCCAAATCGGTCATGACCCCGCCAGTAGAGAGAAAGGCGCGGTAGAAACCAATGCCGCTCATGGCGGCGTAGCCCGTGACCTGCCCGCTGGTATTGATGCCCAAGCCAAAACTGGCGCCATCGCCGCCGAGGGTACCCAAGTCGGTCATGACCCCGCCCGTATACAGAAAGGCGTGGACGGCATTGCCGCTCGTGTCGGCGTAGCCCGTGACCTGCCCACCGGCATTGATGGCATAGCCGAAACTGTGCGCACCACCCAGGCTTCCTAGATCAATCGCGGTGTACGTGGGTACTGCGGCGGCCAAGGCCGGCAGGCAAGTGACGGCGGTGAAGATGCACTTCTGGAGATACGCGGAAAAACCATCGAAAGCCCACGGCCTTCTCGTCAGAAAAATAGCCGGCCACCAGAAAGAAGGGAACTGGCGCGGGTGACCACAGTATTTCGAGCAGAAAAGCGATGAATCCATGATCCCCTCCCTCGTTGAATTCGACACCGATGTGGTCGCTCCGCGCCTTGCGCCGCCGCCGAAAGGGAAGGCAAGATCCAGGCCATTGATTTATTGATCTGTTAAAACATCTTCCATTCAATTGCTTACAAGTTTTCGGGGTAACTTCTCAAAAAGCGCGGGCATGACCGTTCGCTGAATCTGGGATTCTTGCTTGCAGGTTG
>NZ_FLQX01000062.1 GCF_900089955.1 Candidatus Accumulibacter aalborgensis | reverse complement strand
GCGGGCTACGCTGCAAAACTGTCGACGCCAGATTTCTACGGAATGACGACGCCGTTAACAAGGGGCTTGAAGTGCTTGTCTGAGTGGCTCCAGCGTAGTCGTGGCTTCCTTACGCAGCCTCATGTTCCCGAGACGCCTCTGCCAACACATCGTCCGGCACACCGAGCTTCTTGAGAGCTTCGATCAGCCTCGCCACCGAACTGCCTGCGTATTTTTCCTCGTCATGACGCAAACCTTCGCTGATGTACAACTTCAGCAGTGTCTGGTATCCAGAAAGCCCCTTTTGCGGCGCGATTTCCTTGAGCGATTCCACCACGTCCACCGGAATGCGCAGCGTAATCGTGGTCATTGGCCGGTCTTTTACCAGCCGCTTCTTCATGCGGTCAGACAGCATACAAAGTCTCCTCTTCAGGTTCTGCTCGGCGTGCGGAAATGATGCGGATGCAAGAATCATCGATCTCGATGTGGACCACGTACAGGAGGCGGCCAAGCGCATCAAATCCAATGGCCGCGTCCCTCGTTTCGTCCTGGCGCGATGCATCCACCAGAACGACCAGCGGATCAGAAAAAACACTGGCGGCTTCCTCGAACCGGACACCATGCTTGCGCCTGTTCTTCGCTGCCTTGTGCTCGTTCCACACAAACAGATCGCCGTTCAGTTGAAAACGAATGTCCATCGGGCAATTCTAGGGCGAGTGTTTACTTTGTCAATACTCCGAGGCCGGTTTCCTTGCCCAGTTGGCACCCACACCGGCAGCCCTGGCGATACGAGCAGATAGTCGAGCCCGTCAGTGGGGTCTGGCAAGGGCGGCTTGCCGGTTTCCAGCAGGGATTCGAGAAGATCCTGCTCGGCAGCGTCATCGACGATCTTCATCGTCGATGCCACGTGCTGCGCCTCCACGATGCGCCAGATCGAGGCGCGCCAGTCCCTGGCTTCAGACGAGACCGCGAGAGGCGTCCAGGTACTGGACGACACGAACCAGTCCTTCCGTAGTCCCGATCAGATCGACAGGGCGACCGTTGAGTCCGCGGTTGTGACTGGCCAGCCACTTGCGCGCCGTACCCTCCTCGCCGACGATGGAATCCAGCGAACGGAAGGCGCGAATGAACAACAGGGCAAACTCCCATTCCTTGCGCTTCTGGTCGAGTTGATACTCGCCCGCGTACAGCCTGATGACCGTCGACGCACTGACGCCGAGTACCCGGGCGAGCAGGGAGCGCGGTAGATCAAGGAGATCCGCGGCTCGTGTCACCGCCTTGGACAGAACTGCTGCTGGCTGGGCTGTACTGGCCGTTTGAAGGCTTGTCTTCGGCATCTCGCTTTCCTTTCTGTGGAAATTATAGACATCCCATCTTTCTCCTGGACATTTTTTGATGACTTGGAAGGGACTTGACCGCGCCGGATGCCAAGACGCAATCTGCACTGCTGGTACGTCGGGCGCGGGGCGACAGGCCGCTGGCCGAGCTGGCGAGAGTGCTGGAAACGTCCTGGCCGGCTGCCAAGCGCCTCGAAGACCCGCGTCATTGGCCG
>NZ_FLQX01000061.1 GCF_900089955.1 Candidatus Accumulibacter aalborgensis | reverse complement strand
TTCCCGACCGTACGCGGGATATTTGGAGCCCTTAGACCTTGGCCAGGGGAGGACGTAACACCCGCCGATCATGCGCATGCGCGGGGCAGTCCTTGCACTGTTGCATTTGGTTTGCTTGCACCTTGCATTACGCCCCCTTGAACCTCTTGGCGCTTGGTCGGGGATCTTGAGTCGTTACGGTTTGGCTTTCATTCTTCGGGGTGTATTTCAAAGTCATGTCCGCTAGCTTCAACTTGGCGAGCCAGAGCAACGGCATCCCGGAGATTCACGCGCAACATGGCTAAACCACCAAGGGGTCAAAAGGGGACAGACCACGTTTTTTCTGTAGAAATGTTCTCATGTATCCAGGCCGGATCAAGGTCTGCGCCGTTCGGCCAGGTCAGTACGCCCAATTCGATGCGCACCGCATGGAAAAACTCGGGGTCAGCAAGTGGGCCAAAAATTCCGGGCCTGTCCGTGGTCTGAACGGATGAACAGTCGATCACGCCGCAGCTACCATCTCGAAATGTCACGGCCAAGCGGTAATCGGGCAAAACAGAAACCGCATGAATACGCCAAGGAGCGGCGGGTGTTACTCCAGCGGCTGGATTCTCTTGGGTTGTTGTCTGGTTTGGCATAGATCCCAATCCTCCATCAATTCGCGGCGATGCTCGATCGCCCATTCAATCGTCAGGCTCAGCGCCCGTCTTGGCAGACGACCGACAAGCACTTCCAGCGTACGGATGTCGATCTGTGCCTCGTATTCGCCATACATCGCATGAAAATGTGGCGGCGCATGCTCTCGCCAGAACATCTGGATGACGATTCCAAAGAATTGGCTAATGGTGGGCATCAGTGATACTAAACCTGGATGGAATGTTATGGAATCCGGGGAAACATCAAATGTCGAATCGTCTGTGGTCCCGGATTCCACGTTCGCTCCATCCGGGCTACGAGCTACGACCCTCCGTCGTATCCCTCGCCCGCCACCCCTGCTCACCCCGGCAACGGATCCGGATTCCCCAGCGCCGTCGTGTTCAGCCCGCCATCGACATACATGATCTCGCCCGTGATCGCGCTCGCCAGATCCGAGAGCATGAACGCCGCAGCGTTGCCGACTTCGTCGATGGTGATGTTGCGGCGTAGCGGGGCGTTGTGGGCGTTGTAGGCGAGCAAACGCGAGAAATTGCCGATCCCTGAAGCGGCCAGCGTCTTGATCGGGCCGGCCGAGATGGCGTTGGCGCGGATTCCCTGCGGGCCGAGGCAGAAGGCGAGGTAGCGCGTGGCGGCCTCAAGGCTGGCTTTGGCCAGACCCATGGTGTTGTAGTTCGGCAGGGTCCGTTCGGCGCCGAGGTAGGAGAGCGCCAGCAGGGCAGGGTTGCGGCCTTTCAGGAGCAGTGGCCGGGCGGCCTTGGCCAGCGCCGGGTAGCTGTATGACGACACGTCGTGCGCGATGCGGAAGGCGTCGCGCGTGATGCCGTCGAGGAAGTCGCCTTCGATCGCTTCGCCGGGGGCGTAGGCGATCGAATGGACGAGCCCGTCGAGCCCCTCCCACTGCGTGGCGAGGTCGGCAAAAAGCTGGTCGATCTGCGCGTCCTCGGCGACATCGCACGGGTAGATCAGCGTGCTGCCAAATTCCCTGGCGAACTTGGCGACGCGATCCTGAAAGCGTTCGCTCTGGAAGGTGAAAGCCAGCTCGGCGCCTTCCCGGTGGCACGCCCTGGCGATGCCGTAAGCGATCGAGTGTTTGGACAGCACACCGGTGATGAGGATGCGCTTGTCGGCGAGGAATCCCATGGCTACTCCTGTAACTGAATTTTGGCTGGGTTTGGTGATCTGGTTCGAATCAGCTTAACCTGCACATTATAAAGGAGTTGCCCCAGGCGCCGGCGATTGTCGGGCGGGCGGGGGCGGTGCGATTGAAAGTGGTGGGCAAAAAGGCCTAAGCGGCTTGGGCACGATCGTAGGTCGGGTTAGCGTAGCGTAACCCGACATTCCCTGCCACCGGATGCCTCGAGCGGCGGGTTACGGCCTTCGGCCTAAGGTGATTCACACGAAAGAAGATCCGGCATTATGGAGCACACACCCCCAGCGTCTGACCCCCAGGGCGACGAAAATTCTCTTGTTTT
>NZ_FLQX01000060.1 GCF_900089955.1 Candidatus Accumulibacter aalborgensis | reverse complement strand
CAGGGCAATCGCATGAAGATCACGCCAAGCCGAGCAAGTGTTCGCGATAGTGATCTGAGGTAGCGGCGATGAATCGGCGGGCCTTGATGCCGCCCTTTCGTTTAATCGGGTCAAGGCGAATGAGATTGAGCGTGATGTGTTTAAGCACAGCCAGGTTGTGGGCGGCATGACCGGTGCGGGCGCGCATCTGGTCGTCGGCGAAAGCGACATCCATGCACCAGTGCAGGCGGTTCTCGACGGACCAATGGGCTCGAATCGCCGCGAGCAGTCGCTCGGCGTCAGCCGGCAGGCTACTGATGTAAAAGCGTCGCTCAATCGTCGTTTTGCCTTGAAGATGGCGTTCGGATTCAATCACCGCAAAGGACTTCAGATCGGGCCATTGCTCGGGCCGGGATAGACAGTCCAGTTGGTCGAAGGCGAAGCAGCGTCGGATTTCGATTCGGCCATGATCTTTCTCCACGGTCTCCACCGTTGTGTGTGGGGTGCGTAACGGCGCCGTCTTGAATTGGATAAAAAAATCGCGTACAGAATCAGCCAGCCGCGGCTGGTTGTCTTTCACCGCCAGTACGTAGTCCGCTTTCCGGTCCCGGATCGCCTGAGCGATGTTGGCCTGGGTACCCATGGCATCAATCGTGACGATGCAACCCTCCAGCGCCAGGGTCGCCAACAACTCCGGAATCGCGGTCTTCTCGTTCGATTTCCGGGCGGTCGCTCGCTGCCCGAGAACCAGTCCCGCACCCGCCGCAAAAGCACTGACCAGATGCAGCGGCGTGGCATCAACCTTGCCCGAGCGGCGGCTGGTCTTGCCGTCAATGGCGACCACCGCATCGCCGTCCAGCCTCGGGATAATCGCGCTGGCCCAACGACGGAAGGCCGCTTCAAATTCGTCCGGATCGATCAGACCAAACAGGCGCCCGAAGGTGTCGTGCGAGGGAATGCCGTTCTCCAGTCGCAGGTGGCCCCGCAGCCAATCGAGTCGTTCCTGCGCCCACAATTCAATCTCAACGAAGGTGTCCGCTCCAACCAGGACGGCATTGACGGCGACCACCAGCAATTCAACCAGATCATGTTCGACCTTGCCCGCTTGCCTCGGGTCAGAAATCGTAACAAATACATCCGCCAACCGCAGCTTCCTCTCTGTCTCCATGGCAACCCCAAAAAGACAGAAAACTACACAAATCAACCTCGCGTGAACA
>NZ_FLQX01000059.1 GCF_900089955.1 Candidatus Accumulibacter aalborgensis | reverse complement strand
AACTCAACGCTCAACACCGGTCCGAACCCATGCTCACGCTACGGTTCGCCCACCGGATCGAAAACAATCACAACCCTTGTACCAAACCTTCTTCCAACGCACCCCGCTACCACGCGGCGTGCGAACCAGTTTTGCTTGGCGGCCATAGCCCTTTGGACCCACCCCTTCCCATCCCGAACAGGACCGTGAAACGAAGGCACGCCGATGATAGTGCATACTTCATGTGTGAAAGTAGGTCACCGCCAGGCTCCCCAAAATACAAAGCCCTCTCCGCTCCGCGGTGAGGGCTTTGTGCGTTTGAGAATCCTGAATCGTTTAATGGCAGAACGACGGATACGGAGGGCGGGACAATGAAACCAGGCAGCGAAATTGCAACCCTTGGCGGCGGGTGTTTCTGGTGCCTGGAAGCGGTCTTCGAGCAGATGGTCGGGGTTGAGTCGGTCGTGTCAGGTTATTGCGGCGGCCATCTGGATAACCCGGGCTATGCCGCCGTGTGTGACGGACGGACGGGGCATGCAGAGGTCGTCCAGATCACCTTCGACGCGACGCAATGCAGCTTCCGGGAAATCCTGGAGGTTTTCTTTGCCATTCACGACCCGACGACGCTCAATCGGCAGGGTAACGATGTCGGCACCCAGTACCGATCGGCCATCTTCTATCACACGGCTGAGCAGCGCCAGGTGGCTGCGTCGCTGATCGCCGAACTCGACAGCGACAGGCTCTGGGCAGGCCCGATCGTCACTGAACTGCTGCCGAGGCCGACATTCTTTGCTGCCGAGCCTTATCATCAGCAGTATTTTCGCAGGAACCCCGATCAAGGTTACTGCCAGGTCGTCGTCAGCCCCAAACTGGCGAAGTTTCGCCGGAAGTTTGCCAACCGTCTCAAGGCGAATCGATGAACTCGCGCAGGTCACTGACGAAACGCTCGCGTTCCCATTGATGCGGCGAGTGATCGCTGCCTTCATAGATGCGTAGCACCGCGCCGGCGATTCTGCTCTTCACGTAGTGCGCAGTCTCTCCCCGGTAGTAATTACTGGCTCCGCCATAGACTAGAAGTGCAGGAATATCGATTCGATCGAGAGTGGCGCGATAGTCGGCTTCGGTGAGGCTCTCCCAGCAGGCGATCAGCGGCGAAGGATCCTGTTCCGTGAGCCAACGGCGGGCTTTTTCCAGTCCGCTCGATTTTTCCTGATACTTTTGTCGGGCAGGCTGATTGAGGCCCATTCCACCAAGTCGCAGAACCGATTCGGCAAAGTCATTTTCAAGATGAGTCAGGAAGGCGGCCGAACGTTCGCGGTCGAAATCGCCGTAGATGCCGTCCAGCCAGTCATCGTCAGTCAGCAGTTTTGGTGACTGGTCAATGAAGCAGACCTTGCGCAGGTTCCTGCAGCCATGCTCCGCAATGTACTGCCACAGGGTCAGCGCGCCCATCGAGTGACCAACCGCTACCAGGCTAGTCAGATGATAGTGGTCGATCAGGTTATGGAGGTCTTGCGCCATTCGCTGAACAGTCGGCACCGTGTCGCGTGACAGTCGATGCCCGCCATGGCCGCGGGCGTCCCAGCGGTAGACACGATGGTGCGGCGTCAGCCGGTCGAGGAACGGTGACCATTCACGGTGGCTGGCGGTCCAGCCGTGCAGCATGACGATTGGCGAGCCATCGCCCGCCACCTGGACGTGGATCTTTTCTCCATCGTCGGCAAAGAAATGGGTCATCGAATCGGGCGAGCAGGGAAAGCGATCAGGGTGGTGTTAACGGCGTCGTCATTCCGTAGAAATCTGGCGTCGACAGTTTTGCAGCGTAGCCCGCA
>NZ_FLQX01000058.1 GCF_900089955.1 Candidatus Accumulibacter aalborgensis | reverse complement strand
GAGATCGCCATGACGATTACCAAGCGGGTGTTGAACCCGGAGCGTCTGCGCCAGGTGCCCGAGCACTTCAGTTGGCTTGATCATCGCCTGGTGCGGGACCACCACATTGAGCGGGCTGACGTCTGCGCCTGGGCGTTGTACCTGTTTCTCGTCGCGGTGGCCGACGCGGAAGGGCTGAGCTACTACGCCGATGCGTCACTCTGCCGGCGCCTGCGCCTGGATCCGCTTCGTCTCGCACGCGCCCGCAACGACCTCATCGGGCTCGATCTGATCGCCTTTGATCCCCCGTTGTACCAGGTTCTCAGCCTGGACCTGGAAGCCCCGCTCCCGGTCGCTGCCCGCCTGGAACGTCTACACGCGATTTTGGGGGGACGGCCATGATCGACTACGCCACGTGGTGTGCCATCCAGAAAGGCAATGACGAGCACCTGACCGCCGCGCAACTGGCGGCCGAACTCCAGTGCAACATCAAGACCGTGCGCCGCTGGATTGGGCACCCCTATCAACCGCGTCAAGCGCCCAAGCGCCCCAGCCGGCTGGACCCTTTCAAGGGACGCATCGTCCGCTGGCTGGAGGCCCACCCATTCACCGCGCAACAAGTCTTTCAGCGCCTGCGCGAGGAGGGTTTTGCCGGCGGCATCAGCATTGTCAAGGACTACGTGCGCATCGTCCGCCCGCGTCCACGTGAAGCCTTCCTGACCCTGGCCTTTGCTCCCGGGGAATGCGCCCAGGTTGACTGGGGTGAATGGGGCACGATCGCCGTCGGCGGTACGCGCCGCCGGCTGTCGTTTTTCGTCATGGTCCTGGCCTATTGCCGGCGGATGTACGTCGAGTTCATGTGGTCACAGACCATGGAGCACTTCCTCACGGCGCACATGAATGCCTTCAACGTGCTCGGCGTACCCAGGAAGGTGATGGTCGACAATCTGCGCTCGGCAGTGCTCTCGCATCCCCGCGGCCAACCTCCGGTGTTCAATCCGCGCTACCTCGACTTTGCGCGTCATTATGGCTTCGAGATTGTTGCCTGTGCGGTGGCCAAAGGCAATGAGAAGGGACGTGCGGAGCGCGGTGTCGGCTATGTCAAAGGCAATTTTCTGCGCGGCCTGGAAATGCCAGGCTTCGCCGCACTCAACCCGGCGGCCCGGTACTGGCTCGAGTCAGTGGCCGATGTGCGGGTCCATGGGGAGACGCATCGCCGTCCGATCGATTTGTGGGCGGAGGAACACGCTTATCTGCAGCCGGTCAATCCGCGACCTTTCGATCCCGGGCGCGTCCTGACGGTGCGCGCCAATCGGCAGTTCCGGGTGAGTTTTGACGGGAATCGCTATTCGGTACCGGCGCGCTTTGCCGGCAGCCAGGTGGTGCTCAAGGCGTACCCGGATCGCTTGTGTGTGTATCAGGGGGAAGTGCTGATCGCGCGTCACGCCCGGTCGTTCGATCGCCATCAGGATATCGAGGATCCGGATCATCCTAAAGCGCTTCTCGAACAGCGTCGACATGCGCGCGATCAGCATGCGCTGCAACGCTTTCTCGCGCTTTCGCCCCAGGCTGCGGCGTATTACGCCGGTTTGTGCGAGCGCCGCGGTAACGCCATGGTGCACGTGCGCAAGATCGTGGCGCTGGTCGAGATCCAT
>NZ_FLQX01000057.1 GCF_900089955.1 Candidatus Accumulibacter aalborgensis | reverse complement strand
CCGCTACCGGCTGCCGCCTGATTGAGGGGCGGTGCCGGCGAGCGGGGGGCTAAACGATTACGCATCTGCTTGATCGGATCTGGGTCAGGCAGCAATGCTGCGTGAAATTGAAGGCGCGAATCGTCCGGTATGCGGATGATTTTGTGGTGCTGTGCGGGGGCAAAGTTGACCCGCCCCTTGCCACGGTACGGCGAGTGCTGGATCGACTTGATCTCACGCTGAACGAGAGCAAGACACGCATTGTTGATGCAAGGAGAGAGAGTTTTACTTTCCTGGGATTTGAAATCAGGGTGAGCAAGAGTTGGCGGTCGGGCAAAAGCTATCCGCATGTCTGCCCGGCACCCAAATCGCTTGCGAAAATCAAGGAACGTATCAAGCAACAGACGGATCGACGGCTCACACCAGTACCCTTGGGCGACGTAGTGAAGAATATGAATGCCAGCCTTCGTGGTTGGGTAGGCTACTTCCACTACCGAAATTCCAGCAAGGTACTCGACAAGGTGAAAACGCAGGCCGAACAACGCTTGCGGACGCACCTGATGAAGCGTCACAAGATACAGGATCGGGGAACAGCGTTACAGCGATTCCCACGTCAGAAGCTTTATGCGAACTACGGGTTATACAAAGTTCCGGTAACGGCAGGCTGGAAAACGGCGCATGCCTCGGTGTGAAGAACACCGGAAAGCCGTGTGCGGGCAAATCGCATGCACGGTTTGATGAGGGAGGATAGGTGAAGCAAACTATGGCAAGGCTATTGAGGCACCGCCAGACGAAAGGGGCGGTAACAGCTAGGCTAGGCCTAAGGAATGCAGAGCCTGTTCTCTACTCTACACGATTATTGGTCTCGTATTCTTGCGCAACACACTGGCTTTGTGGAGGATACCAAACGGATGAAAACCATTCGCCTCATTCGCACGCTGACACGGGGCCTGCTGGTGGCTCTCGTCGTGGTTTCGGGAGTGGCGTCGGCCTACACGCTCAGCTTCTCGCCATCGGCGCAAGACGTTGGGCTCGGCAGTTCCGCCACCGTCGAGGTCCGCATCACCGATGTCGCCCCAGAGCCACCGGGCAGTCCTGGCGGACTCGGCGACTACGATTTTGAAGTCGTCTACGATCCCACGATCATCACGTTCGACAAGGCTACCGACGCGGGTGCCCTTGGTTTGGCCATCGGCCTGGACGTTGATTTCCTGGCACCAGGCCGGCTGAACCTCAGTGCTTTCTCGCTCGAAGACCCGACAGATCTCCTCGCCCTGCAGAGCGATTCCATGCGGCTACTGACTCTTGGCTTCAAGAGCCTCGCTGTGGGCACCAGCGCACTGGCTTTCGAGAACGTCACGCTCGGCGACGTCAACGGTGTGGAACGGGAGCACTCGACGACCAGCGGCAGCATCACCGTGCTGTCCGCACTGCTACCCGAGCCCGGCACCCTGGCGCTGCTCGCCGGTGCAGGGCTGATCCTCCCTCCCCTACGATTGGCAAGTCCAGCCCGAGACGGCTCGCCAACCCATCACGAACGCCCAAGTCACTGGAAGACGGCAATGACCAGACAGCGCCTCGAACGCCGTGGCGCGCAGGCATCCCGCTGGCGGTGATGCAGACGAACGGCGACCAGCAAAGACCCCGCGCTCCCGCGCGTGGCCCTGAATCGCTGCCGCGGGCGGGCGCAGCAAGCGCTTGCCAGGGTGCGGCGAACTCGCTCCTTCGCGCTGCGCGACAGGCTCTGTGGCTCATCCTGCTCTCACTGATTCTTGCCGCTCAGGCTTGGGCCATTCCCTGCGATGTCGACCAAGACGGCGACATCGACCTCGACGACTTGAACCTCATCCAGAAAGCCATCCTTGCCCGCGCCAAGGTCAGCGGCCCCGACGACCCGCGCGACGCCGACGGTAACGGCGTCATCAACTCGATCGACGGCCGCTTGTGCGCGCTGCGCTGCACGCGCGCCAAGTGCAGCACGGTCAACCAGGCCCCCTTCGCCAACGCCGGCCCCGACCAGAGCGTGCCGCTCGGCAGCGTGATCAGACTCGACGGCAGCGCGTCCAGGGACCCCGAAGGAGCGACCCTCAGCTACGCCTGGTTGCTCATCGCCAGACCAGCCGGC
>NZ_FLQX01000056.1 GCF_900089955.1 Candidatus Accumulibacter aalborgensis | reverse complement strand
TCCCTCTGTCTCAGCCTCGAACAGCTTGCGCCAAACAGGCTGAATCACCGCGCGACGTAACACCTGCGATGTCGACCAAGACGGCGACATCGACCTCGACGACTTGAACCTCATCCAGAAAGCCATCCTTGCCCGCGCCAAGGTCAGCGGCCCCGACGACCCGCGCGACGCCGACGGTAACGGCGTCATCAACTCGATCGACGGCCGCTTGTGCGCGCTGCGCTGCACGCGCGCCAAGTGCAGCACGGTCAACCAGGCCCCCTTCGCCAACGCCGGCCCCGACCAGAGCGTGCCGCTCGGCAGCGTGATCAGGCTCGACGGCAGCGCGTCCAGGGACCCCGAAGGAGCGACCCTCGGCTACGCCTGGTCACTGACCGCCAGACCAGCCGGCAGCCACGCCGTGCTCACCGGCGCCGACAGCGCAAACCCCACCTTCAGCGCTGACTTTCCCGGCCAGTACCGCGTGCAGTTGATCGTCAATGACGGCCAACTCTCCAGTGCCCTCGCTACGGTCAGCGTCAGCGTCACCAACACCCCGCCGACGGTCAGCCTGAGCGCCCCGGCAGCCAAGCAGAGTTTCACCGCCCCGGTGACAATCACCGTCAGCGCGGAGGCCACGGACACTACCGGCAACATCACCGAAGTCGCCTTCTATCAAGGCAGCACGCCGATCGGCAGCGCCACCAGCGCACCGTACCGCATCACCTGGAGCAACGTCCCTGTCGGCAACTACGTGCTGAAGGCCAGGGCCACCGACAGCGGCGGAGCGACGACCTGGTCGGCGGAGGTGCCGATCACTGTGGCCGCCGGCGGGGTGAAAGTCTATTACCTCCACCATGATCATCTGAATACGCCACGTCTGGTCACCGATGAAACGAACAAGGTCGTCTGGCGCAACACGCCGCTTGGCGAACCGTTCGGGATGAGTCTGCCCGAAGAGGACCCGGATGGCGATGGGCAGGCGTTTGTATTGAACCTGCGGTTTCCAGGGCAGTACGCCGATCGGGAGAGTGGTCTGAACTACAACTACTTGAGGGATTACAGCCCCGAAGTGGGGAGGTATCTGCAGAGTGATCCGATTGGGCTTGATGGCGGTATTAATACCTATGGTTATGTTACGGATCCAAATATTTCCGGCATTATGGAGCAGCCACCCCAACCCCCCGGGGGCCGTCCGGGCGCCAACGATTTTTTTC
>NZ_FLQX01000055.1 GCF_900089955.1 Candidatus Accumulibacter aalborgensis | reverse complement strand
CCGCTTGCGCTCACTTCGTGCCAGCGGCGACTTCGAGGACTACATGGCCTTTCACCATCGCCAAGAGCGCCAGCGCAACTATGTGTCGCCACCGCAGAACGATGACATCAAGTTGGCTGCGTGATCGCCGAGAATCCGTGGCTCAAAAGAGCCGCACCCATCCGAGTAGTAGCTCAACCCCTGGACGTCGGCAACGGTGACCAGAAACAGATAGAGCGCTGCCGCCGGGGGGTTACAGCGATCGAGGTAGCGCTCGCGCACCAGGCGGTGGTCGACCCAACTGAACTGGGTTGGTATCTGCCTGATCCGTTCCGGACAAAGCACTCGTTTGATCGTCATCACCTATCCTCCCAGCCAAGATATCGTGCCCCAGTTTTACCAGTCGCCGGGTGTTCCTGGCAATGTCATCCTGTAACGCACTGCCGGTAAATTGGGCAATAAAGCCAATCAAAACAGCCGGTTGATCACGCCAAACATCTTGTAACGCACTTTCCGGCACATCTGGCGATTGATCAACGATTTCAACTGCTTGAGAGGGGCAGACATCTTGTAACGCAAGCACCACCGGCGCTCCCACCACGATTTCCAGTCGCGCTCGCCGCCAGTACCCCGGGTGCGCCGCCCGCCACGCCTGTACCCGCGCGACATTCTCAGGTCCGCGGAAGTAGTCCTGGTTCTCCGACTTGGCTAGCCAGATGCGCCGACTCGCCGCCTGGCTGGCCTTTCGACAAGGCGCCTTGAAACAGTATTTTTGGTGCGCCGCATTGCGGGCATCGGCCTCGAAGATCTCTCCGCAAAACAGACAGTTGTGTGCCTTCTGGTGTGCCATGGCTCACCCTCCTTGCACCGAATCATGCAATGCCCCCGCGCGCCGCGACGCGCCATACGGGCACTATCGGGAAGCCAGGAAAGCGAAGAAGGAAGAAGACCGAAAAGCGCGGAAGAAGACTCAGAAAATCATTGAAATGAAACCCGTTGAAGAAAATCGAGGAAGAAAAAACACGACTTTCAAACCGCCAGGTTTAGGGGACTTTCAGAACGCCGCTGACAGCTCGTCGAGTTCGGACAGAAACTCGCTGCGGCAGGTCCGGTGCCAGCGCTCCAACTTCCCCT
>NZ_FLQX01000054.1 GCF_900089955.1 Candidatus Accumulibacter aalborgensis | reverse complement strand
CGGATGACTGGCGAAAGCCGGGCCGATCAGTGGCTGGGCGGCCCGGCAGTAGCCACACCAGGACGCACCGAACTCGATCACCGTCGGTTCTTCGAGCGTGTCGATCTCGGCGCGCAACGGTTCGGCCTCGGGATCGAGGGTATTCAGGCGCATGCTTTCTCCAGATTGCGCGCTCGTGCTTTCATGCTGCTCGGTGACTTCGGACGGGGAATGGGTTCACTTGAGCCTCTTCACCCTGTAGAGTCAATCGAAAAGGGCGCGAACGGAGCACGACGCCGATTACCGCTCTGGGGCTCCCTGGGCCAGGTAGCGGCGGCGACCCAGAACCCCAGGCATTGTCGGCCTTGTTGTTCCTTTACCGGGATCTCTTCATGGAGTTGTGAATGGCAGAGCCAACTTCAATCCTAAACAGCATGTGGGTGCTGGAGCACTTCGAGTCTCACTTTGCCCCGTATCTTCTGCTAGGGACGCGCTACGCAGACACGGCATCCTTCCGGCAGGATAGTTTTCCTACATCATTTCCACCACAATCTGGGACAGCGGCGCATCGGCAATACCTGTCAGGGTCACTCCGTCTGAGAGGTCGGAGGCGGCGTCCAGATAGACCAAAGTGTTATTGCCGAACGGGTTATCCGCGATGGATACGCCAGGCAGCGCCTTGAACTTGGCCTCGGTGTAGACCGTTTGATCGGTCGTATTGACGAATACCAGCTTGTCCTTGGCGACGTCGAACCCGCTGCTCGCGACGACGAAGTTGGGGGTGCCACTGACCGGAGCGGCGCCGGCTGCCGGAAGGGTCACTCCCAGGGTACTTGCAAACTGGGCATAGGTCTGACTGGTGGCCGTGTCGCCCGCGGGCGCGTTGGCGCCGAGCTGGAAGTTGAACTTCGACGCACCCAGGATCTGCACCTTGGCGCCGGTGGAGAGGGTCAATTGCGCGGCGTCGTTGTAGAAGCTGCTGGCGGTGAGGGTCATGCCGTCAACCCACTGGATGACGTTGACGCCTTCGGTGTCGGTGATCTGGGCGGTGACGGCACCGGACAGCGTATTGGGACTAATAATGTAGGTGTCGTTGCCACCGCCACCCAGATAGTTGTTGCCCGCCGAGGGAATGAAGAAGTCGTTGCCGAGCGTGCCGGGGACCGTGTAAGAGGGGCCGGCAACGGCCGGTGTGAGCGCGGGCGCCTGTGTGAAACCGCTGGGAACGACGTAGCCCGCAGTGCCGGAAACCGGGGTCGAGCCGGTAGGTACGGAACCACCCAGGGTGCTGGCGAACTGGGAATAGGTCTGTGTGGCGGCGGTGTCACCGGCGGGCGCGTTGGCGCCGACCTGATAGCCCAACGCCGAGGCGCCGAGGATCTGGACGATGGCCCCACTGGCGAGCGTCAGTTGCGCCGCGTTGCCATAGAAGCTGCTGGCGCTGATCGTCATGCCGTCGACCAACTGGATGACATTGCTGCCTTCGGTGTCGGTGATCTGGGCGGTGACGGCACCGGACAGCGTATTGGGACTAATAATGTAGGTGTCGTTGCCGCCGCCGCCCAGATAGTTGTTGCCGGCGGACGGAATGAAAAAGTCGTTGCCTAGTGTGCCAGGAACGGTGTATGAGGGGGCGGGCGCGGCGCCGGTGGTGAAGTCGTAGGTGCTGGTGCCGGCGTAACTGTTGCCCACCAGGTCCTTGATCGTTCCGGCGGCAAGGGTGACGTAATAGTGGGTGCCGTCTGCGAGGCTGCTGGTCGGGTCGATGGTCAGCGTACTGCCGGAGACCGTCAGCCGGTTGCTGGTCGCAGCGTCATAGGTTTCGACGGTAGCGCCGGCGGCAGTCTGGAGAAGAATGCTGCCGGTGCCGCCGGCGATGGGTTCGCTGAAACTCAGCACGATGTTGCTGCTGGTGGCCACTCCGGTGGCGCCGTCGCTCGGGCTGAAGCTGAGGACCGTTGGGGCAGGGCCGAAAGACAGGTCGCTGCCGGACACGTAGAATGCGGCGGCGGTGAAGCTGCCGATCAGCTTAATCTGCACCTCCGCACCGGACGTGGTGTCGGTGCCGATATAAAGGGTGTTAGTACCGGAGGCGAACTGTACCTCGCCCTGTCCGACGGTGCTGCCATCACCAGCGGTGACATGACCAACAAGGGTGACACCGGTGACGTCGATGGTGTCGCCCGGCGTGAAGTCGGTGATGGTGTCGAGGCCGTTGCCATGGTCAGCGAAGACGAAGCTGTCGTTGCCAGCGCCCCCGGTCAGCGTGTCGTTGCCAGCGCTCCCGGTCAGCGTGTCGTTGCCTGCGTCACCGGATAAGGTGTTGGCACCGCTGTTCCCCTCGATAACATTGTCTCCACCGGTGCCGATGGCATTTGCGTCAGCTGTCCCGCTCAAGGTGACATTGCTGAACGGTGTACCAGCGAGCTTGGCCGAGAATGGGGTGACGTAGGTCGTGTTATCGGTGAGGGGAGCGACGGCGATGATTTTGAAATCGACCCTGTAGGTGAGGCCCTTTGCGAGCACGCTCGACGGGTTGAGTACTTCGGTCCATAGGTTCAGCGAGTCGTCATTCGGATTCCGGCTGCTCGCCAGGAAGCCTTGCAGGCCAAGTTGCAGCCCATGCGGGTTGTCGATCACCAGACGAATAGTCGGACTGTCCAGATGCCAGGCCGACCCCGCCCCTTTGACCAATTCCACCCACGAGCCGAGTTCCTGCGCTTGGTCAAAGAGATGATCGTCGCGAGGCGTGGCATCACTCAACGGCAGACTATGAACCTTGCCAGCCCGGTCCTCCCACAGGATCAGCGAGGCATCGAAGCTTTGCTGCGAAGAGAACATGCTCGACAGCGTTCCCGCACGCAGCACGTCGCCTGCCGTGCGTACAACACCGGTTGCCAGTTCGACATCTTGCTGAACGGCAAAGACGTTCGAGACGCCGATGGTCGTGAACGCAAAAGTCGGATCCGGAAACGCTCGGGTGCTCGTGACGTTGGCAACTGATCCGAAATGGCCGGTGATAACGTCTGTATACCGGGCACCACCGCCAATCGTGATGTCTCCCCGGTCAACAGTTGGGACATAAGCAAGGTTCTCGTCGCCGGCAGCAGGTCGATACGAGAACGTCGCTGCAAATGAGGTGCCATAAGAGCCCGCTGTACCGTCCGGCTTCTGGTAGGTATCACGCAGATAGGTGTTCGCCACGAGATCGACGAAGCTACCCGGGTAACCCGATCCGTTGGGTGTTCTGTCGAACACTTCAACTGCGTGATAATTTCCCAGAGGCACGCTGCCGCAATACACCGGTACTGCAGGCTCTATCACTCCCGCGAGTACTTGTGCCACCGCGGCGAAACTCTGCGGGTCGTCAAAGAACTTGGTAGAAGTTGCCATTGTGCTCTTCGCTTATCTCGTCGTTTAGCGCGGCCTTTGGCCGCAACCAGGAATGGGTGGCGCCTTAGTCGGTGCATCGCCAAAGCCCGTGCCGACTAAGTTGCTGCTGTAGATCTCGAACAACTCGCTCGCCACTGTGACCGCTTCAACACGTTCTGTAGTGGCTTCTGGTAACCAATCGCCACCGACGATGCGTGTGGCGCTGAAATCGGCGGAGGCAGGGACATTGTGGGTTGCGCTGGCGAGCGGAATCTCGCAATCCCGAACGCTGCGATCGACCGAGAGGATTTGGCGCGGCATGATCTTTTTCCTTGTTTCAGAGGAACTGTAGGCAATTTCGGGCTGTGGGGCATCATGCCACGGCTTTTCTGGCTCTGAAGTTGAGCCTTGCTCAGAGTTCTCAGCGTCACCAGTGGACTGTACGAATCACGGTTTCTCCTACATCGTTTCCACCACGATCTGGGAAAGCAATGCATCAGAGATGCCCGTCAGGGTCACTCCCCCTGCGATGCCGGAGGCTGGGTCGAGATAGATCAAGGTGTTATTGCCGAACGGGTCATCAGCGATCGATACGCCCGGCAGCGCCTTGAACTCGGCCTCGGTGTAGACCGTATGGTTGGTCGTATTGACGA
>NZ_FLQX01000053.1 GCF_900089955.1 Candidatus Accumulibacter aalborgensis | reverse complement strand
CTCGGGCACCTGGCGCAGACGCTCCGGGTTCAACACCCGCTTGGTAATCGTCATGGCGATCTCCTCGTATGTCCAGACCCAGTTGTAGCAGCCGGGACAGCGCCAAGGCGATGTCTTCTTGTAACGTACTGCCCCAGAGATGGGCAATAAGTCCCACCATAACAGCAGGTTGCGCGATCAGGAGATCTTGTAACGGCGGTCGCGGGGTTGTCGGAGCGTTACAAGAGATCGCTTCTGATTCAAGGCCTTGCATGGGCAAGACATCTTGTAACGGTGCGGGAGGTGCGCAGGGCTCGGTGCTTTTGCCCGGACGGCGGCTATAGCCCGGATGCTTGGCGCGCCAGGCTTGCACCCGCGCCACTGCCTCGGCCCCTCGGTGATAACCCTGATTCTCCGGCTTGGCCAGCCACCGCGCTTGACTCGCTCGCTTGCTGGCCGCCTGGCAGACGACCTCTGAACAGTAGCGCTGATGCTTCGCGTTGCGCGCATCAGGCGCGAAGACTTCTCCGCAATTCAGACACTTGTGCTTCGTCTCTCGATCCATCTCGTGCCTCTCGCCAAGTCACTCCATTGGCTACGACACGAACCCGGAAGAACACCGAACAAAAACCAAACCAGCAAAAGAACAGTCAGCAAAAAATGCTTAAAGCACGAAGAAGAGACCTCAAGAAAATCCAGTTTCAACTCGTCAGGTTCACACCAGTTTCAGCTTGGCGCTGACAGATGGTGCCGGGTTTGCTGTGGACCGTTGCATGGCGGGGTTTTTTATCGCCCGATCAATCGGGCTCCTACATTGCCGTGGCAGGCTCGACTGATGATGATCACTGGGGCTGAACTGTCGGGCGGCCGTGTGTTGGCTGGCCTGCGTGTTATCCGGGCACGCTACCGCCATACCGGAATGCCTTGGCATTCAGCATGTGGTGCGCCTGCAGAGGTGGGCACTGCCCTCCTCGGGTTCGACCGATGCGGCGCCTGGATGGAGCGGTTGTCTGTTTGCGCGTTGGCGGCGTTTGCTTTTTCGGGCAGCCCGACGGTCCTAAACTATCGAGACGACCCCGGTCATGAAAGTCATGGCCGTTTACTTCACCTATTCAACTACAGTGTGCGTTCTTCCGGTTTGCCCACCGGAATCGTTCGACGGGCTGGGAGCATGCTCCGTGAATACCCCTGGTCACTCGTCGAACCTTCTCCCACGCAGTGGATAGGGGAGATTCCTGAGTTGCAAAGGCCACTTTCGCGGTAACGCCGCTCTTCAAGTCAGTGCTTCGTTTCTTTTCCCTGATCGTCCTGTGCGGCCAGTTCGGCTCGCATACGTTCGATTTCCACTTTCATCGCGACGTATTCCTCTTCCTTCCGGGCGAGGTAGTTGCGCGTCAGGCGCAGCTTGGCGCCAAGACCCTCGGGAGTCAGCAGGTACGCATATTTCAGTTTGTCTTCGGCGCGAAGAAAGCTGCCAGCCTTGATGTAGCCCTTATTGAGCAGCGCCTTGAGTAGGTAATTGGTCTTGCCCAGGCTGGCACCAAGCCGTTCAGCGAGCTGCCGCTGGTTGATCTGTGGCTCTTCCTCGACGATTCGGAGGATGCGCAGGTGCACTTGCTCGGCCGGGGTCATGTGTTGTTGTTCAATTGATGAACAGCAATGTTAAGAGATGTTGGCGAAAGGGGCAAGGGAAACGCTCGTTTTGGTCGTTCCATGTGCCATGTGCCATGTGTGCGCATGGTTGATGGGGACGTGCGTGACGATCAGGGTACGGATGCGATCGATGGGGAAGATGGTCAATCGTGCGGACCCGGCACTGTCGCTGGAGGTCTCGGCGCCCTGGAAGAGGCCGCAGTCGATCCGTGGGGACGGGTCATCCGGCAGGCTGAGCTGATGGCAGGAACCGGTGACGCCGTCTATGGCTCCGTGATGGGTGATTCTGGGGGCGAGGGTCATGGGTTCGGGTTATCGCCTTATCGCCCGATGAATCGGGCGATAAGCGCTTCATCACGCCAGCGTCACGTGCCCAGCCGGCACTGCGACCGCCTTTTCGCGACCGAGCAGGCTGAGCATGATGGTGACCCGCTCCTCGGCGACGGCGGACACGATGCCGGACATGCCTTTGAGCGGCCCAGCAGCGATCTCCACACTGTCACCGGACTGGAAAGGATGCACTTTCTCGTCCACTGCTGCGGCCTGACGTTCAGCCAGCGAGCGAATTGCGGCGAGTGTCGCATCATCCAGGGTGGCGGGGATCGCACCAAAGCTGACCAGTCCGCTGACGCCGGGCGTGCTGCGAATCGGGCCGACGCTCTGTTCGGGGCGACCGCAACGCACGAAGCTGTAGCGCGGGAACATCACCTGCTGCCGCTTCGTCCAGCCAGCCCTGGTGTTTTCCCACTGCGTGAGCATGGGCAGGAAAACCTCATAGCCCTGCTCCTCGAGCTTGCGCACGGCCAACGCCCCGCGGCGAGGCTTGCAGACGCAGACATACCACGGTTTGACTGGAGACAGGTTGGCAGGCATGGGGCGGCGGCTAAATGTGATGATGAGGAGGAGGACAGGAACTGCAGGGGACCCGGCGAGTATCCCCGGATCCTGCGGGTGTCGTCAATCAGCAGCCGGATGAGGCGAAGGCGCAGCGCAGATCATTCAACGTTGGTGCCAATGCGACTCTGGTCCTGGCTGCATCGCAGGCCAGTGCCGCTTTCCCGATGCCGCGTTTGTCGTTGGCCATGCGCCGATTATTCGAAAGTGCCGGCATGGGAGGTGGCACTGGTCACGATTGAGGGGGGGATGGCTGATGCGCTACTCGTCTTTTGTTCGGTGACGGGGTAAGGTAATTTCTGTCAAACGACCGGCTATCGTGCTTGTCTTTTCGCCCATCTGAAGTGCTGCGACAACCGTTACATGGTTCGACTCTGTGCCTGCTGTCGCGCCGTGAAGATGACCCAAAATCCGGCGCAATCTGCTACGTCCTTTTGCGGCAGTTGCTTAAAGGGACTGGATTGCCGCGCTTCGCTCGCAATGACGGCGAGGGGGAGCGGGAGGCGCCG
The DNA here is from genome assembly GCF_900089955.1 of Candidatus Accumulibacter aalborgensis. Classification (GTDB taxonomy): domain Bacteria; phylum Pseudomonadota; class Gammaproteobacteria; order Burkholderiales; family Rhodocyclaceae; genus Accumulibacter; species Accumulibacter aalborgensis. Next base: position 758 of record NZ_FLQX01000053.1, on the reverse strand, counting down.
CGCTCACGATGAACGCTCCACCCTCTGCCACCGTGCTACTGCCATCGCCACGGCACTTAGCGTAGCAACGTGGCAGCAATCCGGTGCTCAATCCTGATCGAAGACTTCGTCCAGCGATTTGGCGTCAAAGATGTTGAGCGCCCAGCTTTCGAGCTGCTCAACCGTGGCGTTGGCCAGTCGGGCGCGGACGGCGTCAGGAAGCGTACCAAAGCGACGGGCGAGTTGGCTCTGCAGGAGGGTAGCTTCCCCTTTTTGCATGCCTTGTTGCTCTCCTTGCTGCAATCCCTGCTGCAATCCTTTTTCGATGCCGAAGCGTTCGGCAGAGGTAACGTAGGGCATGGTGACGTTCCTTTCCAATGTGTAGACTTCGTCCATCAGCCGCTTCTCGAGTTCTGTCGGCAAGCGCATCAGCCAGTCGATGACGCTGAACAGGTCAATGATGCGCTGTTTGTCCCAGTTGCGTTCGTAAAGCAGCTTGGCTAGCCGCCATTTTGCCCTATAGCGTTGCTCGGGGTCACCCTTTGTCTGGCGGGTGAACAGGTGCGCCGCGGTAACCAGGGCGAAGGGGTTGGGGTCCGCCAGGAGGGCTTCGGCCTGATCAGCGTAATCGAGAATCTTGACGGTTGGGAAACGGATGCCGACTTCGCAGCCAAATAGCTGGTAGCCGAAGTGGGTGGGTTTCCAGTTTTCGCCGTCGTCTGCCAACACGGCGAGACTGGCGACCGGACGGCGGTAGCGGTCGTAGAGCCGGTAGTTGT
>NZ_FLQX01000052.1 GCF_900089955.1 Candidatus Accumulibacter aalborgensis | reverse complement strand
GCAGCCCTATCTGATGCCGATGGCGGCGTAGCGGGGGTGGCCGGAATGATGATCAAGGCCTCATAGAAGTACATCAAGATCAGGATGCCGTAAAACATTGAAATTGTCGGCACATTGACTCCCTATGTGCTTTACGCCCAAGGTTCAGGCTCAGCGGAGAAAAACGTCGTCTATTCCCGGCTTGTTCGCTGGTTCGCTTTTATCACGCTAGACCCGATCAGATCAAAAGCCAGGCCAGAGAAGCGTGGTCTGTCCCCGATTCTCCTCCCTTGCTGACTGAAGGGAAGCGCATCGGTCGCAATTGATGCGCTTCGTGGCTAAGTAGATCCTACAGGCTGCCGACCCCAATGGTCCGCCTGCTGAATCCAAGCGCGACTAGGCCGAGAGCAAGTAACGAGAGAGCAGGAGGTTCTGGAGCATTCGTTGTGATTGCGGTCATTGTCATATCGACCGTACCATTTTCTACGAATGTCAGGCCAGTGACAAAAGCTTGCGGGTCATTAGGATCAAGGCCTGCGCCTGTCTCGATGCCAAGGATACGAAAGCGATCTACGCCGCCACCACCAAAGAAGAACTGAATGTCGTGAGTGAGCGTTTCGTCGAACACCCAATTGCCAAGTATGCTGTCCCAAAGCCAGAGCGCAAATTCTCCGTCACCGACGTTAGGGAGGATTACGGACGCGAAATTTGGTCCGGATGCGATCTGAAAGTCGTACCCAACAGCAAACACAGGGTCTACATAGATCGGTAGGCTCTTCCCGACACCAAGTTCACCGACGACGATGTTAAATTTGTAAGCATCACTATTCTTGTCCTGCGTTGGGAGTTGCGGTATGGTCTGGCCGTAGATCTGGGCCTTGAGGGGGTGAGTTATCGTACCGTTGAGCTTGTAGTCCTTAAAAAGTCGCCCACCAACTGTTACGCCTGCAAGAGCAGGGTTGCTCGCACTACTATTGTAATCGTTAATGTGTCCCGTCATAATCTGAAGATGCAGATGGTTACCGGGACCGGCAACGAGGGTTCCCAATTGCTGTTTTTCGTCAATCGGGTCTGTTGCCTTGAATGGCTCACCAGTCTTAGCATTTAACGCCGGGGCGGAAAATTCGCGATACTCCGTAAAATAACCATTCCCGTTATCTATCACAATGCAATTCATGGTTCCAGCGCATTTGCTGCCGCTTTGCCCCGTTACCGCGACAACAGTGCCTGCTTTATTCGCTATTACCATTGCCGTGCCACTATCTAGCGCAAAGTCCATAGCAAAGTGTGCAACGTCATGATAGACGTCGTAGTAACCGTGCGTTAAGGCAAGCTTTTGTTTGTAGTAGTCTTGGGTGACATTAAGCGTTTTTAAGGCTGAGATTTCTAGTTGGCTAAGTGTTGGATTTTCATAATCAGTGCAATGTCCATGCGAGTCACTTACGATAGCACCGCATGAAACGGAGCTGCCTCCGGCTGCTGTTGTCAATTCAACGCTCGTGCCTGTACCCAACGTAGATAGTGGAAATAGAAAATTCGGGCCAGTATTCGGGCCAACAGGTACGGGGCTCAGAAGGTAGGAATGGCCATTATTTCCATTTGCTACAATCTGGCCGCTGTCGTTGATGGCGGTAGCCTGAACCAGCGTGGTCGTAAACTCAGACGGCAGCAGGCTGTTCAGGTCATACATAATACCACGCGTATCCAAGAAGGCGTGGTTGGCATTGCCGCTCGTGTTATCGGCGTAGCCTACGACCTGCCCACTAGCATGTAATCGTTTAGCCCCCCGCTCGCCGGCACCGCCCCTCAATCAGGCGGCAGCCGGTAGCGG
>NZ_FLQX01000051.1 GCF_900089955.1 Candidatus Accumulibacter aalborgensis | reverse complement strand
CCCGGATATTTCACAAAAAGGCAAGAAATGAGGTCGGCGGAACCGCGTGGACCTGCGTTGATACTGGTGCTTAGACAGATTGACACAGGGGGTTCCGCCGATGCCAGATTGTACCGTTCAGGGAGAGCTATTTGGGAGCGTCGGGCGACGCCGAATCGAGGTTGGATTTGACGGTGGTGACGTCACTTCGGATGCAGGCTTGCTGCTCATCCGCAAGGCGGACGAACAGATCGGCTTGCTCAATCGCGTGGCGTCGAAGCTGCCGGACCCGCGAGCGCCGGAGCGGATCGAACACAGCGTTGTCGAACTTCTGAGACAGCGCGTCTATGGTCTCGTCCAAGGCTACGAAGACCTCAACGATCATGATCGTTTGCGACACGATCTGGCGCTTCAGACGGCCTTGGGCAAGGTAACGCCAGCGGCGTCGAGTCCGACCTTATGCCGTTTCGAACAGCGAGCGGATCGCGCACTCGCGGGTGCCATTCACGAGGTCATCCTTGACCGGTTTATCGCGTCATTCACCGCGCCGCCAGAAGAGCTCGTTCTCGACTTCGATGCCACCGATGATCCGGTGCATGGCGCGCAGGAAGGCCGCTTCTTCCACGGCTACTACGACACGTATTGCTTCCTGCCGCTCTACGTCTTCTGCGGCGAGCAATTGCTGGTGTCGTATTTGCGCCCGGCCAACATTGACGCGGCGAAACAGGCCGGCGCCATTCTCAAGGGGCTGGTGCAACGGCTGCGTGCCGTCTGGCCGTCCGTGCGCATCGTCTTTCGTGGCGACTCGGGCTTCTGCCGTCGCCGGATTCTGTCCTGGTGCGAACGCCATGGCGTCGGCTACATCGTCGGCCTGGCGCGGAATCAGCGCATCGAACGCATGGCGGCATGGTGGATGGAGTCGGCGATGGAAGCGTATGCCCTGACCGGCGAGGGCATTCGTTGCTTCGGCGAACTCTGGTACCGGGCCGGCACCTGGGCGCAACCGCGTCGTGTCATCGTCAAGGCTGAAATCACGAAGACCGCCAAAGCCAATCCACGCTTCGTCGTCACCAATCTCACGGGCGACCTGAGGGAACGATACGAGTCCGACTATTGCGCCCGTGGCGAGATGGAGAACCGGATCAAGGAGTGCCAGCTCGGCCTCTTCGCCGACCGAACCAGTTGCCATCGCTGGTGGCCCAATCAGTTCCGCATGCTGATCGCTTCGCTCGGCTATGTCCTGATGCAGCATCTGCGATGCGTTGCTCTGGCCGGAACGGAACTCGCTACGGCGCAGGCCGGCACGATCCGCGCCAAGCTTCTGAAGGTCGGCGCGGTCATCGTTCGCAACACGCGCCGGATCCGTTTCTATGTCGCCTCCGCGTTCCCCCTGCGACACCTGTTTCTTGCCGCCGCCCATGGCCTGAACAGCGGATAAACCAAAATCAGCGCACCCCCGGCGCTTTGATCATCCGGGGGTTTGGGGGCGGTGTCTGCAAAATTCGCAAATCGCCTCGAATCGACGCAGCGGCAACCCAAAAATCGCGCCTCTGAGCACCTGCAGCCGCTTCACCTCACCCAACATCGGCTCGTGAAATATCCGGGCTAA
>NZ_FLQX01000050.1 GCF_900089955.1 Candidatus Accumulibacter aalborgensis | reverse complement strand
TACGGGCCTACCAAGGTACCAGGCCAGCGCTGGGATTTCACGCAGCATTGCCGAAAGGACACGCATCACCAGGGTCACGATCACTGCCGCCGCCTCGAAATAAGTCCCTATTGCACCGTCATGCTCGCGGAATTCCGCTGGAAACACGCCGGGGAAAAACACGGCGGCGAGGCTGAACCCATAGGCAAGGCCGACTCCGAGCCCGATCAGCGTGTACATGTTGAGGTCACGATGAACGAGCGATAAGCAGAATTTGCGCAGGATCGGCCAGCCGACCCATAGCACCACCGGTGTCCCCAGCACAAACTCGACCCAGCCACGTGGCCGCGGCTGCAGACCGAACAAGTCGTGAAGGCCGATCATCGGCGACATCGCACGGACGACGAGCGGAATTGACAACGCGATACCGAGCCATAGCCGGCGCGTGAGGTCACGCAATTCGGACTCGTCAGTGTTTACAGTCCGCGCGACCGGTACCAGCGCCATCCCGCATTTGGGGCAACTGCCGGGCTGCGGGCTGCGAATCTCCGGATGCATGGGGCAGGTATATTCGGCGGCACGCGGGATGGCCGCGACTATCGGTATCAGCGCCATGCCGCACTTCGGACAACTGCCCGGTGCGTCACGCACGATCTCCGGGTGCATCGGGCAGGTGTAACGAGGGCTGCTCGCTGCCGCTACAGCGCCTGGACGGGTGGATCCCGTGTGCGGATGATCGTGAGCGTGCGCCTGATGCAAATGATTCACCTCTGCCTTCATGGCTGGATCCTCGTGACTTCGTGGGTTGGGATCGCGCTTTGCGTGCTGTGCCGGCCGAACAGCACGGAACCTAGCGTTCGATAGACAACCACCATCACGGGCGGCAAGATCAGCCACTGCAATAGCGGGGAGAGACCAAGGCCAAAGATCATCGGCATGCTCGCCGTATAGCCCCAGTTGCCGACGCGATAGACGTTGTACCATTCGCTCCATGCGGTAAAAGCCATCGCGCCGATCACCACAATGGCGCCGCCTGTCCATGGGAGCGACGCTGGCCAGTCGGCGCGCCAGAGCACCATGCCGGCCAGCGCGAACATCACGAGTGCAATCACGACATCGCCCAGGGTGCAATGAAGCAGGGCCCATGCGACACTCATGCCGTCCGCTGCTGCCCAGATCGTATAGAGCCTGACCTGCGCGATTTCCCACATCAGATTCAAAACGAAGGCGAGCGCCGACCACAGGCCTGCACGTGCCATAGCGTTAACGACGCTCTCCCTGAGTTACTTGGCAGGCATCGGCGCCATTGCCTGATCGTGCTGCAACATTTGCTCCATCATCATCTGCATCATGTCCATGCGTTTTTCCATCATTGCCTGGTGCTGCATCATCTCGCCCCCTGCCATGTCTTTTTGGCGGCCCATGGCCATCATGCTCCCGCTCTGGCCACTGCCCATCATCATCGGGCCGCCCATGTTGCGCATCGTCTTCATGTTTTCCTGCATGCTCTGCATGTGCTCTTGCATCAGTTTCTGGCGTTCGTTCGGGTCGGTTGTCGTCCGGAGTTTTTCCATCTGCACCTGCATGGTTTTCATGTTCTGCTGCATCTGGGACATTTGTTTGTCCATGTCCATGCTCGTCGCCGGCTTGGCGGACACGGGTTTGTCCTGCGCCGATACGATAGGCGCCGACACGACGCAGGCAATGATTGCGGCAACCAGTATTGGGGTTTTCATGATGGTCTTTCTTTCAGAGTTGAAACGACAACAAGCAAAGCGCAGCGCCATGGCGAGCGAATTCCGTCCGCGCTTCATCTCCCCATCATCCCGCCACTCATCGTCCCGGTGGTCATTCCGTCACCAAAAAACAGCAATAGCAGGACTGCGGCGACTAACGCGATGACAAGAACCATCTTGACTGTAGCGTCCATGATAGGGGCTCCTTTCAGAGGGTGAATTGAAGCACGATGACACTCGGGGAATGGCTGCGATACGAACACCGCCTTTCGCCGCCGCCCAACAGCCCGCCCGTGTGTACCGTACTGTGTCTTGCCCACCGTGGTCAGTGGGTCACCGCACATAGGGTATGAATGTTCGGCTTTTGATCGCCAGGTATTTCGTTGTCGATGACGAGGTGATCTCCTCACCTGCGTTCAGAAGGCAAGCGTCAGCGTTGGCCATGGTCACGACGTAATGCGCCAATACCTGCGATGACCATGCCGACGATCCCGCTGATAATCATTCCTTCGCCGAGAATATGATGCCAGCCGCCCGTCGGCGTCAGCAGCAGCATCAAGCCGCCGATGACGAGCGCGGCGAAAGCGATGGAACTCGCAAGCCGCTCGAGATTGCGGCTGAAGCGAGCTCCGAGAGCCTCCAAACCCGGCAGTCGGCCGAGATCGCCGTCGGCGAAACGTCGGAGGACGCGTCGCGTGTCGTTGGGCGCATCGCTTATCAAGCGCTCCGTTTCGCGCGCCAGCTTGGTCGTCTTTTCCTTTATCCGCGCTGGTGAGAAGTGCTGTGCAATCAGGCGTGAGATCTCTTCGCGAAACGATTCCATGTAGTCATGGTCTGGTGCGAGTTGGCCTATCATCGACTCCAGGATGACGAAAGCTCGCGTCAGCAGGACAAACTCGCCTGGATTGTGTACCCCGTTCCGGCTTCCGGCACGCAACAGTGAATCGAATGCGTTCCCGATTGACACATTCGCCAGATTGGTCCGGCGGATTTCATGGAGTGCGGCCTTGATGTCTACCAACAGGGCTGCACGATTGACGTTTTCGCTCGCCGGAGCCATTTCGAGATAGGCCTCGGTGGCTGCCCGCGCATCGCCTTTGACAACGGCGTCGAGCAGCAGGATCAGCGATTCGCGCATTGGCTCGTCAAGCTCGCCGGTGTTCCCGAAATCGAGCAGGGAGAGCCGTCCATCGGGGAGAACGAAAACATTGCCGGGATGCGGGTCGGCGTGAAACAAGCCTTCTTCGAAGATCGTTTGCAGCATCAGCGTGACCAGGGTGTTCATCGATCGCGGCATCGTTTCGGGGTGCACCCTGGCGTAGAAATCCACCCGTTCGCCGGCCGAGAACTCCAGCGTGAGAACGCTTCCCCGCGAGTACTCCGCGACAACATCCGGAATCCAGAGGTCAGAGAAGTCTGCCATCGCGGTGCGAAAGAGCACGATGGAACGTGCTTCGCGATTGAAATCGGTCTCCCGGTCAAGACTCTTGGCAAACTCACGCACCACTACAGGGAGGTCGAGTACGCGTAGACGCGGAAAGAGCGTTTCGCCCAGTGCTACCAGGTAGCTCAATGCCGCGATATCCGTGGAGATCATGGCGCCAAGGCCCGGTCGCTGTACCTTCACCGCTACGCGCCGCCCGTCCGGTAAGGTCGCCTCGTGCACCTGGGCGATGGTCGCGGCGCCTAATGGCGTTTCGGCGAACGATGAGAACAACGCCGCTAACGGAGCACCCAGTTCGGCTTCGACCGTCGCGTGCACCGCGTCAATGCCAATCGCCGGCAATTGGTCGTGCAGCAGCGCCAGCTCATCAAGGTAGGCGGCCGGCAGCAGGTCGCGCCGCATGGCGCGAGCACTTGCCCGAATTTGAGGAAGACGAGCCCCAGTTCTTCGGCGGTTTCTCTTACCTCCTTCGGCGGCGGCCAGTGTCTCTTGCCGAACAGTGCCCCGAGAAGTTTGTGTCGGGCAAATACGCGCAGAACCTGCAGGAGTCGCGGCGCCACTCGCAGTATGCTGATCCTCTCCGTGTCGATCATTATCGCCATGGGATTCTCCCGACCGTGATGGGAAGGCCGTTCACCGGGTGGCGACCACTGTCGCGGTAAGGGGCAAGCTCGTCTTTCACATCATCCTCTCCTTGCGCTGAGACACCCCCGCTTATTGCTCGCGTCCCCTGTTACGTCCTCCCCTGGCCAAGGTCTAAGGGCTCCAAATATCCCGCGTACGGTCGGGAAG
>NZ_FLQX01000049.1 GCF_900089955.1 Candidatus Accumulibacter aalborgensis | reverse complement strand
GCGGCGCGCTCCCTGGGCGCAATGGATCGCGCTGGTCACGACCGCGCTGACGCTGCTGCTGTCGCTCGTCATCGTCGCCGTCTTCGATGGTGCGCACCCCGACTTCCAGTTGCTCGAATCGGCGGCCTGGATCGCCGACCTCAATATCGCTTATCTGGTCGGCGTCGATGGCCTCTCGCTGCTCTTTCTGCCGGCGACGGCGCTGCTTTTCTGCGGCGCGGTGGTCGCCGGCTGGCGGGTGCGCGCGGCGGCATCGCCCCTCGCCCCCGGCATGTACTTCGCCCTGCTCTTGTTGCTCGAAGCGGCGACGCTGGGCGTCTTCTGTGCGCTCGATACGATCCTCTTCTTCTTCTGCTGGGAATTCACGCTCGTCCCGCTGTACTTCCTGGTCAGCCTGTGGGGAATCGGCAGCGGCCGGCAGGCTGCCGCGGTGCGCTACTTCCTGGTCATGCTGGTCGGCGGCGTGCCGCTGCTCTTCGGTCTGCTGGCCGTCGCCTTCGGCCACGCCGGTGCGGGCGGGCCGAACTCACTGGCCTCGCTGACCTTCGACCTGCCGACGCTGCTGGCAACGCCGCTGCCCGAGGGCGCGCAGATGGGAGTGTTCCTGCTGCTGCTGATCGGCTTTGGCGTCAAGGTGCCGCTGCTGCCCGTGCACACCTGGTTGCCGTCGCTGGCCATGGGCGCGCCGGCGGCGGTCACCGCGCTCTTGGTCGGGCTCAAACTCGGCGCCTATGGACTGATCCGTTTCGCCATTCCGCTGGCGCCGATCGCGGCGCGCGACCTGCACTGGCTGCTGGCCGGCCTCGGCACGGTCGCCATCCTCTACGGCGCGGTGGCGGCGCTGGCGCAGAGCAATCTGCGCGGCATGCTGGCCTATGCCAGCGTGTCGCACGTCGGGCTGGTGGTGCTCGGGCTGGCTTCGTTCTCGGTGTCGGCGCTGCAGGGGGCGCTGCTGCTGTTGCTCACCTTCAGCGTCGCGACCGGTGGCGGCTTCCTGGCGCTGGCTTTTCTGCAGCGCCGCACCGGATCGACCGACATCGCCCAGCTCGGCGGCGTGATGCGCAGCATGCCGCTCTTGTCGGGCTTCTTCCTGCTCTTCGGTCTGGCCGGCATTGGCCTGCCGGGGACCAGTGGCTTCCCGGCCGAACTGCTGATCATCGTCGACGCGCTGCACAGCCACACTGGCGCTGGTCTGGCGGCGCTGTTCGGTACGGTACTCGCCGCCGCGGCTTTTCTGGCACCTTTTCGGCAGGCGTTTCTCGGGCCGCTGCGGCA
>NZ_FLQX01000048.1 GCF_900089955.1 Candidatus Accumulibacter aalborgensis | reverse complement strand
TGCGGGCTACGCTGCAAAACTGTCGACGCCAGATTTCTACGGAATGACGACGCCGTTAACAGCAGGAGGACCAGAAAGACGACGACACCCAGCCCGTCGTTGAACAACGACTCCCCGGCCATCTGCACTCCAAGCTGCCGTGATGCGCCAGCGGACTTCATGATCCCCAGCACTGCGATCGGATCGGTCGGCGAGATCAGGGCGCCGAACAACAGCGCATGCAGGAAAGGAATGGCCAGATCCAGCCAGCCGAGAACCAGCCACGTCGCTCCGCCGACAATGAAGGTCGAGGCGAGCGTCCCGACGATGGCGAGCAAGGAAATGGCCGGCCATTCACGGCCGAGTTCGTCGAACTTCACATGGATCGAGCCGGCGAACAGCAGGAACGCCAACATGCCGTGCAGCACCACCTGGTTGAAGTCGATGTGCGAGACCAGGGTCGCCGCCTGTTCCCTGAAGCCGCTGGCGTAGGGGCCGGCAAGAATCAGCGCCAGTGAAGCGACCAGGGCTACCAACATGACGCCGATCGTCGTCGGTAGCTTGATGTAGCGGTAATTGACATAGCTCGAAACGGCCGCGAGCGCGATCAACGTGCTGACCATGGAAAAGAAGTTCATTCAGCTCTTTCGCAACAGCAGGACCAGACCGATCAATGCCGCCAAAAGCACCGCCCACAGTACGAGAAGCTCGCGGACTTCGCCGCTGTCCTCCTCCTTCAACACCAACTCGATCAGGCGCAGCGCCATCCTGGCGTTATCCTTTCCATTCATTTTACGCCTGGTGCGCCAACGAGAAATGTCTAGTTGGTGATAGGGAAAAGCGCGGGGTACAAGCGGTTCAGTGGAGCTTCGACGAGATGTATTGCGCCGCCTCGTCCCGGCTGTAGAAGCGGTCATTGCGGACAAAGCCTGAAATCACGGACGCTTTCACTTCGGCGACGCGTCCGGAAGCAAGCCGGCTGGCGATCAGGTGCTCTGGCAGCCCGTCAATCAGGTGGAACGGCGCGGGGCGGCCGTCTGCAAAACACGAGGCGTAAATGGCCAGGTTGTCGCTATCCATGAATGCTGGCCGAAAACCCTGGCCTCGGTTTTCTTCGCTTCGGCCACCGGTTCCCAGGAATTGCTGGTTCTGGTCTTGCAATACGGTGCTGCTGAGCCTTGCTTCCATGATTTTGTCCTCTTGCTTTAGTGCTCTGCCTCCCATTAACCGCAAGCCTACTCAGGCGATCGGAAGTGTCTGTACGCCGGCGAACACTCGGCGAGATTTCTGTTCATTACATGAAAGAGCCGATTGGCTCGCTCACTCTTGCATCGTTAGTACGGTGACGCACAGACCGACTGCCTGTCGAGGCGCAGGGTGCGATCTTGGCCGACTGGCACTGGAAAGGACGACAAGATGAAAATGCTGGATACATTCAAGTTGATCGGCATCTCGTTACTCTGTGCTGTTGGGCTGTCGGCATGCGACAAGCCAGGGCCGGCGGAGAGCGCCGGCAAGAAGATAGATCAGGTGGTAGAGAACACCGACAAGAAGATAGAGCAGGCGGTAGATCAAGCCAGCAAGACGATGAGTAACGCGGCGGACAAGGCCGGCGAGAAACTGGGCGAGCAAGGTGCTATAGCCGGTGTGGCCATGGACGACGCCGAGATTACAGCTAAAGTCAAGGCGGCCATCTTTGCCGAGCCCGGTCTCAAGACGCTGCAAATCAGTGTCGACACCTCAAATGGCGCGGTAGTACTGAGCGGCTCAGCAGACTCCTCGTCGAGCAGCAATAGGGCAAAGGCCTTGGCCGGGGCGGTGACTGGCGTCAATCGGGTTGATAACCGACTGGTGTTGAAGTCGCCCTAACGTAGTCAATCGCTCCCCCTATGCCACAGCCGGGATGGCAGGGAGTGAAGGGCGTGAAGGGCGTTGCAAACCCTTGCCGGCGGTCGCGATGACGCTGGCGAGCAGAGCAAAAGCTCGGGGTGGTCATCCATCCGATGCGCCTCACACCGTGGGTGCAGCCGCTTGATATGGGCTGCCTAGCAGACAGGCAACCCTTTCCGGCGGCGGATCGACTCGCGCCGCGTAGATGGCGGCCATCAGCGTTTTCATGAGGCCTTCCGTCTCCTGTCCGACCCCGGAAACTCGTCGATCAGTCGATTTGGCCAGGCCCCGCAGCTTGCGCATCAAGTCGTTCCAGGCCGTGTAAGCCGGCAACGGGACCTCGGCCGTGCTGTTTCGCGGCGACGTTTGCGCGGCCGCCAGCCGCGTCCGTCAATCCCGGACAGGAGATCCGGCGCGTTGGAGGGGAACAATCCGCTTACTTGTTCTTTTGCGAGACAACCCATGCCACGACGCCGGCCACCACGATGACCACTAGGAGCGGCACCCACATCCCGCCACCGTAGCCGCTCATCCAGCTTGAACCATAGCCGCTCATCCAGCTTGAACGATAGCCGCTCATCCAGCCGACGCCATTGCCGCCCATCATGCCGGACCCGGCGTTTCCGCCTTGCGACTCGGCCAGCGCGCTTGCGGTAGCGATCGTTCCGCCCATCAATGCGGCGGCGCTCAAGGTCTTGCGAAGGTCTGTGCGTTTCATGGCCAAGCTCCATTCAGTATTGGATAGATGTGGGTGTCCGTTACCGGGCACCAAGCCAAACGGCGGGATCCGCGTGACTGACTGCGACAAGATCCTTTTATGCCTCGGCCTGTTCGTAGTCTGTGCGCTGTCGCACATACTTCCGTCACGGGTTGCCGTTACGTCAAACTCACGACAGCCCGTGCTGCTCACAGTACGCCTTCTGTGTGCCGCCGCTCGCCCGCCAGGCGTCAACATGCCTTCGCCAGTGCGCTTCCAGTTCACTTGCCTTGTCCATCTCTTCCTCCTGTCGAAAACCCGGAGATTGCTCCACCTCTCGCGTGTTTTACAGGTGGATCGGCTGGACGCTTACCGCCATCCGGCCGGGCGTGTTGCGTCCATTCGATATATCCGTACAATGCAATATATGGGCGCGAAACTGATTCAGCGGAGCAAGGATTACCGGCCCGATGGCGTGGTTGTGGAGGTGGTCTTCTGGGAAGTTGAGCCGTCAGTGCCGGGCAGCGTCCATGTCTACAAGTACCGGCTGTACGCCGGGCGAAACGGGGAGACTTTGGTACGCTACGACAACGAAACGCGCAAGGGCGACCACAAGCACATCGGCGCGGACGAGCGGGAAGTACCGTTTACGTTCGTGCAGATGGCGAAAACGCTGCAAGACTTCCTCGCCGCAGTCGAAGCACTGACAGGAACTTGATCATGGCGAATCGGGCAATCATCGGAATCACCGACTGGGGAAAAACGAAAGCGCAACTGCTGGACATGACAGCACGAATCGACGCCGGCGAGCGTCTTCCGCCAGCGGATTACCACCTGAACTTTGCCAGTGCGGCACAGCTTTTGGCTGAACTGCCGCCGCGCCGTCTCGACACCTTGCGTGCCATCAAGCAGCGCGGGCCGGCTTCGATCTACGCCATAGCCAAGGCCCTCGAACGCAACTATTCCAACGTGCATGCAGACGTGCAGAAACTTGTCGAGCACGGCCTGGTGGAGAAGGATGACGCCGGGCGCGTGTTCGTTCCATGGGATGATGTACTGGTGAAGGTGAACGCTTCGCTACTTTCGGCAGCGTAGGCGCCAAAACAAGCCACCTCTCTGGCGCTTGGTGGTCGGTGCGGCTACGCGCCAGGCCTGCTCACCAAGGCCGGGTGCAAAACGTCAACGTATGTCGATATTTTAAGAGTCGCGACCCCTTTGACCCATGTCGCTATGTGTTCGAATGTTGAACTAAACCGCTGGCGCGGTGGTGGGAAGGCCGACCGCCGCGTTGTTGTTTCTGGAGGG
>NZ_FLQX01000047.1 GCF_900089955.1 Candidatus Accumulibacter aalborgensis | reverse complement strand
TCTTTGGCCGCGCCCACGAAACACTGTTCGCGCAGGTGCTCCAGTGCATGCCGCTGCCCCCACGGCCGGCGCGCCGACGACCCCGACCGCCCAAGCAGCCCTATCTGATGCCGATGGCGGCGGAGCGGGGGTGGCCGGAATGATGATCAAGGCCGCGACCGCTGTAAAGGATACGGGGTCGGGAAACTCGACGAAGAAGTTCGGAGAACCATCGGGATCGTTCTCGGGCGTTGATTCATCCGGGCTGGCGGTTGGGTCGCTCCAGCCGCTTTGCAGCAGCGTGGCGATCTGCCGCTCGTTGAGTTTTTCCGGCTTGCTGAGGTAGGCGTTGCTGGTCGTTTCGACCCGCATCCCGTAGGAACCTTGCGCCGCAAACTGGACGAAGCGATTCGAGCGTTTTACCAGCAGGATCAGGTATTGGTCTTCTTCCAGCTTTGCAAGTGCCGCAGCCAGCTTTTCGGCGAAAGGCGGCCACGCTACGGAGAGGCGGCTTGTGGCACCGGAGGCTTTTGCTTGCTGTTCGAGCTTCGCCTGCTCTTCCTTCAGCAACTCATCGTAGCTTCCGATTTCTCGACCAAGACAAATCTCGCTCCATCTTGGCAACACGTAATCCGTCCGACGTCCGGCGTTCTCACGCCAGTAAATGACCGCTCGTTGCCAGATGTCTTGCACAAAGGCTGGATGCACCGCAGTCGGAATAAGGTGCGGCCAGCACTCATTGATTGTTTCAAGAGCCTCGTCCAGCGTATCGAAGTAGACAATGGCCGGCTTGGGCTTTGGTTTTGGTTTTTTTGGTGATGCTGCTGGCTTCTCTACTTCATCTTCTTCATCGTCGTACATCCACGAATCGCCACAGTCTGGCTCGCGCCCGAATCGCCAGGCACCATTCCGCTGTTCGCCCATGATCGTGTAGCCACCACCTTCGGCACCCACTTCAAGGATCACTTCGGGTTGCTTTGTTTTCTTGACCATGACTTGCTCCTGTTTCGAAATTCGGGTATTCGTAAAAACGTGATGCAAAGGACTTAAATCCGACCCGCCTGTTACGTCGCGCGGTGATTCAGACTGTTTGGCGCAAGCTGTTCGAGGCTGAGACAGA
>NZ_FLQX01000046.1 GCF_900089955.1 Candidatus Accumulibacter aalborgensis | reverse complement strand
CTTCCCGACCGTACGCGGGATATTTGGAGCCCTTAGACCTTGGCCAGGGGAGGACGTAACAGCAGGGCTTGGCCCAGGCGTGAGCGGCAAGAATCAGTGAGAGCAGGATGAGCCGCAGAGCCTGTCGCGCGGCGCGAAGGAGCGCGCTCGCTGCACGCTGGCGAGCGCTTGCGGCGCGCACCCGCGGCAGCGATTCAGGACCACGCGCGGGAGCGTGGGCTCTTTGCTGGTCGCCGTTCGTCTGCATCACCGCCAGTGGGATGCCTTCGCGCCACGGGGTTCGAGGCGCTGTCTGGTCATTGCCGTGTTCCTGTACCTTGGGCGTTCCTGATGTGTTGGCGAGCCGTCTCGGGTTGGTCTTGCCAATCGCATGGGAAGGACGATCAGCCCTGCGCCGGCGAGCAGCACCAGGGTGCCGGGCTCGGGTAGCGGTGCGGACAGCACGGTGATGCTGCCGCTGGTCGACGAGTGCTCCCGTTCCACACCGTTGACGTCGCCGAGCGTGACGTTCTCGAAAGTCAGTGCGCTGGTGCCCACAGCGAGGCTCTTGAAGCCGAGAGTCAGTAGCAGCATGGAATCACTCTGCACGGCGAGGAGAGCTGTCGGGTCTTCGAGCGAGAAAGCACTGAGGTTCAGCCGGCCTGGTGCCAGGAAATCAACGTCCAGGCCGATGGCCAAGCCAAGGGCACCCGCATCGGTAGCCTTGTCGAACTTGATGATCGCGGGATCGTAGACGATTTCGAAGTCGTAGTCGCCGAGTCCGCCAGGACTGCCCGGTGGCTCTGGGGCGACATCGGTGATGCGGACCTCGACGGTGGCGGAACTGCCTAGCCCAAGGTCTTGCGCCGATGGCGAGAAGCTGAGCGTGTAGGCCGAGGCCGCTCCCGAAACGACGACGAGAGCCACCAGCAGGCCCCGTGTCAGCGTGCGAATGACGCGTATGGTTTTCATCCGTTTGGTCTCCTCCACAAAGCCAGTGTGTTGCGCAAAAATACGAGACCAATAATCGTGGTCTGTCCCCGGATCTGCTCGCCGGAACAGCCGCAGCTTCCGGCGGGCGGTATGTTGGCGCCGAAGGGGATCAGCAGCGGTCCGGGGAAAACGTCTTCATAGGTGGTCTTGCCGGTGGTGTCCGGGTAATTGCGTATTTCGCGGAACGTGACCGGTCGTTTCGCGTGATCGTGACCGGTGGAGAGATGCTG
>NZ_FLQX01000045.1 GCF_900089955.1 Candidatus Accumulibacter aalborgensis | reverse complement strand
TCTGCCTGACGACCTCTTGCAATTGGCCATCGAGGAATTGCGATGAAGCGCCGACGTTTCGACTCCCTCTTCCCCGATGGCCTCTCCGACGAAACCGCCTCGGCTCTCAGCGATTTTCTTCACCAGCTCGCCGCCGCTTGCGAGAGCCGTTATCTCGTGCAGTTACGCCGTCACCACCACCGGCAGATGAATCTCTACGACCCCGAGACCCCCTGGAAAACGCCTCCCTACAACCTTCGGTAGTCTCCCTCCGTCCCACGCTGCCCCAGGTATACCTTCCTCCCCCTCCAGCGTGGGACTTTGCCTCCGTCTCAGCCTCGAACAGCTTGGGCCAAACAGTCTGAATCACCGCGCGACGTAACAGCAGGGATCCCGGTAGAACTCGGATTGCGAGTCTGCATTCTCGAAGACCAACACCGCTTCATTCTTCACCACGAGGTGATGGAAAAGCAGACCGACGACAAGGTGGCGGTGAGCATGGTCGAAACAAGCCAAGCCAGCTTTCCCAGCCTACGGATAGTCAGTTTCGACCAAGGTTTCCACAGTCCGTCGAATCGAGAGGCTCTGGAACAGCAACTGGACCTGGTGGCCATGCCCAAGAAAGGCCGTCTGTCTGTCGCGGACCGCGAGCGGGAAACGGAGCCGGGATTCGTCAAGGCCCGGCACAAACATTCCGCGGTGGAATCGGCGATCAATGGCCTGGAGAATTTTGGGCTGGACTTGTGCCCCGATCACGGAATTCACGGATTCAAACGCTACGTGGCGCTGGCGGTTCTGGCGCGAAACATCCATCGCCTCGGGGTCGTGGTTCGTGAGCGCAACGCGCGCGCGAAACCCCGTGTGCCTGAGCCCCAAAAACTCGCCGCCTGACACCCTTCAAATGGGTTCAAAAAACAGAGACGACGGTTTGCTCGACCATCTAATATGCTTTACGCATGTTTTGGACAATCGACCCCCCGCGCCAGCCAACAAACAGGCTTACGCCGCTGGCCTTTCGTTACCAGCCGTCTTTCTTACGCCGATGAACGCGCCCGACCGTCCAAATAACAGCTTTTTCTGCCAGACACTAGGTAGATGAATTCTGCTATTTCCTGCGGCGCCATGCTGCCGAGCCGATCATGCCAAGACCTGAGCCAAGGAGCAGAATCGATGAAGGTTCGGGAATAGCAGCGGGGGAGGTGATGCTAAAAAATACGGCACCAGAATGGGGATTATAAGGACCAAGCTCAAATCCAAAAACCTGAAGAAGTGAGTAGTCGAATTTGGAAACGTCCGGAAACGTCAGTGGCAACGCGTCACTGGCGAATATATTTTGTGACGAATCACTGAAGTAAAGATTTGTTCTGATATGAGAATAACCCAAGCCAGGCTGAAGATCAGAGAAGACTTGGTATAAATCCATAGGAGGACGGTATACGCCAGGACTTATTTCTATGCTCTCGTTGTCGACGACGTATATAAATTGATATCCTGGCTGAGAATGAAATATCGTACCCCCAACCGATATTGTCAAACCAATCAGAGCATTCAGGTAATCTCCAATGCCGGGCTCGGCATTTAGGTCTGGCGTCGTGGATTCGAATGTATAGCTTCCAGTGACTGAATCACCGACGGAAAAGAAACTGTCCCATGGAGCGTTGACAGCATAGGCTCGGCCAGTGAAATTGAACGTTACAGCATTGGCCCGGGCTGAGTCAACCCACGACATCATTCCAAGTGAGGGGGCCACAACGAGAAGGAGACTGGAGATGAAGCCCTTTCTTTTCATTTTCATCTTGTATACCCTTATCCTGATAAACGAACGAAGGCGTTGGTGTAGTATATTGGCATTACTCCCGGTGTGGCCGGGTTTGGCTGTCTGAGGGGATCGATTATGGCGATGCGGGTAAAGCCGGACACTGGCGAGGTGGGCCTGAAGCAGCGGTATCAGGTGACCAGGGCCTCGCCACTCGGAATGCATACGCCAAAGCGCAGTTTATTACAATTTTTCATACAGCCTCCTAGTAGTCAGATCAGCGCGACCAAACCTCTGCTTTTTTGCATGTTCATGTTCCCCCTTTGTTCGGCCAAGCCCCCTGCAGGCTACCTTCGTCATTGTCCACAAAGAAAAACGGTCGAAGGTTGACCTAGGTCAACGCGAAGTCTGAAAGACGTGCAAAAAAGTCTCTCAAGCACACAGGCGGGCGGGAAAAAGAATAGGAAATCCAACGGCGCCATTGAGAGTACATGAGCCCCCACGAAGCGGCGTCAATCTCGCATTTGGCCCCAGGAGCCCCTGAAAAGTCATCCGAATCCCGCCCCGCTCAGCACCTGTGGTCATCCAGCCCGGCCACCCCGATCAGATCAATGAAGCCTTGCCCGTTCGTTACAGCACCTCCATCACTTCCCTGGCGACCTCATCGATTCCCGCATCCCAATTTTTCTCAATGAAGTTGAAGACCCAGCGCACGATGGCCCATCCCGGCAGACCGCAAATGGCGAGGGCGGAGCCACCCTGCCGGCCATAACACTCACTGAGGGCGTTTTATCCAGTACTTTTCGCCTCCTTTGCCATCGCAGAATTTGTATGGGTCCCATTAAATGAGACCGTGGAGTTCCATCAAGCCGTTGAGTGGACGGGCGGAGGACACGTTCGCTGGAGCGCACTATTTTAGCGGCAACATCTGCATCTTTCTCATCTACCCCCCTCCGGGAATGTCGCCTTGATGCGCTTGGAGATGTTGAAATATGTAAACCAAATCGCAAAGAAAACTGCTGTCCGAACAAGCTCCACGTTTACATCATTCGTCATGGCCTCCTCATCGAAGACCCAAGCGTAGTGCGCATGCATCGCGCGCATGCATCGCGGGGTCAGCTGCATCGCGGGGTCAGTTCTAACATTCGAACAGTCAAGCAACTTCTAGGGCAGCTCGCACGCAATATCTTGATCGAGACCCTGAGAACGAGCCAGCGCCTGGCGCGGTTTGCTGTGTGCTTCAGCGGTTTGGTCAGAGCATGCGCGGGGTCTTGTAAGAACAAATTTCAACGGCTGCAGCAGAGCGCTGTGGCTTGGGCAACAGCGGTAGCCGTTGCAGAGCACTATTGGGGCCTTGTGAACAACGAATGGAGAGTACCCTGCAGTCGTGTCAATCCTTGTGGGTTAGCCCGTTAGTCGATGCCTACCTCGATTTAGCCACCCGGAGTGGCGCCGTTGATAGCGGCAAGGACTGCCGGCATTGCACGTTGGATGCGAGGCCAGCTTGTAGAACGTAAGACGACAATGGACAGGCTTCTCGCGGCAAGGTTCTGCTGGTACGTCAGGTTCCTGTCTGTGGTCACGAAGACCGCGAAGCCAGCTTCTTCCGCCAAAGAGATGAGCTCACCGTTCTTCAGGTTCGCCCAGCCTCGCTCAAAGGCTGTTTCGACCAGGTGCTCGGCGAGCGAATGACGCAGCGGTGCAGGCGTTCCCTGGTCGAACAAGACTCGCGCATTCACGCAACCGCCAATGCGCTTCGTGCTGACTGTTCAAGCACGGTACGCGCTTGCTCCATGGTGACCCCGGGGAACCACTCGACAAACTGGTGGACTGAAGCGTCGTCCTCAAGATTTTCGAACAAAGCGGCCACCGGCACTCGAGTGCCACAGAAGAGCCATGCACCGCTGACGCGTGCTGGGTCTCGCTCCACTGCCGGACAGGTGGACCAATCGATCATGAGCGCAATCGTAGCACCGATGGGCGCATGCTGAAACTCTGCTATAGCAAGGCAGCGGGGTCAGATCTGAAGCGAGGGCGCAGGGTCGCCGCTAACATTCCAACACTGGCAGCGCTTGGGCACTGGATTGATCTACGCTGCGCAGATGGCGGCCATGTGCGCTTTCATGATATTGGCAGGATACGAATTCCAAGGTTGACGGCCAGGCATCGGGCTTCATACACTTCTGAGCCGCCGTTGGATTTCCTGTCCGCTTGCAAACGAAGGGAGTATGAAGGCTATGTCCATGCAGCCAGCAGTCGAAGCCTACACGGTGCAGGATTACCTCCAATGGGAAGGCGATTGGGAGCTGATTCACGGCCAACCGGTTGCAATGGTCCCGTCGCCTAGCTTCGATCATCAGCAGCTAAGCGCCGCCGTATTTCGGCAACTCGACGAGTCGCTCGACGATTGCCCGCACTGCCAGGCGGTGTTTGAAATAGACGTGGAATTTGCGCAAGACACCGTCGTCCGACCCGACGTGCTGGTGATCTGCTACCAACCTGAAGGTGAACGGCTGACCCGCGCCCCTGATCTGATTTTCGAAGTCATCTCGCCCAAAACTACCCGGCGGGATGAAGTTGTCAAATTCGATCTTTACCGCACGGAAGGCGTGCCCCATTACGTGCTGGTCTACCCGCAAGCGAAAAAGGCCAAAGTGTGGCGGCTCGTAGAGGGGGAATATCGCAAGGTAGGCGACTTTCACGACGAAACCCACTGTTTCGAACTGTCCAAATGCGCCTTCGATTTCGACTTCAGCCGCCTGTGGAAGCGCAAGGGCGGCCAAGCGTAAACGCCGCCCAAGCGTAAACGCCGCCCCGGTTGCACATGATCCCTTCGCCTGACGCTCAAACCGTACGGTCGGTGCACCTTTTCGCGTTGGCACTTTCAGACTGGCTCAAAGGCCAGGTGCTCAGCGTCGATTTCACGCCAGCGTTTCAGCGACATTCACTTCAGGTGGTTACCCGCGGACTGGAGAGTGGCCAGTCGCTGCGCTTGCCGCTGGCTGATCCGTTCGAGATACAGATACACCACCGGCGTCAGGTAGAGCGTCAGGAACTGCGAAACGAGCAGTCCGCCGACGACGGCCAGACCCAATGGACGCCGCACCTCGGCACCCGCGCCGATGCCGAGCGCGATCGGCAGGGTTCCGGCGAGGGCGGCCATGGTGGTCATCATGATCGGCCGGAAACGGATGACGCAGGCCTGGAAGATCGCTTCATGCGCCGGCATCCGGTCAGCGCGCTGCCGCTCGAGCGCGAAATCGATCATCATGATCGCATTTTTCTTGACGATGCCGATCAGCATGATCACGCCGACGAAGGCATAGAGACTCAGGTCGACCTTGAACAGCCAGAGCGTGCAGAGCGCGCCGAGGCCGGCGGCGGGCAGGCCGGAAAGGATCGTCAAGGGATGCACAAAGCTCTCGTAGAGGATCCCGAGGACCAGATAGACGACCAGAACGGCGACCAGCAGCAGGATACCCAGCCCCTGCAACGACGCCTGGAAAGCCTGCGCAGTGCCCTGCAGGCTGGTGTTCAGCGAGACTGGCAGGCTGATTTCCTTTTCCAGATCCCGGATGCGGTTGACCGCGTCGCCGAGCGAGATTCCGGGCAGGAGGTTGAACGAGATGGTCACCGACGGGAGCTGTCCCTGATGATTGACGGTCAGCGCCTGCGTCTTGCGGCTCATTCTGGCGACCGTGTCGAGCGGCACCAGCCGGCCATTGGACGCACGCACGTACAGGCGCGACAGCATGGTGGGGTCGGCCTGGTATTCGACAGCGACTTCGAGAATCACCTGGTACTGGTTGGTCGCGCCGTAAATCGTTGAAATCTGCCGCGCGCTGAAAGCGCTCTGCAAGGCATCCTCGACCTGGGCAAAGCTCAAGCCCAGCGTGGATAGCTTGTCGCGGTCGATGTCGAGCGCGACCACCGGGCTCAAGTTGTTGAGGTTGCTGGCGACATCGATGAATCCCGGCAACTGGCGAATCCTCGCGAGCAGGGTCTGGGTCCACGAGTAGAGTTCATCGAGATCGGTGTCCTGCAGGGTGTATTGGTATTGCGCGGCGGTGAGTTGCCCGCCGATGGCAATGACCGGCGGGTTCTGCAGATACACCTTGATTCCCGGTACTGCTGCCAGTTTGGGTCGCAGCTCCTGGATGATCTCGTCGGGGCTCAGCTTGCGCTCGCTCGCCGGTTTGAGGAGCATGAAAATAGTCCCCGTGTTCGAGGTGGGACGAATGCCACCGGCACCGACCGACGACATGAACGAGCGGATGTTGGCGTCTTTGGCGACGATCTCCGCCACCGCCCGCTGATGTTCGACCATCGAGGCAAACGAGGCGTCCTGAGCGCCCTCGGTGAAGGCGAGCAAGCGGCCGCTGTCGCCGCTCGGGATGAAGTCCTTGGGCACCGTCGCGAACATGACGATGGTCAGGATCAGGCTGATGAAAAAAGTGGCCAGGATCAGCCGCGGCCGGGCCATCGCCCAGCGGAGACTTTTATTGTAGCCGCGCAGGAGAGCGTCGAAGAAGCGTTCGAAAGCACGGAAGACGCGCCCGTGCTGCGTCGACCCGGCCGGCTTGAGATAGCGGCTGCAGAGCATCGGCGTCAGCGTCAGCGAGACGACTCCCGAGACCAGGATCGCGACGCAGATGGTGACCGCAAATTCGTGCAGCAGCCGGCCGACGATGCCACCCATGAAGAGCACCGGGATGAAGACGGCGATCAGGGAAAGGGTCATCGAAACGATCGTGAAGCCGATTTCCCGCGCGCCCTTGATCGCCGCCTCGAACGGCGTCTCGCCCGCCTCCAGGTGGCGGACGATGTTCTCCAGCATCACGATGGCATCGTCGACGACGAAGCCGACGGCCAGCGTCAGGGCCAGCAGCGACAGGTTGTCCAGGCTGTAGCCAAGGACGTACATCGCAGCGAAGGTGCCGATCACCGAGATCGGTAGCGCCAGGCTGGGAATCAGCGTCGCCGATACGTTGCGCAAAAAGAGCAGGATGACCAGGAGGACCAGGAAACCGGCGAGCACGAGCGTGAACTGAACGTCGTTAATCGCGTCGCGGATCGAAATACTGCGATCGTAGAGGATGTTCATTTCGATCGCCGCCGGCAGCTTGGCCTTGAAACCGGGCAGGATCTTGCGGATGGCGTTGACCGTCTCGATGGTGTTCGTTCCCGGCTGGCGCTGAATGGCCAGGACGATGGCGCGCTTGTCCACGTTCCAACTGGCGATCTTGTTGTTCTCGACGCTGTCGATCGGCGCAGCCACATCCTCCAGCCGAACCGGCGCGCCGTTGCGCCAGGCGACGATCAGCGGGCGATAAGCGGCGGCATCGGCAAGCTGACCGTTGTCCTTGATGGCAAAGGTCTGACGGCTGCCGTCGAACATCCCGACCGGTTGATTGACATTGGCCTGGGTGATGGCCTGTTGCAACTCGTCGATTCCCATCCCGCGCGCCGCGAGTTGGTCGAGGTTGGCGCGCACGCGGACGGCAAACTTCTGCGATCCGAAGATCTGCACCTGGGCTACCCCTGGAATCGTCGACAGGCGCTGGGCGAGTTGCGTCTCGGCGTACTCATTGACCATCGGCAGGGGCAGGGTGGCAGACGACAGCGCGATGTAGAAGATCGGCGAGTCGGCCGGATTCACCTTGCGGAACGAGGGTGGGGTGGGCATGTTCGGCGGCAGTCTGCGCAAGGCAGCCGAAATCGCCGACTGTACGTCC
>NZ_FLQX01000044.1 GCF_900089955.1 Candidatus Accumulibacter aalborgensis | reverse complement strand
CCTGGCGGCCAAGAACGCGATCCTGATCGTCGAGTTCGCCAAGATGGAGTACGAGAAGGGCGAACTGTCGCTCGCCGAGGCGACGCTCAAGGGCGCGCAACTGCGCCTGCGGCCGATCCTGATGACCTCGTTCGCCTTCATCCTCGGCTGCGTGCCGCTGGCCATCGCCAGCGGCGCCGGCGCCCTGTCGCGGCAAGTCATGGGCAGCGCGGTGATCGGCGGCATGCTCGCCGCCACCTGCCTGGCCATCTTCATCATCCCGGTGACTTTTTACGTCGTCGAGAAGATCAGTCACAAGGGAGAGACCGGCGTGCGCAATCACGCGGCCGGCGAGGGTGAGGGCGGCCGCGACGCGCCGGAGCCAAGCGGCAAGGAGGATCGCCATGCGTAAGCCACTGCGGGTCACCTTGCTGGCGCTGCTGACCAGCGCTTGCATGGTCGGACCCGACTACGTCCGCCCGCCGGTCGACACGCCGACGGCCTGGCGCCTCAGCGAAAAGGACGCTCGCGACCTCGCCAACACCCTCTGGTGGGAGCAACTGGGTGACCCGGTGCTCAACGATCTGGTGAGCACCGCGCTGCACGAAAACAAGGATCTGATGATCGCTGCCGCGCGGGTCGATCAGTTTGCCGGCAACTACGGCATCGTTCGCTCCGGCCTCTTCCCGCAGCTCAGCGCCGGCGCCGACGCCCGTCGGCAGAGAGACATCAGCGCGGTGGTGATCGGCGCCGGTGGCAGCGAGATCTACAACAGCTACAACGCGGTGTTGAACGCCAGTTGGGAGATCGACATCTGGGGCCGCATCCGTCGCCAGACGGAAGCCGCACGCGCCCAGCTCCTGGCCAGCGAGGAAGGCCGGCGCGGGGTCATCCTGTCGCTCGTCGGCAGCGTGGCCGGCGCTTACATCAACCTGCGCGACCTCGATCGCCAACTGGAGATTGCCCGGGCGACGGCGACGAGCCGCGGCGAGTCTTACGATATCTTCAAGCTGCGCTTCGAGGGGGGCATCATTTCGGTGCTCGAACTGAGCCAGAACAAGTCGCAGTACGAAGAAGCGCTGGCGACCATCCCACCGCTGGAGAAAGCCATCGCCCAGCAGGAAAACGGGCTCAGCGTGCTGCTCGGTCGCAACCCCGGACCGATCCCGCGCGGCAAGGACATCGACCATCTGACGCTACCGGCCATCCCGGCCGGCCTGCCGTCCGATCTGCTTGAACGCAGGCCCGACATCCGACGCACCGAGCAGGACCTGATCGCTGCCAATGCGCTGATCGGCGCCGCCAGGGCGGCCTACTTCCCGACCATCTCGCTGACCGGCCTCTTCGGTTACGCCAGCACCAGCCTGAGCAATCTCTTCTCCAGCCAGAACAAGGTGTGGAGTTACGGCGCACCGATCACCCTGCCCCTTTTTACCGCCGGAGCGATTGCCGGTCAGGTACAGGCCGCAGAAGCCGGGCAGCAGCAGGCGCTGTTTGGCTATCAGAAAGCGATCCAGGAAGCTTTCCGCGAAGTCAACGACTCGCTGGTCAGCCAGGACCGGACGCGCGAACAGCTCAAGGCGCAGCGGCGCCAGGTCGAAGCGCTGCAGCAGTACGCGGCCACCGCCCGCTTGCGCTACGATAACGGCTACACCAGCTACATCGAAGTCCTCGACGCCGAGCGCAGCCTGTTCAACGTTCAACTACAATACACACAGACCCAGCAGGTGGAATTCCAGTCGATGATCAATCTTTACCTGGCCATGGGCGGTGGCTGGGTCAGCGAAGCCGAGAAAGTCGCCGATGCCGCGCTGGTCAAGAGCGACCCCGGCCTCGTGCAGTAGTCCCGACCCACAGCCCTGCGACTCACAGCACAACCCGATGAGCCAGGACAGCAGATCAGCCAAGAATCAAGACAAGAGACCAGCATGACTTCAATCCCCCGCCAGAGCGGTATTCTCCTTCATCCGACCTCACTGCCTGGCCCACATGGCTCGGGCGATATCGGTCCGGCCGCCTATCACTTCGTCGACTGGCTGGTAGCCGCTGGCCAAT
This sequence comes from Candidatus Accumulibacter aalborgensis, assembly GCF_900089955.1. Taxonomy (GTDB): domain Bacteria; phylum Pseudomonadota; class Gammaproteobacteria; order Burkholderiales; family Rhodocyclaceae; genus Accumulibacter; species Accumulibacter aalborgensis. The sequence continues at coordinate 5,713 of NZ_FLQX01000044.1, read as the reverse complement.
CGCTGTGGCAGGTGCTGCCACTTGGCGGCGCCGGACCGGGCAACTCACCGTATGTCAGTCCGTCGGCTTTCGCCGGCAATGAGCTGCTGATCGACCTGGACCAGCTCCGTGATGCCGGCTGGCTGACCAATGCCGATCTGGCGAAGGTCCCCGCTTTCCCTGAGGGACGCGTCGATTTCGCGACGGTACGGCCGTTCAGGGTCGCCCTCTTGCGGCGGGCCGCCAAACGATTCCTCGGCCGCAAGACCAGCCCCGAGCACACCGCCTTCGAAGCCTTCTGCAGCGATGCGCACGACTGGCTCGACGATTACGCACTGTTCATGGCGCTCGACAAAGCGCACGGGGGCGACGGCAGAATGTGGCAGGATTGGCCCGCCCCACTCGCTCGCCGCCAGCCGGAAGCGCTGCGCGAAGCCAGACAAAAGCACGCCGACGAGATGAGCTTCTGGCGATTCTGCCAGTGGCGATTCTACGATCAATGGGCGAAGCTCAAGGCCTACGCCCACTCGCGACACATCGAGCTGGTCGGTGACTTGCCGATCTTCGTCGCCGGGCACAGCGCCGACGTCTGGTCGCACCCCGAACTGTTCGATCTCGACAAGCACGGCCGCCCGCGCGTCGTCGCCGGAGTGCCACCGGACTACTTCAGCGCCACCGGACAACGCTGGGGCAACCCGCTCTATCGCTGGTCAGCGCATTCCGCCGAGGGCTATCACTGGTGGGTCGAGCGGATGCGGCAGACGATGAAGCTCTGCGACGTCGTGCGCATCGATCATTTTCGCGGCTTCGAGTCGTACTGGGAGATCCCCGCCGCGGCTGAGACGGCGGTCCACGGCAAATGGCGGCCAGGACCGGGGCAAGCCGTGTTTACAGCCATGCGCCGCGAGTTGAGCGACGCGCAAGGCCGGCTGAGGATCATCGCCGAGGATCTGGGCATCATCACCCCGCAAGTCAGTGCCCTGCGCCAGGCCATCGGGCTGCCGGGAATGCGCATCCTGCAGTTCGCTTTCGACGGCGACGCCAAGAATCCCTACCTGCCGCACAATTACGAAGCCAACACGGTGGTCTATACCGGCACCCACGACAATGACACGACGCTGGGCTGGTGGGAGTCGCTCGGGCACCCGGAGCAGGAGCATATTCGCGCCTACCTGGGCGTTGGCGACGAACTCGGCGAAGAGCCGCACTGGCAACTGATCCGTCTCGCCTGTTCCTCGGTGGCCGCGATGTGCATCATCCCGATGCAGGACGTGCTGGGCCTCGATTCGACGCATCGCATGAACCAGCCCGGCGTCGGGGAAGGCTCTTGGGAGTGGCGCTTCAGTTGGCAGCAGGTCGACGCCACGCACGCCCGTCGCAGCGCCGTCTTGAGCCGCCTCTACGGCCGCCGGCGCGGCTGAGCGCAACTTGAGGTGGTGCGGTCAGGCCACACCACCGGCGCGGCCTGCCTGTCGTCTCCCCTACTTGGCGATCAACAGCAGGACGCCGCGCCCGCACAGGCCGTAACTCGATCCTTCGACGCCGACCAGGTCTTCGCTGCCGGGCGCGCGCACCTGGCCGGCGCCTTCGGCCCAGTTGCAAGTGTCGGTGACGCGATGCCACTTGCGGCTGGTCCCCGGCCAGGGCAGCGTGAAATCGACGTTGTCGCTCCAGGCGTTATAAGCGACGTAGATCGCGGCGGCAGGGTCGCCCAGCTCGCTGCCGTCGATGCGCCAGGCGATCGCGCGCCGGTTCGGGTCGTCGAAGTAGCCGCTGTCGGCAACGCCGCCGTCGGGCTTGAACCAGCGCAGTTGCTCCATCACGTTGCCGTTATTGTCCACGCTCGAATAGAAGTCGACCGGGCGGAGCGCCGGGTGGGCCCTGCGAAAGGCGATCATCGCCCTGGCGAAGGACTGGAAGTGGGTCTGCTCGGTGTCCCAGTTCCAGTTTAGCCAGTTGGCGCTCGAATCCAGGTTGTACGGGTTGTTGTTGCACTGCAGGCTGCGCAACGACTCGTCGCCGCCGGTGATCATCGGCACACCGGCCGAGAGCAGCATCAGCGCCAGGCCATTGCGCGCCGCCTTGCGCTGGTCGGCGGCAACGCCGCCCTGGTCCCAACTGTTGTTGTTGTCCTCGCCACCGTCGGACGGACCGTAGGGCCACGCCTGGCCGTTGTTCTTGCTGTTGCAGGCGTACAGGTCGCGCAGCGTGAAGCCATCATGCGCGACCATCAGGTCGACCGAATTCCAGGGTTTGCGGCCGTTGTTCTCGTAGAGGTCGGCTGAGCCGGCAAAGCGCGTCGCCAGTTGGCCGGTGGTGATCGGCGCGGCGCCCAGTTTGTTCTGGCTCTGGCGAACGATGTCGCGATAGCTGCCGTTCCACTCCGACCAGCCGCTCGGGAAGCCACCGATCTGGTACGAATTGCCGCCGATCGCCCAGGGCTCGGCGACCAGGTCCACGCCGGCGCCGCCACCGGCCGGGCGCGGCGGCAACTCGCGCACGATGCGGTTCAGCGCATTGCTGCTGTCCATCTTGTCGAAGTTGAAGCAACCGACTTCGCAGGTGTTGCCGAGCACCGGCGCGAGGTCGAAGCGGAAACCATCTACGCCCAGCGTGTCGCGCCAGTAGGCCAGGGAATCGACGATCAGGTTCTGCGCCACCGGGTTGTGCGTGTTGTAGTTGCCACCGACGCCGGTGTTGTCCCAGGTGGCCTGCATGTCGCTGGTCAGCGTGTAGTAGGTCGGGTTGTCGAGGCCGCGGAAGCTCAGCACGTTGTAGGTCGTCTTGTCGTTCGACGACCAGGCACCGCCTTCGCCGGTGTGGTTGTACACCACGTCGATGATCACCTTGATTCCCTGGTCGTGGAAGGCCTTGACCATCGCCTTGAATTCGCGTGTCGGGCCGCCGGCGCTGCGGTCGGCCGCGTAACGACGATCGGGGGCGAAGTAGTTGAGCGTCGAATAGCCCCAGTAGTTGTCGTCGGTCGTGCTGTTGGGGAGCAGGTCATTGGTGTCGTTCTGGGTTTCCTGCACCGGCAGGAACTCGACCGCGGTGACCCCCAGGCTCTTCAGGTAGGCCGCCTTGAACCCGGCACCGCGATAGGTGCCGCGAAAGGCGGCCGGAATGCTGTTGTCGTTCATCGTCAGGCCGCGGACATGGACCTCGTACACGATGTCGTCCTTGAACGCGCGCGTCGGCTTGGTGCCAATCGACTGCTGGTCGCCAGCGAGCACGATGCCTCGGGGCGCGACACTGCCGCTGTCGATCGTGCGATGGAGCGGCCCCGAGGCATACGGAGTGCCGTCCGGGTTGGCCGGCGTCGTCGGGTCATGGCTCAGCTCCCGCGCGTACGGATCGACCAGCAGCTTGTTGGGATTGAAACGGTTCCCCTGTGCGTCTACGTCGCTGACGAAACCGAGGCCGGAGCCTTTGCTCCAGCCCGAGTCATAGGTCCAGTTCGGACCCCAGGCGCGGTAGCCGTAGTACACCGCTCCGCCGATGCCGGCACGCGTCAGCCTGGCGCGTGAGACCGCCGTCGACCAGACGCCGCCGCTGCCCGGGGTGAGCGGAATACGCGCTACCTCGGGCGTACCACTCGGCGCGGCGTACAGCCACAGCTCGATGCGCGTGGCGCGCGACGAATAGGCCTTGAAGGTGATCGCGCTGTGGTTGGCGTTGTATTGCGCGCCGAGTTGCGGTGCGTTGATCGCGGCCAGGGCCGGCGTGGAGTTCAGCGTGACGCAACCGAGCGCGACGCAAAGCGATTTGCGACCGAAAGACATGCGTAGGTCTCCTTGAAAGGCGGTTCAGGGCTTGAAGTTGCCGTCGGCGCGGGTCTGAGCACCCGCCGCGCAACTGGTGAACTCCCGGTTGCCGCTGGCGGTGGTCTGGTTGCTCTCCCAGAGGGCGGTCGATCCATCCCACTTGACATATTTGTACTGCACCGCCGTACTGCCCGGCAGTTTGACGGTGCCGCTCCAGGGCACGTTGGCACCCGAACCATCGATAGCCAGCGCAAAGCCGGCGGCCGGGGTCCAGTTGCCGAGACGGGTTTCGTTGCCCACCACGTATACGTTCTGACCAAAGCGGGTAGCGGCATTGGCAATGCTGAAAGTCACGGCGCAACTGCCGCCGCCGGCGACTTTCTGCCCGGTGTAGATCGCCACGGCCGGCACGCTGCTGCCTCCGTCGTTGGCTGCCACCGTGACGCTGGCGTTGCCGCCGGCCTCCACCGCCACCGTGCCACCGCTGCAGGCGCCGCCGCTCGTGTCGAGAGTTCCCTGAATGACGTTGCAATAAGTGCCGGCGGGCAGGCCGGTGGCAAAGGTCTGTGTCCACGAGCTGCGACTGTTGTTCAGCGCGACAAAGCCGACGTTGCCGCGGTTGAAAGCGATCTGATCGTCGTTCTGGCCGACCAGCCAGTTGGTCTGCGCGTGGCCGTTGGTCGCCGAGCGAAACCTGACCATATTGGCGATATCCGACCAGCGATGCACGAAGTCCCAGTCGACGTTGATCTGCGGCACACCCGCCGCGTAGGGGCTGGCCGTCGGCCGATCGTCGTTCGTGTTCCTGAATCGGAAGCCCGAGTGCAGTTGCGCCTCGCCGTAACCCTGCGCGAGCATGAAGATGTTGGCCAGGTCATAGCGCTTGCTGCCCTGCGTGTCGTTGCTGGCGCCGGTGTAGTTGCTCGCGTTGAGCGAAGAGCCGTTGCGCTCGGTGTCCCAGTTATTGACGAAGATGGTGGCGTACTGCGGTGGCACGAAACCCCAACTGCCGCCCCAGTGGCCCCAGGTGCCCATGATCGATGGGATCGACGACAATCTTTTCCCACCTTCACCGCGGAAAACGGCGCGCATCGCCGAAGCGAACTGGAACTCGTTGACCGTGCCTACCGGGAAGTAGTCCGAGCGCGTCACGCCACCATCGGGGATGATCTCCTGTGTCACCCAGATCGGCTCGCCGGCACGCGTCAGCGGGTTGGTCGAGCGCACCGCGTTCATGATACTCAGCAGCGCGGTCGCCGGCATGTGCTTGGCAGCGTCGATGCGGAAACCGTCCACGCCCATGTCGAGCAGGGCGCGCATATAGGTGGCGACCTGTCCCTGCACATAGGCGCTTTCGGTGGCGAGGTCCGGCATGCCCTCCAGGCGGCAGTTCATGACCTTGCTGCGGCCGGCGGCTGACTCGTAGTCCTGGCCGACGATGGTGCACCTGTCGTGAAAGTCCCGCGCGCTGAAGTGGGGGTAGCTCAGCGTAGCCGCGTTCCAGGTGGAACCATCGGTGGCCGTCCCTGCGCCATCGGCCATCTGGTTGACGACGATGTCGGCATAGACCCGGACACCGGCGGCATGGCAGGTGTCGATCATGTGTTGCAACTGCGCCGGCGTGCCCATGCGGCTGCTCAGGTGGCGATAGTTGACCGGCTGGTACACCCCCCACCAACTATCGGCGTTCTTCGACGCGCCCGGCGGCGAGATCTGGACCGCGCCATAGCCCTGCGGACCCAGCCACGCGGTGCACTCGGTCGCGATGTCGTTCCAGCTCCACTGGAACATCTGCACCGAGGTGTCGGGCGGGTTGAAGGTCGCCGCCTGGGCTGCACTGGCCAGTGCCATCAAGCCGGCGGCCGTCAGCAGTGAACGCTGTGCCGGCGGAGCGTGTGTACGGATCGTCGTAATCGTTTAGCCCCCCGCTCGCCGGCACCGCCCCTCAATCAGGCGGCAGCCGGTAGCGG
>NZ_FLQX01000043.1 GCF_900089955.1 Candidatus Accumulibacter aalborgensis | reverse complement strand
GAATCGCCCCAAATTTTGTAGACGAACTCAGAACGTCTGTTCTGATACGCAAATCAGCCGCATTGCGCAAAGCTTCGGGACGGCCGCTTTGGCCGAAGAGCAGACCGTCAGCCGTTTCGCCGGGCTGTCTGCCCTACACTCAAAAGCTGACGCTCGCTTGTCATCGCGGCGACTGGCTGCAACGGGTCGTTTGCAGTCATTCAGTGAAATTGGTAGCGGCCATTCGTCGGCGCCAGGCGTGGTCGCTACCGGTCTTGCGCTCGCGCTGTGCACTTCTGCCGCGCAAGCGCACCTGGTCGAAACAGCACTGGGGCCGTTGTACGACGTCATCGTGCATTTCGCGCTAACGCCCGAAGATCTGATCCCGGCGCTCGCCCTTGCGCTGCTCACCGGCCTGCGCGGCAGAGCGCTTGCGCGCCGCCGCATCTTCGTCCTGCCCGGCCCGTGGCTGTTGGGTGGAGTCGTCGGGGTGTTCATCGGCACGCCAGCGTTCGCCGTGCCGGCCTGGTTGCCACTGCTCATGCTGGGCGGTCTGGTCGCGGCCGACGCACGCTTGCCGGATGGAACAACAAGCGCAATCGCGGCGCTGCTCGGCCATGGCGCAGGCCGGCCCGGGACTCGGCGGGGTCATCGGCAGCGCCTGCGCGGTTGCCGTCGTCACGACGCTGGCCTCCGCGTGTGTGGCTGCGTGGCAAGCAAGGTGGATGCGAATCGCCTGGCGCACTGCCGGCGGCTGGATCGCGGCGAGCGGGTTGCTGCTGCTTGGCTGGTCACTGAAACAGTAAGCTGACTAACGGTCATGGCGATTCCAGACACCCAGGATGATGAAAGCCATGACCGTTCCCTCACCCCCAGCCCCTCTCCCACAAGCGGGCGAGGGGAGGTTCGTGAGTCGCTGACGCGACTTTCACATTAAATGCACTTTCGTGAATGCTTATTCGCCGACGCGATCGAGGATGGCGCGCACGACGGCGTTACCGAGAAAATAGCCGTTGGCCTGCATCGCGCGCAGCACTACATCGGCACGCGGAATCAGACCACGCGTTTTGGCCAAGCCGACCAGGGCGGCAGTGCCGATGATGGCGAGTCCACGCGCCTGCGCTTCGAGCCGCCCGAGTCGGTCATCGACGATCAAGAGCACGCGCATCTCTGCCGTCGCGTTCACCGCTTCGGCCAGAGCGATGGCGCTGGCTTCACCGGGATCAATCCCGGCAAAACGCGGCTGCCAGTGCGCCATATCCACCGCCACACTGCGCAACTCCCCGGCCGACAGCGCGGCAAGAATCAAGTCTTGCTCGGGGAAAGCCCCGGTGTCGCAGACTTCCTTGCGCACCGCGTCGGTGATCCACACTTGCAGCCCTGACGCATGAGGGCTCCAACCCCGTATTTTCAAGGCCTGGCGGTGGGTAGCAAGAA
>NZ_FLQX01000042.1 GCF_900089955.1 Candidatus Accumulibacter aalborgensis | reverse complement strand
CAAGCGCTGCGCTCCGCACCAACCTGCTCGGTACGTGTGGTAGGGGGGCTAAACGCTTACGAATGCGCTCTGCCAGTTTCACTATGAGCGATGTATTGAATACCGTCGGATACTGGATGCCATTGGCGCCGGTAGTAAGGACGCCCCGACGCTTTCCGCGATGCCCTGGCTCCCTGTACGGCTGTTCAAGCATCTGAACTTGTTGAGTGTACCCCAATCAGCAGTGGTTCGGACATTGGTATCGAGCGGCACCTCAGGCCAAGTTTCCCGTATTTTCGTGGATGCTGAAACGGCCAAGACACAGACGCGTGCGCTTGCCGCGATCGTGCTCAATTTTGTGGGCGGCAAGCGGCATCCAATGGTCATCGTCGATGATCAGAGCTTCCTCAAGGATCGCAGTAAGTTCAATGCCAGAGCGGCCGGCATTTTGGGATTTTCGAGTTTTGGACGTGATCATTTCTACCTGTTGGACGAGCAATTGCGTCCACGGTGGGGGGAACTGCTGAGCTATCTCAAGGAGCATTCGGGCTCGCCAATACTCGTGTTTGGATTTACCTTTCTGGTATGGCAAACGCTCGTCGAGAATGCGCGTGCCGAAGGCCTGAATCTGTCCTTTCCACAGGGTAGCCTTTTGATCCACGGCGGCGGCTGGAAAAAACTCGAGGATCGTTGTATCTCGCCAGAAGTTTTCAAGAGTGTATTAAAAGATCAGACTGGAATGACCCGCATCCATAATTACTACGGCATGGTCGAGCAAGTGGGAGCGATTTACTTCGAGTGCGAACACGGACGTCTTCATGCCCCCGGATTCGCCGATGTGCTTATCAGAGATACAACAACACTGGAACTGCTCCCGCATGGAGAGAAAGGGCTGATTCAGGTAATGAGCCTTTTGCCAACGAGTTACCCCGGACATAGCCTGCTGACTGAAGACATCGGAATCGTGGAAGGGGAAGATAGCTGCCTTTGTGTAATCGTTTAGCCCCCCGCTCGCCGGCACCGCCCCTCAATCAGGCGGCAGCCGGTAGC
>NZ_FLQX01000041.1 GCF_900089955.1 Candidatus Accumulibacter aalborgensis | reverse complement strand
GCGAATGAAGCGAGTGGATTTCATCCGTTTGGTCTCCTCCAAAAAACCAGTCTGTTGCGCAAGAATACAATGCTAATAATCGTCGTCTGCACCCGGATTTATCGCTGATTTAATTCGACTTAATTCTAGCTTGGCCTCTTATTAATTACCCTGGCCCTTTATTACTCCCAATCGAATAACAACGTAGTAATAAAAGTAAATAATAAAAAAAACGTAGCCAAGTTGAAGAACAAAGAAAGTGGGCCAGAACATGCCGCTTGGGATAATTGATCTCCCCAACCCGATAAGTGTGATCGGTAGCACCAGCACGAATCCGATATCCGATAGAAACCCTCCAGACTCTTTGAATAGCAGCAGGAGAAGATAAGCTACGAACACAGACACAGGGGTAAGTAGTAGAGCACGAATAAATACCGTCCGTAAAGACGGCATTCTTGGGCTATTGGCACTCGCAGGCATCAACTTTTCCATTCATTGCGTCCACCATGGCCGCAATCGTCTGAGCGAGGTATGCAGGTGCCGAATCAAGATCTTCCGTCGATGGAAATCCTGGGTAACTCTTGCCGTGGTTTTCGAGCTGCGCCGGGCTTCCGGTCCATAGCTGAAAGCCACGATGGGCTGGCGAGGTTGAATCCATTACTGCATGGAGTCCCATGCCCAATTCAAAATAGGCATGATTTCTCGCAACGGGGTCAGGATAAGTAATCAGTCTCTTGAAGATATCGATCTGCTTCTTGACATACCTGCACATCAGTCGCCGGGCATCATCTTTGGATATATTGGAAGAACTCATGGCATGCATGTACGAGAATTGTGCCGTCTGGAAAATCGGTGCGTCCGCAAATGCGCTTCCCGCCTGCATCTGAGCGACCTGTGCGTGCGACAGCGCATTTCCAAACGCTTGTTGAATGAAGTAGTTGTGCGCCTCCGCTGACCATAACCCCAACGGATCGGCATAGCGAAGCGGATTGCCAAGAACATAGGCATATCCATTTATGCCGCCTTTCAGCCCGATAGCGTCGAACGTTGCGTATCTGCCGGTCACCGGATCGTAATCTCTGAAATAGTTGTAATTCAGATTGCTCTCCCTGTCCGCGTACTGCCCCGGAAACCGCAGGTTCAGTGTGAAAGCCTGCCCATCGCCATCCGGGTCCTCTTCGGGCAGACTCATCCCGAACGGTTCGCCAAGCGGCGTGTTGCGCCAGACGACCCGGTTCGCGTCATCGGTGACCATGCGTGGCGTATTCAGGTGATCCTGATGGAGGTAGTAGATCTTCACGCCGCCAGCAGCCACGGCGATCGGTACTTCCGCTGACCAGGTCGTCGCTCCGCCGCTGTCGGTGGCCCTGGCCTTCAGTACGTAGTTGCCGACAGGGACGTTGCTCCAGGTGATGCGGTACGGTGCGCTGGTGGCGCTGCCGATCGGCGTGCTGCCTTGATAGAAGGCGACTTCGGTGATGTTGCCGGTGGTGTCCGCGGCCTCGGCGCTGACGGTGATCGTCGCCGGGGCGGTGAAGCTCTGCTTGGCTGCCGGGGCGCTCAGGCTGACCGTCGGCGGAGTATTGGTGACGCTGATGCTGACCGTGTTGGGCGTGCTGGCGAGTTGGCCGTCATTGACGATCAACTGCACGAGGTACTGGCCGGGAAGGTCAGCGCTGAAGGTGGGGTTGGCGCTGTCGGCGCCAGTAAGCGCGGCGTGGCTGCCGGCTGGTCTGGCGATGAGCAACCAGGCGTAGCTGAGGGTCGCTCCTTCGGGGTCCCTGGAGGCGCTGCCATCGAGTCTGATCAGGCTGCCAAGCGGCACGCTCTGGTCGGGGCCGGCGTTGGCGAAGGGGGCCTGGTTGACCGTGCTGCACTTGGCGCGCGTGCAGCGCAGCGCGCACAAGCGGCCGTCGATCGAGTTGATGACGCCGTTGCCGTCGGCGTCGCGCGGGTCGTCGGGGCCGCTGACCTTGGCGCGGGCGAGGATGGCTTTCTGGATGAGGTTCAAGTCGTCGAGGTCGATGTCGCCGTCTTGGTCGACATCGCAGGGAATGGCCCAAGCCTGAGCGGCAAGAATCAGTGAGAGCAGGATCAGCCACAGAGCCTGTCGCGCAGCGCGAAGGAGCGAGTTCGCCGCACCCTGGCAAGCGCTTGCTGCGCCCGCCCGCGGCAGCGATTCAGGGCCACGCGCGGGAGCGCGGGGTCTTTGCTGGTCGCCGTTCGTCTGCATCACCGCCAGCGGGATGCCTGCGCGCCACGGCGTTCGAGGCGCTGTCTGGTCATTGCCGTGTCCCAGTGCCTTGGGCGTTCCCGATGGGTTGGCGAGCCGTCTCGGGCTGCTCTTGCCCATCGCAGGGGAAGGACGATCAGCCCTGCGCCGCCGAGCAGGGCCAGGGTGCCGGGCTCGGGTAGCTGGGCGAACAGGACGGTGATGCTGCCGTTAGTCGTCGAGTGCTCCCGTTCCACACCGTTGACGTCGCCGAGTGTGACGTTCTCGAAAGTCAGTGCGCTGGTGCCCACAGCGAGGCTCTTGAAGCCGAGAGTCAGTAGCAGCATGGAATCACTCTGCAGGGTGAGGAGATCTGTCGGGTCTTCGAGCGAGAAAGCACTGAGGTTCAGCCGGCCTGGTGCCAGGAAATCAACGTCCAGGCCGATGGCCAAGCCAAGGGCACCCGCGTCGGTAGCCTTGTCGAACCTGATGATCGAGGGATCGTAGACGACTTCGAAGTCGTAGTCGCCGAGTCCGCCAGGACTGCCCGGTGGCTCTGGGGCGACATCGGTGATGCGGACTTCGACGGTGGCAGAACTGCCGAGCCCAAGGTCTTGCGCCAATGGCCAGAAGCTGAGCGTGTAGGCCGATGCCGCTCCCGAAACGACGACGAGGCCCACCAGCACGCCCCGTGTCAGCGTGCGAATGAAGCGAATGGTTTTCATCCGTTTGGTCTCCTCCAGAAAGCCAGTGTGTTGCGCTGGAATACGGTACCAACAATCATGGGCTGTCCCTCATGGCGCCTCATGGCGCCGTCCCCATAGCGCCTCACTGGTCGCTATCGTTGACTGCGCTGCTCGGCAAGGGTCAGCTTCCTTATCTCTGCGGGGCTCAAGCGATCTCGGATGCGAGCGTACAACTCAGCTGCTCTCGAGTAGTCCCCGCGGTGGAATGCATCGTCTGCCTGCGGTCGCAATTGCCGGGCAAGACCATCGAGCCAGTAGTCCTTCCTCCAGACCTCGCGCTTTTCCTCAAGTGTCGCGAAGAACTGTGGATCACCTCGAAGCGCCGCAACGCCAAAGCGCTTCATCAACGAACACAGTTCCTCAAGCCCCGCGACCACGCCTTCCCTCGTTGAGGCCATGGCACCACCGTATCGCTTGGCAGCATCGGGGTCCACCACGCGAATGATGTCTGCCATCTCGTATCGCGCCGCCAAGTATGAGATGCCAGCCCCGATCTCATACGACCGTCGACCGTGATACACATCCACTTCAACATCATCTTTTCGGTAGCAAACGAGCGTTGACAGCCCCTCGATCTCCGAGAAGCCGAGATCGTTGAGGAACGCAAACTTTTCCCGAACTGCACTCGCGAAGTTGAGATGCGCCCGCTCCTGCTCAAAATTGGTTTCCTCGTGTGTCATGGCTTCGGCGGCACCCAGTAGTTGGTCGCCCGGTCAAACGTCCAGCCACGATCGATGAGAAGATTTCGTTCGGCGTTCAGGAACTGGCCAGTGGTATCGAGAGGAGATGCATCCCGTATCGGCAGACCACGCCCTATTTCCTGGCGAAGCACCCCAGAGTTCTGCGCCCAGTTCGCCTTCGGGTTACCGAGATTCGGCAACCGATCAAGCAAAGACTGCTCACCAGCCTGGAGACTCCTCAGGTCTTTGACTCGGCCGATTACTGTCGTTGCCGCCTTTGCTGCACACTGCTCAACGGCTTGAACCGCTTTGGCGCTGGCCCTAACGATCCCACCACCAATCATGGGCACATCACTGGTCGCCACCTCCGTCGCAACCAATCCTAACGCTAGCAAGGGGCAAAGAGGACAGAGACCACTGGGATCGCTGAACAAGAGCGGATTCCCGCCGACGTAGCTGTAGGTATTAGCGCCGCCGTTGATCCCAATGGGATCGGACTGTCCGTAGCGCCCAAGGTCCGGGAAATAGCTATCCCTAAAGTAGTTGTAGTTCAGACTACTCTCCCTGTCCGCGTACTGCCCCGGAAACCGCAGGTTCAAGGTAAACGCCTGCCCGTCGCCATCCGGGTCCTCCTCCGGCAACCCCATCCCGAACGGTTCGCCGAGCGGGGTGTTTCTCCAGACGACCTTGTTCGTTTCATCGGTGACCAGGCGTGGCGTATTCAGATGATCATGATGGAGGTAGTAGATCTTCACCCCGCCAGCAGCTACGGTGATCGGTACTTCCGCCGACCAGGTCGTCGCTCCGCCGCTGTCGGTGGCCCTGGCCTTCAGCACGTAGTTGCCGACAGGGACGTTGCTCCAGGTGATGCGGTATGGTGCGCTGGTGGCGCTGCCGATCGGCGTACTGCCTTGATAGAAGGCGACTTCGGTGATTTTGCCGGTAGTGTCCGCGGCCTCGGCGCTGACGGTGATCGTCGCCGGGGCGGTGAAGCTCTGCTTGGCTGCCGGGGCGCTCAGGCTGACCGTCGGCGGAGTATTGGTGACGCTGATGCTGACCGTGTTGGGCGTGCTGGCGAGTTGGCCGTCATTGACGATCAACTGCACGAGGTACTGGCCGGGAAGGTCAGCGCTGAAGGTGGGGTTGGCGCTGTCGGCGCCAGTAAGCGCGGCGTGGCTGCCGGCTGGTCTGGCGATGAGCAACCAGGCGTAGCTGAGGGTCGCTCCTTCGGGGTCCCTGGA
>NZ_FLQX01000040.1 GCF_900089955.1 Candidatus Accumulibacter aalborgensis | reverse complement strand
CAATCCTCGTGCGCCAACCTACGCCAACACCCGCCTTGCGTGGGTTTGAAATGAGAACTGCTGCGCCCAACGCTCCTTTGGCCGCGCCCACGAAACACTGTTCGCGCAGGTGCTCCAGTGCATGCCGCTGCCCCCACGACCGGCGCGCCGACGACCCCGACCGCCCAAGCAGCCCTATCTGATGCCGATGGCGGCGTAGCGGGGGTGGCCGGAATGATGATCAAGGCCTGGTTGGGGAGTTGTTTTGCTGGACCGCAGCGCTTTACTGCCGGCGGCCGCTCGTGGCTAACGCGAAGAACGGGATTCTACCGCATGGGCATCCAGCCATCGGCCGACGACTGCGTCACGGACGGGCCGCCGCCGCCATCGGTGGCGATTCGCTGCTGGGTATGGTGGTCGCGTTTGCCATTCTGCCGGCAGTGAACAAGGACTCAAGTTTTATGTTTCTCAGGAGCCAATAATCTGGTCATAATCAGCGTGGCTTCCAATCCAGAACCACTGAACACCGTCAGGAACGGCTACGCCAAGTGCGCGATAATGCAGTCCGACGCGAACACTCCTGAAACGCCCTGAACAGACAGGTTTGAGTTGAAGCGATGGATGTGCTTGATTTTTCTTGAGCGAAGCATAGTTACGGCGTGCAAGCTCCTGAATGTCTACGGGTAAGGTATCAAAACATTGCCAGAAGCGGCGCGAACTAAAATGCTTCAAATCTCGCGTGCCTGACCATTACGGTATTCAGCAAGACCTTCCTCGGCAAGAGCGTCCAGCTTTCCAGCGACTGCATCCGCTTCAATCTGCGCGTCCCAAGCATCGGCGTCGAATTGAGCAAACCAGCGACGGAACTTGGCAAGTTCTTCTGGGGATAACTGTTCTACAACCTGTTCAACTGATTCCGCAGTAACCATGGTTCATCTCCAAAATTTTAGTAATACGATAAGCGGTCAGCAAAAAGTCATCCGACAATCGGAGCCAGAGCCAAAGCCAAAGCCGTCCAGGATTTTACCGACATCTGCCTCAAGTATTTTGGTGGTCCGGGCTTTGAAGGCCATCCACTCATGCTTCATTTTGTGCCATAGCAGCTCGATGCGGTTCAGTTCCGGGCTGTAGGGAGGCAGGAAGATCAGCGTGAGTCCTTGTGTAATCGTTTAGCCCCCCGCTCGCCGGCACCGCCCCTCAATCAGGCGGCAGCCGGTAGC
>NZ_FLQX01000039.1 GCF_900089955.1 Candidatus Accumulibacter aalborgensis | reverse complement strand
CACGCATTATGACATAGAACTTGGCGCTGTGGCGTGAATTCTTGAGGGGGTGTGAACGGTTACGCGCCCTGCGCATTATGGAATTATTTGGCCGCATGAGCAGGATTTCAGTGCCGACACAATTATTTGGGACATTCAAAATTCTTGATAACGGTTAAGGTCGGTCGGGGACAGACCACGGTTTTCTGGCCTAATTGTTTGTTCAACCCCGACTGGCGCGACAAGATCGCGCTAGTCGGCTAATTCGGATATTAACGATAAGTAAATAATGGGATAAGCGGTCTCGGATAAGTTCTCCGACTTATTTCTGTATGCTTCCCCCTCTCCAACCTCCCGAAAGCCACGCCATGTCCCGCCAAGCAAAGACTGTGACCCTGTCAGGGGAGGAACGCCGCCGGCTGGCGCGGATAGACGAGCGTGGCAGCGACTGGCGCGAACGTCGGCGAGCACGGACCGTGCTTCTACTTGATCAGGGACTGTCCATCGATGCCGTGGTGGCCCGGCAGAGGATCCATCGCGAGACCGTCGCCTGCCACAGGGATGTCTGGCTGGCTCGAAGCTTCCAGGGTCTGCGTGATCTGCCGCGCAGCGGTGCCCCTCGCAAGCTATCGGAAACCCATAAGCAGGTGCTCTGCGCTTGGGCCAAGGAGGAAGCCTGTACGGCCCCTCAGTTGAAGATCCGCCTGTCAGACGAGCATGGCGTACAGGTATCGGTATGGCTGGTGCAGAGGGCCTTGAAGGAGAAAAACTACGTCTGGAAGAGAACCCGGCACAGTCTCAGAAAGAAGCGGGACGAAGAAAAATTTCGGGAAGCCCAGGTAGAAATAGCGGAATTGGTTGAAAAATCAAAGATTGGTGAAATCAAACTGGCCTACGTAGACGAAGCGGGCTTCGCACACGCGCAGCCGAATCGAAACGCCTGGACCGAAAAAGGGGGAGTTCACCTCATCACGGCCGAGCGTGGCAAGCGCCTGAATGTGCTGGCGGCATTGATATCGACCGGAGCGTTGTTCTCGGCCATGTTCTGGGAAACCACGACCGCAGCCGCATTTGCAGGTTTCCTCGGTCTGCTTCTGAAAAGCGTCGGCGGACCACTGACGGTCATTCTGGACAATGCTTCCATCCACAAGGCGAAGGCCATCCAGCCTGTGCTGACTCTCCTGAAGCAACAAGGACGTAAGCGTTTAGCCCCCCTACCACACGTACCGAGCAGGTTGGTGCGGAGCGCAGCGCTT
>NZ_FLQX01000038.1 GCF_900089955.1 Candidatus Accumulibacter aalborgensis | reverse complement strand
CTCGGTGAGTGTGCACTTCCAAGGGTACGAGATTTCGGGGGTCCTGCCACTCTCCCGCAAGACCTTCACCAAGCGCAGCACCCGGCCTTGGCCGGAATGATGATCAAGGCCCCCAACCAGAAGCCGTCCGGGCAGAAACGATAGAGGTTTGCATGCGCACTGTGGAAGAAGACCTGAAGCTGATCAAGCGCGGGGCGGAAGAATTGCTGATCGAGGCGGAACTGGTTGACAAGCTGAAGAGCGGCCGGCCGCTGCGGATCAAGGCCGGCTTTGATCCAACGGCTCCTGATCTGCATCTCGGGCACACGGTGCTGATCAACAAGCTCCGGCACTTCCAGGATCTTGGCCATCGCGTGATGTTCCTGATCGGTGACTTTACCGGCATGATCGGTGACCCGACGGGGAAAAATGTCACCCGGCCGCCACTGTCGCGAGAGCAGATTGTCGACAACGCGGCAACCTACAGGGAGCAGGTGTTCAAGATTCTCGACCCGGAAAAAACCGAGGTCTGCTTCAATTCAAGCTGGTTCGAGCCGCTGGGTGCGTCCGGAGTGATCCGCCTGGCCGCTTTGCACACGGTGGCCCGGATGCTCGAACGCGATGACTTTGCCAAGCGCTATCGGGGCGGTCAGCCGATTGCCATCCATGAATTGCTCTATCCGCTGTGCCAGGGCTATGACTCCGTGGCGATGAAGGCCGATGTCGAACTGGGCGGCACCGATCAGAAGTTCAACCTTCTCGTTGGGCGGGAGTTGCAGAAGCATTTCGGCCAGACAGCGCAGTGCATTCTGACCATGCCGCTGCTCGAGGGCCTCGATGGCGTGAACAAGATGTCCAAGTCGCTCGGCAATTATGTCGGCATCAACGAGCCTCCTGGCGAGATGTTTGGCAAGCTGATGTCGGTCTCGGACGATCTCATGTGGCGCTATTTCGACCTGCTTTCCTTCCGCACGACCGAGGCCATCGAAGCTTTCAGGAACGATGCCGCGAGTGGACGCAATCCGCGCGAGATCAAGGTCCTGCTGGCGCAGGAGATTGTCGAACGTTTTCATGGTGCCGCGGCCGCTGCGCAGGCGCTGGCCGACTTCGATGCGCGTTTCCGTCAGGGCGCAATCCCCGACGATATTCCCGAGGTCTGCCTGCCCGCCGCTGGCCAGCCCTTGAGCATTGCGCAGGTATTGAAACGCTCCGGACTGACGGCGAGCACGTCGGAGGCCCTGCGCATGATTGAGCAGGGCGGAGTCAGGATTGACGGTACGAGAATTGACGACAAGAACCTCGTCCTGGCGGACAAAGGCGCTTTCGTGCTGCAGGTCGGGAAACGGAAGTATGCGCGGGTGATCGTCGGCTGAGTGAACGCCTGACCGCCGGCGAATGCCGTTCGGCCAGTGTTTAGGCCATGGACCGGCAAATAGTTGCTCAAGAGGCTTGACGCCCGTAACTGGGCCTGTATAATTCGCACCTTCGTTGCCGAGATCGCAAATAAATCTGATTAAAATCAGTATGTTATTACGTAACGGCAAAGTTTGGCGAGGCCCTTTGGGGCGCCGCTGGTGGTCCGGGGTAGTCGAAGCAGGCGTCTAAAAAGAAGTGTTGACGCCGCCTGAAACGACTGTATAATCCGCCCCTCTCGCTGCTCAGGCAGCACCGCAGTTCGGCCACTTGGCCGGTCTGCAAGCTCTTTAAAAATTGGACAACCGATAGGTGTGGGTTCTTGATCTGGTAGATGATTTGCGCAAGCGGATTGTCGAAGAGATGAAGTAACTCGCACAGATGTAGAAGCTGTTGATCTGGAGGAATCCGGGTTGGCGGCGAAGCAAGTCAAGCGAGAGCAA
>NZ_FLQX01000037.1 GCF_900089955.1 Candidatus Accumulibacter aalborgensis | reverse complement strand
GCCATACCCTTACACATAACTTATTTAGCATATATTTTTTGCATATGTTCGACGCCCCTGACGAAGTCGCGAAGTCGCGCGAAGCCGAGCCAGAGGGTTTTGACGCCGGGTTCGCCGTCGCACTTGCGGCCGAGGAAGCCGCCGAGCATGGCGATTTGCCGAATCATCTGGCGGAGGTTTGGCGGTGTGCTGGGCGGTACTTTGTCTGCCAGGATATAGGCACCTTTCCATTCCTCCTCGCTGAACAATTCGCAGGCGGACAAGTCTGGATGGGTGCGCCCCAGTCGAACGAGGTGTGCCAGGCGCCACGCCACCACCATGTAAATTGCCAAGGCCAGTTCGATCTTGTCGATATGTCCCAGTTGCAGGGCTTCCACCCGACAGCCATTCTTGAGGACATTGAAAAAGATCTCGATTTCCCATCGCACACGATACCAGTCGATCAGGGTCACGGCCTCTTCGAAGTGGTTGGCCTCACGATTGGTCAGCAAGCGCCATTCAATAGGCTTGACGCCTTTGGGCGCTGCGATTTCCTGGGCAATGACGCAGGTGACGCTGAGCAGGCCACCCTGGCCGTCGGGCAACTCGACGCGGCTGGCAAAGAGCTTCTGACGCACGTGACGAGCGGCTTGTTTGCCTTGCCCGGGCAGGGTGAATTCGATCTCGCCCAGCGCTTCGCTCGACCGGACTTTTGCCCACAGTTTGCCGCCCTCGGGGAGGCAGCGATTGTGTTTGGAACGAACCAGCCAGTCGGCGGGCGTTTTCAGGACATGGGCTCGTTGCATCAGCCTGGCAATATCGGATTCCCGATCGGCCATATAGACGAAACGCGTCTCGGGCATCGTGACGGCGGCTTCGCCCACCCGCTCGTAGCCTTCTATCCAGCGGGTGCTCTCGAGGATCCCAGGACGGTTTCCGTCCGCGTCCTTGAACTCTCGTGCCCAGATCCAGGCATCAATGATCCCCAGCGGTTCCCGCTCCGGGGTCACCACGTAGGTGGGATGCAGGTACAAGCCGCGTTGAGCCTCGTAACTGAGTGGCCCCAGTCCCTCAATGGACTGGCCGTTGAAGTCCAGTTCGGTGGTGTCTTGCAGGCACAGGACCACCGCATGCTGACGTACACGGGCCAGGGTGCACGCCATATGGGGCGCCAGAATATCTTCCCACCCGAGCGATTGCTTCTTGTCGCTGGCCTGATCGAAAAAACGATAGGCCGCCTGGGTCTCGGCCCAGCCCGAACAGGCGCCCGGAATGCTGGCCGTGGGTTTGTCAGCAAAATCGCTCGCCAGCATGATCAGTCGCTTGGTCAGACGACCGTCGCCAAGTTCCGCACCGCCAAATTCCTCCGTCGCCCAGTTATCCATGCGCATGCTCCGCCCAAAGGCCGCACACCATACAGCATCTCACCAAGAGGGCTGCACGTGCGACGGAAAATGCTCGCCGAATCATGCTTTCAAGCCAGTCGCAAAAAATTTGGCAAACATGCAAAATGGGTTCTGTGTAAGGATATGG
>NZ_FLQX01000036.1 GCF_900089955.1 Candidatus Accumulibacter aalborgensis | reverse complement strand
GCTTTCAAGCCAGTCGCAAAAAATTTGGCAAACATGCAAAATGGGTTCTGTGTAAGGATATGGGCAAAGGCCTGTTTTTACCGTTTATTTGTACCCCCGAAGAGCTTATGGGAGGCGAAAATGAATGACAGCATTATTAAAGAAGTTCGCAATATCCGCGATCAACATGCCGCCAGTATGGGCTACGATTTAGATCGAATTTATGCCGATTTGCAGGCACGGCAGGAAAAACATGCGGCAGAGGGATGGGTCGTCGTTCCGCCGCCTTCCAACCCACCGCCAGAGCCTGAGTTGGCGTTGCAGCGGACTCGCTTCGCTCGCCGCTGAACTTCGGCGCGCTAGCCTCCACATTCCACTTCTTCGGTACTTCGGTACACTACGTCAAGCGGAGGTCGCCATGGATGCAACGATAATAAGCCGTGACCCAGAGATCATGAGTGGAGCTTTGTGCTTCACAGGAACCCGTGTCCCCGTACAGAACTTGTTCGACTACTTCGAAGGCAGTTCCTCGTTGGCCGACTTTCTGGAGGACTTTCCGTCCGTAAAGCGAGAGGCGGCGGTGGCGGTACTGGAGGCTGCACGAACGAGCTTGTTTGCCGATGCGGCTCCTGCTTGACGAATCCTTGCCGAGTCGGCTCAGGCGTTCGCTGCCTGCGCACTCGGTCAAGACCGTCGTCGAGATGGGCTGGGGCGGGGTAAAGAATGGCAAGCTTTTGGCGCTTGCCTGCCAGCAGTTTGACGCCTTCCTGACCGCGGACAAAAACCTCGAGTATCAGCAGAACCGTGCCAAGCTGCCAATCGCGGTAGTCGTACTCGTGTCGCACTCCAACGAGCTACAGCATTTGTTACCCTTGCTTCCTCGTCTTGAGGAAACGCTGGCTGGTCTTCAGCCTTGCGGCCTTGCGAGAGTTGGGGGCTCATAAGTAGTGCCTAGCAGAAAAAGCCGTTTTTGGACGGTCGGGGGCGTTCATCGGGGTAAAAAAGACGGCTGGTAACGAAAAGTCAGCGGCGTAAGCCTGTTTGTTGGCTGGCGCCGGGGGTCGATTGTCCAAAACATGCTTAGGGCATATTTCACGGTCGAGCAAACCGTCGTCTCTGTTGTTTTAACCCATTTGAAGGGTGTCAGGCGGCGAGTTTTTGGGGCTCAGGCACGCGGGGTTTAGCGCGCGCATTGCGCTCACGAACCATGACCCCGAGGCGATGGATGTTTCGCGCCAGAACCGCCAGCGCCACGTAGCGTTTGAATCCGTGAATTCCGTGATCGGGACACAAGGGCCGTAGGGGGCAATAGGCGTCAGCCGTATTGCGCCGCATGAAAGGTGGTTCATTCGGCGGAATACGCTAACGCTATTCCGCCCGACAGTCTTGTTGATGGGGTCTGCCTGATCTATCGGATGGCACTGTCCGGCCCCTTCCAGTAGAATTCGCGCCGGCTCACTGTCAATGTCACCACCACGTTCGGCGCTTGCTGGTCGCGCGTCACAGCCCAAGGAGAACATCGCCATGACCCTCGACGAAAAGCGCTGGCAAAAGAAGCTCGCCAAAAAGCGCAAGGCGCAGGCGAACAGGAAGTCGATGCCGCAGCGCAGCGATGCGCACTCGCCGGCGCACGCGGCACAGCGGCCGGTCCACGCTTCGCTGATCACCAGGGAGCTGTTCGCCGTGGGGATCGGCATGGTTGCGCTGGCTCGCGAACTTCCCGACGGTGACGTGGCCCTGGCGGCCTTTGTCGTCGACGTCTACTGCCTCGGCGTCAAGAATGCCTTCTACCGCGTGCTTCCGCCGGAGGAGTGGCTGCGCTTCGTGCAGACTCAGGAATTCGAAGAGATTCCGCCCGACTGCCTGCGCCAGCTCGTCGAGGGCGCCGTCGCATATGCGCGCGACCTTGGTTTCCCAGCGCATGCCGACTACGCCCGCGCCGCCGCGCTTTTCGGGACCATCGACGCAGCCGCGTGTCCGGTTCGTTACACCTATGGTGACAACGGCAAGCCGTTTTATGTCAGCGGGCCGAAAGAGACGCCGGCACGGTCGCGGCGGATCATGAACACGCTGACACGACGACTCGGTGCCGATGGATTCCACTTCATGGCGGAAATCGACGCGCCGCAGGGGGTGCTTGCGACTGCCGGGGAGGGCGAGCAACTTCCCGCTGGCGTGCAAGCAGCGAGCAACGCGCTGCCCGACGAAGGTCAGAAGTAGCCGGCACCCCGCCAGGCTGTGCGTTAATGTGAAAGTCGCGTCAGCGTAACTCCTCAAAAACCCCGGGCATGACCATTCGCTGAATCTGGGATGCTTGCTTGCAGATGGTGCTGGACACAGCGCGCGAAGCGTGGTTCAATCTGCTGTTAACGGCGTCGTCATTCCGTAGAAATCTGGCGTCGACAGTTTTGCAGCGTAGCCCGCA
>NZ_FLQX01000035.1 GCF_900089955.1 Candidatus Accumulibacter aalborgensis | reverse complement strand
CTCTCCCGCAAGACTTTCACCAAGCCCAGCACCGGGCCTTGGCCGGAATGATGATCAAGGCCTCTCTCGCATCCAGTATTGTCCTCGTCTGCCGACAACGACTAGCCGGCGCTCCCACGATTTCTCGCCGCGAGTTTCTTCGCGAGTTGAGGGAAGAACTGGCCGAGGCGGTAGATGTGATGATCGGCGGTGCAGAGGGCCTCTCGCCCGTTGCTCCGGTCGATCTGGCACAGGCAGTGATCGGCCCCGGCATGGCGATCTTCTCCAAGCATTCTGCCGTGCTCGAAGCCGACGGCAGCCCGATGACCGTCCATTCGGCGTTGATGGCCATCAACAGGATGCTGATCGAAGGTGGAGACGATTTCGACAGCGATACACACTTCTGCCTGAGTTGGTTCGACCAGATGGGCTGGGCCGCCGGCGAGTTCGGCCAGGCCGATGTGCTGGCCCGTGCCAAGGGCACAAGTGTTGAGCGTGTGCGTGATGCCGGCGTAGCAGAGGCTGGTGGCGGGAAAGTGCGGCTCCTGAAGCCCGCTGAATACCCCGTCGACTGGGACCCGAAAGAAGGCAACCGAACACCCGTATGGGAAGCCCTGCACCAGATGGTTCGCGCCTTGCAGTCGCAGAGCGAGTCGGCGGCTGGGGCGTTGCTGGCGCACATGCCGGAGCGGGCGGAACCCATTCGCAACCTGGCCTATCGCCTCTATACCTTGTGCGAGCGCAAGCGCTGGACCGATGAAGCACGCGGCTACAACGAACTCATCACTTCCTGGCTGGGCATCGAAGCCGCTTCGCATGAATCTGGCCACATCGGTTCGCAGGCGAAGCTGGATATTTGAGGAGCGAAACCATGCTCAATCAACTGCACATCAAGCATTTCACCGTTTTTCAGGATGCCCGTTTCGAGTTCGCACCCGGACTGAATGTCATCATCGGCGATAACGGCACCGGCAAGACCCATCTGTTGAAACTGGGCTACCTCTTTTGCCGCGCATGGCCGGATTTGATGGGCAGTCAAGCGAGTCTGGGCAAGAAGCGGGTCGAATCCTACCTGGAGGAACGGCTGGAACGGATTTTCCGCATCGGCAACCTCGCCAGTCTGGTCAGCCAAGGCCACAGGAACGGTGCTTCGATCGTCGCCGATGTCGGGGGCCACATTCCAACGCTTCAAATACGGATGCAGACCGAGCGGCCCTTTGCCTCACCTGGACTGCCAGAGGCAATGCCCTGGGAAATCCGCTTGAAGCGTCCGAAGGATCAAGCCGCCAGTATTGAGGTCGTGCAGGCACCTGGTCAGCAGAAAGGAAAATCACTGGATCTGGTTCAACTTCCCGAGAATGCCGCCAAAAATGCCTTTGTTCCACGACCCATTTTTGTTCCCAGCAAGGAAATCGTTTCGATGTTCAAGGGGCTGGTTGGCCTGTTCGAAAAATACCGCGACTTTCCGCTCGATGAGACCTATCGCGACCTGGCCGTCGCCTTGTCGTCACTCGAACCCAGGGAACCCTCGCCGCTGCTTTCGGGTGTGGTGCAGCGCATTCAGCAACTGCTAGGTGGCGAACTGAAACTGGAAGACAGCGATCTGGTGTTCGTGCAGGCCAGTGGCTCGCGGCTGGAATCTCAATTGCTTGCCGAGGGGCATCGCAAGCTGGCTCTACTGATCTACCTGATTCGTTACCGCCTGATCGAACGGGGCAGCTCGCTGTTCTGGGACGAGCCCGAAAGCAATCTCCACCCGGCGGCCATCCGATTGCTGGCCGAGGCCTTGTATGCCCTGGTGGGACAAGGCGTACAGGTCATCCTGGCGACGCACAGCCTGTTCCTGCTGCGCGAGTTCGAAATCCTGCAGCGCACGCCAGAATCCCCCCCACTGCCGATGAAGTATTTTGCCCTTGGACTCGGCAAGCACGGCGTGACCGTCAGCATGGGCGACGATAGTGCGGCAGTCGGCCCCTTGCTGCTGCTGGATGAAGACCTGACGCAGTCCGACCGATATTTCGAGACGCTGGAATGACCAGTGCTCCCCTTGCCGTGGAGGTCGACGGCCAGCGCTTCACCTTCGCCGACGGATGGCGGGTGCTCAAGTACGACGATTCCCGCTTTCATCGCAATCAGTTCCAGTCCTTCGCGGGCGGATCAAAAGCCGTCGATGCCGTCGCCCTTTCACCTGCAGGCGAGTGCTGGTTGATCGAGGTAAAGGATTACCGGAGGAATCGGCGCAGCAAGGCCGGCTCCGTGTTCTCGGAGGTCGCGGGCAAGGTGCGGGCGACGCTGGCTGGCCTGGCGACGGCGCGTCTTCAGGCCAATGACCCTGATGAGCGAGATTTTTGCCAACAAGCGATGCGTGCGAATGTTCTGCGTATCGCACTGCATCTGGACCAGCCGGACCATCCCTCACACCTGTTCAAGCAGATCATCGATCCACGAACGGCGGTGACGCAGTTGCGCCACGAACTGCACGCAGTCGATCCCCATGCGCTTTGCTACGGGACCGGTGTGGCGATCGCCCGTTTGCCCTGGCGGGTCGAACCCGCGCCAAAGAAAGAAAGGCAATGAGCTTGAAGCCCTGGCGTGAAATCGCCATTCCTCACGAGGATGTTCTGCGCGGCACTTTCCAGCAGGCCGAGTTTGCTGCGGACATTTCGCGTGTGCATGAGGGCATGGCGACGGCTGAGTATCAGAACCCCGCGCTCTTTTTCGAGCGCACCTTCATCACCGAAGGCATGCGGCTCTTGCTCGATTCGGTGGTCAAGCGGCTGACAGGACGCGGCGGCGATCCGGTGATCCAGTTGCAAACCGCTTTCGGCGGTGGTAAGACGCACACCATGCTGGCCGTCTATCATCTGGCCAAGGGCGATGCGCCGGCAAGCCAGTTGCAGGGTATTCCACCGATTCTCGACATGGCTGGTATCACCGAATTGCCGCAGGCGCGCATCGTGGTGATCGATGGCATCCGCTTATCGCCCAGCCAGCCACAGCCACGCGGCGGCGTGCTGGTGCATACCCTGTGGGGGGAGCTTGCGTGGCAGATTGGCGGGGAAGCTGCTTACGCTCGCGTCAAGGATTCTGATCTGTCGGGCACCTCGCCCGGCAAGGAAGTGCTGAGCCAGTTGATTGCCGATCATGCCCCGTCCGTGATCCTGATCGACGAACTGGTGGCCTACGTCCGTCAGTTCGAGGAGGGCAAGTCTTTTACCGGCGGCACCTACGACTCGAATCTCTCGTTCGTCCAGGCGCTGACCGAGGCGATGAAAGCGGTCTCCACTGCGGTATTGCTGGCCTCGTTGCCGGAATCCGACAAGGAAGCCGGCAGCCAGAAGGGGATCAACGCCCTGGCGGCACTCTCACATTATTTCGGCCGTGTGCAGGCGCTGTGGAAGCTGGTGGCCGCCGAGGAAGCCTTCGAGATCGTTCGCCGTCGCTTGTTTACCGCGATCAACGACCGGCTGGCCGCTGAAGCGGTGTGCCGGGCCTACGCCGATCTCTACACCGCTCACAGTGGTGAGTTCCCGGCCGAGACGCAGGACAGCCATTACTTCACGCGTTTGCAGCAGGCGTATCCGCTGCATCCCGAAGTGTTCGACCGGCTTTATGAAGACTGGTCGTCGCTCGATAACTTCCAACGCACGCGTGGCGTGTTGAAGCTGATGGCCAAAGTGATCCACCGGCTATGGAAGGACAACAACAACGACCTCCTGATCCAGCCGGCCAGCCTGCCGCTTTACGACGCGGACGTGCGCAATGAGTCAATCTACTACCTGGCGCAAGGCTGGGACCCCGTCGTCGAAAAGGACATCGACGGCGAGCGCGCGGCGACCACCGACCTCGATACGACGCGACCGATCTTTGGCGCCATTCACGCCTGCCGGCGATTGGCGCGCGCTATCTTTCTCGGCAGTGCGCCCGATGCCGGCAACGTCGGCGGCGCCAAGCATCATCGTGGGCTGGAACAGGAACGCCTGCTGCTGGCTTGCGCGCAACCAGGGCAGGTGCTTGGCCACTACAAGGATGCGCTGCGGGCCATCGTCGACAAACTGCAATACCTGAACAGCGCGAACAGCCGCTACTGGTTCGATACCCGCCCCAACCTGCGGCGCGAGATGGAGGACCGCAAACGCCGGTTCAACGACAAGGAGGATGTTTTTCCGTTCGTTCGCGACAAGCTGCGCTTCGCATCAGGCGTTTTCGGCGGTGTCCATGGGTTCACGAACAGTGGCGACGTTCCCGACGACTGGTCCTTGCGCCTCGTGTTATTGGCCCCCGATGCACCCTTCAGCCGCTCAGGGCAGACCGCTACGGCCGCCCTCACGCGAGCCAGCGAGATTCTGAAAAACCGTGGCGATCAGCCGCGTCAGAAACAGAACCGGCTGATCTTCATGGCCGCTGATATCGATACCGTCAGCCGCCTCAAGGACCAGGTGCGCTCGGTGCTGGCCTGGCAATCAATCGTTGCTGACGTGAAGGAAGGCCGGCTCAACCTCGATATGCTGCAAGGAAAACAGGCCAGCAAGAGCCTTGAAGAAGCCAGGGGCGGGCTTGATCGGATGGTTCGGGAAAGCTACAAATAGCTACTCGTGCCGATGCAGGTGGCCAAGCCGGGGAAAGGCATTTCCGACATCACGTGGGAACACTTCCAGATCAATCCGGCCACGATCAACCGGATGCAGGAGATTGAACAGATCTTGAAGGACAACGAACTGCTGATCGGCGATTGGGCACCGATTCATCTCTCGAAGCTGCTTAAAACATGGTTCTGGAAAGACGACACGCAGGCTGTTGGCGCACTGGACCTCTGGCACAAGACCTGTGCCTATCTCTACCTGCCTCGCCTTCTCGACTCCCAGGTCTTGCGGCAGACGCTGGCTGCCGGTGCCGTCTCGCGTGATTTCTTCGGCCTGGCTTATGGCCGAGATGGCGATCGTTATGTGGGTTTCCAATACGGCACAGCGACGACGCCTATCCTCGACGACTCACTTCTGCTCGTCGAACCCAAGGCAGCGGAAGCGTTCGACAAGGTGCTGCACGCCGAAGAAGAGGAGCGGAAAGCTGCGATCGCGATTCAGGTGGGCGGTCATGCTGTGCTGACGACAGGCACAAGCACAAGCACTCCGTCGCGCGGCATGGAAACGCCGGTTGGTCCCGGCTATAAACCAGAGCCGCCGAAGGCGGCCAAGCGGCGTTCGTTCTTTGGCACGGTAGAACTGAACCCGCTGCAGCCCAAGCCGCAATTCGGTGATGTCGTCGATGAGATCGTCATGCTACTCAACCGCTCTGATGTTCGCTTGACGATTTCTGTCGAGATTCAGGCGGAGTGTGAAAATGGTTTCGACGAGGGCGTCCAGCGAGCGGTGCGCGAAAACTGCAATCAGTTGAAGTTCAAGAATGGTGGATTTGAGGACTAGCCCTGCAGCAGGAATACCGTCGGGCGGCGGCTGATTTCGGGCAAGGGCTGGCGTTGCCATTCGGCAACCGGGCGGGTCCTGATCTGCTCGCTGTCCAGCGTGAGGTCGGTGGCCACACAGATACGCGTGTTGGGGGCGCAGGTCCTGAACAGCGATTCGAGCATCTGGCGGTTGCGGTAGGGCGTTTCGATGAAGATCTGCGTGCTTTGTTCCTGCCGCGATTGTTTCTCCAGTTCACGCAAGCGCTTTTCGCGTTCTTGAGTGGCGCTGGGCAGGTAGCCGTGGAACGTGAAGCACTGGCCGCCCAGCCCCGAGCCCATCAGGGCGAGCAGAATGGACGATGGGCCGACCAGCGGAATCACCTGGATAGCTTCCCGATGGGCCAAGGCAACCAGTGCCGCGCCAGGGTCGGCGACGGCTGGGCAGCCGGCCTCCGAGATCAGTCCGAGGTCTCTTCCTGCCAGTAGCGGGGCCAGCAGGCGCGGCAGTTCGCTGGCCGCTGTGTGGTCGTTGAGTTCGTGAATCTCGATCTCTTGCAGGGGCCAGTCAGAAGGAAGCGACTTGAGGAAAGCGCGCGCCGACTTCGCGTTTTCGGCGACGAAATTCCTCAGTCTCTGTGCGCAGGCGCGAACGGGTGCGGGCAGGACGGCTGCGGCCGGAGTTTGTCCGAGTGGAACGGGGATCAGATAGAGCCTGCCCTTGTTCATCAGTTGATGGCCGGATGAGCGGTCGGGGGCTGATCAAGAACCGCTACGTTCTCGAGCCGCAAAAGGTCGCAGAGCGCGATGAGGGGCAATCCGATCAGGGCGTTGGGGTCTTCGCCGTCGATCCGGGCGATTAGTGCAATTCCCAGCCCTTCTGATTTGGCACTGCCGGCGCAATTGTAGGGCTGCTCCCGGCGCAGATAATTCTCGATTTCATGGTCGGTCAGGTCCCGAAAAGTGACCACCGTTGGCACACCGCGCAGGTGGGCTCGGCCGGTTCTTGCGTCAAGGAGACAAAGTCCCGTGAAGAAGTTGACCTGGCGACCGCGCATCGACTGCAACTGGCGCAGCGCATTCTGGTGGGTCTCCGGTTTGCCAAAAACGTGTCCGTCAAGATAGGCCACCTGGTCGCTGCCGATGATCAGGGCGCCGGGATGGCTGTCGGCGACGGCGCGGGCCTTGGCCTGCGAAAGGCGCAGGGCGCTGGCTTCCGGTTTCTCGCCGGGCAGCGGTGCTTCGTCCACTGCCGGGTTGGCCGTCGCAAACGGCAGACCCAGTCGGGCCAGCAATTCACGTCGGAACGGGGAAGTCGAGGCAAGGACGAGTGGCGGCATGGGCATCAGGGAATTGATCCGAGCGTGGAGGGACAGGGAAGGGAGATGGAAGGGACAGCGAAAGGGGAAAAATCCGGAAACACCTGTTTTTCCCGCTTCACCGCTTTGACTTCAAAAGCCGAAAATAATATCATGCGCCCCTTATGTCGCGACGCGTGCTTATTGATAGTCTGGCTTTTGGACAAGAGGGCGGTTCGCTGCAAGGCGAGCTGCAGGTCGCCACGCTGACTCGCCTGCTTGATCTGCTGACCGCTTCTGCCGGCTGCCTGACCTATCGCCTCGAAGGTGGCGTCGGGAATCGCAACCGACCGCAGGTGCTGCTGCAGGTGGACGGAGTTCTGTCGCTGCGCTGCCAGCGTTGTCTGGAGGCGCTCGAGTACCGCCTCGACTTGCGTAGTCTGCTCGAGTTTGTCGACGGCGATGGAGACCTGACGCAGGAAGAACTGGAGGATGACTCCAGGGATTTTCTTCCCGCTCAGAAAGACCTTGATGTGGTCGCGCTGATCGAAGACGAGATCCTTCTCGCGCTTCCGACGGTACCGCGCCACGACGATTGCGTGCTACCCGGCGCGGCGCACGACGAGGCAATATTGTCGCCGTTTTCGGTTTTGGCCGGCCTTCAGAGCCGGTCTTGATGAGTTTGATTCTAGGAGTTTGTCATGGCTGTGCAACAGAACAAGAAATCCCCGTCCAAGCGTGGCATGCATCGTGCCCATGGTTTCCTGAGCAGCCAGCCGCTGGCCGTCGAGCCGACCACGGGCGAGGTTCACCTGCGCCATCACATCAGCCCGTCGGGCCATTATCGGGGCAAGAAGGTCGTCAAGAGTCCGGCCGAGTGATTCGACGGGAGTGGGCAGGCAGCTTCCCTTGCGGGTGAGTTGCCTGCCTTTCCTTTTGTCTGCCAACGGATGACAATTACCGTCGCCATCGACTGCATGGGCGGGGACCACGGTCCCCAGGTAACCGTGCCAGCCGCGCTGGATTTCGTGCGTGATCATGACGACGTTCGCGTCATTCTGGTCGGTCTTGCCGAGACCATTCGGCTTTTCCTGGGGGAGTCCGCTGACCAGCGAGTATCCGTACGTCATTCCACCGAGGTGGTCGCCATGGGCGAATCGCCGGCGCTCGCGCTACGTAGCAAGAAGGACTCTTCGATGCGCGTCGCGGTTAACCTGGTCAAGGAGGGCGTGGCGGATGCCTGTGTTTCGGCCGGCAATACCGGCGCGCTGATGGCCGTTTCCCGCTTCGTCCTCAAAATGTTGCCGGGGATCGATCGCCCGGCGATTTGCGCTGCCCTGCCGACGCTGACCGGGCACACCCACGTGCTGGACCTTGGCGCCAACGTCGATTGCGATCCCGAGCACCTGCTGCAGTTCGGCATCATGGGCGCTGCGCTGGTTTCGGCGATCGAGCACCGCGACCGACCGACGGTCGCCATCCTCAACATCGGCGAGGAAGCGATCAAGGGGAATGATGTGGTCAAGCGCGCGGCCGAACTGCTGTGGAACTCGGACCTGAATTTCATCGGCAATGTCGAGGGTGACGGCCTCTACAAGGG
Source organism: Candidatus Accumulibacter aalborgensis (assembly GCF_900089955.1). Classification (GTDB taxonomy): domain Bacteria; phylum Pseudomonadota; class Gammaproteobacteria; order Burkholderiales; family Rhodocyclaceae; genus Accumulibacter; species Accumulibacter aalborgensis. The sequence continues at coordinate 222,374 of NZ_FLQX01000035.1, read as the reverse complement.
TGAGGCTGAAGTCATCGTCTGCGATGGTTTTGTCGGCAATGTGGCACTGAAGGCATCGGAAGGTCTGGCGCAACTGCTGGCCACTTTTCTGCGTCAGGAATTCAAACGCAATCTGTTCACCAGGCTGGTTGCTCTAGTCGCCATGCCGGTGCTCAAAAGGTTCAAGAGCCGTGTGGATCATCGGCAGTACAACGGCGCCAGCCTGCTCGGCCTGAGGGGTATCGTCGTCAAGAGCCACGGCTCGGCCGATGCCGTCGCCTTCGGCTGTGCGCTGCGGCGCGCCGCCGAAGAGGCCAGGAGTGGTGTTCTAGCGCGCATCAGCGAACGCGTGGCGCAAAGACAACCGATTCAGGAGACCGCTTAGTATGTTCTCTCGCCTTGCCGGCATCGGCAGTTTTCTGCCTGGCCCGGCGGTCAGCAACGATGATCTTGCACGCCGCGGCATCGAAACCAGCGATGAGTGGGTTACCAGTCGGACCGGGATCAAGTTCCGCCATCTGGCGGAGAACGGTGAAACGGCCAGTGATCTGGCGGTGGAAGCGAGCCGGCGAGCACTGGCCGCCGCCGGTCTGGACGCTGGCGATCTGGACCTGATCATTGTCGCCACCTCGACGCCCGATGTCATTTTTCCGAGCACTGCCTGTCTGCTGCAGAGCAAACTCGGCAACCATGGTGCGACAGCCTTCGACATCCAGGCGGTATGCAGCGGATTCGTCTATGCGCTGACCGTGGCCGACAAGTTCATCCAGTCGGGTAGTCATCGGCGGGCTCTGGTGGTCGGCGCCGAGGTTTTTTCAAAGATTCTCGATTGGTCCGACCGAGCCACCTGTGTCCTTTTTGGCGATGGTGCCGGTGCGGTGGTGCTGGAGGCTGCGGAAAAGCCCGGCATCCTGGCCACCGCGCTGCATGCCGATGGCTCGTACCACGGCATCCTGTCGGTGCCAGGCAGCGTCTGCGGCGGCAAGGTCACGGGCGATCCTTTCCTGCGCATGGACGGGCAGTCCGTGTTCAAATTTGCCGTCCGCGCGCTGGCCGAAGTGGCCGACGAGTGCTGCCGGCTTGCCGGCGTTCCGCAATCGGGCATCGATTGGCTGATTCCGCACCAGGCCAACATTCGCATCCTCGAAGCGACCGCCAGGAAAATGAAGCTGCCCATGGATAAAGTCGTGGTCACCGTTGATCGGCATGGCAATACGTCGGCGGCCTCGGTGCCTCTGGCGCTCGACGAAGCGGTTCGCGACGGGCGCATTGTGGCCGGGCAGAAGGTGTTGCTCGAAGGTGTCGGGGGGGGATTCACCTGGGGCGCGGTTCTGTTCGAGCTTTAAGGGAGGATACATGGCGTTCGCGTTCGTTTTTCCCGGTCAGGGGTCGCAATCGGTGGGCATGATGGCCGCCTATGGCGATTCTTCCGTGGTGCGCTCCACCTTCGATGAAGCGTCGGCGGTGCTTGCCCAGGACCTTTGGCAATTGCTTGCCGAGGGCCCGGCCGAAGTGCTGGCGCAGACCATCAACACGCAGCCGGTGATGCTCACCGCCGGCGTGGCGGTTTATCGCCTGTGGCTCGACAAGGGCGGCAAGCTGCCGGCGGTCGTTGCCGGGCACAGCCTCGGCGAGTATTCAGCGCTGGTGGCCGCCGGTGTCATCGCGTTCCAGGACGCGGTGCCGCTCGTTCGGCTGCGCGCTGCGGCCATGCAGGAAGCCGTTCCGGCAGGTGCCGGTGCGATGGCCGCGATTCTCGGTCTGGATGACGACGGGATTGCTCAGGCCTGCGCTGAAGCGGCGCTGGCGATCGGTACCGGCGCCGTCGTTGAGCCGGTCAATTTCAACGGGCCGGGACAGACCGTCATCGCCGGCAGCAAAGCGGCCGTAGAGCGTGCCTGCGAGCTTTGCAAGGCGCATGGCGCCAAGCGGGCACTGCTTTTGCCGGTTTCGGCACCCTTCCACTCGTCGCTGATCAGGCCGGCAGCCGACAAGCTGGCTGTGCGTCTGGCCGATTTGAGCTTTGCGGCGCCCCGGATCCCGGTGATCAACAACGCCGATGTGGCCATCGAGTCGGACAGTACGAGGATCAAGGATGCCCTGATTCGTCAGGCTTATTCACCTGTGCGCTGGGTCGAGACGATGCGCAGGATGGCGACCATGGACATCGCGACGGTTGCCGAATGCGGGCCGGGGAAGGTTCTGGCCGGTCTCACCAGGCGTTGCGCGGACACCTTGACCAGTGTCGCGCTGGCTGATCTGGCGGCCATGGATGCTGCGCTGGCCAGCCTGGAGTAAAGACCATGCTCAACGGACAAGTGGCGCTGGTCACGGGGGCGTCACGTGGCATCGGTCAGGCCATCGCTCTGGAACTCGGCAGGCTGGGTGCCACGGTGATCGGGACGGCAACCAGTTCCGACGGCGCCGCGGGAATCGCTGCTTTTCTGGCCGATGCCGGCATACAAGGTGAGGGGGTCGTCCTGGAAGTGCGTGACGCGACGCAGGTCGATGCGCTGATCAGCCAGATCGAGAAATCCCGTGGCACGGTCTCGGTGCTGGTCAATAATGCAGGCATTACGCGCGACAATCTTTCGCTGCGCCTGAAGGACGACGACTGGGACGCGGTCCTGGACACCAACCTGAAGGCCGTCTTCCGCCTTTCCAGGGCGGTCATGCGCGGCATGATGAAATCCCGGCGCGGGCGGATCATCAACGTAACCTCGGTCGTCGCTCATACGGGCAATGCTGGTCAGGCCAACTACTGTGCCGCCAAGGCCGGGGTTGCCGGCATGACTCGGGCGCTGGCGAGAGAACTCGGCAGCCGCAACATCACCGTGAACTGCGTGGCGCCTGGCATGATCGACACGGATATGACGCGGGCGCTCAACGATCGGCAGAAAGAGTCGCTGCTGGGCAACATTCCGCTGGGTCGCTTCGGATCGCCCCAGGACGTGGCCGCCGCCGTGGCCTTTCTCGCTTCACCGGGGGCGGACTATGTCACCGGGACAACGATTCACGTCAACGGTGGAATGTTCATGGACTGATACCTGTCGGCACAGGGGGGATCATCGCCGTGGGCACTGATAATAGGTAAGTTGCGGTCATTTTGTTAGAATGGCGCGTTTTCGTTTTACACATGAACCTTGAGAAGGAGCAATTTAATGGAAAATATTGAGCAACGTGTCAAGAAGATCGTCGCCGAGCAACTCGGAGTCAACGAGGCGGACATCAAGAACGAATCGTCATTTGTCGATGACCTCGGCGCTGATTCGCTGGACACGGTGGAACTGGTGATGGCACTCGAAGAGGAATTCGAATGCGAGATTCCGGATGATGACGCAGAGAAGATCACCACCGTGCAGCAGGCCATCGACTATGTGCTGGCTCACAAGAAGTAATTTGTTGATTCAGGGTCCCTGCGGACAGGTTTTTCCCAAGACGGGCGTCCAGCAGGGCGTGATCGTGAAAAGGGAGCCCCGGCTTCCATAACTTCCAGAATTTTTAATCCTCGGAGCTTAACTTGGCACGTCGCAGAGTCGTCATCACTGGCTTGGGTATCATTTCGCCAGTCGGTAATTCCGTCGCAGAAGCCTGGCAGAATATTCTCGCCGGGCGCTCCGGAATTGGCCGGATTACCCGTTTCGATGTCTCAGCGTTTCCGGTGCAGATCGCCGGCGAGGTCAAGGGCCTTGAGCTTGGCCAGTATCTCTCGCCGAAAGAAGCGCGGCGCATGGATATTTTCATCCATTACGGCATGGCCGCGGGTATTCAGGCCCTGCGCGACGCCGGACTGGATGCGCAGCGTGTTGATCCGGAAAGAGTTGGCGTGTCGATCGGCTCCGGGATTGGCGGTTTGCCAATGATCGAAAACACCTGCGACGATTTTGCCGCGGGCGGCGTACGCAAGGTTTCGCCTTTCTTCGTTCCCGGTTCAATCATCAACATGATCTCCGGCAATCTGTCGATCATGTACGGTTACAAGGGACCCAACATCTCTCTGGTCAGTGCGTGTTCGACGGGCACGCACAGCATCGGCGATGCCGGTCGCCTGATCGAGTACGGTGACGCGGATGTGATGATTGCCGGCGGCGCCGAGGGCTGCATCTCGAAGCTGGGCCTGGGGGGCTTCTGTGCGCCGCGTGCCTTGTCGACGCGCAACGATGACCCACAGACGGCAAGCCGCCCGTGGGACAGGGATCGCGACGGTTTCGTGCTCGGTGAAGGAGCGGGTGTCGTGGTGCTCGAGGAGTACGAGCATGCGAAGGCGCGCGGCGCCCGGATTTACTGCGAACTGGTGGGTTTTGGCATGAGTGCCGATGCCCATCACGTGACTGCGCCATGCGAAGACGGTGAGGGTGCGGCGCGCTGCATGACCAACGCCTTGCGCAACGCCGGCCTGAACGCGCAGGATGTGCAGTACGTCAATGCGCACGGTACGTCGACGCCCCTGGGTGACAAGGCCGAGACCGTCGCCGTCAAGCGCGCATTCGGTGAGCACGCGAAGAACCTGGTGGTCAATTCGACCAAATCGATGACCGGCCATCTGCTGGGCGCCGCTGGTGGCGTCGAGGCCTTGTTTACGGTGCTGGCGGTCTATCACCAGGTTTCGCCGCCGACGATCAATATCTTCCATCAGGACGAGTCCTGCGACCTGGATTATTGTGCCAATGAGGCACGCCCGCTGAAGATCGACGTCGGCATTTCGAATTCTTTCGGCTTTGGCGGGACCAACGCCACGGTGGCCTTCAAGCGGATCTAGTTCACCAGCGCGCGCCCAGCGGGTGGGAGAGTGCAGTTTCCGCTTCATCTCACGTTGCGCCGCTCGCGCCTGTTGTCTTTCCTGATCGTATGGGTGCACCTCCTGGCCGGCGGCTGTGTGTGGGTTCTGTCCTGGCCGGCGGCGCTGCGTTACGGCTTGCTGGCGCTCCTGGCGCTCTCCGCATGGCACGCCTTGCGTCGGTCGCCCGTCGTTGCCTTGCGTCTGACGGAAGGTGGCGAACTGGCATTTCTGTCCGCTGCCGGCGATCGCGTGCTTGTGTCGGTAAAGCCTGAAACGGTCGTCTTCAGCCAGTTGATCGTTCTGCGCGCGCGAGACGATGACCAGGGCCGGCTCATGACGCTTGTCTTGTTGACCGACAGCATGTCAGCCGAGCAGTTTCGCCAGCTTCGTCTGTGGCTGCGTTGGCGCCCCGATGCTAGCGAGCAGTCGGTTGGCGACGTTTGAGTACGGTGTTACGGGCGCGGGCGTCGGTATCCGGATAATTGCGGCTGAAGTGTAAGCCGCGGCTTTCGTGGCGCCGCAGCGCGCAGCGGACGATCAGGTCGGCGGTGACGACAAGGTTGCGCAGTTCGATCAAGTCGTGACTCACGCGGAACTGCGAGTAGAAATCGTCGATTTCACGGATCAGCAGGCGAATGCGGTTCTGCGCGCGCTGCAGACGCTTGGTGGTGCGCACGATACCCACATAATCCCACATGAAGCGGCGTAGTTCGTCCCAGTTGTGTGCGATGACGATCTCTTCATCGGGATCGCTGACCCGGCTGGCGTCCCAAGGTGGTAGCTCAGGCAGATCGCCGGTGGGCTGCGCAAGAATGTCCCTGGCCGCCGCTTCGGCAAACACCAGGCACTCGAGCAGCGAGTTGCTGGCCAGGCGATTGGCGCCATGCAGGCCGGTCCAGGAAGCCTCGCCGGCGACGTAGAGGCCAGCGATGTCGGTGCGCGCTCGCAGGTCGGTGATGACCCCGCCGCAGGTGTAGTGCGCTGCTGGCACGACGGGGATCGGCTGGCGGGTGACGTCGATTCCCAGTTCGCGGCAGTGGGCCAGAATATTCGGGAAATGCTCGGCCAGAAAGGCGGCTGGTTTGTGCGAGATGTCGAGGTAGACGCAGTCGAGGCCGCGTTTCTTCATCTCGAAATCAATCGCCCTGGCTACCACGTCGCGCGGCGCGAGTTCAGCGCGCGGGTCGTGTGCGGGCATGAAACGGCTACCGTCAGGCAGTCGCAGGAGTCCACCTTCACCCCGTACGGCTTCAGAAATCAGGAAGGATTTGGCCTGCGGATGGTAGAGGCAGGTAGGATGAAACTGAATGAACTCCATGTTGGCCACCCGGCAGCCCGCACGCCAGGCCATGGCAATGCCATCACCCGTCGAGGTGTCGGGATTGGTGGTGTATAGATAGACCTTGCCGGCGCCACCAGTCGCGATCAGGGTGTGTCGGGCGCCCAGCGTCAATACCTCCCCGCTGACGCTGTCCAGCGCATAAACCCCATGGCAGCGCTGGCTGGCCAGCCCCAGCTTGTCGCCGGTGATCAGATCGATGGCGATATGGTGTTCGAGGACGGTGATGTTCGGTTGCTGGCGAATCTTGCTGGTCAGGGTGTTCTGCACCGCCAGGCCGGTCGCGTCAGCGACGTGGATCACGCGACGGGCGCTGTGACCACCTTCGCGAGTCAAGTGGTAGCCGGCTTCATCGCGCGTGAAGGGGACCCCCTGGTCGATCAGCCAGTCTACCGCGCGACGACCGTTTTCGATGACGAAGCGGGTGGCCTGTGGGTCATTGAGAAAAGCGCCGGCGGTGATCGTGTCCCGGATGTGGGCTTCGATCGTGTCGCGATTGTCGAGCACCGCAGCGATTCCGCCCTGAGCCCAGCTGGAGGCGCTGTCGTCCAGAGTGCGCTTGCTGATCAACGCCACCTTGCGCGTTGGCGCCAGCCGCAGTGCCGCGGCTTGTCCAGCCAGACCGCTGCCGATGATGAGAACGTCGAAGCGAAGCGCCACTGTGGAGGTCCTGCCAAAAGGGCTGCAACTATAGCACGGGCATGGCGATGCGATAAGCCTGCGCGAAACCGCCTGGCACTGGCCAATTTCCCTGTGGATGCGCCCAGAACTGGCGCTTACGCACTGTTACGCTGGTGATTTGATGCTTGCGTTATACTTTGTCGCAAGCAACAGATTCCGTCTGTGACAGGATAAGCACAAAGCATGAGTGAACGCGAAATTGACCAGAAACTGGTCGAACGCGCACAAGCCGGCGACAAACACGCGTTCGAGATGCTGGTCGAGAAATACCAGCGCAAACTCGGGCGTCTGTTGTCGCGCTTCATACGCGACCAGGCCGAGGTCGAGGATGTGGCGCAGGAGGCGTTCATCAAGGCCTATCGCGCGCTGCCGTTGTTTCGCGGAGACAGTGCGTTCTACACTTGGTTGTACCGGATCGGCGTCAACACGGCGAAGAACTACCTTGTCGCGCAGGGGCGCCGTGCGCCGACTTCGACAGAGTTCGACGCTCACGAGGCCGAGAGTTTCGAGGAAGCCGGCCAACTGCGCGACATCAACACGCCGGAGAGCATCCTGCAGTCCAAGCAGATCGGTGAAACGATCAATTCGGCGATGTTGGACCTGCCCGAAGAACTGCGTAGCGCAATCCTTTTGCGCGAGATCGAGGGCTTGAGTTATGAGGAAATTGCTGTGGCGATGAGTTGTCCGATCGGTACGGTGCGTTCGCGGATCTTCCGCGCGCGCGAGGCAGTGGCCGACAGGTTGAGGCCCTTGCTCGATGTCACCACTGACCGTCGATGGTAGTCATATGACTGATACGTGGGGGACGGTCACCGCCGTGGATGACGAAGGCGCGACAATCCGGGTCGACGACAGCGGTTGCGGTCGCTGCCGCGAGCCGGGTGGCTGCGGCGGTAACAACCTCGCTCAGTTGTTGTGCCGGACGCCGCGCACTTTCCGGGTGCCCAACCCCGACCGCTGTACCGTCGGGGAGCGCGTACGTGTGGGCGTCGCCGAGGGCTCGGTGGCCAGCAGTGCGCTCCATGCTTACGCCTTGCCCGTGCTGGCGCTGTTGGCTGGCGCGCTGGGGGGCTCGGTGCTGGCGGGCGAGGTGGGCGCCATCGGCGGATCGATCGCCGGTCTGTTCATCGGCTGGCTGGGTTTGCGACGTGCGCAGTTGCGCGGCATGCGCGATCGACGTTTGCGTCCGTGGATTCGCTCTTGACTTTTCGTTGGACGTCCTCAGATCGACATCTTTAGTTCCGGGCTGGTTTTCAGTGACAAGCGGGAGGCATTCCTGGCCATGAAACAGTTGCTTGCAGCTTTCCTTTTGGCGTTTTTTTCCCTGTGGGCGAACGGGCAAAATCGCGTACTGCCGGATTTTACCGACCTCGTGGAAAAGCAGGGGCTGGCAGTGGTGAACATCAGCAGCACGCAATCGGCCCGCGGCAGTGGGCGTGGCGCGCAGCCATTCCCTTTCGATGAAAACGATCCGATGTACGAGCTCTTCCGGCGTTTTGCTCCTCGTCAGCCGGGGATGCCGGGATTCGGGGCGCCGCGCGAGTTCGAGAGCCGCTCGCTGGGTTCCGGATTCATCGTCAGTGCCGATGGTTACATCCTGACCAATGCCCATGTCGTCGATTCGGCGGACGAGATTCTCGTTCGTCTGACCGACAAGCGTGAGTTCAAGGCGCGGGTCATCGGCACTGACAAGCGGACCGATGTGGCACTTATCAAGATCGACGCGGTGGCCTTGCCGACCGTTCGCGTGGGGGACCCCGGTGCTCTCAAGGTCGGCGAATGGGTGATCGCCATTGGTTCACCGTTCGGCTTCGACAACAGCGTCACCGCCGGCATCGTCAGTGCCAAGGGACGCTCGCTGCCCCAGGAGAACTTCGTGCCCTTCATCCAGACCGATGCGGCGGTCAATCCCGGCAATTCGGGCGGGCCGCTGTTCAACATGAAGGGCGAGGTGGTGGGAATCAATTCGCAGATTTACAGCCGTTCGGGTGGTTCCATGGGGATTTCCTTCGCCATTCCGATCGATGTGGCGATGGAAGTGCAGGCGCAGTTGCGCGCTACCGGCAAGGTGAGTCGTGGTCGCATCGGGGTAGTCATCCAGGACCTGACCAAGGACCTGGCTGATTCGTTTGCTTTGAGCAAGGCCCAGGGAGCTGTGGTCAATGCGGTGGAGAAGGGCGGCCCGGCGGAGAAGGCGGGCATCGAGCCGGGTGATGTCATCCTGAAGTTCGACGGCAAGGTGATTAGCAGTTCCAGCGATCTGCCGCGCATCGTCGGCGCCACCAAACCGGGCAGCAAGGTGACCGTGCAGGTGTGGCGCAAGGGTGCCCACCGCGACCTGACGCTCGTCGTGGCCGAGATCGCCGAGGAGAAACTCGCTGCGCGCAGTAGCCGGCCGGCCAGGCCGGCCGAGCGCAGCGCCAATCGCCTTGGCCTGGTGGTGTCGGAGCTGAGCGCCGAGCAGAAGCGTGAACTCAAGGTCAACGGTGGTCTGCTCATCGACGAGGTCCGCAGTAATGGTGCACGCGCTGAGCTGCGGCCTGGTGACGTGATCCTGGCGCTGATTGCGCGAGGCGAAAGCACCGAAGTCAGGAGCGCCGAACAGTTCAACCGATTGCTGGCGCAGTTCGACAAGTCCGCCAGCGTGACCCTGTTGGTGCGGCGCGGCGACATGCAGACCTTCGTCACGATCAGGCCCGTGCCTGACAGAAGCGCCGAGTGAGTCGTCAGTGACCCAGGCCGTGAAACTGACGCTGGTGTCGCGGTGCTACTGTCATCTCTGCCAGGAGATGGAAATCGCCCTTCGGCCACTGGCTGCCGACTTCGGCGCCGAGGTCGAGGTGCTCGACGTGGACGCTGATCCGGCGCTCGAAGCCCTTTACGATGAACGGGTCCCGGTGCTGCTGCACGATGGCAAGGAGCTCTGTCATTACTTCCTCGAGGTGCGCAAAGTCCGTGATTATTTGAGTGAAATCGGCTAGAATCCGCGCCTTCAGGCAGTTCGATCAAGGGTGCCCGCCGCCGGCACCCTTTTTTTTCAGTGGCGGTGCGGTCGCCACAGAGTCAACACGATGCCCATGCAACACATCCGCAACTTCTCCATCATCGCGCACATCGATCACGGCAAGTCCACACTCGCCGACCGTATCATCCATCTCTGCGGTGGTCTTTCCGATCGCGAAATGGAGGCGCAGGTGCTGGATTCGATGGATATCGAGCGCGAGCGCGGGATCACCATCAAGGCGCAGACCGCAGCCCTTCAGTACCGGGCGCGCAGCGGCAAGATCTACAATCTGAACCTGATCGACACGCCGGGGCACGTGGACTTTTCCTACGAGGTATCACGTTCGCTGTCCGCCTGCGAGGGTGCGTTGCTGGTCGTCGATGCCTCGCAAGGCGTTGAAGCGCAGACGGTGGCCAATTGCTATACGGCCATCGAACTCGGCGTCGATGTCCTGCCCGTGCTTAACAAGATTGACCTGCCGTCGGCAATGCCGGACCAGGCACGCCAGGAGATCGAGGATGTAATCGGCATCGATGCTTCGGAGGCTATACTGGCCTCGGCCAAGACCGGCCTGGGCGTCGAGGACATCCTCGAAGCGATCATCGAGCGCATTCCGCCACCCAAGGGTGACCCGGATGCGCCGCTAAAAGCGCTGCTGGTCGACGCCTGGTTCGACAACTACGTCGGTGTGGTGATGCTGGTGCGCGTGTTCGACGGTACGCTACGTCCCAAGGACCGGATTCGCCTGATGGCCTCCGGGTCGACGCACCTTTGCGAACAGGTCGGCGTGTTCACCCCTAAGGCCGTGCCACGTGATGCCCTGCGCGCCGGCGAGGTGGGCTACGTCATTTCGGGGATCAAGGAACTGCAGGCGGCCAAGGTCGGCGATACACTGACCCTGCTCGAGAGGCCGGCTGCTGACGCTTTGCCGGGGTTCAAGGAAATCAAGTCGCAGGTTTTCGCCGGTCTCTATCCGGTGGAATCCAACCAGTACGACGGGCTGCGCGAGTCGCTCGAGAAACTGAAGCTCAATGACGCGTCGCTGCGTTATGAACCCGAGGTCTCGCAGGCGCTTGGTTTCGGTTTCCGCTGCGGGTTTCTGGGCTTGCTGCATATGGAGATCGTCCAGGAGCGTCTCGAGCGCGAGTTCGATCAGGACCTGATCACCACGGCGCCGACCGTGGTCTATGAAGTCCTGCTGCGTGACGGCAGCCTGCTCAATGTCGAGAATCCGGCCAAGCTCCCGGAACTGTCGAAGATCGAAGAGATCCGCGAACCGATCATCACCATCACCGTTTTCGTGCCGCAGGAGTATCTGGGCAACGTGATCACCCTGTGCAATCAGAAGCGCGGCAACCAGGTCGACATGACCTATCATGGTCGCCAGGTGCAACTGGTGTACGAGATGCCAATGGCCGAAGTGGTGATGGATTTTTTCGACCGACTGAAGTCCGTTTCAAGGGGCTACGCGTCGCTGGATTACGAATTCAAGGCGTATCGGGCGGCCGACGTCGTCAAGCTGGACGTGCTTATCAACGGCGATCGGGTCGATGCTCTTTCGGTCATCCTGCATCGCACCAACTCGATTTATCGTGGCCGCGAACTGGCCGCCAAGATGCGCGAACTGATCCCGCGTCAGATGTACGATGTCGCCATCCAGGCCGCCATCGGCGCCAACATCATTGCCCGAGAGAACGTCAAGGCGATGCGCAAGGATGTGCTGGCGAAGTGTTACGGGGGCGACATTTCACGCAAGCGGAAGCTGCTGGAGAAACAGAAGGCCGGCAAGAAGCGCATGAAACAGGTCGGCTCTGTCGAGATTCCACAGGAGGCTTTCCTGGCTGTGTTGCGGGTTGGCAAGTAAAGGAGTGAGAGCGTGAATTTTGCATTGATCCTGTTGATCCTGTTGCTGGTCAGCGGTGCGATCTGGGGGGTGGACGCTTTCGTCCTGCGCAAACGTCGTGCACCCGGGGCCAAGGACCCGTGGTGGGTCGAGTACGGGGCCAGCTTCTTTCCGGTCATCCTGGTCGTTTTCCTGTTGCGCTCGTTCCTCGTCGAGCCGTTCAAGATTCCGTCTGGATCGATGATTCCAACCTTGGAGGTTGGCGATTTCATCCTGGTCAACAAATACACTTATGGCATTCGCTTGCCGGTGATCAACCGGAAAATAATCGCCATGAATAACCCGCAACGCGGTGACGTGATGGTCTTTCGCTATCCCGAGGACCCTTCGCTCGACTATATCAAGCGCGTGGTCGGCTTGCCAGGTGACACGGTGGCCTACCAGAACAAGAAGCTGACCATCAACGGCCAGCCGGTGCCGACCGCCAAGGTCGACGATTATCTACATTCCGAACGGTTGTACTACTCGCGGCAATTTACCGAGAAACTCGGCGAAACAGAGCATCGCCTGCTCAATGATGAAGACGCGCCAGCATTTGTTCCTGGCCCAGCGCAGTTCCCCAATCGCCAGAATTGCTCCTACAATGCTGCCGGGGTGATCTGCACGGTGCCGCCGGGCGAGTACTTCGTGATGGGCGACAATCGCGATAATAGTCGTGACAGCCGTTTCTGGGGCTTCGTTCCGGACGCCAATATTGTCGGCAAGGCTTTCTTCATCTGGTTGAATTTCAGTGATCTCAAACGGATTGGCTCGTTCAGGTAAGGAGTGCTGCTCATGAATCGTCAGCGAGGTTTGGCGCTCTCGGCCCTGATGGTCTGGGGTGTGGTGATTGCACTGGTGGCCATTCTCGGCATCCGGGTTCTTCCCGAGTACATTGACTACTACAAAATCATGCACGCGGTCAAGGCGGTGGCTGCAGAGTCAAGCGGCAAGACGGTGGGCGAAATCCGGCAGGCTTTCGGCAAGTATGCCGAAGTCGAGCATCTCAAGACCATCGGCCCGGCCGACCTGGATATTTTCAAGGATGACAACGAAGTCGTCGTCGCTTTTACCTACGAGAAGCGTATTCCGCTGGTCGCCAATGTCAGTCTGCTGATCGATTTTCAGGGTTCATCAACCGGGCGCAATTACGGCCGATGAGCGATTCTCGACTCGAGCAGGGACTCGGCTACCAATTCCGGGATCGTGCGCTTCTGCAGACGGCACTGACACACCGCAGCCACAGTTCTCCGCACAATGAGCGACTCGAGTTCCTCGGCGATGCCATACTCAATGCGGTCATCGCGCACCGCTTGTTCGAGCGCTTTCCGCTGCTTCCGGAAGGTGATCTCTCTCGCCTACGGGCTCATCTGGTGCGCCAGGACAGCTTGCACCAGCAGGCTTTGGCGCTCTCGCTGGGGAACTTTCTGCGGCTTGGCGATGGAGAGCAGCGGAGCGGCGGTCAGCAGCGGCCATCGATCCTGGCCGATACCCTCGAAGCGCTGTTTGGCGCGCTGTGGCTGGACGCCGGATTCGCTGCGGCGGCTGAGGTCATCACGCGACTGTACGAAGGAATGCTCAATCAACTGGTTCCCGGACAAGGCACCAAGGACGCGAAGACACGCTTGCAGGAGTATCTCCAGGGGCGAAGACTGGCCTTGCCTCAGTACGCGTTGGCCGGTACCGAGGGCGAGGCACATGCGCAGCAGTTTACGGTCGCCTGCGTGATTGATATCCTGCACGTCCGCACCGAGGGGTGTGGCGGCAGTCGACGTGCGGCGGAACAGATGGCTGCGGAACGTGCGCTGGAAACCCTGGACAAGTCATGAGCGAAATCCGATGCGGACAAATCGCCATCGTTGGCCGCCCCAACGTCGGCAAGTCGACGCTCCTCAATGCGCTGATTGGCGAAAAACTGAGCATTGTCTCGCGGCGGGCGCAAACGACCCGTCACCGCATCATGGGCATCCTCACCCGGACTGATACGGATACGCAATACGTTTTTGTCGATACGCCAGGTTTTCAGAACAAGTACAGCAACGCGTTGAACCAGGTGATGAACCGTGGGGTCAGGCAGGCGCTGGCCGATGTCGACGTCGTTCTGTTCGTCGTCGAGGCCGGTCGCTTCGACGATCGGGACCGGGCCGTACGCCAACTTGTGCCGGCCGACTGCCCGGTGATCATCGTGGTGAACAAGATCGACCAGTTGAAAGACAAGAGTCGATTGCTGCCGTTCCTCGCTGAACTGGCCAGGGAGGGCGATTTCACGGCCATCGTCCCGATCAGCGCGACGCGCGGCGCACAACTCGACTCCTTGCTCGCCGAAACGCGCAAGCATTTGCCGAAAGCCCAGTTTCTCTTCGGCGAGGACGAGATCACCGACCGCAGCGAACGCTTTCTGGCGGCCGAGTACATTCGCGAAAAGCTTTTTCGCCTGATCGGCGACGAGTTGCCCTATGCCGCCACGGTTGAGGTGGAAAAGTTCGCCGTCGAGGGTGGCGATGGTTCATTGCGCCGTATCAGTGCAGCCATCGTGGTTGATCGGGCAGGGCACAAGGCGATCATCATCGGCAGCGGCGGCGAGACCGTCAAACGGATTGCCTCGGAGGCCCGTCAGGATATGGAGCGTATGTTCGGTGGTCCGGTCTTTCTCGAAGTGTTTGTCAAGGTCAAGTCCGGCTGGGCCGACGATGAGCGACTGCTCAAGACCCTGGGTTACGAATAGCTGATCGGCTGGCAGGTGTCTGATGAGCGAGTCGGGAAGTGAATCAGCGGCACCACGTCGACGGTCAGCCGGCTTTCGTGCTGCACGCTTACCCCTACAGCGAAACCAGCCTGATCGTCGATGTCTTCTCACAGGATCATGGTCGTGTCGCGCTGCTCGCGCGCGGCGCGCGGCGACCGCGATCCGTCCTCCGTGGGGTGCTGCAGGCCTTTCAGCCGCTTGAACTGGGCTGGGCGGGCAGGGGTGAGGTGCAAACGCTGATCAGGGCCGAGTGGCAGGGCGGTCAGCCGCTGCTGGCCGGCAAGTCGCTGTTTTGTGGCTATTACCTCAACGAACTGCTGATTCACCTGCTGCCGCGTGAGGACGCGCATGCGCGACTTTTCTCGGTCTACGCCGCAACCTTGCGCCGCTTTGCCGACGGCGCGCAGGAGTCCGACTTGCGCTGCTTCGAACGGGCGCTGCTGCAGGAACTCGGCTACGGCCTGCTGCTCGAGACCGATGCTGCGGGTCTGGCGGTCGAGGAGAACGCACATTACGCGTACGAGATAGAGCACGGTCCGGTACGGCTGCCGGGTCCGGGTCGCTCGGCGAGGTCGGTCAGTGGCCGGACGCTGATCGACCTGGCCCGCGAGGATTTTTCCGACCCGCGCTCACTGGCCGAAGCCAAGCAGTTGATGCGCACGCTGATCAGCCACTACACGGGCGGCAGGAGTCTGAGCAGCCGCAGGATCTTCAGGGAGTTACACGAACTATGATCGAACTTGGCGTCAATATTGACCATGTCGCGACGATCCGGCAGGCGCGCTGCACCTACGAGCCGGATCCGGTTTGGGCGGCTGTTGAAGCGCACCTCGGCGGCGCTGATGGCATCACCATCCATCTGCGCGAGGACCGGCGACACATTCAGGATGCCGACGTAGCGAGGCTGCGTGATCTAGCGCAGATCAAGCTTAATCTTGAAATGGCGGCGACCGACGAGATGGTCGGCATTGCCTGCCGGATCGCGCCGCAAATGGCGATGTTGGTCCCCGAGGGCCGACATGAAGTGACCACTGAGGGTGGCCTTGACATCCTGGCCCAGGAAGCCGGGCTGCGCCAGTCCGTTGCTCGCCTGGCCGACGCCGGGATCATCACCAGCGTCTTCATCGACGCCGATCCGGCGCAAGTCGATGCCGCGGCGCGCATCGGCGCGCGGGTCTGTGAAATTCACACCGGCCCTTATGCGCATGCCTTCTACACCCAGGGGCGGGATGCCGAAAGCCCGGCCGCGCTGGCCGAACTGGAGAAGATTCGCCTGGCCGGAGAGGCGGTTCGTCAGCTTGGCATGCGTTTCAATGCCGGGCATGCGCTCAACTACTTCAACGTGCAACCGGTGGCCATGCTCGCCGGAATCCGGGAGCTGCACATCGGTCACGCGATCATCAGCCGGGCCGTCTTTGTCGGTTTGCGCGAAGCGGTGCGGGAAATGAAACGCCTGCTGCGCGAGGCGCAGGCGCGCGCCAGATGATCAGCGGCATCGGCACCGACATTGTCGCCATCGCGCGCCTCGGTAGCTTCTACGAACGGCATGGCGAGCGCGCGCTGGTCAAGCTACTGTCGGACCGGGAATGCGCCGAGTTTGTCGGCGCGCGCGATCCGGGACGCTTTCTGGCCAAACGTTTTGCCGCCAAGGAGGCATTTGGCAAAGCGCTCGGGACCGGCATTGCCACGCCGGCGACCTTGCCGAACATCGGCGTCGCACATGATGCACTGGGTCGGCCGTGGTTCGAGTACGCGACGCCACTCGCGGCTCATCTTGCGCAGCGCGGCCTGGTGGCGCATCTTTCGATCAGCGATGAAAACGACTACGCGATCGCTTTCGTGATCATGGAACAACCATGAAGATCAATACGACTCTCGAATTGCCGCTCGGCCCGCTGATGATCGACGTCGCGGGGCTCGCCTTGTCCACTGTCGAAAGCCAGCAATTGTGCCATCCGCTGGTTGGCGGGCTGATTCTGTTTGCCCGCAACTACGACTCGCCAGAGCAACTCGGGCGGCTGACGGAGTCGGTTCATGCGCTGCGTTCGCCACCCCTGCTGATTGCCATCGATCACGAAGGCGGCCGGGTGCAGCGCTGCCGGGACGGGTTCACCCGTCTGCCGCCAATGCGCCGTCTCGGCGAGTTGTGGGAGCGTGACCCGGAGGCAGCGCTGGCTGTGGCACGGGCAGTGGCTCATGTACTGGCCGCAGAACTGCGCGCCTGCGGCGTCGATCTGTCTTTTACGCCAGTACTCGATCTCGATTGGGCGCGCAGCAGCGTCATCGGTGATCGCTCGCTACACGGCGACCCGGCCGTCGTTGTCGAGCTCGCACAAGCGCTGATCGACGGCCTGCGCAGTGCCGGTATGGCCGCCTGCGGCAAGCATTTTCCGGGTCATGGCTGGGTCGAGGCTGATTCGCATGTCGATCTGCCGGTCGATGAACGCTCGCTCGACGAACTGGCGCCCGACCTCGAACCCTACCGCCGGCTCAGCCTGGATGCGGTCATGCCGGCGCACGTCATCTATCGGCAAGTCGACCCTCGCCCGGCTGGTTTCTCGCCGGTGTGGATACGGCTACTGCGCGACGAATTGGGCTTCGACGGCGTGATTTTCAGTGACGACCTGTCGATGGCCGCTGCCGGAGTCGCCGGCGGCATCGTCGAGCGCTGCACGGCGGCCTGGGATGCCGGCTGTGACCTGTTGCTGGTGTGCAACTCGCCGGATGCGGTCGGAGAACTGCTGGCCAACTGGCAGCCGGCATTCGATCCAATGCGTGATGCGCCACGCGCCCGGCGTGTCGCGCGCCTTTCACCATCCGCCAGAGCCCTCGACTGGTCCACCCTGCGACAGGACCCGGATTATCAGACCGGCGTCGCGGCAGCACGTAGGGTGCAATAAGCGAAGCGCATTGCACCGGCTACGCAAAGCCAGGGCCGTTGCGGTGAGCCTGCGAACCCCAACATCTTGCGGTCGTGTCGCGATTACGTTGGGGTTCCTTCGTCACCCCAACGGCCTGATCGCCGGCTGCGGTGCGGCTCGCCTACCTCACGCGCGAGCGGTACTCGTGCGTCCGGGTGTCGATGTCGATCTTGTCGCCGATTTCGATGAACGCGGGAACCGGCAGTTCGAAACCGGTCGCCAGGCGAGCCGGCTTCATGACCTTGCCCGAGGTGTCGCCCTTCACGGCAGGCTCGGTGTACACCACTTCGCGCACCACGCTGGTCGGCAAGTCGATCGAGATCGCCTTGCCGTTGTAGAAAACGGCTTCGCAGGGCATGCTGTCTTCGAGGTAGTTCAGCGCGTCGCCCATGCAGTCGGCTTCGATTTCGTACTGGTTGTATTCGGCGTCCATGAAAACGTACAGCGGGTCGGCAAAGTACGAGTAGCTTACTTCCTTGCGCTCGAGCTGGATGACGTCGAACTTGTCGTCGGCACGATAGACGGTTTCGCTCGGCGAATCAGTCAGCAGGTTCTTCATCTTCATCTTGACCACCGAAGCGTTGCGCCCGGATTTGACGTATTCGGACTTGAGAACCACCATCGGGTTGTTGCCGACCATGAAGACGTTGCCTGCGCGAAGCTCTTGTGCGGTTTTCATCGTACGTTCCAGAAAACAGTGAGGGATCAACCGATCATTATAACAGGGAACGGCTGAAGCAGAGCAGACGGGTACACAGGTCGTCCTGCCGGGCGAGTCGCTCGGCCCAGCGTTGTGCATGCGTGCGTTGCCTGTCGATGCTCTGGGCGAAGTTTCGCCAGTGCTCGATGGTGATCCTGCCGAGGTTCCACGCCTGCCAGAACTCGCGTAGCACTGCACTGCTGGTCGTCGGCAGGTCGGCGCAGTAAAGCGCCAGAAAGGCGTCGAGTTTCACTCTGTGCGCGGCGTTTTCCTGCGGGTAGATGTGCCAGACCAGCGGCCGTGCGGCCCATTGTGCGCGCACGAACGAGTCTTCCCCACGGACAAAATTCAGGTCACAGAGCCAGAGCAATTGGTCATAGCGGCTCTGTTCGAGGAAGGGCAGAATGCGAATGTCGAGTGCACCGCGGCAGACGCTGTCGCCCGCCCCGAGTCGATTCCCGGCGAAGGCCTCGATCGCCGCTAGCGTGCGGGATAACGGAACGACGCAGCAGATCGGCGTATCCGACGATTCCCAGGCGTGCAGCAGATCGCCGATGGCCGGATTTTCGTAGGCGAAGAGCGAGATCAGCAGCGTGCCCACGGGCGGTGGCGCGAAGCCGACCTCGTCCCACACGCCGATCTGCAGCTCCGTGTTGGCGGCGACGTGCGCCCGGCGAGCCAGCAGGTCTTGCTCGCGCAACAGCCCGCCGGTGTCGGCACTGAAACCGGGGAAGAAGAAATACTTGATCAGCGGCAACTGCGGGTGCGGCGAGGGCAGCGCGTGCCAGCTCGACACCCAGTCCTCGGCGCTCAGGTAGTCGAGATTGATCCACGCCGGGGAGGGCGACTGTTGCGCCATTCGCTCGACAAACGACACGGGCAGGCGGCAGGCAAAGGTTTCGAGTACCACTCGCGCGGGACAGGCCGCTGGGAAGAGCGTTGCCCAGCGACAAACTTCGATGCCCAGCACACGCTGGAGCGAGCGTAGGGGGTCTAGCTGCGGGCAGAGCAGGCTGAAGCTCTCCAGATCGTCAACCCACAAGCGCACGCGCAAACCGTGTTCGCCAGCCAACTGTCGGGCCAGGCGCCAGCAGACGCCGATATCGCCAAGGTTGTCGATGACCTTGCAAAAGATATCCCAGTCGGGGCGAGAGGCCATGGCCATTGGCTGCATGGGCGGTGCGGGCGGGCGTGATAACATCGAAGGCGCTATCCTACGTCAGCGGCCCCTCACTGCGCATGCTCATGACTGAACCAGAAGCCCCAACTTTCGACGCCAAATCCCTGCTGGCCACCCTGACGGACTTGCCCGGCGTCTATCGCATGGTCGAT
The DNA here is from genome assembly GCF_900089955.1 of Candidatus Accumulibacter aalborgensis. Classification (GTDB taxonomy): domain Bacteria; phylum Pseudomonadota; class Gammaproteobacteria; order Burkholderiales; family Rhodocyclaceae; genus Accumulibacter; species Accumulibacter aalborgensis. Next base: position 203,010 of record NZ_FLQX01000035.1, on the reverse strand, counting down.
GGCGCCGACAATGTTCTCTATGTTGGCAAGGCCAAGAACCTGAAGAAGCGGGTCGCCTCGTACTTCCGCGACAGCCATCCCAGTCCGCGTATCGCCTTGATGGTCGCTCAGATCGCCAGGGTCGAGACGACCGTGACGCGATCCGAGGCCGAGGCGCTGCTGCTGGAAAACAATCTGATCAAGAGCCTGTCGCCGCGCTACAACATTCTGTTTCGCGACGACAAGTCGTACCCCTACATCGTCCTGACGCACGACCGCAGTCCACGGCTTGGTTTCTTCCGCGGAGCCACCGATCGGCGCGCGGATTATTTCGGTCCGTTTCCTTCGTCACCAGCCGTACGCGAAAGCATCCACCTGCTGCAGAAGATGTTTCGCTTGCGCACCTGCGAAAATCCCGTGTTCAACAACCGCTCGCGACCGTGTCTGCTCTACCAGATCAAGCGCTGCTCCGGGCCCTGCGTCGGACTGATCGAGCCTGAGCGCTATGCCGAGGATGTACAGATGGCCGTTTTGTTCCTGCAGGGTCGTCAGCAGGACGTCATCGGTCGCCTGTCGGCAGCCATGGATCAGGCGGCAGGGAAGCTCGCCTTCGAGCAGGCGGCCGTCTATCGTGACCAGATCCAGTCCTTGCGCCAGGTTCAGGAAAAGCAGTACGTCGACAGCGGCAAGGGCGGTGACCTGGACATCGTCGCCGCCGTTGGCGATGGCGGCATGCTGTGCGTGAATCTGGCGATGGTTCGCGGTGGCCGGCACCTCGGCGACCGGCCGCAGTTTCCCGCGAATTCGGTCGATTCGTCGCCGCTCGAGGTATTGACCGCTTTCCTTTACCAGCATTATCTTGCCCATCCCATCCCCGAACGGATAGTCGTCAATTTGCCTTTGGTCGATGGCGAGCCCGCTGATTGGCTCAGCGACATGGCCGGTCGGCCGGTAAGGCTTGTTGAGGCCAGGCTGACCATGCAGCGAGTGTGGATCGAGATGGCCGAGCAAAACGCTCGGCTGGCGATCACCGCGCGGCGCAGCGCGCTGTCCAGACAGGAAGCACGTCTCGAAGCGCTCTGCAAGACGCTGGGTCTCGAAACCGAGGGAGAGCTGCGCATCGAGTGTTTCGACATCAGCCATACGCAAGGAGAGTCCACGGTGGCCGCATGTGTCGTCTATCAGGGCAGCGGCATGCGCAATTCCGAGTACCGCCGATTCAACATCAGGGACATCCAGCCGGGTGACGACTGCGCGGCCATGCGCCAGGCGGTTCAGCGCCGCTACGAAAAGCTGGTCATTGGCGCCGGGCTGGCGCCGGCGCTGATCCTGATCGACGGTGGCAGCGGGCAGGTGGGGGCTGCTGCTGCGGCGCTCGCCGAGCTTGGTCTGTTGCACCTGCCGCTCCTGGGCGTGGCCAAAGGCGAGGCGCGCAAGCCGGGACTCGAAACGCTGGTTTTCGCAGACGGCCGTGAGCCGTTACAATTGGCGCCTGAACATCCCGCACTTCACCTGATCCAGGAAATCCGTGACGAGGCACACCGCTTTGCCGTTTCCGGGCATCGCGCCAGGCGCGGCAAGGCAGGGCGCACATCGCGGCTCGAAGAGATCATGGGTGTCGGACCCAAGCGGCGCAAGGCGCTGATTTCCCGTTTCGGCGGTTTGCAGGGCATAACGGATGCCGGGATTGACCAACTCACAGCAGTTGCCGGAGTCAGCAGGGAACTGGCCGAGAAAATTTACGCAGCGTTGCACTGATGCCACTGAACATACCGATTCTCCTGACCTGGCTGCGAATCATCCTGATCCCGCTGCTGATCGCCGTCTACTACGTTCCTGACTCCTGGGTTAACGTCGTCGGACGCGATCTCGCCGCGACGGTGATTTTCGTCGTCGCAGCGATCACGGACTGGCTCGATGGCTATCTCGCACGCCGCTGGCAGCAGACTTCCGCGTTCGGTGCCTTCCTCGACCCGGTGGCGGACAAACTGATGGTCGCTGCCGCATTGATCGTACTGGTCCAGCTTGGCCGGCTCGACGGAATCCTGGCAACGATCATCATCGGTCGCGAGATCACGATTTCCGCCTTGCGCGAGTGGATGGCGCAGATTGGCGCCCATAGAAGTGTTGCCGTATCGATGATTGGCAAGATCAAGACCAGTGCGCAGATGTTCGCCATTCCCTTGTTGCTCTATCACGCGCCACTGGGTACCTTCGACGTTTTTCAGGCGGGTATCTGGCTGATCTATGTGGCGGCCGTGTTGACCCTCTGGTCGATGGGCTACTACATGCGAATGGCGTGGCCGCACCTGATTGAAGAGGACCACAAGAGTTAGTCAGCGGCGAAAGAAGATGCCGGCAAGCGTGCGCACAGCGAAGAAGGCGTTGACAGTCAAGGGCAGGCCTTTATAATGCGCACTCGCTTCATGCGGGAGTAGCTCAGTTGGTAGAGCGATACCTTGCCAAGGTATAGGTCGAGAGTTCGAGACTCTTCTCCCGCTCCAGATTGGCTGGCTGGGCGCGTCCACGCGTTTCGGATCCAGCGCGGCGCGATAGCAAAGCGGTTATGCACCGGATTGCAAATCCGTGTAGGTGGGTTCGACTCCCGCTCGCGCCTCCAAGAACAACCAACCACTGAAACCACCTGTGGGTGGTTTTCTTGTATCTGACAGCCTACTTCAACGGACCGCGGATTTCACCGCCTGGATTCGCCGCACTGTGTACGTTGATGTACAGGTTGCCGGCTTTGAAGCTCGCCATCTGCGCTTCGGTCAGCTTGGCCCCGGCTGGCACCTTGTAGGCGTCGCCTTCCTTCACCAGTGGCACGATGACGGGCCCGTTCTTGCCCGGAGCGCCTTCGTGGATGTGCGCGGCGGTACCCGCGACACCCATCGTGGTCACGCCGCCGGTGACCGAACCCTCGTTGCTGACCATTATCGTTCCTCCGCCGCTTGCCGACGTGGTCACTGGCGGCACCTCGTTAGTGCCCGATAGGGTCACCTTGATGTCGGCGGCGAACGCTGCGCCGGTACTCAGCGCTGCCAGCAACAGGGTCGCGGCCGAAAGCCGAGCATAGGCGGGGGACTTTGTGATAAGGGTCATCGCATTCTCCAATCTGTTTGTTGAGCGGTCGGCCCGCATGGTCACGCCATGGGGCGCAGGGACTTTTTTTTACGCCGGCGTGCCGACGGGCGTGGATCGCCGCAGCGGATCGCTCCTGGTCTGCATCGCCTGACTCCTCAGACACGCCTGGTGAGGGGAAATTCAACAGGGCCGGGGAGGCGCTCTGCCAAAGGTCGGCGCTTGTTCATGCCGCCCTTGCACACCGGGCCGGCAAGGGTATGATTGACTACGCGGTGGATTGCGCCTGACGCGGCGGACAGGATCACAGAAATTCTTCACTGCGCCCTTGACTTTGTTACCTCGATAGAGTAGGTTTTTTTGATGAAACACTCGTCAGAACAAAAGACCTCCGGCTTCACCTTGATTGAAATGCTGATCGTCGTGGCGATCATCGGCGTTTTGCTGGCCATCGCCGTACCCGCTTACAATGAATACATTCTTCGTGCCCACCGCGCCGCCGCGCAGCAATTCCTGCTTGATGTCGCCCAGCGCGAGGAGCAGTATCTGCTCGACAATCGTCAGTACACCAAGACATTGGGAGCTGGTGGACTTGGCCTGACGATGCCAGCGGACGTAGGTTCGGACTACGCCGCCCCGAACTTTGACGGAGTTAAAAACGACGCCACGCCCCCGTCCTTCATGGTTTTTATGACCCCCAATGTTGGCGGACGAATGGCTAACGACGGGAACCTGGTAGTCAACAACACCGCTCAGAAATGGCGTGACATCGATGGCGACAACACTTACACGGCAGGCAAGGACAAGCCATGGTAGTCCCCGACCAGCCGAGGCCCGTCACGGCTTCAGCCTCGTCGAACTGTTGGTCGTCATTGCCATCCTGGGAATTCTGATGAGTCTCGCGACACTTCCTTTTCAGGAGTTGATCGCCAACCAACGCCTGAAGTCCGTGACTTCGGATCTGGCCGCCGACCTGGCCCTGGCGCGTACCGAAGCGATCAAGCGCAGCACGCGCGTGGGTATCGCTCGCGTCACTGACCAGTGGGTCGGCGGTTGGCAGGTCTTTGACGACGCCAACCGTGACGGCCAGTTCACACCCGCTGCCAACAACACTTGCCCCAATCTGGGAGATGAATGCTACCTCATCTCTCGCCCGGCTCTCGATCCCTCGGTCAAGGTCTGCACTACAGGCACCAACGCGGACAATTCGATCGACGTGCTGACCTTTGGTGCGGATGGGAGGGTGCGCACCTACAAAGCCGGCGTCGACATACCGAATGTCCGGGCGATCATCATCAGTTCGACACTGATTTCCCCGAACGTGCCGGCACGCATGCTGGAGTTCAGCCCAAGCGGGCGCGTGACTGTTGTCACGGGCGTGCCGAGATGCGACTGAGGACGCGCGAATGAGCTCCCGTCAAGACTGGGCGAGTGGATTCACGCTTCTCGAGGTGTTGGTTTCCTTGATCATCCTGCTGATTGGCCTGCTCGGCATTGCGATTCTCATGCTCAAGGGGCAGCGGGCCTCTTTCGAGGGCTATCAACGCCAGCAGGCGCTGGCCATGGCCCAGGAAATGGCCGAGAAGATCCGTGCCAATCAGGGTGGCGCCCCGTACTACGTGACAGGTACGACCGACGGCAACGACATGCCTGGCCAGGGCAATTTGCTCAAGGACAACGAGAACAACTGTTCAGATGCCTGCACCCCCGAGCAGATTGCGGCCAAGCACCTGGCCACGTGGGATGGCATGCTCGTCGGCGCAGCGGAAACCAAGGATGTGGCCACCAATACGGTCGGCGGCATCATCGGCGCGCGCGGATGCATCGAATGGCCAGAAAAGGATGCGGCTATGCCCGTGTTCTGGGTCAGCGTCGCCTGGCAGGGCGAGGGCGACACCGTCGCGCCCGCCAATAATGCCTCAGCATGCGGTCAAGGTCTTTACGGCAAGGAGGAACGTCGCCGCCTGGTGACGCTCAGGGTATCCACCTGCGTATTGAATGCCCTTAAACCGTGGGGATGCGCGTCGTGATCCTGCGCCAGTTCTCCGGCCCAGCGGTCAACGCCTTGCAGCGTGGCCTGACTCTGGTGGAAGTCATGGTCGCGATGACGATCGGCATCATCCTGCTGTTGGCCATGGGCTCGCTGCTGGTCAACTCGACGCGCGTTTTCAAGGTCAGTGACGACTTCGCACGCATGCAGGAAAACGGGGCCTATGCACTCAACTCCATTGGCTCCGATCTGCGCATGGCTGGCTTCTATGGGGCCACGACGACTAACGACATTCAGGCGCTCACGGCCGTGGGCGAGGAGTGTGGCGCAGGCTGGGCCACCAATTTTGCCCAACCGCTGCTCGGCCTCCCGCTGTCAGGCGACCCTGCCTTGACCAGTACGGCCGCGCACGCCGCGATGCCATGCATCAATCAGGCTAACTTTATCGGCAGCGCCGCCGATCGGCCAAGCTTTATTCTTGTCGTGCGCGGAGCGACTGGCGTACAGGTAGCACCTGCCAATCTGGACGCCAACACGCTGTATGTCCAGGCTGATTCGAACGGTGGCATGCTGTTCAAGGGTAGCCAATATGCGGGTTTTGGCACCCCACCGAGACGAACCGTTCTCGGCGGTGCCGAGGCGCCAATCTATGCTTATCAGGCCAAGGCCTACTATTTGCGACCTTGCAGTCGACCCACAGGCACCGGCGACACTGTTTGCCTGGCCACAGACGACGGCAACCAACCGGTCCCCACTCTCGTTCGTCAGGAACTTGTCGGTGCGGCGATGACCGAGGTCGCTGTCGCCGAGGGTATCGAGGCCATACGCATTTCCTACGGTATCGATACGCACGCCCCTCCCAACGGCACGCCAGGGAAATACACCGAGACACCGACGCTTGCCGAGTTCGCGCAGGTGGTAGCCGCGCGCGTTTCCTTGTTGGTTCGATCGCCCAAGCCGACCGCCGGTTATGACGATAGCAGTCGGCGCTACGATCTCGACGGTGACGGTAACGCCGAGTTGGGCTGTGCGGATGCACCAGACCTGCTGCCCTGCAACTATCATCGGCATGTGTTCACGCAATCGTTTCAGGTGCGCAATATCGCCCAACGACTCGAGTCGCAACCATGAATAAAACCACCGCAGCGCAGACTGGAGTCGTCCTCATCACCAGCCTGATCCTGCTGGTCATCATGACGCTACTCGCCGTTTCCCTGGTGCGCACCAGCGTCATCGAGTTGAAGATCGGCGGGGCCAGTCAGATTGCCGCCCAGAACCTGGCCAACGCAGAGGCATCGATCTGGGCTTTCATGAACGCCCCCAGCAACCGAGGCCGTTTTTTCCACGGCCACGTGTTCCCCAAGGTCGACGGCTGCGTCGATTTCAGCGCTGATTACGACGTTCTTGAAGATCCGCACTTCAGCTACCTGGATGTTGCTAAGCACCAACTGTGCATGAAGGTGGCCGAAGTGGCGTGCGCCGACTTTGCCGGCGTCGGGAGTGGCAATATGCTGGGATCCAATACGCTGCAGGCAGTTTATTTTGACGTCCGGGCGGACGCGCGTGACCCGGTTTTTTCGGGGCGAACGATCGTCCACCAGGGAATTCGGTCCATCGCCCCGCCGGGCGCCTGCTTCTGACCTGAAATCACCGACTGAGAGCGAGGCCTGACCATGCTTACCGCAGACCAAACACAAATTACTTGCAAGCCTTGGCAGAGGCGTCTCGCCTGGACCTTGATCGCGGCGCTCGCCAATCCGGCGACGGTCTTGCCGCTGTCACTGTATTCGGCCGCGGCCTCCGCGCGAGACACGGACATTTACAAGTCGGCGATGGATGCCGGCAATACCGCCGAGCCGGCGGTATTGCTGATCGTTGATACTTCAGACTCGATGAATGAGCCGGAAGGATGGCGTGAGTACCCCGGCGACTACGATTCCCATGTGGAATATCTGTGGAATGACCTCACGGTCATCGGCAGTGATAACCCGTACATGAAAGATGATTCAGACACCACGATCACCGCATTTCCAACCGACGACAAGCCGGTGACGGTGTTGAAGAGGTACGGCTCTTGGGCCGGTTCAACTCTGGCAGAGCGCAAAGCGCTGTGGGCAGCCGCAAGCGCCTACGCCAAGGCTACCTACACCAAGACGACGGACTCGGACGCAGACGACCCTGGCCCGCGTTACCTCTACCGCAATTACAATGATGCCAACTGGATTTACTGGCTTCCCGCTGGAGCCGCCGAGACCGACAAGCGCCTATGGTCCAATGCTTTCAATCGCTGGAAGGGAGGCGTCCGCCAGAGTGGCAGTCCGGCCGACAAACGCGGCGGCATCAACTATGGAGAGACCGACAACAAATATCTCTACTACAACAAATGCAACGATTCGCTGGCCAACCTGCTGCCATCCACCGTTTTCGCGCCGACCGACTATCCGCGCAACACGGGAAAATACGAGAACCAGTTATGGCAGCGCTGGGAGCCCTTCCTCGGCCTCAGAAACGGCCGCCTAGCGAACAATGACACTGTCTACCCGACGACGTTAAGTGCTTGGACTCCAAACATCAATTCCGCGGCGGCTAGCATAACGGCGGCCGAAGGCATTTTGAGCACCAGTGTGAACGCCAGTATCCACGCGCGCACCCAGTTCTTGGATTCCCCCCCCGTACGCGACAGTTATCCTTGGATAGCCCCTTTTCCTAGCTACGATGACGTTGCTGGCCAGGGTCAACCAATACGCACCAAAATCACCGGCGCCTCCTATTCTGGATGGACAGATCTTGTCGCGGACATGGGCGGCTTTAACTTTCAGAAATTCGTGTCCGGAAGTGCTGATGTGAATCAACTGTATTGGGCGCTGAAACAATACGATATTAGTTCCCCAATTGCTTTGGACCAGGCACAGCATTTAGCCTGGAAGGGTAATAGAGACCTTCTGCCAGAGCCAGCTTTTGGCAAGATGACGGGAACCCCGGCCTATTACGATGAACCGGTCACCAAGCTCACACTCGGGATACCAGACAAGCCAGACCCCGCGAAAGTTTGCACGCGGACCTGCACCATTAATGCCAAACCTATCGCAGCAGCCAATGATGCCACTAACTCGGCAAGGTGGTGGGTCAAGAGCGATGCAAGCTGCCAAAGTGTCGAGCCCACGTGCGACCCAAAGCCTGTGCCCTGCACTTCGCCGCCAGCGGTGAACTACCGGGCTGCCATTTATCAGGGATGTAAATGGTCCGGTCGGAAAAGTATCCCCGGCGAGGGGACTCAAACCCTTTACTACGGTGGCACTTGCAGCGGCTCTTGCTATGGGGAAGGAAACAAACTAGGCGAAAAGGCGTGTCCGGATGGGCCAACAAGCGCCAACTATTGCTGGATTGATACCTCCAAGGCGACGGATGTTTCGGTTAACAAAACTGTTTATCACAATGCCATCTGGGATAATGGAGACAACGGCAGCAACTACGCCTGCAATACCTTCGAGGGCGTATACGCAAGCTGTAGCAGCTATGAACCTGCAGGAACACCTGGGTGTTTCTATGTAGGCGCCATCGATCCCTGTGAAAACAAGACCGCGGCTCCGCCAGTGACTTTCACAAAACAAACTTACGACGTATATCCTTTCAATAAAGGACAGGATTATCTCGTCCACGACTGTCAGGCGGACAACGGCAAGGCCGGCAACCCCGGCAACAGTGTCATGACCGCAGAGAAACGGGCTTTCACTACGGATTGGAGCGATGCGGTCGCATATACTCCCACAGGTGCCAAGGACATCGACCCCAAAAAAGCGGTCGACATGTACTCGGTCAATTATCTCAACTGGAGATTTGGGCCGCGAGGGCCGAACGGTAAGCCGATCGGGCGCAAGACAAAGTTGCAGATCGCCAAGGACGCTTTGACCGGCGTGGTGAACAGCACGAACGGCGTACGCTTCGGCCTGATGGTGTACAACAAGCCTTCTGCCGCTAACCCCTTCGATACCCCTGGTGGCCACGTCGTCTCGGTGATCCGGCAGATGAACACGGACAATCGAAAGCTGCTGATCGACAAGCTTAATAGCGTGGTGGCTACGGGCCAGACCCCGCTGACGGAGGTGATGTACGAGGCCTATCTGTACTTCCGTGGGGAAAAGCCGAAATTCGGAACGCTTCAGGACGCGGCCGCCAGCGGAGGCTTGGTGTCGGATTTTTACGATCCCGAGGCAATCAAGGATGGAAAATACAATTCGCCCATCCTGAACAACCCGAAGGAAGGATCTGCGGCGATGTGCCAGAAGAACTACGTCGTACTGATCTCGGATGGCGGGCCGGAATCCGACAATGAGGCTGACGAACTGGTCAAGGCACTGAAGCAGGAACCCTCAGAGACGCCGCCGCTCACCACAGTGCAGGCAACGACCAGCAAACAGTTCGAAGACCCGGCCACGGGCCAACCGTTTGGCCTGCCGGACCAGAAGTACGGCACCTACGTCTGGCTCGACGAACTGACCTATTTCATGGCCAACGGCGATATGTCGCCCGGCGGCGGATCGAAGACTGAGAAAGACTTGCTGCCCGGGATTCAGACGGTCAGCACTTACACGATCGGTTTTGCCGGCGAGGGCAACACGCCTGTGCTCAAGAAGGCCGCCGAGTTCGGCAAGGGCATGAACATCGAGGCCAAAGACAGTGGCGACCTGAGCACAGCGCTTTCTGAGACTCTCAAGGCGATCCTCGCGTGGCACGCGACGGCCGTTGCGCCTACCGTGTCGCTGTCTGCTTCCAATCGCAACGAGAGCGCAGAAGACGTGTATCTGGCGTTCTTTGGCCCGGAAAACCGGGTGCGTTGGGATGGCACAGTGAAGAAATTCAAGCTCAGCACCATAAAACAGGAGTGTGGTATCCCCGACTCGCTGTGCCTGACTGGGCAGACCGAGTTCAAGAACGAGAATGGCCTGAAGAACATCGAGGAACTTGACTCCGCCACGCACGTGATTACCGGCAATGTGCGCGATGACGCGGTGAGTTTCTGGATCCAGCCAAATAAGGACGGTACCTTCGATGCCGACGGGGGCAAGCCCGATAAGGGTGGAACCGGCTATGTGCTGAAGACGGCATCCGGATCCACGCCGGACTCGCGGCAGCTTTACACCTACCTGTCGTCCAACAGCGAGCACGATTTGACTGACGCCTCCAACGCCATGTCGCAAGCCAACGCCGCGATCACTGCGAAGTTGCTCGGTACTGCCGACGGCGATGAGCGGGCCAAGGTCATCAACTTTGGCCGCGGCGGTGACAACAAGGATAGTGGATGCAGCAAGGCCGGGACCGCTTGCTCGACCTGGCGCACCTGGCCGCATGCCGACGTGCTGCACTCCAGCCCAGCCATCCTGAATTACGAGACTAATGCGGACGAAGCCAAGACGGTCGTGTACCTCTTCTACATGTCCAATGATGGCATCCTGCATGCGGTGGATACCAAGACCGGTCAGGAGAAATGGGCCTTCATGCCGGAAGAAGCCCTGCCGCAACTCGGTGCCCTGATGGACGACAAGGAAGGCGAACATCTCACTGCGGGCGATGGCAGTCCGAAGCTTTTCATCAAGGACGGTGATGGCGACGGGAAAATCGACAACCCGGATAAAGACACAGCGTACCTGGTCTTCGGCTTGCGCCGCGGTGGCCGTGCACTATACGCTCTCGACATTGTCGACCGGGCGAAGCCCAAGTTGATGTGGAAGATCGACAACACCAAGGCAGAGGAAGGCTTCGCGGAGCTGGGCCAGACCTGGTCAACACCGGCCTTTGCGCGGCTTCGCGCCAGTGCCGACCCCGTGCTCGTCTTCGGGGGAGGCTATGATCCAGCGTCCAATGATCAGCTCGGGGAGAAGGCCGACAGCATGGGCCGCGGAGTCTATTTCGTGAATGCCAAGACGGGTGCGTTGATCCGCAGCTTCACGCCGGCAGCCGCCTCCGAAACCAATGTTCAGGTTTCTGGCATGGATTACAGCATCCCCTCGGATGCCACGCCGATCAACACCGACCTCGATTCAGGCGACTATGCGGATCGGCTCTACATCGGTGACCTGGGCGGCAACGTCTGGCGTTTCGACATTGACGGCGCCGACGACAGCAATCCAAGAAAGCCAAAAGACTGGAAGGCGGTGAAGTTCGCAGATCTGACCAATGGCGCAACCCCGCGACGGAAGATCTTCTTCCCACCAGCGGTGGTGAAGCAGTATGACCAGAGACAGCGCTTCGACGCTGTATACGTCGGTACCGGCGACCGGGAGAACCCTCTACGCACAGATAACGAGGACCTGATGTTCATGATCAAGGACCTGAATGTTGGTTTGACGGCGACTGAGACGACCGATTGGCCGATCAGGTATAACGCGGATAGCTTCTACGACCTGACAGCCAATCAGGTGCAATTGGGCACCGACGGCGCCGAGGACATCAAGGGTTCAAGGGCAGAGGCTTTGCATTACCTCAAGGTCAAGAAGGGCTGGGTGTTGAGACTTAGGAGTAGCAAGGAAGACCCGTTGGGAGAAAAAGTCGTCAACGCACCGAGAGTCTTCTTCAATGTCCTGCGCTTTGGAACCTATACCCCGGGTGCGCAGGAGTCTGCGTCGGGAACGCCTTCCTGCCTGCCGCCGGGCAGAGGGACGATGTATGCCATCAACGCTCTCAATGGAGGCTACGCTGTCTACACCGACAGCGCCGGAAAGCTCAATTCGCGCACCTTCTCGGGTTTTCCGATCCGGGGTTTCCCGTCGGATGGAACGATCGTCATCCGTGACGGAAAGATCTGGGACCTGTCCGGCGGCGGTGCCGGTGCGCTCAACATCGAGAAGATCGGCAAGGCCGGTGTCGGTCAGCGCGCCTACTGGTTCCAGGAACCTGAGCAATGACCGGCGGCAGTCGTTGCTTCCGGAAAGGAAGCCACTGCTGACCCGACAGCCACTCGCGGCGGCGCTGCTGCTGTCAGCCTCGCTGCACGCTGCGCTGCTGTCAGTGCTGGGGCCCGTGAGGGCCCCAGCCCGTTCCAGTGAGCTTGTTCGTCTGGAGGCCCGCATCAAGGATGCGCCGCAGCCGGTAGCTACCGTCGTCGCAGATCCCGCCCCGCTCGTCGAGACGGTAGCCGATTCCCCGCTCTCTGCGCCGCCCGAACTGGCTGAGGCCGAGAGTCAGGTTCGCGCGGACTTGCCCGACGCAGAGAGCAGACTTGCGCTGCCGATCGACGAGCATTTCTTCAAGTCGTCAGAACTCGACGAACAACCGACTCCCCTGGTCACGGTGGTGCCGGCCTATCCACCGCATGCCCAGGCGCGTGACGTGGAGGGCTGGGTTCGCTTGGTGCTGCTGATCGATGAAAACGGGCAACTTCTTCACCTGAAGGTGATTGAAGCGAGCCCCCCCGGTGTCTTTGACGAAGCGGCACTGGAAGCCTTTCGGACTACGCCGTTTTCTCCCGGACGCCGTGGCACGAAGGCGGTCAAGAGCCGTATGTTGATCAAGGTCGACTTCACTTTGCCAGAGATGAGCGGGCCTCGACGCGAGTAGTCTGGCTCGTGAGTCGCTCGCGACTGTCACGGTAACGGAAGCAAAGCCTTCTCCTGCACGCCCTACGTTCTGGTCGCCAGGGCGGTCAGTCGAGAAAGCGGCTGACCGCCCTGGCGACCGTGTCGTGAAGGTCCGGGGCGAGGCAATCGACCCCCTGTGGGCGCAGCGTGTTGCTCAACCAGGTGATCTGCCGCTTGGCCAGTTGGCGGGTGGCGTAGATGCCACGATCGCGCAGTTCGCTGCGCGGCGCGATGCCGTGCTGAACTGCCCATACCTGCCGGTAGCCGACACAGCGCATCGACGGCAACTCGGCGCGCAGGCGGTACTTCTCGTGCAGCCGGTCGACTTCAGCTTCCAGCCCGATGGCGAGCATGGCGTCGAAGCGTTCGGCGATGCGCTGGTGGAGGACGCTGCGGTCTGCGGGCAACAGGCCGATCGACAGGAAGGCGTAGGGTGGCGGCTTCTTCTCGCCGGCGGCGATCAGCGCCGAGAGCGGCCGCCCTGAAACGCGAAAGACTTCGAGCGCACGCTGGATGCGCTGCGCATCGGTGCTCTGCAGACGCGCCGCCGTGGCCGGGTCGACCGCGGCGAGTTCGGCGTGCAGCGCCGGCCAGCCGCGTGCGGCGGCTTCGAGGTCGATCGCAGAACGCGTCACGGGGTCGGCCGGTGGCAGGTCGACCAAGCCATCAAGCAGCGCCTTGAAATAGAGCATGGTGCCGCCAACGAGCACGGGAACGCGGCCACGCGCGGTGATCTCGACCATCGCGGCGCTCGCGTCGGCGCAGAAGCGGGCAGCCGAGTAGGTTTCCTGCGGACTGATCAGGTCAATCAGTTGATGCGGGAATTCGACACGTGTCGCCGCGTCGGGCTTGGCCGTGCCGATGTCCATGTCGCAAAAGACCTGTGCCGAGTCGACGCTGATCAGTTCGACCGGGAAGCGGCGCGCCAGTTCGATCGCCAGCGAGGTCTTGCCGCTGGCGGTGGGTCCCATGAGCAGGATCGCCGGTGGCAGTGCGCAGCGATGGGCGGGGGGCGCGCTCATCGGCCGCGCAGGAAGTGGCGGTCGAGGTCGGCCATCGTCAGTTGGGTCCACGTCGGACGACCGTGGTTGCAGTGGTCGCCACGTTCGGTTTCTTCCATTTGCCGGAGAAGGGCGTTCATCTCCGTCAGCGACAGCAGGCGCCGCGCACGCACCGCGCCGTGGCAGGCCATGTCGGCGAGGAACTCGTTACGCCGCGCGGTCAGCAGTTGGGTGACGCCATGCGCGCGCAGATCGCTCAGCAGCGCGCGTGCCAATGCCGCCGGATCGCCGGCCAGCAGCAGTACCGGCACGCTCTTGACCGCCAGTTGTCGGGGACCCATCGGCACCAGTTCAAAGCCGATCTGGTGTAGCGCTTCGCCGTGCTCCTCGGCGGCGGCGACGTCGAGCGCTTCGGCCGGGAAGACGGCGGGAATCAGCAGTGACTGCGTGGTCACCTGCTGCTCATCGAAAGCCCGCTTGAGCTTTTCGTAGAGGATCCGTTCGTGCGCCGCGTGCATATCTACGACGATCAGCCCTTGGCTGTTCTGCGCCAGGATATAGACGCCATGCAATTGCGCCAGGGCGTAGCCGAGCGGTGGTGCCTGCGTGTCGTCGGCGGCTGTGGCTGGTAGTGCCGCTGCTTGGCCATCCGGCGAGCGCGCTGCGTCGACAAAAGCCAGATACCTGCCCGTGGTGGTCGGCTCACCGATGTGCAGCGAACCCTGCGACGCTGGGCGCCAGGCGGGGCGATCGGGGGTCTTGCCCAAGAAAAGGTGGGCCACCGCCCCGTCTGGTGGGGGCAAGTGCTCGCCACCTGAGGTCGTCGCCAGCGGCGCCGCATTGCCCACTGGCGCGCCGGCGATCTGCGTCGCCAGTGGGCTGGACAGCAGGCGCTGCACGGCATGAAAGACGAACTGGTGCACCGCGCGCGCGTCACGAAAGCGGACTTCGGTTTTCTGCGGGTGCACATTGACATCGACCGTCGCTGGATCGATTTCCAGGAACAGGCAGTAGGCCGGATACCGGCTGCCGTGCAGCAGGTCCTGATAAGCCTCGCGCAGGGCGTGGCCGAGCAGTTTGTCGCGGACAAAGCGGCCGTTGACGTAACAGTACTGGGAGTCGCCGCGCGCGCGCGAGTAGGCTGGCAGCGCGCAGTAACCAAAAACGCGCAGGGGGCCGGCCTGGACGTCGAGGCTGCGCGACTCGGCCAGGAAATCGTTGCCGAGAATGGCGCCGGCACGGCCACGGCTATCGCTCCTGGTCAGATGCAGACCGGCGCGACCGTTGTGCGACACGGTGAAGGCGACTGCCGGATGCGCCAGCGCGATGCGTTTGACCGCCTCGACGCCATGCGCGAACTCGGTGCTGTCGGACTTGAGGAATTTGCGCCGGGCCGGCGTGTTGTAGTACAGGTCACGCATTTCGACGACCGTACCGGTGAGCAGGGCGGCTGGTTCAGGGGTCGCGCCGGGGTCGGCCGTCAGCCGCCAGGCGTGTTGCACGGCCGCGCTACCTTGTCCTCCCTCGCTCGCTTGTCGGCTGGTCAGCGTGACGCGGGCGACGGCGGCTACCGAGGCCAGCGCTTCGCCACGAAAACCCAGCGTGCCGACGCGTTCGAGGTCGTCGAGCGAATGGATCTTCGAGGTGGCGTGGCGGGTGAGGGCGAGAACCAGTTCCTCGCGTGCGATACCGCAACCGTCGTCGCTGACGCGCAGCAGCTTGACGCCGCCTTCTTCGAGCTGAATCTGGATTGTCGAGCTGCCGGCGTCGAGTGCATTTTCAAGGAGTTCCTTGAGGACAGAGGCCGGACGGTCGACGACTTCGCCGGCCGCAATCTGGCTGATCAGGAGATCCGGCAGCAGGTGGATTCTTGGGGTTTCGCGCATTGGCGGATTATACCGGCCTGGCTTCCGGTAGAATCGCGCCTTGCCGCTTACCCTGCCTGCGCCGACGATGGAATATCTGACCAGCTTCATCGACCTCATCCTGCACCTCGACAAGCACCTGGCGATCTTGGTGCAGCAGTACGGGTCGTGGATCTACGCGATTCTTTTCGTCATCATCTTCAGCGAAACGGGCTTTGTGGTGACGCCGTTCCTGCCCGGCGACTCGCTGCTCTTCGTTGCCGGCGCGCTGGCTGCGCTGGGTGGCATGGAGATCGGCATCCTGCTCGCCGTGCTCGCCGCTGCCGCCGTGCTCGGCAACATGCTCAA
This sequence comes from Candidatus Accumulibacter aalborgensis, assembly GCF_900089955.1. Lineage (GTDB taxonomy): Bacteria > Pseudomonadota > Gammaproteobacteria > Burkholderiales > Rhodocyclaceae > Accumulibacter > Accumulibacter aalborgensis. Next base: position 187,172 of record NZ_FLQX01000035.1, on the reverse strand, counting down.
CTATCAGATCGGCCGCTGTCTCGGACCCAAGGTCTTCCACTGGGAGCAGTCGCGCGTCTTCAACAAGGCGGCGCTCGACAAGACGCATGCCTTCTACGAGAAGCACGGCGGCAAGACGCTGGTCCTTTCCCGTTTCCTGCCGCTGTTCCGCACTTTCGCGCCCTTTGTGGCAGGCATTGGCGCAATGAGCTATGCGCGTTTTACCCTCTTCAACCTGATCGGCGGTACCGCCTGGGTCGGGTCGCTGACCCTGGCCGGCTACTGGTTCGGCAATCTGCCGTGGATTCAGAAGAACCTGACGCTGGTGATCGTGGCGATCATCGTGATTTCCCTGCTGCCGCTGTTCATTGCTTGGTTGCGGCAGCGCAAGGCATGATCTCGGTCGTCATTCTGATCTCGGGGCGAGGCAGCAACATGGCTTCGCTGCTCGCGGCAGTCGATTCCGGTACGCTCGCTGTGCGGATCGCCGCGGTGCTCTCCAATCGCCCTGATGCCCAAGGTCTGGCGACCGCAGCCGCGAGCGGCGTGCCGACACGCGTGGTCGACCACCGGCAGTTTGTCGCCCGCGAGGATTTCGACGCCGTGCTGGCCGCAGCGATCGACACCTTCGCGCCAGACCTGGTCGTGCTGGCCGGATTCATGCGGATTCTCGGCGACCGTTTCGTGCGCCGCTACGCTGGACGGCTGATCAACATTCATCCTTCCTTGTTGCCGGCGTTTCCAGGTTTACATACCCATCGCCGAGCGCTTGACGAGGGGGCGCGGATTCACGGTTGTACGGTACACTTCGTGACGCCCGAGCTTGATCACGGGCCGGTCATCGTTCAGGCCGCCGTACCGGTGCTCGATGCCGATGACGAGGCGACTCTCGCTGCGCGCGTTCTGGCTCAGGAGCATCAAATCTATCTACTGGCCGTGCGCTGGTTTGCCGAAGGTCGCCTGCGTCTGCAGGGCGGACGCGTCGCGCTGGATGCGGCACAGGATGGCGCTGGCGTATTGATCTCTCCGGCTGTGGGGGCTGAGGCGGCTGCCCGATGCCTGTGGCCCTGATCATCGCTTTCGCGGCTTCGCTTGGCGTGCATGCCCTGGCGCTCTTTGCCCCCGAGTTCGACTTGTCTGACGCTGCCCAGCCCACGCCGTTGGTGGTCGAACTGAGCCCGCTGGCGAAAGGGGCGCCGTTGCCCGATCCACTGACCAGAATCGAAACCAGGGTCGAAGCGGGAGTCAACGCCAAACTCCCGCCGGTGGCACGCAGGAAGGCGCCGCGCAGGCCGCTTGAGCGGGCTGCGCGTCCGCCGGTGGTGACCGCTCAGGAATCCCCCGTGCCGACCCCGACACCCGCGGCCGCACCCGAGATCGAGCACGAGAGCGAACCTGGCGATCAAGCCGAGGCGGTCGCGACATCCCCTCCGGCGATGCCTGCTTCGACCGAGTCGCGGCTACCCGCGCGGGGAATGATCCACTATCGCGTCGATCGTGGTGACCAGGGCTTTGCCATCGGTCAGTCGACGCACGACTGGGAAATCGTCGATGGGGCGTACCGGTTCACCGCAGTGACCGAAACGACGGGGCTGGTGGCGCTGTTCAAGCCGCTGCGGGTCGAACTCGAAAGTCGCGGCCGGCTGACCGTCGCCGGGTTGGTGCCCGAGCATTTCGTGAGCCGAGAAGCCGGGCACGCTCCCCGCGAACTAGCCGAATTCGACTGGGCGAACATGCAGTTACGCATGCCTGGTCGGCCAGTGCAGGCCCTGACCCTGGGCGCGCAGGATCTGTTGTCGTTCAATTACCAGTTGGGCTTGCTGGCCAATCTGGCCTCGGGAAGCAGCTTGCCGGTTGCCACCGGCAAGAAGTACGGCCAGTATCGCCTCGAAGTGGTCGGCGACGAGGAAGTCGAGGTTCCGGCCGGCACCTTTCGCTGTCTTCACCTGCGTGTGCCCGGTGGATCGACGACCGACCTGTGGCTGGCCTACGATCGTGCGCTGCTGCCGGTGAAGATACAGCATACCGACCGCAAAGGGGATGTCTACGTCCAGCTTGCGACGACCATCGAATTCAGCCAGGAGCAATGACCGTGCGTTTGACGACCGCCCTTTTCCACCATGCCGAAACACTGCTCGCCGAGCTGTTGCGCTCAAGCTTTCCGGCCGATCTGGTCGTTTCCAACTATTTTCGGCAGCATCGTGAACTTGGCCATGCCGACCGTGGTTTCGTGGCCGAAGCGGTTTTCACGGTGTTGCGCCGCAAACGCTCGCTGTCGGCGCGCTGCGCCGACGAGGTGACCTCACGGCGCCTGTTGCTGGCCTCGCTGGCCTGTGTGCAGGGCATGAACCGGCGCGAGCTGGACGCGGTGCTGACCGAGGCCGAACGCAAGTGGCTCGCGCACGCCAAGGCGGTGAAAGTCGATGAACTGCCGCCGGCGGTACGCCTCGATCTGCCCGACTGGCTGCATGCGCTGTTGACGGTGCAATTTGCCGCGGACGACGTCGAGCAGCTTGCGGCTGGGCTCAATCAGCCGGCGCCGCTCGACCTGCGCGTCAATTCCCTCAAGGCAACGCGGCACGACGTGCTGGCGCGGTTGCTGGCCGATGGGTTGGCGGCCGATGCGTGTCCTTATTCACCGCTTGGCATCCGCCTGGTCGGCAAGCCGGCGCTGTCGAAAAACGCCTTGTTCATCGATGGCCGCATCGAAGTCCAGGACGAGGGTAGCCAGTTGCTCGGCTTCCTGCTGCAGCCCAGACGTGGCGAAATGGTCGCCGACTTCTGTGCCGGTGCCGGTGGCAAGACCTTGCTGCTCGGTGCCCTGATGCGCTCGCAAGGCAGGCTCTATGCCTTTGACGTGGCCGAGCGGCGGCTGGCCAGGCTGAAGCCGCGCCTGGCGCGCTCCGGCCTGTCGAATGTGTATCCCGTGCGCATCGAGTCGGAGCGGGACATCAAGGTCAGGCGACTGGCCGGCAAGCTCGATCGCGTGCTTGTCGATGCGCCGTGTTCCGGCCTGGGAACCCTGCGCCGCAATCCGGATCTGAAGTGGCGGCAGACGCCGGAGAGCGTTGCCGAACTGAGCGCCAAACAGGGAGCCATTCTCTCGGCAGCGGCCAGTCTGGTGAAGCCGGGAGGACGGCTCGTCTATGCGACCTGCAGCGTGCTCGACGCCGAGAACGATGCCGTCGTCGCGGCTTTTCTGGCGCAGCACGGCGAGTTTGTCGTGCGTTCGGCGCAGGAAATCCTTGCCAACCAGGAGATTGCCATCGACTGCGGCGAGCGCTTGCGCCTGTGGCCGCATCGGCACGGGACCGATGCCTTTTACGCGGCGATAATGGAGCGGAAATGAACGAAAACGAAATGTTCGTCTTGTTGCTGGAGTTGTGGCGCGATTTTCGCGACCCGGCTTTTCTCTGGCAGGTGTTGGCGCTGGCCAGCAGTCTGCTCCTCGCCTGGGCCTTGTCGCGCTACGGGCAGCGGCAACAGTTTGTCCGTTCGAGCGCTGATCATGGCGCGCTGCGTACCCTCGGCACCGGTAGCCTGAAGCGCGTCGCTTTTCCCCTGCTGGCGCTGTTGTTCGTCCTGATCGCGCGCAAGGCATTCACCTACGGGCATCTCGGACCGGTCAGTCTGCTTGATCTGGCACTCCCGCTGCTGATCTCGATGGCCCTGGTGCGTGCGGCGATCTACGTCCTGCGTCACGCTTTCTCGCCGAGTAGCTGGTTGGCGACTTCCGAGCGCTTCATCGCCACCAGCATCTGGTTCTGCCTGGCGCTTTATCTCACCGGCTTGTCCGCGCCGTTGGTCGAGATGCTTGAGCAGGTAAGCTTTCATGCCGGCAAACAGAAGCTCGATTTGTGGACCATCCTGAGCGGCGTGGTTACCGTTTGCGCGACGGTACTGCTTGCGCTCTGGCTTTCCAGCTTCATCGAAAAACGCTTGTTGACCAGCCACACGCTGGATTCCAACATCCAGGTAGTGCTCGGCCGCCTGGTCAAGGCCGTGCTGTCGGTGATCGCCCTCCTGCTGAGCCTGTCGATGGTCGGCATCGACATCACCGCGCTGTCGGTGTTCAGTGGCGCACTGGCCGTTGGCCTGGGTCTCGGTCTGCAACGGATCGCCAGCAACTACGTCAGTGGCTTCATCATCCTGCTCGATCAATCGATACGCATCGGCAATGTGGTCGCCATCGATGCCACCACCTCCGGCATCGTAAGAGAGATCACTGCCCGTTACACGGTCCTGCGCACGCTGACCGGAACCGCAGTGATCATTCCAAACGAGTATCTGGTATCGAACATCGTGCGCAATGAATCGCATTCCGACCCGCGCATTCGCCTCATGGTCTCCGTTCAGGTCGCCTACGGTACGGATATCGAGCAAGCGATGCAGGTGCTGGTCGAGGCTGCACTGGGGCAGAAGAGAGTGTTGGCTGACCCGCCACCGCAAGCCTTGCTGACTGCTTTTGCCGATAGCGGCCTGAACCTGGATCTCGGCTTCTGGATATCGGACCCGCAAGAGGGGACCGGCGGCGTCCGTTCAGCGGTCAACATGGCCATCTGGCGCTCGTTCCGCGACCACGGCATCGAGATTCCTTTCCCCCAACGCGAGGTACGCATGATCGGCGGTTCGCCTGCCGCAGCGTGATGGCGAAGTGCAGCGGACGTCAAGGTTCCCGATCAGGACGGTCGGTGGGTCCCGGGGTAGGCCTGGATGTCCCTATGCGACTCGCGCGGCGGCGAAAAGTGCGCACGCCGTACCAGGCCAGCGCGCTGCTTGCGCCGATCAGCGAGGCCTTGAGAAGGTCGAACTCGCCGAGGGTGAGCACATCCCAGGCGACTATGCCGATAAAAATTCCGACTCCTTCGGCGAGCGGGAAACGCACGGGCGGCACAGGTGGTTCGGCCACCGCGGTCATTGTCAGTTGTGGGGTCGATGCTCCATCGCGCCCGAGGCAGGGCATGAAAAGCCGCCATCGTCGCCCGCTTCAAAGGCATCAACCAGATCGCCGGCAAAAAAATGCTGTCGTGTGGTGGCGAGAAACTGCTCGCAGTTCAGCTTGAATTCACTCATGTCGCATCCTCCATCGTTTTTTTGAAAGCAGCACCGATGATAGGTGCGACTGGAGAGCGAGTCTGCGGTGATTGCGTCAGCTTTCGGTGACGCTTTGTGACAGTCGCCAGCAAAGGGTGAAGCGGGCTCCGCCGAGTGGTGATTCTTCAGCGCTGGCCGTGCCGCCGTGCTGCTCCAGAACCAGCCGCGCGATGGCCAGTCCGAGGCCGTAACCGCCGGTCGCCCTGTCGCGCGAGCGGTCGAGCCGGGTAAAGGCCCAGAAAACGCGCTCGCGCTCAGCCTCCGGGATGCCGATGCCGTCGTCGTCCACGTGCAGGGCAATCTGGTCGTTGGCGATTTCCGCACTTACCCGGATGCGCGCGCGGGCGTACTTGATAGCGTTGCGCAGCAGGTTGGTGACGGCATACGGCATGCTCCGCGAATCCAGTTCGACGCGTTGCATCGGCGGCAAGGCCGACACGTCGACCTGCAGGTCAAGCGTCCGCCCAAGCAGGCGATTGGCTTCGACCTGCTCTTCAAGCCATGGTGCGATGAAAACCGTGCTCAGTTCGAGTTGGGGCTGCTCGCGCTCGAAACGCGCATAGGTCAGACTGGAGTCGATCAGACCATCGAGTTCATCCAGGTCGGCTTCGATGAGTCGCGACAGGCGCTCGTGCTCGGATCGATCGCCCGCTTCGGCGAGCATCTCGAGGGCGAAGCGCGTGCGTGCGATGGGCGTGCGCAATTCGTGTGAGATCGCGCTGGATAACTCCTTTTGCGTCGCGATGAGCCGCTGTATTCGTTCCGCCATCCCGTTGAGGGTTTCCGCCAGAGGCCCGAAAGCGCTGCTGCGCATCGTCGGCGCACGTGCTTCGAAGAGACCCTCGCCCAATGCGCGCGCCGTCTGGCGCATCGCTTCAAGATCTCGCCAGACCGGGTGCACCCAGAGCCAGACGACGATCGCCAGGCAGAAACCAATCAGGCTCCAGGTCAGCAGACTGATGCGCAAATCGAGCGGTATGCCCTTCCGGTAGTCCGGATTGCGCTCGGGCGAGATCGGACCGACCACCAGGACCTGCGGCGTCTGCTTGAGGCGGTGGTAAAGGATGTCGCCCTGTGCGTCGATGGCCAGGTCGCCATCGTCGAGTTTTTCGGCCTGCTTGTGTGGCAGTTTCAGCGTCCAGCGGTCAACGATCTCAAGCTTGTAGGCGAATTTCCTATCCAGCGCCTCAATCGTCCTTGGCCATTCGGAGCGCGGTCGGCGGAACAGTTCGTCCTCGATCAGGACGATGGTGCCGCGCATGAAACGGCTGGTATAGCCGTCGGTAATTCCCTTGACGGCGGTCGAAATGACAAAGTCGGCAAAGATCGCGATGGCCACGAAGGAACCCATGACCAGCAGGTAGAAGGTGAAGAACAGGCGGGCGAGGCTGTAGCGTCCTCGCCACGGCGCCGGCTTGTTGGCCCCGAACAGGGCGAGCAGCTTGTTATTGCCAGTCATGCTTGCTGAACAGGTAACCCTTGCCGCGCACGGTCTTGATCCGTGCCGGGTTCTCCGGATCGTCACCCAGCTTGCGTCGCAGCCTGGAAATACGCGCGTCGATCGATCGGTCGAGGCCATCAAAGCCAATGCCGCGTAGTTCCTGCAGTAGATCGTCGCGCGACAGGATGTTGCCGGCGTGGCGGGCGAGCAGCCAGAGCAGATCGAATTCGGCCGTCGTCAGGTCGATGCTGTCTGAGCCGAGCTGGCTGCTGCGCGTGGCCTGGCTGATACGGAATCTGCCAAAAGACATTTCGGCCGGTTCGGGGGGGCCGGCAGCGTCGCCTGCGGCGTTGAGCGGGGTTGCCGGCGCGCGGCGCAGCAAGGCCTTGATGCGCGCCAGCAGGAGGCGGGGCTGCACGGGCTTGGCGATGTAGTCGTCGGCGCCCAGTTCCAGACCGAAAATCTGGTCGAAGTCTTCGTCGCGAGCGGTGAGCATCAGAATCACGCCGCCGTACTGCGCGCGGACTGCACGGCAGACTTCGAAACCGTCCTTGCCGGGCAGCATGACGTCGAGAATCACCAGGTCGGGTCGGTCGGTGAGGATGCGCGCTTCGGCAGTGTCGCCACGCGCCTCGACAAGGACTTCGAAATCGTTCTTGCGCAGGTATTCGGCAGTCAGGTCGGCGAGGCGTTCATCGTCCTCGACGAGCAGGATTCGTGTCTTCATGGGCCAATGATAACGGGTTGTTGCCGCGCGATAAACCCTGGCCGGCACGAAGGTCCCGAGCGCGCGCTCGGCAGCCAGCGTTGCTGCCAGCCGCCGAGCACCGCGTGGGCGCAATGGCGTTTGGCGTGCGCCCGTTATTGCCTTAGAATCGAGGGTTGGATCTCTTGAGGATGGATGAACCATGTACGCTGGCTTAGTCGATTGGCCATGGTGGGGTTACGTGCTGGCCACGCTGGTTCTGACGCATGTGGCGATTGCATCGGTGACCATTTTCTTGCACCGGCATCAGGCTCATCGCGCCCTTGATCTGCATCCTTTGGCGGCGCATTTCTTTCGTCTCTGGCTGTGGTTGAGCACCGGCATGGTGACCAAGGAGTGGGCGGCGATCCACCGCAAGCATCACGCCAAATGCGAGACTGCCGAGGACCCGCACAGTCCCCAGGTCCTCGGCATCCGGCGGGTCCTCTGGGGCGGCGTCTTTCTCTACGTCAAGGAAGCCCGTAACGCTGAAACCTTGCAGCGTTACGGCCATGGAACACCCGACGACTGGATCGAGAACCATCTCTACACCCCGTGGCACAAGCTGGGCGTGGTGATCATGCTGACCATCGACGTGGGTGTCTTCGGCGTGCTTCCCGGCTTGCTGATCTGGGCCGCGCAGATGGTCTGGATACCGTTCTGGGCGGCTGGTGTGATCAACGGTCTCGGTCACTTCTGGGGCTACCGCAATTTCAACTCACCTGACGCCAGCACCAACCTCTGTCCCTGGGGAATCCTGATCGGCGGCGAGGAACTGCACAATAACCATCACACATTTGCTACCTCGGCCAGGTTGTCGAACCAGTGGTACGAGTTCGACATCGGCTGGCTCTATATTCGCATCCTTGCGGCGCTCGGCCTGGCGCATGTGAAAAAGGTGGCACCCAGACCTCGTCTCGGTACGCTGCGCCCGGTGGTCGATTTCGACACCTTGCAGGCGGTGATCACCAACCGGTACGACGTCCTTTCGCGCTACGCCAAGTCGCTGAAACAGGTTTATCGCGAGGAACTCGGCAAGCTCCAGGATGGCAAGCGCTTCAAGGGACTGACGCACTGGCTGGCCGCGGATGCAGACGCCGTTCCGCACGAATTGCGCGGGCAACTCGACTCACTGTTCGGAGCGAGTCCCGCGCTCGAAACGGCTTACTCCATGCGTCAGGAGCTTGCCGTCGTCTGGGAGCGGTCGAATGCTTCCCGCGAGCAACTCCTCCAGACCTTGCAGGACTGGTGCGCGAGGGCGGAAAGCTCGGGTGTCCGCCAGTTGCAGGAACTGTCGATGCGCTTGCGCAGCTATGTGCCGGCCTGAGCGAGCGAACTGATGCACTTGTCGCTACGCGCCCGTTTTGGCCTGCTAGCGCTGGCGGGAATTGGGCTGACCGCCGCCGGCCTGGTGATCGGCGATTGGATGAAGCTGCAGCCGTGTCCTCTGTGCATTTTTCAGCGGCTGCTCTATCTCCTGATTGCGCTTCTTGCGTTGGCTGGTGGGCTGCTGCCCGGCTGGCGGCGCCTCTGGGCGGCGCTGATTGGCTTGACGGCCGCCGGCGGAGTGGCGACTGCCGCCTACCAGAGCTGGCTCCAGTATTATCCCGATGCGAGCAGGGAGTGCGGTTTTGGCGAGCCGACGCTGATCGAGCAAATCGTTGACTGGTTTGGCGTCCGCTGGCCGTCGATGTTCATGGCCACCGGCTTCTGCTCGAACAAGGACTGGTTGTTTCTCGGCCTGTCGATGGCCAACTGGTCGATCGTTTGTTTCCTGGGCTTCATGGTCGCCGCAGTGTGGCTGTGGGTCCGGCGCGACGAGCGCTGAAGACCGGGTTCACCAGGCCTGCTCAGGACCGGCCGGTACTGCCGAAACCGCCGTCGCCGCGTGCGCTGGCGGCAAATTCTTCGACGACATTGAAGGCCACGCGCAGGATCGGGACGACGACCAGTTGTGCCAGGCGATCGAGCGGCTGGAGCGTGAAAGCAACTTGGCCGCGGTTCCAGGTCGATACCAGGATTTCGCCCTGGTAGTCCGAGTCGATCAGGCCGACCAGGTTGCCGAGAACGATGCCATGTTGGTGACCGAGCCCCGAGCGGGGAACGATGATTGCCGCCAGCGCCGGGTCCGCCAGGTGAATCGCGATGCCGGTCGGGATGAGCACCGTTTCTCCCGGAGAAATTACGATCGGAGCGGCGATACACGCCCGCAGGTCGAGTCCGGCAGATCCGCTGGTGGCGTAGTGCGGCGGCTTGTCGCGCAGACGCGCATCGAGCAGCCTGACGTCTATTCGGGGGTCGACGCTTGGCATTGGCGTTTGTCGAGCAGGACGGCGATGCGCGCGACGAGTTGACGTGCCAGGTCGATCTTGGGCGCGGCCGGCAGCGGCTGCTGGCCGTCATCGTCGAACAGGATCAGCGTGTTCTCGTCACCGCCAAAGCCGTCGTGGATCAGGTTGCCGACGATCAGCGGAATCTTCTTGCGGCGCCGCTTGTTCTCCGCGTACTCATGCAGGTTTTCGCTTTCGGCAGCAAAGCCGACGCAAAGCGGCGGCTGCGGCAGTGCGGCGACTTCGCCCAGAATGTCCGGGTTCTCGACGAGTTCGATCGTTGGTGCCGTGGTCTGCGCGCTCTTCTTGATCTTCTGGCTGATCGGATGGGTTGGCCGGTAGTCGGCCACCGCGGCGACGGCGACAAAGACATCCTTTCCGGCGATCTGGTCGTGAACCGCCGCGTGCATCTGCCGGGCGCTGGTTACGTCGATGCGCGTGACACCGGGCGGGCAGGGCACGTTGACCGGGCCGGAGATCAGTGTCACCTGCGCGCCCGCTTCGCTGGCGGCACGGGCGATCGCGTAACCCATCTTGCCGCTCGACAGATTGGTGATGCCACGCACGGGGTCGATCGCCTCGAAGGTCGGGCCGGCAGTCAGCAGGACGCGTTTGCCAGCCAATAGCTTGGGCTGGAAGTGGGCGACCACCGCGGCCAGAAGTTCTTCCGGCTCGAGCATGCGGCCAGGCCCGGTCTCACCGCAGGCCTGCTCACCCGACGCCGGACCGACGATCTCGATACCGTCACCGCGCAGGGTCGCGATGTTGCGCCGGGTGGCCGGGTTTTCCCACATCTGCCGGTTCATGGCCGGGGCGACGAGCAGCGGGCAGTCGCGCGCCAGCACCAGCGTCGTCAGGAGATCGTCGGCCAGTCCGTGGGCCAGTTTGGCGAGAAAGTCAGCCGATGCCGGGGCCACGACGAGCGCGTCGGCGTCGCGCGACAGGTCGATGTGCGCCATGTTGTTAGCCACCCGCGGATCCCATTGGTGGGTGAACACCGGCTTGCCGGAGAGCGCCTGAAAAGTGACCGGGGTGACGAAATGCGTTGCCGCTTCGCTCATCACCACCTGCACCGACGCACCTTCCTTGCTCAACAGGCGGACCAGTTCGGCCACCTTGTAGGCGGCGATGCCGCCCGTGACGCCGAGGACGAGGCGTTTTCCCGCTAGTTCCATGGTGTCATGCGTACTATTCTTCAGTCAGGTGAGGAGGCGTGGCGGCACATTCTACTTGAGATTGAACCTGTCGACTCTACTGCCTGACCCGCTGCTCTGCCGGTTGGCCCTGTTTGCTCAGAAAATGGTCCCTGTAAAAAATTCCGACAGTCGGGAAGCAGCGTGCAAACGCGATGGCCGGCAAGGATTGCGTCCAGGTGCCGCAGAATCAGGCGGACAGGATCGGTGGTTCACGCTAGAGTTCAACTCTCTTGCCTCCATTTGGAACCGCCTCGATGCGACCTCTTTCCTCCGCCGGCCAGCAGGCGATCAACGACCTGGCTCAGCGGCATGGCTTCACTTCGGCCGCCGTCTTGCACATGCTCGAGGCCGTGATCCACGCTCAGGGCAGCATGGCGCAGTTCAACCACCCGGAATTCGGCGGTTCCGGCCAATGGATGCGCGGTGGCATGACCATGCTGTCCGATATGTTCAACCACTCGCTGAAAGGCCGCGTCGACGGGCTCTGCCATGACCTCGCCGCGCTGCTGACCAGCGAGCCGGACCTCCTTCGCGGGGGTAGCTTTCAATCGCAGAGCCAGGGTAGCGGCGGCGGTCAACAGCAGGGCCGCGACAGCGGCCAACTCACCAGCAGCTATAGCGGTGCCCACCAGCTACAGGATGGCGCGGGGCCGGTCGGTCCGGTCAGTCTGTTCGTGCCGCACGCTGCCGGTGATTCCGGTGAGTGGTGGGGCGCGGATTTGCGCTGGCCGACCAGCACCGGCGCGCAGAACGGCGTGCGCTACGCCTATTTTGCCCAGGCCCGCCGGCTGGCGATCGAAGTCGGTGGCCAGGTGACGATCTACGACACGCTCGATCATCAGATCGGTGGTTTCTCGCAGCAGCAAGGCGCTGGCGGGTCGCTGACGTTTTCCAGCCAGCACGGCCTGGTGGCCGTGGCCAGCCTGCCGGTCGTTGCGGTGGACGGCATGCTCCAGGCTGCGGCGCCCATCCCAATCACCGTATCCACCGCTGTAGCGGCCTCGGCACCGCTGCCTTCGGACGCTCGCGGCGCGCCTCCGCCCGGCAGCGGGAGCGACCTCTTCGCGCTCATCGAGCGACTGGCCGACCTGCACGCCAAGGGGATTCTCAGCGGCGAAGAGTTTTCTGCCAAGAAGACCGAACTACTGAGCAGGATCTGAGCCCGCGGCGGGCGGGCCGACCGCTGCCAGCGCGATCAGTGGCCGGGCAAGCTGCGGGCGACTTCCTTGCCTTCGCTGATGACGAGCCCTTTTTCCTCCAGTGAAGCGCAAAGCGCGGGGTTGTTGCAGTATTCGCGGTAGTGATACGTGACAGTAACCGCCAATCAGAGGTGCAGATAGCCCATCGCACCGACCAGCACGCCGAGACCGGTCGCGCCACAGACGCCGAACAGCATCCAGCGCTTGCGCGTCAACAGTGTGATCGCGGCCATGGCGATGGCGATCTGGAGCAGCGTCGTGGCCAGTGCCCAGCGCTCATGCACATGCATTTCGAGATCGCTCTTGTGGTCCGCCTCCTTGGCGACGGCTTCGAGCTTGTCGGCCTCGACCTTGATCTCCTCCTTCTCCTTCTTGTAGCGCTCGACGGCCTGGACGTACTTCTCCCTCGCCTCGCCGGTGGTCAGGACGATAGACAACTCGGCGAGGTTCTGCTTGTTGCTCTTCGCCTGATAATAGTTCCACTGATTCGAGGCGGAAGTCTTCTGGATCGCCGCCTCGTTCTTGTAAAGCAGGGCGGCATTCTGCGAGTGGCCGCCGAGGTAGCCAAAAATGGCGCCGACGGTGGACAACACGGCGGTCAAGACGGCGACGCGTGACGTGAAGGTGTCACCGCCATGCTGGGCGACGTGCTCGACTTCGTGATCGTGCGGGCCATGCACGTGGAAACCGTGATCTGACATCTGTCCTTCTCCTCCATTCGGTTGGCGTTGATGATCCGGGCGCGAATTGTACACTAGCGGTACACCAGCGGCTCTACAGCAGCGCCGCGGCGATGGCTTGTAGGGCGGCCAGACCGCCGGCGGCGATTGACACGCCCTTGCCGGATGTCAGTTGCGGCTCTGTCGGGTTGATGCGGATCACTTGCCCTTGTACGCGCTCGCCCATCAGACGGACCGTCGGAATGTTCGTTCCCGCTCCGACTTCGATCACCAGCAGGGTTTCCACGTCTCGCAGCCAGGCTTGCAGGCGGACATCCTGGGCATCGCTGCGTTCGCTGAGCCATCCCCAGTCGCCGAACATCAGGATATTCGGGCGGGCGAGCGACTGGCAGAGCGGGAATCCCGAGGTCAGCAGGCAGTGTTCGTCGTCCAACTGTGGCTGGAAATCGTCGGCTGGCCAGATGCCGCTGTGGCAGCCATCGAGGCACTGCAGGTGATGGATCGAGCGGTGGCATTCACTGATGCGCTTTTCGTCGAAGCCGGCTTTTCGAAACTGGCCGTCGACGTTGCTGGTGAACACGAAGGCGCCGTTCGGTAGACTCTCGCCGATCCGGCGCAGGATGGCAAAGCCTTCGTGTGGAACGGTGTGGCGGTAAAGATTCAGCCGATGCCCGTAGAAGCCCCAGGCGAGGCGGGGCCTGGACGCGAAAGCGGCGGGATTGGCGATCTGTTCGAAAGCGATGCGCGCTCGGCCAAGTGCCGGGTAAGCGCGCCAGAAACCCTGCGGACCACGAAAATCAGGCAGGCCGGAATCCACTCCGATGCCGGCGCCGGCGGTGATCAGCAGGCCATCAGCCGCGCGGATCAGTTCCGCGCAGCGCGGGTAGTCGGCGGTCAATTACAGCCCCCGCGCCCAGGCTGGCCGCAGCGGTGCGGCGTCCGGGTCGATGATCGCGCGCAGCATGGGGTCCTGGACGGTGTCGAAAAGGGCGAAGCGGCGAATATTAACGCGCTTTCGCGCCTTCCTTCTGCTCCGCATCGCTTTCGTCCGCTCTCTCGTGGGGTAGAACAGATGTTCGTGTCACAATGAGTCTTGGCCCGTTCAGACCCTATATTCCTCTACTCATCATGTTCAGGAGCAAGAAGGCATGACTTCTTGGCTAAAACTCGTCCTGTGCCTTGCGTTAATCGGCGTCGCTGGCTGGCACCTGTCCAGGAACGGCGAGATCATCGCCGAGAAGACCGGCCTGTCGGCCTCCTGGGTCGGGCTGATCCTGCTGGCCACCGCCACGTCGCTGCCGGAACTGGTGACCGGGCTCTCCGCAGTGACGGTGGCCAGCGCACCCGACATCGCCGTGGGTGACGTGCTTGGCAGTGCCGTCTTCAATCTCCTGATACTGGTACTGCTCGACGCTCTCTACCGGCGCGAGACGCTCTATACCCGCGCCGCCCAGGGGCATATCCTGTCCGCCGCGCTCGGCGCGCTGCTACTGGCCTTCGCCGGCTTCAGCGTGCTGCTGGAGCGCAGCGGATTCAGTCCGGCGCTGGCCCATGTTGGCGCCTACTCGCCGTTCATGGTCGCCATCTATCTGGTATCAATGCGTGTCGTCTATCAGTACGAGCAGCGTACTGTTGCCGATTTCGTGGCAGAGCAGGCTCAAAAATACGCCAGCGTCACCTTGCGCGGGGCGATCATCGGCTACGCCGTGGCGGCAATCTTCATTGTTGCTGCCGGCTCGTGGCTGCCCTTCGTTGCCAAAGATATTGCCGAGCTCATGGGTTGGGGCCAGAGCTTCGTCGGCACTTTGCTGGTGGCCGCCATCACGTCGGCTCCGGAAGCGGCCGTCACGCTGTCGGCACTACGCCTTGGCGCAATTGATATGGCCATTGCCAACCTGCTCGGCAGCAACCTGTTCAACGTTTTGATTCTCGCCATCGACGACATCGCCTTTGTCCACGGCCCCTTGCTGGCCTCGGTCAGCGAATCGCATGCACTCACCGCGCTGACCGCTGTGATGATGTGCGCGCTGGTCATCGTCGGGCTGATCTTCCGTCCGCGCGGCCGAATGCTGTTGGGAATGACCTGGATCAGCCTCGGCCTGTTCGCCCTCTATGTCATAAACACCTGGATCATCTTTGCCCATGGACATTGAACACCGCCCCTGGCACGCTCTTTCAACGTCCGCCGCGGCGCGCGCGCTGGCTGTTATTCCAGCCGAAGGCTTGAGCACGACCACGGTGGCCGAACGCCTCGCCGAGCACGGTGAGAACAAGCTGGTCGAAGCCGTCCCACGGCTTGTCTGGCTCAAGTTTCTGGACCAGTTCAAGAATTTTCTGGTGATCGTGCTGTTGTTCGCGGCGGTACTGGCCTGGGCGATCGGCGATATCAAGGATACGGCGGTGATTCTGATCGTGGTGCTGCTCAACGCCGGCCTCGGGTTCTGGCAGGAACATCGGGCGGAACGTACCCTGGAGGCACTCAAGGAGATGCTCGCGGCGCGTGCCCGGGTGCGGCGCGACGGCCAGGTGTCGGACGTCGACGCGGGTCAACTGGTGCCGGGCGACATCGTCTTGCTGGAAGCCGGCGACCTGGTGCCGGCCGACGGGCGGCTGCTGGCCGCCCACAACCTGGAGGTGGAGGAAGCCGCGCTCACTGGCGAATCGCACGCCGCCGGCAAGAGCACGGCGGAACTTGACGCCGAGAACCTGCCTCTGGGCGACCGCCTCAATCTGCTCTTCATGAATACGGTGATTACCCGTGGTCGTGCCGAATTGTTGATCACCGAGACCGGCATGTGCACCGAGATGGGCAAGCTGGCGGGAATGATCGCCAGCGCGGCGGAAGGGGCAACCCCGTTGCAACGCCAACTGAATACGCTGGGCAAGAAACTGGCCGGCATCGCCGTGCTTGTCGTCACGCTGATTTTCGTGGTCGATTCCGCTCGTGGCCTGCCGTGGACCGAGGCAGCCATAACCGCTGTTGCCCTGGCGGTCGCCGCCATTCCCGAGGGCTTGCCGACGGTGGTTACGGTAACGCTGGCCATCGGCATGTGGCGCATGGCAAAGAACGGCGCCATTCTGAAGAAGCTATCCGCCGTCGAAACACTGGGCTCGACCACGGTCATCTGTTCGGACAAGACCGGTACCTTGACCATGAACCAGATGACTGCCCGTGCCGGCTGGTTTGCCGGGCAAGGTTTTTCGGTCAGCGGCGAGGGCTACCAGGCGGACGGCGCCCTGTTGACCGCCTCAACCGTGCCGGACCTGCGCCCGCTCCTGCTGCCGATGGTGTTATGCACCGATTCCCGCGTCCGCGACGCCCGATTGATTGGCGACCCGACCGAAGGGGCTCTGTGGGTCCTGGCCCAGAAGGGCGGTCTCGACCCGGAAGCCGAACAGGAGCGTCAGCCGCGCATTGCTGAAATCCCGTTCGACTCGGCCCACAAGTTCATGGCCACCTTTCACCCTGCCGGCGACGCGGTGGCAATGCTCGTCAAGGGCGCCCCGGACGTGGTCCTGGCACGGGCTTCCCGGTGGCTCGCTGCGAATGGCGAGCAGGCCATGGACGAGGCGTCCCGCAGCCTGATCGAGTGCGAGAACGAAGGTCTTGCCAACCAGGCTTTGCGCGTTCTCGCCGTGGCGCAGCGGATCATTCCAGCGAAGGATTTCGACGCGGCGGGTGATCTGATGACTTGGGCCAAAGACTGGACTTTCCTTGGCCTTGCCGGCCTGATGGACCCGCCAAGGCCAGAGGCAAAAGCGGCAATTGCCCTGTGCCACGAAGCAGGAATACAGGTGAAGATGATCACCGGTGACCACAAGGCGACGGCAGCCGCCATTGCGCGCGAGTTGGGCCTCGCCGGTGAAGTGCTCAGCGGCGCCGAACTCGATGCGCTGGACGAAGCTGCGCTGAGCTCTCGCGTCAATGCCATCAACGTGTTCGCTCGCGTCTCACCGACGCACAAAGTGCGCATCGTGCGTGCCCTGAAGGTCGCCGGGCATGTTGTTGCCATGACCGGCGACGGAGTGAATGACGCCCCAGCGCTCAAGGCTGCCGATATCGGCGTGGCGATGGGGATCACTGGCACTGCCGTGACCCGCGAGGCTGCCACGCTGGTCCTCACCGACGATAACTTCGCTACCATCGTGCGTGCGGTAAGGGAAGGCCGCGTGATCTACGACAACATCGTCAAGTTCGTGCGCTTCCAGTTATCAACCAACATCGGCGCGATCCTCACCGTCCTCGCCGCGACGCTGCTGGGCTGGCCGGCGCCCTTCAGTGCAATCCATCTCCTGTGGATCAATATCATCATGGATGGGCCGCCGGCCATGACTCTGGGCGTCGAGCCAGGCCGTCCCGGGCTCATGCGCGACAAACCACGGTCGCAATCGGCGCAGATTCTCGGCGGCGAGCGCCTTCTGCGGCTCGCGCTGTACGGCTTGACGATGATGGTCGGCACCCTGTTCATGTTCCAGCATGGACTCGCGGTGCACGACCAGCGCTACGCGCTGACCTTGGCGTTCACGAGCTTTGTGCTGTTTCAGTTCTTTAACGTCTTCAACGCGCGTGCTGAATACGGCAGCGTCTTCAGCGCCAGCTTCTTCGCTAATGGCAAGCTCTGGCAGGCCATGGCGGCGGTGTTGGCGTTGCAGGTCCTGGTGGTGCATTGGCCCCCGGCGCAAACAGTGTTCGAGACCGTTGATCTCACATGGCAGGACTGGGGCCTGGCGATAGCCGTCGCCGCTTCGGTCGTGTTGCTCGATGAAGGGCGAAAGTTCCTGTGGAGGCTTTTCCCGAACAAACTGCCCACCGAAGACGGCCAGCGCAAGTGATTGTGCCGCCCGAGGCTTGGTTGGTTTTCCCTGGATGACCGGCGGCAGCCGTGCGGGTCACCCGGCGAGGTTGCCGGGCACTTTGTCAGGACAAAACCCTCTTCAAGTGCGGTCACTGGTGGTATCTCTGCCTTCCAGTCGGTGCGCGGTCTGCTGCTCCATCAGGCTTCCGGCGCAGTCGTCGAGCGGGGCGCAGCCTCGGGGCCCAGGCGCACCAGTGCGTAATCCGTACTGCGCATCCCGCGCAGCAGCATGTCCGTCTGGTCCGTGGAGATGCCCAGCGCTTCGAGGCTTTGCGCTGCCAGGCGCAGGCTGGCCTCCAGTGTCTCGGGAAAGGCATGGCTGACGCCGACCTGGTGCAGGGCGTCGCAGGTGACCAGGTCGCGAGCGCGGGCGACGATCGTCATTTGCGGTACGTGCGAACGGATCAGCGTCGCCGCGCGAATCGCCGTAGGGCCGTCGTCGATGGTCAGGATCACCAGGGCGACGCGGTGCAGAGAGGCGTTGCCAAGCAGTTCCGGGTCAGCGACATCGCCATAGAACACCGGATGGCCCTCGCTGCGCCACCGGGCGACGAGGGCTGCATCGGTGTCGAAGGCGACGTAGGGAATGTCGCTGCTGGCGAGGATGGTGCCCACCGTATGGCCGACGCGGCCGTAGCCGGCGATCACCACCTGGGTTTCGGTTTCGTCGCTCTGGGCTTGATAGCGCGAGTCCTCGTGAGTTTCGGTCGCTTTCTCGGCTGCCCATATCGCCAGCCGGTTGCCGAGCTTGGCCAGCAGCGGCGTGAGCAGCATGGTCAGCGAGATCACCGCGACGGCCATCACGAAGACCTGATCATCGATGACGCCGAGGGCCTTGGCAGCGCCGAAGACCACGAAACCGAATTCACCGCCCTGCGAAAGCAGGAAGGCGACCCGGAAGGCAGTGCTGCGTCCGGTGCCGAAACACAGGCACAGTCCGTAAAGCACGACGACCTTGATGACGATGATCGCGAGTACCGTCAGGGCGACTTGAAATGGCTGCTGGGCGACTGCGCCGACGTCCACCGACATGCCGACGGCAACGAAGAAGAGGCTCATCAGCAGACCCTTGTGAGGTTCCATTGCGGCCTCGACCTGCAGGCTGTAGCGCGAGGTCGACAGCATCATGCCCATCAGGAAAGCGCCCAGCGCCATCGACATGCTGGCGCGGTCCATTGCCCAGGCAGCAATGAATACCGCCGCCATGGCGACCAGGAAGAAGGCCTCGCGGTTGTGCCGGCGGGCCAGATAGTCCAGAATCCGCGGCACGACATAGCGGCCGCCGACAACCACCAGAGCCACCATCGCGACGGCCGCGCCAATCTGCTCCCACAACGGCACCTCCTTGGGCAAGGGGCCGGTGTCGGCGAGGATGGGCACCATGGCCAACAGCGGCACCACGGCCAGGTCCTGCATCAGCAGGATGGCGAAAGCGGTCTGACCGTGCGGGCTGGCGATTTCACCCTGATCCTGGAGCATCTGGATCACGAAGGCGGTGGACGAGAGGGCGAAGCTGGCGCCGATCAGCAGTGCAGTCGACCAGTTTGGCTGGAAAAGTCTGAAATAGGCGGCGATGAACAGCGCCGAGAGGACGATCTGCAGCGAACCGAGACCGAACAGCGTCCGCCGCAGCTCCCACAGGCGGCGCGGCTTCATCTCCAGACCAATCAGGAACAACAGCAGCACCACCCCAAGTTCGGTGAAGTGGCGGACACCATCGACCTCGGTGGTGACGAAAGGCCCCGGCGTATGGGGTCCGACGATAACCCCGGTGACCAGCAGGCCAAGGATCGAACCGAGGCCGAAATGCCGGAACACGGCGACGGCGATCGAGGCGACGACGAGCAGCAGAACGGCTGAGTAAACGAAAGAGTGAGGGTCCATGGTCCGCCTTGGCCTAGTCGAAGTAGCTGCGCGCCGTTTCGAAGCGCTGCGCATAGTAACGGGCGCCCAGTTGATCGATGCGTACCCGGCCGTTGCTCGACGGGGCGTGCACGAAGCGCTCGTCGCCAATATAGATGCCGACATGCGAGAACGAGGCGTTGCGCGTGTTGAAGAAAACGAGGTCACCGGGGCGCAGGCTGGCACGCTCGATCGGGTGGCCGCGACTGGCGATGTCGGCGGCGCTGCCGCTCACCTTGATGCCGGCGGCGCGTCCGTAGATATAGGACACCAAGCCGCTGCAATCGAGACCCGCTTCGGGGTTCTTGCCCCCGAAGCGGTAGCCTGTATCGATCAGGCCCAGAGCGAAGATCACCACCTCGTGAGCCTTGGGGTTGCTCGCCGGGCGATCGATACGCGTCGCCGGTAGTGGGCGATCAGGCTGCGGCGGCGGCGTGCTGCCGCAGCCTGCCAGAAGCAGCGAGACGAGGTAGGCGATGAGGAGAGGTGCACGCATGGCGCATAGTATAAACTCCTCCTTTTCAGATTTTGCGAGATTGTCATGCATCTTGGCGATCCACGTCGGCTGCGCTTGAACTGTCATGCCGGCGGTTGCTGGCAGACCGATGATGACGATGGCACAGGAGTCGTCAAGTTCCGCTGTTTCAGCCCGGTCTGAAGCGGCGAGCGCGATAGATGACGCTGTTCGTCGTGCTGTTGGCCAGCGGCCTGATCATCGCGGCGATCGTCTGGTGGCGGGCGCTGCTCAGGCAGCGTGCCAGGTATATCGACAGCTATCCTTACGCGAAGTATCTCGACCGGCGACTCGCGGCGCGACGGCCGGAGTTGACTGCCGCCCAGCGGAAGCGGGTCTTCGACGGCCTGCGCGAGTATTTTCAGCTTTGCCGCGAGGCAGGCAATCGTCTCGTGGCCATGCCGTCGCAGGCGGTCGACGATGCCTGGCACGAGTTCATTCTGTTCACCCGCCAGTATCATCAGTTCTGTGACCGCGGGCTCGGCCGTTTTCTGCACCACACGCCGGCCGAAGCGATGCGCACGCCGACCGACGCGCAGGATGGCATCAAGCGCGCCTGGCGGCTGTCGTGTCGACGTCAGGGGATCGATGCCCAGGCGCCGAAGTCGCTACCGACTCTTTTCGCACTCGACGCCACGCTCGGCATTGTCGGTGGCTTCGTCTATCGGCTGGATTGCCTTGCCGCGCCGACCGGTAGCGACTTCTGCGCTGGCCACATCGGTTGCGGTGGCAGTTGTAGCGGCAGCACTGGTGGCAGCGGCGACAGTAGCGGCGGTGACAGTAGCGGCGGTGACGCTGGTGACGGTGGTGGTTCCTCCGGCGACGGGTGTGGCGGCGGCGGAGGGTGCGGCGGCGACTGACGCCGCCGCTGGCGCGCGATCAGACGCCGTGCTGTTTGAACCACGCGTGCAGGCGCCACCAGCCATCCTCGGCTTCTTCCTTGCGGTAGCTCGGTCGGTAATCGGCGTGAAACGCGTGCGGTGCGCCGTCGTACACATGGATTCTCGACGCTTTGCTGGCCGGATTCGCGGCGACGGCAAGCGCCTGGCGCATCTCTCTGACGGTGTCGGGGGGTATCCCCGGATCGGCGCCACCGTATAGCCCCAGCACCGGCCCGTGCAGGCTGGCAGCGACGTCGAGCGGTTGCTTTGGCGTCAGTTCACTGGTCTGGCCGACGAGTCTGCCATACCAGGCGACTCCGGCCTTGACCTGAGGGTTGTACGCTGAGTAAAGCCAGGTAATCCGTCCTCCCCAGCAGAAGCCGGTAATTCCCAGCTTCGCCGTGTTGCCGCCATTGGCCCGCGCCCAGGCCACGCAGGCGTCGAGATCGGCCATGACCTGCGCATCCGGAACCTTGCTGACCACTGCGTCGAGCAGTTCCTGCACGTTGCTGTACTGCCGCGGGTCGCCCTGTCGCGCGTAAAGCTCGGGGGCAATGGCGAGGTAGCCGAACTTGGCCAAGCGACGGCACACGTCCTTGACGTAGTCATGGACGCCAAATACCTCCTGCACGACAAGGATTACCGGCCAGCCGCTACCCGTTGCCGGCTGCGCTTGATAGGCAGGCATTTCGCCACCTGCCGCAGGGACGCTGATTTCGCCGGCGACGAGGCCTGCGCTGTTGGTGGTGATCACCGTTTGTGCCGCCACCGGTTGTACGGACAGCGCAAAGCCGGCACCGAGGGCGGTGACGATGAACAGACGGCGGCTCAAGGGAAGGGCTGGCACGAGACTATCGAAATCGGTCGTGTCGGTCACTGAACTCTCCTGTGTGGGCTGTAGGCCTTTCTCGTCAGGGGTCTTGCGGCGAGGAGTCTCCGCGCAGCGCCACAAAAAAGAAGAAGCCACCGCTGACAGATGGCCGTCAGCGGTGGCTTCAAGAGGAAGAGCGCTTACTTGCCGCCGATGACGCCGGCTTCATTTGCTGCGGTATTGCCCTTGCCAACTGCGACCGCCGTCGCACCCGTCTGTTTGGCCTTGATGTTGGTGTTGCCCTGGATCTGGGTGCCACCCTTGATGGCGCCGGCCGTGTTCTTGGCCGTGTTGTCTTTGCCTACGGCAACAGCGGTGACGTCTTTCTGTTCTGCCGTGATGTTGGTGTTGCCCTGGATCTGGACAGCGTTCGGGTTCGTTGTGCTCTGGGTCTTTTGAGCAAAAGCCGCGGTGGACAAAACGGTGGCGAGAGCGATGAAAGCGATTTGTGCGCGCATGGTATTTCTCCTCTAGATTAGAAAGTGGGTGTTACCTATTTACCGCCGAATACACCTGCTGAGTTTATTACCTTGTTATCGTTGCCAACGACGCGCCCCCCAAGTATTGGTGAAGTCGAGTATCTGGCTGAAACAGACCTGATTCCTGTCTCGACTTCGGGGAGCACTTTAGCCTGTTTCTGCTGCGTCGTACTTCGCTTAACGACGCATGTTCGAGTCGGTTGACTGCCAGGGGTCAATAATTTCGACCATCGATCTGCAGTTGTTCCGGGTCGACACCATCACCTGTCTATAGCCAGAGGCTGGAGCAGATCACGGTAGCGTCAGGCCGATGGTCAGCATCATGCCCGCCCCGCCGAAAAGCACGAGTTCGGAGCAAACGCGGTTATAACAATAACCCATCGACGGCACGATGCCGGGCGCGTAGCCAGTACTGTTGTACGGGATTTTGTCCTGGTACTCGCCCGTATAGCCGTGCACCACACCGGCGGTCAGCTTCAGGTAGAAGGGCTGCGCCTTCTCGATCGGCCGCCACAGCAGACCACCATAGACATACTGGGAATTCTGGCTGTAGGAGTTGTCGAAGAACGCTGCACCGACCAGCCACTGGCCATCGAGCCAGCTTTCCTTCAATCGCCATTCGAGGTTGATGAGGTGCTGCGAATTGTTGTGCTCGGGGTCCGGGTTGAAGTGCACCGTTGCGACGCTGGTCTGAAAATAGAACCTGTCGGTGCGCCACGGTTCCGGGGCCTCCCAGGGCGACGGCACGTCCGTCCGGGCCGGGGCCGGAGCCTGCGCCATAACCGGCGGCGCAGCGAAGGTGGCCATTGCCAGCCAGCCGAAAACTTGGCGAAAGAAGCACGCTGCCGACCGCCCTGAGCGATGGGCGCATCTTCGGTCGGCGACACGAAAGGCGCGTATCGCAAAGGGATAGGACGCGCTTGACTTGCGGCAGATAACGCCCATTTCGGAAGGCCCCAGAACAGAAAGGCGAGAGCGTACCATGGTGATCGCTCGTTTGTCGCGCCTGCGTACCACGTGCAGGCGTCGTGGCAACCATCAAGGCGAGTGCAAGACGACAAATGGACGTAAGATAGCCCACTCGACGTTTCGGGAGCATCGGCCATGGTCCGCAGACTGGGTTTTTCCTTCTTTGTCCTGCTTTTCGCACTTTCTGTTCGCGCCGACGTGGTCGATATCGACAACGCCGAACTGGCACGTCTGAGCGCCGCCGGGGTGCCGGTGATCGATATCCGTACCGAAGGCGAATGGCAGGAAACCGGGATCGTCGCGGGCAGCAAGTTGCTCACCTTCGTTGATGAGCGTGGTCGTACCGATTCGCCCGCCTGGCTGGAAAAGGTACGCGGCGTCGCGGGGCCGGACCAGCCGGTGATCCTCATCTGCCGCAGCGGCAAGCGGACGAAGGCGGCAAGCCGGGTCCTGTCGCAGGAGGCGGGTTACGGCAAGGTGTACAGCGTCCAGGGTGGCATTCTCGCCTGGGCGAAGGAGGGGCGACCGATGGCGCCAGCGCCCAGCGCTCAGGCGACCTGCGCGGCCGGCGCCCGCTGCTGAAATTGCTGGACCGTGTCGACGAACCCTGTCGATGACTATTTAACCGTATTGACCGTGCCGCCACGCTCTCAGGAAGCTTCAGGGCTGGCTGCGGAACCGCTGATGCCAAACACCTGTTTCCGGATACGGAACAACTCATCGCGCGCGGCGGCAGCTTTTTCGAAATCGAGGTTCTTGGCGTATTCGAGCATCTCCCGCTCGATCCGTTTCAGTTCCCGAGCCAGTTGTTTCTCGCTCATTGCTTCGTAACTGGCCTGCTGCTGGGCAGCCTTGAGTTGCCGCTGCGTATTGTCTGCATCATGGACGCCGTCGATGATATCCGTGATCCGCTTGCTGACGCCCTTCGGGATGATGCCCTGCGCTTCATTGAAAGCCATCTGCTTCAAGCGCCGCCGTTCCGTTTCGGCAATCGCGCGGCTCATCGAGCCGGTAACCCGGTCGCCATAGAGAATGGCCGTGCCGTGCAGATGGCGCGCGGCGCGGCCGATGGTCTGTATCAGCGAGCGCTCGGAGCGCAGAAATCCCTCCTTGTCGGCGTCGAGGATCGCCACCAGGGAGACCTCCGGGATGTCGAGCCCCTCGCGCAGCAGGTTGATGCCGACCAAAACGTCAAATTTTCCTAGCCGGAGATCGCGAATGATTTCGACGCGCTCGACGGTGTCGATGTCCGAGTGCAGATAGCGCACCCGCACCTCGTGTTCGCCGAGGTAGTCGGTCAGCTCCTCGGCCATTCTCTTGGTCAGCGTGGTGACCAGGACACGTTCGGCGAGCGCGACGCGCAGCCTGATCTCCGACAGGAGGTCATCGATCTGCGTCGACGCGGGGCGAACGATCAGCACCGGGTCGACCAGGCCGGTCGGGCGAACGACCTGCTCGACGACCTGGCCCTGGTGTGCCTCTTCGTAGGCTGCGGGGGTCGCCGAAAGGAAGATCGTCTGTCGCAGCAGGGCCTCGTATTCCTCGAACTTCAGCGGCCGGTTGTCCAGTGCCGACGGCAGACGGAAGCCGTAGTTGACCAGGTTCTCCTTGCGCGAGCGATCACCCTTGTACATGCCGCCAACCTGGGGAATCGAGACGTGCGATTCGTCGATGAACATCAGCGCGTCGGCCGGAAGATAATCGATCAGGGTGGGCGGCGGTTCACCGGCCTGGCGGCCCGACAGATGGCGGGAATAGTTCTCGATGCCCTTACAGAAGCCGATCTGGTCAAGCATTTCGAGGTCGAAGCGGGTGCGCTGCTCGATGCGCAGCGCCTCTACCAGGCGACCTTCGCTGTTCAAAACGGCGACCCGTTCAGTCAATTCGTGCTTGATCTTCTCGATCGCTCGCAGGACCGTCTCGCGCGGCGTGACGTAGTGCGATGACGGAAAGACGGTGAAGCGCAGCAGCCGGCTCTGCAGATGCCCGGTCAGGGGGTCGAAGAGCTGCAGGCCTTCGATCTCGTCATCGAAAAGCGAGATGCGGATCGCCTGTTCGGCGTGCTCGGCCGGAAAGACGTCGATCAGGTCGCCGCGAACGCGAAAGGTTCCACGGCGGAAGTCGGTTTCATTGCGCTCGTACTGCATGTCGATCAGGCGTTTGATCACTTCGCGCTGGCCGATGTGGTCACCGATGCGCATGGTGAGGATCATCTTGTGGTACTCGTCGCGGTCGCCGATGCCATAGATGCACGAGACGGTGGCAACGATCACACAATCGCGGCGTTCGAGCAGGCTCTTGGTCGCCGACAAACGCATCTGCTCGATGTGCTCATTGATCGACGAATCCTTTTCGATGTACAGGTCGCGCGCCGGAACGTAGGCCTCCGGCTGGTAGTAATCGTAGTAGGAGACAAAATACTCGACGGCGTTGTCGGGGAAGAACTCCCTGAACTCGGCATAGAGTTGGGCGGCCAGCGTCTTGTTCGGTGCGAGGACCAGCGCTGGACGGCCCGTGCGCGCGATCACGTTGGCCATCGTATAGGTCTTTCCCGATCCGGTGACCCCGAGCAGGGTCTGGAACGAAAGCCCATCGGCGAGTCCTTCGACCAGCCTGCTGATCGCCGTCGGCTGGTCGCCGGCCGGCTGGAACGGTTGGCAGAGACGAAACGGGCTACCCTCGAAAGTGACGGAAGGCGGTTTTTCGGCAGAGCGGACGCTGTATGGCATGCTAGAATTTTACGTGGTATCGTGCTCTCTCGCCCATTTAGGAAACACCCATGCCCGCTTCCGCTTTCGCTGCCGTCGAAATGGCTCCACGCGATCCAATCCTCGGTCTCACTGAATCGTTCAACGCCGACACTCACGCGACCAAGGTCAACCTCGGGGTTGGCGTGTACTTTGACGATAGCGGCACGATTCCGCTGCTCGCTGCCGTCAAACAGGCTGAGAAGGCTCGGCTGGAAGCCATGCCGTCGCGGGGCTATCAGCCAATCGATGGTCCTGCCGCCTATAACCAGGCCGTGCAGAAGCTGCTTTTCGGTCAGGACTCGAGCTTGCTCGAAGAAGGCCGTGTGCTCACCATCGAGGCCCTGGGTGGTACCGGCGCGCTCAAGGTCGGCGCGGATTACCTGCGGCGGCTGCTGCCCGAGGCCACGGTCTTCATCAGTGATCCGAGCTGGGAGAACCATCGCGCTCTTTTCGAGTATGCTGGTTTCGCGGTCGAGACCTACCCCTACTACGATGCGGCGACCCGTGGCGTCAACTTTGCAGGCATGAAGAGCGGACTGAGCGCTTTGCCGGCCGGATCGATCGTTGTTCTGCACGCCTGTTGCCATAATCCGACCGGCGCCGACCTCGACGAAGCGCAGTGGCGCGAAATCATCGACGTCCTCAGCGCACGCGGCCTGGTCGTCTTCCTCGACATGGCTTATCAGGGTTTTGCCGATGGCATTGACGAAGACGCACTGGCGCTCAAGCTGCTGGCGGCTTCCGGCCTGCAGTTCCTGGTGGCGAGTTCGTTTTCCAAATCCTTTTCGCTCTATGGCGAGCGTGTCGGTGCGCTGTCGGTGGTTACCGGCAGCAGGGACGAGGCAGCACGCGTGATGTCACAGATCAAGCGCGTCGTCAGGACCAACTACTCCAGCCCGCCGACGCATGGCGGAGCAGTGGTCACTGCCGTTTTGTCCAGCCCGGACTTGCGACAGATGTGGGAGGACGAACTTGGCGAAATGCGCGGGCGAATCCGCGCCATGCGCGTCAGCCTGGTCGACAAGCTGAAAGGCAAGGGGGCGAGCCAGGACTTCTCGTTCATCGCCAGGCAGCGCGGCATGTTCTCGTATACCGGGCTGAGCGTCGAACAGGTTGACCGCCTGCGTGACGAATATGGTATCTACGCGGTCGGCACGGGCCGGATCTGTGTCGCGGCGCTCAATACGCGCAACATCGACTACGTGGCCGACGCGATCGCCTCCGTGGTGGAACAGCGTGCCCCCGGCTGATCGACGACGGTCACGGACCTGGCCGTGAAAGTCGCCCTGGCGACGCACGACGATCACTTGATCAGGGCGACGGCGTCTGTAGCTGCGGGGACTTCAGCGGCCCGCTGATGGTGACCTGTTTGGCGGTATGGTCGGCGTGTCCGCGCATCTGTACGTCCATTCGGCCCCGCAACTGCAGATCATGGCTCACTTCGAGCTGGCCGGTCGATTGCATCAGCCCGGCGTTCAAGACCAGGCGGGAGAGTCGATAACTGGTCGGCGTCAGCCTGAGCGCACCGGATAGCTGCTCAAAGCGTGTCGCGCCACCCAGCGTTGCGGGCGTCGCTGAAACCCTGCGCACGGCCTCGGGAAGGTCGATACCGCCCAGGGAGCCACGGGTCATCGTCATCTCGCCGTCGGCGTACAAAGCGGAGAGGATGTCGGACCAGGTGTCCGACGTGGCAGCGAATTTCACTTTTCCGTTGACATTGCCTTCGAACTGTCCGCCAATCCCCAGTGCCTCGCCGAATCGTTTCGCACTGATCCGTTCAAACGAGATCTCGCCAGACATCGAGCGTTGGCGGTCTGCGCGCAAGACCGCGGCACCTTCAGCCAGTCCGCCGAAGATGCGCATCTCCACGTGGTCGATGGTGAAAGTACTCGCCCGAATCTCTCCTTTCAGGGTCAGAGAGTCAAACAGGTACGGCGACTTGGGTGATGGACGCCAACCGAGACCCTCGATCTGAACCGCGAGACCCTCGTCGATCGGTTTGGCCTCGAGCTGCAGGCTGTGGTCCGCCGAATGCAGGGACACGGTTTGCAGAAGCCCATCATGCGGAGAAAGTCCGAGTTCACCCCTCATCTCACCCGTGCCAAGACCCGCGAACGAGACGTCCGCCTTGTCAACCGTCACGCGCAGTGCGCCCGTGCTGGCGGATTCCCGAACCGCGGAAGCAAACATCCGCGAAAGACTGGAGATGGCCGCTGCAGACAACTCGATGCCGCTCAGATCGATCTCGCGGAAGAGTACGTTTGATGATAGCAGCGTGCTGAAAACCGGTTGCAGGCGCAGTTCAGCGATGCGAATCTCGCCGGCGTCGCCCAATTGGACGCTGCCGAGCAGAAGACCGGGCCTGGGGTAAAAGCTGACGCGCAGGTCATCGACTTTTACCGGCTGTCCGGCGTGCAGCGCCAGTGCAGCTTCCACTTCCGGCAAATAGCGCGCATAGGGGAAGAGCATGGCGACAAGAAAGAGCAGCGCCGACAAGGCCACTGCACCGAGCACCACGGTCAACGGCCAGGCCAGATGCCAGCCGCGCCCGCCACGACGGATCGCCTTGAGATCAGGCAAATCCGTTGCCGTACCCGAGTGCGTGCGGGTCATCAGACGCGCAAGACGGGAGAGTGTCTTCTCTGCGCTGGCCGGCGATGACGCGGCCAGCTCGTCGTCCTGCTGATGTACGGTGTCGGAGTGGGCGCCGGAGTGGGACGGAACTTGCGGCAATGAGGATGGCGAGAGCGAACTCTGCCTGGCATGGTCGGGATTTAGGCGAAGGATCCCTGGTGCCCCGCTGTCTGACGGCCGTGACTGTACCAATGCCGATTCGTCGCGGTTGCCAAAGGTCGAGAATTCGGACGCCAATCGTTGGTCATCAGCCTTTGCGTGCCTGCCGGATTTGTCCCTGCGGCCCCAGAGCGGGTCTCTTTCGGCTTTGCGCTCGATAAAGCCATCGTTCTCGAGTACGATCAGCGCGTTCTGGGTCAGTTGCGCATTGCCCGTCCGGTTGCATAATTCGGCTACCGTGGCGTTGCCGTCGACGAGAATCAGCACCATCCGGATGTTTCTTTGGACGACGCGTGTCCGCTCCTGCATGGCCTTTTCGCCGGCAACGGTCTTGGCGTAGATCAGATCGGGATCAATCAGAGTAGGGTCCATTGCTTCAGCAGCGTCTTGGTGTCAGAGGCAGGGGAGCGTCAGGTTGCAGAAAGCATTGATTGTGCACCTTGTTGGGACACGGGAGAAGTCGAATAATGCGCAAACCCGTGCTCTCTTTCTCGTGCGGATCGCTGATGTCGATTGCTTTGGCCGTACGCTCTCTTCTCTTGCACTACGTGCGTGACCAAAAGGCTTGAATTCAACCCGCTGCATGCGCTAAAATCGCGGGCTTTCTTCCCAAAGACAATTGGAGCGACAATCATGGCGCGTGTTTGCCAGGTGACGGGCAAAGGCCCGATGGCGGGGAACAATGTTTCCCATGCCAACAATAGAACGAAGCGCCGCTTCCTTCCGAATCTGCAGTATCGCCGCTTCTGGATTGAGGGCGAAAACCGCTGGGTGCGCTTGCGCGTATCGAATGCCGGACTGCGCACCATCGACAAGAATGGTATCGACGTCGTGCTCGCTGATCTGCGCGCACGCGGCGAGATCTGACAAGGAGGTCCGCCATGCGTGACAAAATCAAGCTTGAATCGACCGCCGGTACGGGGCATTTCTACACCACGACCAAGAACAAGAAGACCATGCCAGGCAAGATGGAGATCAAGAAGTACGATCCAAAAGCCCGCAAGCATGTGATCTACAAGGAAATCAAGCTCAGGTAGCGCGTCCCGCGCCGGTCTCCTGCTTACTGGGCGGCCTCGACCAGGCGGCGGGAGCGTACACCTTTCGCCAGCATCTCCAGCAGCATCATCGATTCCTCCCATCCCAGGCAGGCATCGGTGATGCTTTTGCCGTACTCGAGCGGCTGACCCGGCACTAGGTCTTGACGTCCTTCAATGAGGTGCGACTCGACCATGACGCCGATGATTCGCTCCTCGCCTGCCGCAATCTGGATCGCCGTGTCCGTGGCCACGGCGATCTGTTGCTTGAAGCGTTTGTCACTGTTGGCGTGCGAGGCGTCGATCATCAGGCGTGCGGCGAGGCCGGCGGCGGCGATTTCCCGGCAGGCGGCGTCGACATGCGCTGCGTCGTAGTTCGGTTCCCGGCCACCGCGCAGGATCACATGGCAGTCCTCGTTGCCGCTGGTAGACACGATTGCCGAATGACCGGCCTTGGTCACCGAAAGAAAATGATGCGGTGACTGTGCGGCGCGGATGGCATCGATGGCGATGCGAATGTTGCCGTCGGTTCCGTTTTTGAAGCCCACCGGGCATGACAGTCCGGAAGCCAACTCGCGGTGCACCTGCGATTCGGTAGTCCGTGCGCCGATTGCTCCCCAAGCGATGAGGTCCGCCGTGTACTGCGGCGTGATGGTGTCGAGGAACTCGGTCGCACACGGCAGGCCCATGTCGTTGATTTCAAGCAGCAGCCCGCGCGCCAGGCGCACCCCTTCGTTGATGCGGAAGCTGTTATCGAGACGCGGATCGTTTATCAGACCCTTCCAGCCAACCGTTGTGCGCGGCTTCTCAAAGTACACGCGCATTACGATCAGGAGATCGTCGTCGAAGCGCGGCACTTCGCTCTGCAGGCGCTTGGCGTAGTCGACGGCCGAATCTACGTCGTGAATCGAGCAAGGGCCAATCACCACCAGCAGGCGATTGTCGGCGCCATGCAGGATGCGGTGAATGTTCTGGCGCGCGCTATAGGTCGTTTGCGCGGCGCGGACACCGACCGGAAACTCGCGAAAGACGTGCGCTGGCGGCACCAGTTCCTTGATTTCCCGGATGCGAATGTCGTCAGTGTTGGGCTTGCTCTGCAAGGTCATGGCTGATCTCCCAGATCAGGTTGTGGGTGTGATTGCCGGGCCGGCCTCACTGCCGGCGTGTCTGGCTGCGATAGCGAGGAATTCGTCCTGGCGGGCGAAAAATGCATCGACCATGTCCGGGTCGAAGTGGCTGCCGCGCCCGTCACGGATGATCTGCAAAGCTTCGCCGACAGAGAACGCTCCCTTGTAGATCCGCCGATTGATCAGCGCGTCGAAGACATCGGCCAGGGCCATCAGGCGTGCCGGGATGGGGATTGCGTCGCCAGCCAGCCCTTCCGGGTAGCCAGAGCCGTCCCATTTCTCGTGGTGGTAGTGGGCAATGTCCTTGGCCATGCTGAGAAAGTCGATCGGTTTCTCGGCCATGGTCGCCGCCTGATCGAGTGCCCTGTAGCCCTTCTCGCTGTGGGTCTTCATTTCGTCCCATTCGTCCGGTGTCAGCGGGCCAGGCTTGCGCAGGATCCTGTTATCGATGCAGACTTTACCTATATCGTGCAGGGGCGCCGACATGACGAGGACGTCAATGTTCTGTTTTGTCAGGAAGCCGGCAAAACGGGGGTGTGACGACAACTCACTCGCCAGGGTACGGACGTAGTCCCGCGTCCGGCGGAGATGGTTCCCGGTCTCGGGGTCGCGGATCTCGGCCAGGCGAGCCAGCGCGTGTATGCTGACCTCCTGGATCCTGAGGTTGTCGGCCATCCGCCGGTCGATCTCCTCGTCAAGCGTGCGCTGCAGCAAGTCGCGGCTGGCTTTCAGGGCAAGATGTGCTTGCACCCGAGCGATGACCACCGCCGGCCTGATTGGCTTGGTAATGTAGTCCACGGCGCCCAGCGTCAGCCCCTGTTCCTCATCGTCACTGCTGTCGCTGGCGGTGACAAAGATCACCGGAATCGCGTTGGTGGTCGGGTTTGCGTGCAGGTGCCGCAGGACCTCGTAGCCGTCCATCTCAGGCATCATCACGTCGAGCAGGATGAGGTCGGGCCGCGGCTCGCTCGCCGCGGCCTGCAAGGCCTGCTGTCCCGAGTTGACCGCCCGGACGTGATGCAGTGGGCTGAGCAGACAGGTCAGAACCGCCAGGTTTTCTGGAGTGTCGTCAACGATCAGAATGGTTGCCATGATGAACCTAGCGGGGAAACGGCAATTGGCCGGTCCGCATTATTACCGCTTCCATCACTTCCGGCAATCTTCAACGCGGCGTCGGGCTGGGATGTTTCTGGTTCACACCCGCGTTCCCCATCGCCTGAGGGGGTAGAATCGACAAGCAGAAGGTGAAGGGAGTCGATGCCACACCGCTGGCTAGGTTCATAAGCTTTGGGATCTGCGCGAATTGATGGCCATTGTGTGCACTTTGGGCGAGTACTGGTTCAAACTGGTGTGCTTGCCGAGCAACGGTCGATGAAAGCCGGGCAGCTCGCTTGGCTGTGGTCATCGTGCACCCGGCTGGGCAGGGCCTGGTCAGCGGGTACAGGGGAGAGTCGCGCATGAGCAAGTCGGTCCCAAAGCCACTGTCGATCCTGGTGATCGAAAACGACCCTGGCGATCTCTGGGCCAACGTTCGCCTTGCCGGGCTGCGGGCAATTGGCGACAGCGATCGCGTCGCCTCGGCGCCCACCCTGGAAGAGGGGCTTGCGGCAGCCGCTACCGCCAAGCCCGATGTCGTGCTGCTCGACCTGGCCCTGCCTGATTCGACGGGACTCGCCGCAGTGAAAGCGCTGCGTGTCGTGCTCCCTGATGTGCCGGTCATCGTGCTCACCGGTCAGGACGACCATGACCTTGCCGAGGAGGCGCTGCGCGCCGGTGCGCAGGACTATCTCGTCAAGGGTCAGTTTGCGCACAATGCGCTCGGCAGGGCAATACGGCACGCACTGGTGCGCCAGAAACTCGAGTCGCGCCTGCGTCTGTTCGAAGCGGCGCTGAATTCGGCGGCCAACGGCATCGTCATCACCGACATTCATGCGACCGTCGAGTGGGCCAATCCAGCCTTTACGACCATGACCGGGCGGACTCTGGTGGAAGCCGTGGGCCGCACCCCAGGCGAGATGCTCAACTCCGGCAAACAGGATGCCGCCTTCTACCAGCGGATGTGGGACTGCATCCTGGCCGGCCGAGTATGGAGCGGCGAGTTGGTCAACCGACGCAAGGATGGCAGCCTCTACGATGAATCGCTGACCATCTCCCCGGTAACCGACAGGAATGGCACGATTCGCCATTTCATCGCCATAAAACAGGATATCTCCGAGCGCAAGGCCATCGAAGAAAGCGTTCAGCACCTTGCCCATCATGACCACTTGACCGATTTGCCAAACCGGACGCTGCTTGACGGCCGCTTGGCCCAGGCTCTGGCACAGGCGCGCCGCGACCGGGGAACGGTGGCCGTGATGTTCCTCGACCTGGATCAGTTCAAGCCCGTGAACGACATTCTCGGCCATGACATCGGCGATCTTCTGCTCAGGGAAGTGGCGCATCGCCTGCAGAGTTGTGTGCCGAGGGAATCGGACACCGTTTCACGCCTTGGCGGTGACGAGTTCGTCATTCTGCTGGCACAGATCGACAAGGCGTGGGACGCGGCAGTGGTGGCCGGCAAGCTGCTTGCTTCCCTCAGGCGACCGTTCACCATCGGTCCCCACCACATCGACATTTCGGGCAGCATCGGGATTGCCGTTTATCCGCACCACGCCGAGGAAGTCAACGGGCTATTGAAGAACGCAGACACCGCGATGTACCACGCCAAGAAAGCGGGGCGCAATTGCTACCGCTTCTTCCGGGAACTCGCCGAAAGCACTGCCGTTGATGCGTGATCCGATCGGATCGGCAGCCATCGCCCTAATCGCAGCGACAGCCTGGCTGCCGGTCGTTTTCCTCGTTCGCTCGTATCGGAAGCGGATAAATGACGTCCATCGTCTCGGCAACGATCTTGCCCGGACAAGGGCAGAACTGCAGGCGTGTGAAGCCGACCTCAAGCACGCGCAGACGCTGGCTTGCGCCGGTACCACCCAGGACATTGTCGAGAGAGAGGAACTCGAAGCCAGCTTGCGGGAACAGCGGGAGTTCTTCCGGCTGATTTCGGAGAGCATTGGCGAGCACATCGCAGTTCTCGATCTCGAAGGCCAGCGGCTGTACAACAGTCCCTCGTATCGACAGATCTTCGGCGACACCCGCGAATTGCGCGGCAGCGACTCGTTCGCCGATGTCCATCCCGATGATCGCGAGCGCGTGCAGCAGGTTTTCAAGGAGACGACCAGGACGGGTCGTGGTCAGGAAATCGAGTATCGTCTGGTGCGCCAGGACGGTAGTGTCCGGCACATGGCATCGACCGGCAGAGTGATCACGGACCAGCAGGGGCGGGCTGCCCGCGTCGTCGTCGTGTCGCACGACATCACCGACCGCAAACAGGCAGAACAGTGGGAGCGTATTGCCGCCACCGCTTTCGAGTCGCAGCAGGGGATGTTCATCACCGACGCCCACAGCGTTATCCTGCGGGTTAACCAGGCCTTCAGCACGATCACCGGCTACTCCGCTGCCGACTGCGTCGGGCGGACGCCGAAAATGCTCAGTTCGGGTCGCCACGACGCAGCCTTCTATGCGGCGATGCGCGCCAGCATCGAGGGCACGGGAGTCTGGCGAGGGGAGATCTGGAACCGGCGCAAGAACGGCGAGGTCTTCGCGGAGTGGTTGACGATTTCGGCGGTCAGGGACAGCGAAGGCAAGGTGACCCACTATGTTTCTGCGCTGACCGACGTCAGCGAATACAAGGCGGCCCAGGAAGAGATCGAGCGGCTGGCTTTCTACGACGCACTGACCGGCCTGCCCAACCGTCGTCTGCTGCACGACCGCTTGCGGGTGGCGATCGCGACCAGCGCCCGCAGCGACCGCCAGGGGGCACTGCTGTTCATAGACCTCGACAACTTCAAGACGCTCAACGACACCCTCGGTCACGACATGGGCGACCACCTGCTGCGCCAGGTCGCCAAACGGCTGTCCGGCTGCGTACGTGAGCGCGATACCGTCGCCCGGCTGGGCGGTGACGAGTTCGTGATCATGCTCGACGACCTTGACGGGCGCACCGATGAAGCCGCTGGCCAATGCCGGATCGTCGGCGAGAAAGTCCTCGCCGTTCTCAATCACCCCTACGATCTGGCTGGCCACGAGTATCAAAACACGCCCAGTATCGGCGTCACGCTGTTTGGCGGTCAGCATGGCAGCGCGATCGATGACCTCATGAAGCGGGCAGACCTCGCCATGTATGAGGCCAAGGCCGCGGGCCGTAACACCCTGCGCTTCTTCGATCCCAGGATGCAGGCGGTGGTCACCGCCCGTGCGGCCCTCGAGAAGGATCTGCGTGAAGCCATCAGGAAGCAGGATTTCGTTCTTTACTACCAGCCGCAGGTGGACGGCGTGGGCCGCATCATCGGTGCCGAGGCCCTGCTGCGTTGGCAACACGAACAGCGCGGTATCGTTTCGCCCGCCGAGTTCATTCCTCTGGCCGAAGAAACCGGGCTGATCCTGCCGCTCGGCCTGTGGGTGCTGGAGACGGCTTGTGCGCAAGCGGCACTCTGGGCGGCCCAGCCGGGGAGGGAACACTTCACGGTTTCGGTCAATGTCAGTGCTCGCCAGTTTCGCTTGCCGAACTTCGTCGAGCAGGTGCTGGCGGTGCTCGCCGCAGGTGCCAACGCGCGCAACCTCGAGCTCGAACTGACCGAAAGCATGTTGCTCGACAATATCGAGGACACCATTGTCAAAATGACCGCTTTGAAGGAGCGTGGTGTCAGTTTCTCTCTCGACGACTTCGGCACCGGTTACTCGTCGCTGTCGTATCTGAAACGGCTGCCGCTCGACCAGTTGAAGATCGACCAGTCCTTTGTCCGCGACCTGCTGACCGATCCCAATGACGAGGTGATCGCCCGCACGATCATCACGCTGGCCGCTAGTCTCGGTCTCTCGGTCATTGCCGAAGGGGTCGAGACGGTCGAGCAGCGCGACGTCCTGGCGGCGCAGGGTTGTCACGCCTATCAGGGCTACCTGTTCAGTCCGCCGCTACCGGCGGCTGACTTCGCGCGCTTTCTGCAGGCTCCTTGAGGCGGTGACCCCGGTTGGCGGTAGTTCACCCCCATCGTCCGGTCAGGCTCCAACCGGCAGAATCCGGCGTCACTGCCCCTCGCCGCGCGCCGCCAGATAAATCCCGACCAGCAGCAGGACGAAGCCGATCCCCTGCAGCCAGGCGAACGACTCGGCGAAGAAAAGCCAGGCCAGGCCGGCGCTGCCGACCGGCTCGCCGAGCGTCACAACGGCGATGAAGGTCGGCGAAACGTGCTTGAGTGACCAGTTGTAGGAGGTGTGACCGAGAAGTTGCGGGCCGAGCGCCATGCCCAGTGCGACGAGGTAGGCGGCACCGGCGTAACCGGTCAGCGAAGTGCCGCTGGCCTGGCAGGCGAAGAGCAGGAAGATCGCCGCACTGCCATAGGCCAGCCAGACATAGGCCGGCAGCGGCAGGCTGGCGCGCAGGCGGCGGCCGATCAACAGATAGGACGAGAAACACCAGCTCCCGACCAGCGCCAGGAAGTTGCCGAGCAGCGGATGGCTGCCGGCCGCACTCGTCCGGCTGTCGCTCCAGAAAATCAGCAGGCTTCCGGCGAGCGAGATGACGATGCCGATGGCCATCAGGCGCCTCGGTCGGTCGCCAAAGAGCACGAAGGAGGCCAGGCCGATCCACAGCAGGTTGGTCGTCACCAGCGCCGTGCTGCTGGCCACCGAGGTGTATTCGAGCGAAGTGATCCAGGTGGCGAAATGCAGCGCCAGGAAGAAGCCGGCGCCAGCGGTCAGCAGCCCCTGCCGCAGGTTCAAGGTGCGCAGCGCGCGGCCCGACTGCCAGAGGGCGATCGGCGTGATGAGCAGCGCCGCCAGACCGAGGCGCAGCGTGGCAATGGTCAGCGACGGCAGGCCATGGCGCTGCGCCAGGCGCGCCAGGATGGCGCCGAAGGAGATCGCCAGCAGCCCGATGCCGAGGACGACGAACGGCAACCAGCGCGGCGGTGCCTTGTTCGCCGCCAGGGTCCGTTCGCCGGCGGCGTCAGCCGACGGGTTGGGGAGTAGCGGCAGCGTGTCCGCCTTCGAGATAAGCCGCGTGCACTTCGGGGTTGGCCAGCAGCTCCAGACCTGTGCCCGACAGGATGATCTGGCCATGTTGCAGCACGTAGCCGCGATGCGCGACGCGCAGCGCGTGGTGCGCGTTCTGCTCGACGAGCAGGATGGTCATCCCGTGGTCGCGGTTCAGTTGGCGAACGATCTGGAAGATTTTCTTGATGTACAGTGGCGCCAGGCCCAACGAGGGTTCGTCGAGCAACAGCAGTTGCGGCCGGCTCATCAACGCGCGGGCGATGGCCAGCATCTGCTGCTCGCCACCCGAGAGCGTTCCGGCGCGCTGTGCGCAGCGTTCCTCGAGGATAGGGAAGAGCGAGTACATGCGCTTCAGGTCGACCTCGAAGTTCATTTCTTCGCCCAGGACGGCGCCCATCTGCAGGTTCTCCAGGACCGTCATGCGCGGAAAGATGCGCCGGCCTTCGGGAACCAGCGCAATGCCGCGGCGGGCGATCTCGTGCGTCGGCAGACGGGTAATGTCCTCACCATCGAAAACGACGCGCCCGCCTGACGCCCGTGGCTGGCCGAAGATGGCCATCATCAGGGTCGACTTGCCGGCTCCGTTGGCACCGATCAGCGTCACCACCTCGCCGACCTGGACCGCCAGATCAACACCATGCAGCGCGTGAATGGCGCCATAGTGGGCATGCACGCCGGACAGTTGGAGCATCATCGGACGGCCTCCTGATCAATCGCTTCATCGGCACGCAGTTCATCGGCACGCATCTCGTCCGCGTCCTCCTCGCCGAGATAGGCCTTGATCACGTTCGGATCTTTCTGGATCTGCGCCGGCGTGCCTTCGGCGATCTTGCGGCCATAGTTGAGGACACAGAGGTGGTCGGAGACATTCATCACGACGCTCATGTCGTGTTCGATGAGCAGGATGGCGATCCCCTCGTCGCGTGACAGGTGCTTGAGCAGTTCGTTGAGTTCGGCTGACTCACGCGGATTGAGACCGGCGGCGGGTTCGTCAAGGCACAGCAGCAAGGGGTCTACGCACAGCGCGCGGGCGATCTCGATGCGCCGCTGCATGCCGTAGGGCAGGGCACCGGCCGGCGTGTCGGCCTTCTCGATCAGCTTCAGGCGCTCCAGCCAGCCGACCGCCTTGGCCATCGCCGCGGCTTCGGCCCGGCGATAAGCCGGCAGGCCGAGCAGACCGGCGAGCGAAAAGCGCGAGGCGTGCTGCAGCGCGTTGTGCTGGGCGACGATCAGGTTTTCGAGCACGGTCATTTGCGGAAACAGGCGGATGTTCTGAAAAGTGCGCACGACCTGCGCCGAACGCGCGACCTGATGACTGGCCAACGCTTCGAGCCGCAGCACTCCGCGCTGCGGGTGATTGAGGCGAACGCTGCCGATCGTCGGCTTGTAGAAGCCGGTCAGGCAGTTGAAAAAGGTCGTCTTGCCGGCACCGTTCGGTCCGATCACGCCGGTAATCTTGCGCGCCGCAACGTCTAGCGACAGGTCGTCGATGGCCAGGAGGCCGCCGAAGCGCATGGTCAGGTGCTCGACGCTCAGGAGCGGTGCCGGGGCGGTCATCGGCGCCCTCCGTTGGCGAAGTAGCGCAGTGTCGGCTCGCGATGCGAGAGGATGCCGCCCGGTTTCCAGATCATGATCAGGATCATCGCCGCGCCGAAGAGCAGCATCCGGTATTCGGCGAAGTCACGCCCCAGCTCGGGCAGCAGGACCAGCACCAGTGAAGCGAGAACGACGCCGAGCTGACTGCCCATGCCGCCGAGAACGACGATCGCCAGAATGATTGCCGACTCGCTGAAGGTGAATGATTCGGGCGAGATGAAGCCCTGCCGGGCAGCGAAGAAAACGCCGGCGAAGCCACCGAGCATGGCGCCGATGGCAAAAGCCGACAGCTTGACGTTGCGCGCATTGATTCCCATCGCCTTGCAGGCAATCTCGTCCTCGCGCATCGCCTCCCAGGCGCGCCCGATCGGTAGCCGGCGCATCCGCGAGACGAACAGGTTGGTGAGCAGCGCCAGGACAAGGATCAGGTAATAGAGAAAAACGATCCGCTGATGGGTCGCGTATTCGAGACCGAAGAACGAGGCAAAGGTGGGATCGTCGCCGGGCGGTTTGAAAGGCAGGCCGAAGAACGATGGCCGGGGAATCGAAGCGATCCCGTTTGGGCCGCCGGACAACTCGGTCCAGTTCACCAGGATGATGCGGATGATCTCGCCGAAACCCAGCGTCACGATGGCCAGATAGTCGCCGCGCAGGCGCAGCGTCGGCCAGCCGAGCAGGACGCCGAAGCTGGCGGTGATCGCGCCGGCGACCGGCAGCGCCGACCAGAAACCCCAGCCGAACTGCGTCGACAGCAGGCCGTAGGTATAGGCACCGACGGCGTAGAAAGCGACGTAGCCGAGGTCGAGCAGGCCGGCCAGGCCGACGACGACGTTCAGGCCCCAGCCGAGCATGACGTAGATCAGCACCGTGGTCGCCGTATCGACGACGTAACGGTTTTCGGCAAAAACGATCGGCAGCGCCACCGACACACCGAGCGCGACCCAGCCGATCCAGTTCAGTAGCGGGTTGGTCGCCAGGCTCACTTCCTTAGCGGGGGTGTCCGCCTGATCGCGCGCCAACTGGCGCGCCCGCCACTGATCAAGGGCATAGCGCAAGACCAGGCGGCCGACGAAGCAGGCGGCGACAAAAGCGAACAGCGCGGGCCAGCGCGTCGCAATGCGCAGCGCGCCGCCCTGATCGACGGTCAACAGGCCGATCATCGGGATGCCGAGCAGCAGGGCGATGAAAGCGACTGCGGCGGCGTCCTTGAGACGCTCGGCCGGCGACGTCTGGTGGTGGGCAAGAATGAGGGCAGCCATCAGACTTTCTCCACTTCAGGGCGACCGAGCAGACCGGAAGGGCGAAACATCAACACCACGATCAGGATGGTGAAAGTCGCCACGTCCTTGTATTCGGCCGACAGATACGCCGCCCAGAAGGCTTCGATCAGGCCGATCAAGAGGCCGCCGAGCATCGCCCCCGGCAGCGAGCCAATTCCGCCGAGGACAGCAGCGGTAAATGCCTTGATGCCGGCGACGAAGCCGATGAAGAAATCGACGACGCCATAGTAAACCGTGACCATGACCCCGGCGACCGCGGCGAGGGCGGCGCCGAGCATGAAAGTCAGCGAGATCGTCCGGTCGACGTTGATGCCGAGCAGCGAGGTCATCAATCGGTCCTGCTCGCACGAGCGCTGCTGGCGCCCGAAGGACGTTTTGGTGATCAGCCAGGTGAAGCCCGTCATCAGCGTTACGGTAACAACGACGATCAGAATCTGCGAGTAGGCCAGACGAACCGTGAAACCATCGACGGTCAGGACGTCGATACCGCCGACCAGCACCGGCGCGATCGGCTTGACGCGTGCGCCCTGGGTGAGTTGCACCATGTTCTGCAGGAAGATCGACATGCCGATCGCCGAAATCAGCGGCGCCAGGCGGGTCGAACCGCGCAGCGGGCGGTAGGCCGTTCGCTCGACCGTCCAGCCGTAGATCGAGGTGAAGAAAACGGCGACCAGCAGCACTACCAGCAGCGATAGCGGCACCGAGCTGATGCCGAAGCCAGCCAGCAGCGTGAACACGGTGACCGCGATGAAAGCGCTGACCATGTAGATGTCGCCGTGCGCGAAGTTGATCATGCCGATGATCCCGTACACCATCGTGTACCCGATGGCGATCAGGCCATAGACCGCGCCCAGGGTGAGGCCGTTGATCAGTTGTTGAAGTGCGAGAGCCATGGTTCTCCTCCTCCTTGTTGCGGGCGTGAAACGCGGGGCTCACCGGTGCGGGCGGAATGCCAGCGAGGTGTCCAAGTCAAGCGAATTGTCAGAACCTTGTTGGCCCCGGGATGCCGAGATCACGGCAAATCTTGGTCGCCAAGTGGTTACTGCTCTGCGCGATTGAAGTCAATGGCTTCGATCAAAGTCTCGCGCAGTAACTGTAACAACGCTTCGCGTGAAGATTCCTGACAATTTACCCCAGGCACGTCTTCTATCCAGCCGATCCACCAGTCGGCATCCTGCTTGATTACTGCGGTGTAGGTTTGGTTCATGGCTGGCTCTCCTCCTCCTTGTTCCCGTCCTTCGTCGCGTGGCCGCGGTCCGGATGCAGCGAACGCGGAATTCGGGACCGCGCGGAACCGCAAGGTGGCTTGCAATGGTCTGCAATGCGCTTTCTTCCCCGAGAGGCCATCGAATGGATTCCATCGTGGCCACCCTTGCTGAGGTATCGGGTTTCGTTCTTCCCTGGACGCCACCGAAATAGCTTCATGGCCGGATGTTACGGCGCCGAGCGTCTTTTGTCACCTCTCACACGACGCCTGAGTATTTCCGGTGCGTAGCATGTGCTGACCGAAGGGAAGCGCATCGGTCACGGTGGATGTGCTTCGCACCTGCGAACAAGGTCACCATGATGGCGCGAAGCAAAGGCGCGCGCTTCTGCCACGCTAGGTCAAGACGAACCTCGGTCGTGCGGAACAACTCGAGGAGCACAATTTTCGTCATGCGGTGCATAATGGGGCACTTCGGTTGCCACCCACCGCCTGGGAACGTATGCCAGACAAGCCCACATTCCTCACTCGACCCTACCTGCCGCCGCTGGACGAATTCCTTCCCTATCTGGCGGAGATCTGGGAAAGCCGGCGACTCACCAATGGCGGGCCGTTTCACCAGCAGTTCGAGGAAGCTCTCAGGCAATATCTCGGTGTTCCGCACGTCTCCTTGTTCACCAACGGCACGCTGGCGCTGATCACCGCTCTACAGACCCTGCGGATCACGGGCGAGGTCATCACGACGCCGTACACCTTCGCCGCGACGACGCATGCGCTGCTCTGGAACGGAATCAAACCGGTTTTCGTCGATATCCGTCGCGATACCTGCAATCTGGATGAGGAACTGGTCGAAGCCGCCCTCAGCCCCCGAACCACCGCCATCCTGCCGGTCCATTGCTACGGCAATCCGTGCGCCGCTGACCGCCTGCAGCAGATCGCCGATACCTACGCGCTGAAGCTGATCTACGATGCAGCCCACGCCTTCGGGGTAACCGTTGACGGGCGTTCGCTGCTGGAGCAGGGCGATCTGGCGGTACTGAGTTTTCATGCGACCAAAGTGTTCAACACCTTCGAAGGCGGGGCAATCGTCTGCCATGATGCGAAACTCAAGCAGCGCATCGATTACCTGAAGAACTTCGGTTTTGCCGACGAGGTCACTGTTGTCGCGCCCGGCATCAACGGCAAGATGAGCGAGTTTCAGGCCGCCCTCGGCTTGCTGCAACTGAAGTACATAGACGCTGCCATTGCCGCGCGCCTCGATATCGCTCGCCGTTACCGCGAGGCTCTGGCAGAAGTTCCAGGAGTAGAGAGCATCCCGGTTGCTGAAGGAGTCAAGTCGAATGGAGGCTATTTTCCGGTCCTGATTGGCCCCGAGTACGCCATTTCACGAGATCAACTCTACGATGAATTTCGCAGGAACAGCATTTTCGTTCGTCGCTATTTTTATCCATTGATCAGTGATTTGCCAATGTACCGGGGAATTGCCTCAGCGGCGCCAGCCAACCTGCCGGTGGCGACGCAAATTGCCAGACAGGTACTTTGTCTGCCGATCTATCCTGATATCGAATCTGCAACACTTGAGCAAATCATCGAGATTGTTTCCAAGAGTCGCTGAATTGACATTGTCCCGCTTTCGGCCTTGGGCGCGGAATAGGCGGATCGCCGGTCGCCAACGGGTGCTGATGCTGCAGGATAAGCGCTCTCGGATAAGTTCTTCGATCTTCAGAGGCCCGCCGCCTAGAAAATGCGCGCCTCGACACACGAAAGACTTTTTGCGGACCGCTTACCATCGAATTTTTTCTTCTCCGCAGCTAGGCGCAAAAATGACAGAGCAAATGCAAAATCTCTTGAGATTCATCCCGGCCTCCAGGAAGTTTCATAAAGTGACCGAGCGAAATCATTTGTTGGTGGTGCCGCGCATAGTTAACAAGATTGGGGATTGGTATCAATTTCCAATGGGAGTTGCCTACGTTTCTTCATGTGCAAAGAAGGCCGGGTTCAATGTCCACACGTTGAACTTGAATCATGTGGAAGGGTCCATCAGCGACATCCTCGAAAAAGTCATTAAAGAAAAACAGATTGGAACGGTGAGTACCGGCGGAGTGACCGGACAATACGGCGCAATAAAGGAGATCTTTGATGCCGCGAAGAAACACAAAAAGAACATCTTGTGCGTTTGCGGCGGCGGGATTATTTCAAGCGCGCCGGAAACGGCGATGGCCGCCCTGGAAATATGTGCCTACGGTGTGATCGGGGAAGCCGAGCTTACCTTTCCATCATTGCTGCATTGCCTGGAAAATGGGGAGAACCCATGGTCCATTCCAGGGTTGATCATTCAGCACAACGGCAAATTCACCAAAACAGCGGGCGAGCCTGAACCAGTTCCTCTGGAAGAAATACCCTATCCCGATTACGAGAGCTTTAATTTTAGAGACTTGCTCAATTCCGTTCCTAATACGATCGGCATGTCCGAATACAACACTTTGCCCATCGTTACAGGCAGATCCTGTCCTTTTAGATGTACGTTTTGCTTCCACCCCAGCGGCCAGACATTTCGTCAGCGCAGTCTGGACGACGTGTTCAGGGAAATTGACTATATGGTGGCAGAATTTGGTGTCAAATACCTGTCCATCCAGGATGAACTCTTCCTGTTTGGCAAGAAAACCAAACGACTCAAAGAGTTCTGCGACAGAATAAAGCCTTATGGCATAAAATGGCTTGCCCAGTTCAGAACTTGCGATATCACGCAGGAAATCGTTGACCTTCTGAAAGAATCAAAT
Source organism: Candidatus Accumulibacter aalborgensis (assembly GCF_900089955.1). GTDB lineage: Bacteria > Pseudomonadota > Gammaproteobacteria > Burkholderiales > Rhodocyclaceae > Accumulibacter > Accumulibacter aalborgensis. The sequence goes on along the minus strand of NZ_FLQX01000035.1, from coordinate 143,382 downwards.
TGCGCGACGATGGCCTTTGGAATAGAAAGTGCAGACGACCGGATTCTGAAAAGCATGAAAAAGGGTATCAGAGTTCACCACCATGATCGTGCCTTGAAAATGGTTTATAAGTCCGGGATCGGCATACAAGGCGTTTTGATTTTTGGCGACCCAGCCGAAACAAGAGAAAGTGCGCAACGCACGTTCGACTGGTGGAAGGCAAACAGGCAATACGAGCTTCAGTTGAGCGCCATCATTACATATCCCGGAAGTCCCGTCTACAAGGACGCAGTGCGAGACGGACTGATCCCGGAACCGGTCAAGTTCATCAAGGACGGCTGTCCGCTAATCAAGCTGACGAAAATGAGCCATGAAGATTACGCCTGGATGTTCGGGCAGATCCTGTCATTGCCTCGCATGATGCATTCGATGCCAGAGGGGCAAATCAATTACACCCTCGACTTGGCCAATTCCAGCATCGACCTCACCGGCGAATGCGTCCAATGTCATGCGTCAAACAGGTGGGAAAAGAACCGACTCTTTGTTACCGAGACATTGGCTTGCGTCCAGTGTGGAAGAAAACATGTAAGCCCAATCCCGAATGAGATAGGGAATATCATTGAACACTCAATTTCTGCTCTTAATTCAGAGTATGGAAAGGTCGCCATCTGGGGAATAAACGCTTACATCTATGCCCTTCTGGAAAAGCTGGATCTGGACCCCGCTGATATGGTTATCGTTGACAAGTCCGAAGCCAGGGTGGGGCTTTCCGTTGGCCCTCATAAAATAGAATCGCCATCCGTGATAGACAGGGAGCGCATCAAATGCATTGTTGTTTCTGTCGTCCAGTACTATGCGGGATTGCGGCAACCGATTCTCGATGAATATCCCGAAATCGAGAGCCTTGTTTCCATCAGCGATCTATTAAGTATGGCAAAAACATAGCGGACAGATTAGACGTTGGCCGGCCGGAAGGAAATCCGTCGCTGCCGATGCCGGTCAAACAGCGTCGGATTGTTCAAGGGAAATCTGCATAAACAATGCGGTACCCATGACAAAGGCAGAACTGAGTCTGCAGTGGTTTGCCTCCAGATACTCATCAGCAATATGGCGCGGGCCGTCGCCATACGGCCACAGGTAGTCATCCACGATAATCCAGCCACCGGCTTTGACGCGCTCACACCATGACTCCATATCGGCCCTGACTGCATCCTCGCTGTGATTGCCGTCGATATGCAAAATGGCGATTTCTCCAGTATAATGGGTGGTGCCAAAAGCCGCCGAATGGACTGTTTCCCCGGATTTATAGGTAGCGGCCGCCGCAGTGGAAGGCATGCGGAGATAGTTGATGTCGCCTCTGCTGTAGGGCAATAGATTCATTATGAAGACCTTCAGGGCCTCCTCACAATCATATTGCGAGATTCCGCCATCAACCAGACCCCCTTTATCATGCTGCACCAGATGCTCGGACTTCCATGGGTCGACGCAGAGAAGATTTCCGATCGCGTAGTATTGAGCCAGCTTTGCCAATATAAAAGCCGATTTCCCCCACCAACTGCCGATTTCGACGAGGTCGCCTTCAGGGCTATGCCTGGCAATTTCGCACAGGGCGGCAATTTTTTCGTCATCACACATTCCGGAGATGACGTTGCCATGCTTGAACAGGATAGCGATCTCCAGTTCCGATACTGGCGCCTTGAGCGGATGGCTGGAGGCAATGGACAGCGGGAAGTTCAGAGCCTTGTTTGCATGCTGGAGGGCCGCCCGGTAGTCCCCCAATTCGCTCTCGACCGGGGAGCCATTGACCAGCGTGACCTCCGAGTCGATGTCTTTCAGAGCGCGTTGCAGATAGTTCCAGACCACAGGATTTGGCGAGTAAATCATGCCCAGCCCGTGTTCCCTGATGGTCTTTGTTAGCGCATCCCTGAACGTCGAATCGGTGATATAAGGGAGGTAGGCCCAGGCGGGATACAGCGGCTTGCATACGTCGTAAGGCAGTGAAGAAGAACCGATTACGGGCTGTCCTTCACGCCTGCATTTTTCCAGGTAATCCAGCGAACGCGGCATGCCGGCCGGAAATATAAGCGTTGGCTTGAGCGCGCCGATTGGCTCATGGATGTTGATCTGGCCTGCTTTTATTGCCATCGATGCGCTTTCTAAAGGATCAGTTTATTGATCAGTCGCGACTTGTCTAATCCGAGCGTCACGAAAGACTGATGGATCAAAGGCAGATTCTGCACGGCAGATATCACGACGGGGATGTCAGTTTTCAGCAGGGTATCCGGACCAAAAATACCGTAGCCCATGAAGTCTTTGCCAATTACCGAGGGCCGGGAATCAATGAAATACGCGACTCTGACGTCCCGGAAAAATGCAGACTTCTCTATCAGGTATCTGGATTGCCAACCCGCACCCCAGATGGCGACCGACTCGTAGGCGGACTTGTCCGCCAGTGTGTGGCCGAGTCCGAGTCCCTTCAAGGTGTGCTGAATAACCTCTGCCGATTCGGCGTGTCCCTTGCTCAGACGTTGGCGCAGAAGATCATCGAAATACGCCAGCCGGCATCCGGCATCGATCAGCAGGCCATACATGACTATCATCGAAACGACCGTATCCAGAGTCAGCGTTTCGTGCTTGAAATCGCAACTGATCTGGAAGTTGCAATCGATAAGCTTGTAATCGGTGACCAGCGCAACAAAAGCCCTGACTTCCTCCAGCGAACGATTGTCATCGGTGAATATATATTTGATTGTGACCTGGCTGGAGTTGGCTTCAGCATATTGTCTCAGGTTTGCCATGGCTTTGTTCAAACTCGGCATGCCACGTACCTTGACATAGGTTGTTTCTGTTCCTGCATCTACACTGGTGGTCACGCTTACCCTGTTTTCAGCCAGCAGGCGTTGTACCGTCTTGTTGTGCTTGACGGAATTAGTCAGGACGCGCTGGCTGGCATGGGGTAGACGCCGCACCATGTTTTCCAGCAGAGCGTCGAAATCTTTGTCCACCACCGGCTCACCGCCGCCCCACACCACCGTGGAGCAGTTGTCCAGAGCATGGCATTCGCCCAAATCATTCACCAGATGCTTCACGTCGTAATGGGGTTGCTTGCCACCGAAGTAGATGTCACTGCAGTAGCTGCACTTGAGGTTGCACACCGAGTGATACTCGAATGACAGGTACCTCAATTCCAGTTTGTCGAGCGAGCCCCACTCTTTGAACTCCAGGAATGGGCATCCTTCGCAAGGGGACTTGCCGCCACTGTTTATCTCGTGGTGAAGCCCTTGCTTCGCTTTACGAATAGATTCCGGTGTGATCGTGATGGGGCTGTCGGGTGGAATGTTCAACAGGACGACATCACCGCGCATGGCGCCTTCCAAGAAGAAGCGTTTACAGCACGTGCGTATCTGATCGGGGGCCAGAAAAAGTGAGTGATGCAAATCGATGCAACTCCAGCTCTTGTCCATGGCCTCCCCCATGAACCGGCTAATGGCGGCGCCTTTCTCCAGGTTCGACAGGTTCCGGCCTTGCAAGACGGTGAGGAAATTGGCTGTCATCTGCCCGTATTGGGTGTTTGGAATTTCGCCCGCTTCAATGGGGATTGATCCGAACTCCTTGTGAAGGCATTCATACAATTCCGTATACAGTTCCGTCGCCTGATCGAGCGAACCGGCTTTGCGGTATATTTCTCTTGCGCGGGTGGCAACGGCGCCCACCAATCCCGTCCGGTAGAACGAATGCAATGAGCCAAAAATGCCTTCATCGTGCGTTTGAATGAAGGCGGCGATCCGCGCCCAGGCGCGCATGAATCCCTGAACATGCTGGCGGGAAATGGTGTTGACGATGGAGCCCGGTCGCCATCCCTTGTAATAGAGCACCTCGTCAAGATAGCCGACGCGCCTGGCACACCAGTACACCATGAAAATGTAATCCACATCTTCATGATAACCGTCGGCGAAACAAAGGTGGTTTTGGGTTATGAGTTCCCTGCGTACTGCGGTGTAGATGACGGATCCATCCATGTGCAGGCAAAGGTATTGCTTCAACAGATCTGTCTTGATCAGACCCAGCGGGTTCTGATCACGTCTTCCGGCAGACGGTAACAATCTGGCCCCATTGTCGGCGCTGGCGAAAGCCCAGTTGTAGCCAATCGCATCAAGATCGCTCGCCTGGTTATCCATGAATTCTTTTAAATTCCGGAAGAGGTTGCGGGCGAGGGTGTCATCGCTGTCGAGAAATATGATCCACATGCCGCGGGCCTGGCTGACGCCGATATTTCTCGCGATACCGGGGCCACTATTCTTCAGCGTGCTCATCACCTGCAGGTTGCCATGGCCGCGGGCGATTCCTGACGCAATGTCAAGGGTGGCATCTGTGGAGCAATCATCGACCAGCAGGACTTCATAGCCTGCTGGATCGAAGTCCTGGACAAAAACGCTAGCCAGGCAGTGTCGAATATCCTCTGCAGCATTGTAGGCGGGGATAATTACCGAAAAATGCAGAATATGCTCTGCCTGAATCGGGATGGGCTCAACCGAAGGGGGGCGGGTGATGTCCGTCATCTCATTTGCTCCTGGCGATGTTGCCATCACGCGGTAATCCCGGCTCATCAGTCTTTCTGGAGCGTTCTCGTCGGGACCAGTGACGAACGGTCGGTGATATCGGCTCAAGATTATCCAATACTGTCTGCTATCAGGCCCGTCAGTCCACCGACGGTGCGGATTGGCTGGCCAACAATATCGGCTTCGGTGAAGCGGATGCCGAACTTTTCCTCGACACGAAAGATGAACTTGATGAAGGCCAGCGAGTCGATGTGCCTCACGTCCAGATAGGGATACTCATCGATCGGGATATGGGCCGGGATCGGCCCCTTTTCCAGGAGAAGTTGAAGGACGAATTGGCGGATACAGGGGTCGGTCATGTCAGGCGAGGGAAAGTCGGATAAAGGGTTAATCATGCGGATTGCCAGGCCATTGTATCGGCGGAACGGGCGACAGCTTCCAGAAAGAGCAGTCCATCCTCCGACTCGCGGGCGCTGTAGACGAAATCGTTGGGCACGGGTTCGCCGGACCGGAAATGGCGCAGGTGACCGGCGATGTCGGTGTAAAGGTTGGCAAAGGCTTCGATGAAACCGGAGGGGTGGCCGGGCTTGAAGCGGTTATAACGCGGTTGGCGTGCCAGATTGGCATCGCCGGAACCACGGTCGAGAATGATACGGCTGCCATCGGCCCGGCTCAGCCACAGATCTTCAGGTTGCATCTGCAACCATTCGGCACTGGCCTGGCTGCCGAATACCCGAATGCGCAGGCCGTTGCGGTAACCGAGAGCCGTCTTGCCGTACCAGCACTGAACCCGCAGTTCGCCCTCGTAACGGGCGAGGAAGGAGACGTTGTCGATGATGTCGCCGAACTGGCCATAGGTGCTCTGATCTCCGACGACATCAAGGGGGCGCTTGCCACCGGTCACGAAGTGAATGAGGTGATGTACGTGTACTCCCAGATCGAGCGATACGGTGGGAACCGCGTAGTCCTGCAGGCGCCATGCCTGCGGCGTTGCCCCTTGACGCAGGAAGCCCTCCTGCGGCATCTCGATATGGATCTGCTGGAGGTGACCCAAGTGACCCTCGGCGATGAGGCGGCGTAGTTCACGCACCATCGGATAGCCGGAATAGTTGTAGGTCACGGCGAGAAAACTGCGGTTGCGGGCGACGGCCTCACCGATGGCCCGGCATTCAGTGCTGGAGGTCGCCAGCGCCTTTTCACAGATGACCGCGTAGCCGGCGTCGAGAGCGGTGATGACGATTTCGCGGTGACCGGGAGTAGGCACCAGCACCACCACCGCGTCAAGCGCCTCGCGTTCCCGCTCCAGAAGTTCGTGCCATGAAGCATGGGTACGTTCGGTGGCAATACCGTAGGTGCGGGCGGTGTCCTCATTGTCGCTGGCTGTGCGGCTGAAACAGCCGCAATCGACCCGGAAATGACCGTCCAGACGGCTCGAGTTGAAATGGGTGTGGCCGACTGCCGAGTGGATCGATCCGCCGATGAAGCCCAGACGCAACGGAGGAAGAACGGGATGCATCATGCCTGTCCCGGCGTCATGGGTCGGCAATAGGTCTGCCGCAAGGTCGGTTTGTCCACTTTACCCATACCGTTCTTCGGCAAGTCGGCAACGACGAAGAAGCGACGAGGTTGCTGAAAGTCACCGAGGCGTTGCATGCACAGGCGCTGGATGTCGCGCAGGCTGGGCGGATTTTCGGGGTCATTGAAAGCGATGACCACCCCGGCGACTTCACCCATATCGTCGTCGAGAAGAGGAATGGCGGCGCATTCCCTGACCTCCGGATGGCTGGCGATGACATCCTCGATATCCTTGGGATATACGTTGACGCCGCCCGTGATGATGATGTCCTTGATTCGGCCGCGAAAGTAGAGAAAACCTTCGTCGTCCATCGTGCCCAGGTCGCCCGTGCGGAAGAAGTCGCCCCAGTTGGCGGCGGTGGTGGTCTCCGCTTGCCCGTAGTAACCGCTGTAGAGCATCGGCGTCCGGCAGAGGATCTCCCCGGCTGTTCCGGTCGGCGCCTGCTTGCCGTCGTCGCCGAGGATCATGACCTCGGTTCCGGGAACGGCCGTGCCCACGGAACCCAGCTTACGCCGAGCCGCCGTCGGCGTGAGGTTGGTGGCAATGGCGATCTCAGAAGCCCCGTAGCACTCATGGAACTCGCATTGCAGGCGAGCGAGCAGGTACCTCTTGGTTTCATCGTCAAGCACAGCCGAAGACGATACCAGGCAGCGAAGCGAGGGCAGGGATTCCCCTGTGCTGACCAGGTGATTCAGAATCTGCTTCAGCTGCGAGGACACCGCGATGGAAAAGCTGACTTGGTAGCGTGACACGTTCTCGATCCAGGCCGCCGGTGAAAAATGCGCCATCACGACGCTCGTGCCTCCGGAAATCAGGGACATCAGGGCCAGGCGCTGCGCGAGGGAATGGTAGAGGGGGGTAGCGGCCATGATAACGTCGTCGGCCTTGACGCCGTACAGTCCGGCCGCCGCTTCGGCGCGCAGACACTTGGTGTGCTGACTCAGGACGATCGGCTTCGGGTCGCCCGTGGCGCCGGAGGTGAGTACCAGCAGGTAAGGCCGGTCTTCGCCAAGAAGCGGGGGGGAGTGGGGGTTTGTCCTGCCGGAAGCAAGGATTTCCGCTAGGCCCAGCCAGCCTTCGACCGCTCCGCCGACGGACAGCAATATGCCCTTGGCGGCAAGAAGCTGTGGGTCGAGATTGTCGGCGGCTCCTGCCCACGCGACGAGGTGTCGGATAGCGGCCGTTCTAAAGGTATTGGCCAGCGCTTCAGGGGAAAGCCCCAGACTCTGGGGCACGATGACGGCTCCGAGGCGGGCGCCGGCCAGAAGCAGCAGGACGAATTCGGCACAGTTGGGAAGCAGGACGCCGATGTGCTCACCACTGCGCAGCCCGGCGTTGGCAAGTCCGTCCGCCAGGGCATCCACCTCTTTCAGCAACTCGCGGTAAGTCTGGCGGGACTCACCGACCACGAGGGCCAATTTATCCGGATTTCTCTCTGCAGATTGCTGAAATCGACGATAGATGGGTGAGAGTCGGGAGTTGACGAGCATCGGGATCAAGGCGTGGGAGGGGAAATGAATTGCAGAAAGGCATGGCTGCGCAGGGGAAAAAGTTCGCCGCCGGCGGAAATGTACACTTCATCCGCTTGGGTAGAACGCGAGATCAGCGTATTTGCACCAATGTAACAGCGATCCCCCATCACGATGTTGTCGCCGATGGCGGCATTGATTCCCAGGAAGCAGGCATCGCCGATCCGGGTTTCGCCGCCGATCGAGACGCCCGAGTTGATCCAGCAGTGGTCGCCGATCGTGCAGCCGTGTCCAATCGATGTATTGCTGCAGACGAAATTGCTGTTGCCCAGGCGGGTGTAGGGGTGGATGGCCACATGGTCGAGAATGACATTGTTTTCGCCCGCGATCAGGTTGGGGTGCCATACCACCGAGGGATGGATGTAGTTGGTGAAGCAGTATCCCTTGGCTCGGCCCTCGGCATGTTTCCGGGCGCGAAGCGCGTTCATTTCCCGGTAGCCGACTGCGATGATCATCTGGTGCGCATTCGGCGAAAAATGGTCGGCAATGTCCTCAAAGGGAATCACGGGCACCGTCTCGATTTCCGCCTCTTGCCGAACCGAGCGGTCCACGGTGAAGGCGACGACGTCAAACTGGCTTCGGGCAAAATGAAGGAGCATGCGGGCTATCTGCCCATTGCCGTAGATGATGAGTGTTTCGCGGGCCATCAATAACAGCCTGCGGAAGACTTTTGTAAATGTTTGATCATCCTGGTCGCCTGGGTGTTCAAGGTAAATCCTGCCGGCGCACTTCGAATGACTCGGCTGGCAGGTCGTGACACCAGCGTTGCCACATGCCACGCAGGGCGCGTTCGAGGGCTGCGGCGATGAGGACTGGCTCGCCGAAGGCCGATCGAGCCAGTCGCTCGCGTAACTCGTTACGCAGTCCGGCCAGAAGGGGAAGGTCGGCCGCCAGGGTGGCGCCGCGCTCGACAAATTCGGTGGCATTGCGGGTGATGAAGGCTGGCAGTCCAACGTGGCCCAGAATCCCCGCCCCGGTTTGCCCAGGAAAGGTACCGCCGGCCAGGGTCAGCGTCGGCACGCCCATCCACAAGGCGTGGAAAGTGGTGGTTCCTCCGTTATAGGGGAAGGTATCGAGGCAGATGTCCACCCGCTGATGAAGGTCGAGATAGTTGCTCATGGTGGATCGTGGGTGGAAACTCAGGCGGTCATTGCCAATGCCATGGCGTGCAAAGTCGTCGATCAGTTGCTCCACTCGTCCATCCGGCGGCATCGCACCGAGCAGCATCCGGGAATCGGGCACCGCGGCCAGTAGTCGTGACCAGAGGGCGATCACCGAGGCACTGATCTTGGTCGGGCGATTGAAACTGCCAAAAGTGACATGGCCCTGGCTCAGGGCGGGTAGCGGGCCAATCAGCGGCGCGTCCGCGAAGGGCTGAAAGGGTGAGCAGCAGGGCAGGTAGACGATCTTCTCGGTGAACTGCCCGTCAAATTCGCCGCGCGGCAGGAAAAAGGGATCGCTCAGGTAGTAGTCCATGGCCTGCAGCCCGGTGGTGCCGGGATAGCCTATCCAGGTGACCTGTATCGGAGCCGGTTTGCGGGCAAAGGCCAGCAACCGATGATGGCCGGTGTGGCCATTCAGATCGATCAGGATATCGATTCCATCTTCGCGGATCTTTTCGGCGACCCCAGCGTCGGTCATTCCAGCAATTGCATGCCAGTGCGCCACATGTCCCCGTATCCGTTGCGTGACGTGGTCTTCGACGGCGCAGTTGGAGTAAGCGTGCAATGATAATTGAGGATACTTCGCCAGTTCAGCCAACACCGGTTCGATGAAGCTGGCGACGGCGTGGTGGTACAGATCGGCCGAAACAACACCGATCTGCAGGCAACGATCCGGGTCTTTGCGATTCGGGTGCCGCGGCCAATCAGCGCGCAGAGGGGCTTCAAACTGCTCACCAAACCGACAGTGTTCGGCAAACAATTCTGCCGCATCAACAGCTTCGTCGTGACTGAGATAGAAAAGCAGGTTGCTATACGCCAGGACGTAATCGGGCTGGATCTGCAGGGCTTGCCGACTGGCTGCCTCGGCTTCAGCGTATCGGCCCGATTGGGTCAGAGTCAGGGCGAGATTCACGGACGCGTCAACCAGGTCAGGCTCGATTCGCAGTGCACGTCGGAAGCAGGTCTCTGCTTCGGCGAGGCGGCCCTGGTCGCCGAGGGTGCTGCCGAGGTTGGCATGGGCCTTGGCAAAATCGGGGCTGCACTCCAGAGCACGGCGCAACGCGCGCTCCGCTTCGGTCAGTCGGCCCAGTTCTCTGAGCATTGCTCCAAGGTTGTTGTGAGCCTTGGCGTAATCCGGTTCAAGGGTCAGTGCGTGTCGATAACAGGCTTCTGCGTCCCTGGGCAGTCTCTGCGCGTGGAGGACGTTGCCCAGGTTGTAATGCGCTTCCGGGAAGTTCGGTTTGATTTTCAGGGCATGCCGGTGACAGGCTTCGGCCTCGGACAGTTGGTCCATCTCGGCCAGCACCAGGCCCAGATTGCTCTGGACTTGCGCATCGCGTGGCAGCAGTCTTGCCGCGTGTCGCATGGCAGGCAGCGCTTCCGTATCGCGACCCTGCGACTTGAGCATCGCGCCGAGCACTTTCCAGCCGAAACCATGCTCAGGGAAACGCTCGGTCAGTGCACGGGCGAGGACTTCTCCCTCCCGGTAGTGGCCGGCATGGAACAGGGTTACGAGAGTATTGACTTCCTCAGCGGCAGGCTCCTTGCTTCGACCGGTAGCCCTTTTCCCGGCGAGCTTGTTGTCTGGTCTGACTGGCCGGGGAGAGAGGGCGCTAGCCGGTTGATCCGGCACGCTGTCGGCCAGGTGCGGTGCAAAGGCATCCACCGGCCCCACACGGTTGCAGGTCGGCACTTTATCGAACGATCGAGCAGTGGCTTCTTCGCGCATCACAACGGCAGGCGTGTTCTGCGCGGCGCTGAGGCCTTGTTGCAGTTCCGGCGCGCGCACCTCGAATGTTTCTGCCGGGAGCTTGTCGCACCAGCGTTGCCACATGAGGCGCAGAGCGCGTTCGAGGCCGGCGGCGATGAGGTCGGGCTGGCCCATCGCCGATTGACCCAGACGCTCGCGCAGTTCGGCCCGCAGCCTGGCCAGAGTGGCGAGGTCCGCGCTGCAGGCGATGCCCTGGGCGACGAATTCCCTGGCGTTGCGGGCGATGAAGGCGGTCAGTCCGACATGGCTGAGAATCGCCGCACCTGTTCGGCCGGGCATGGTACGGCCGGCCAGCGTCAGCGTCGGTACCCCCATCCACAAGGCGTGAAAAGTCGTCGTTCCGCCGGCGTAGGGAAAGGTATCGAGACAGATGTCCACCTGTTGATGCAATTCGAGATAGCCTTGCATGTCGCAACGCGGATGGAAGCTCAATCGTTCCCGGGTGACGCCGTGGTGCGCGAAGTCGTCGATCAGGTGCTCGACCTGCCCTTCAGGCGGCATCGCGCCGAGCAATATTCGGGAATTGGGCAGGGCGGTCAGCAACTGTGACCAGAGAGCGACCACCGAGGGGCTGATCTTGGTCATCCGGTTGAAGCTGCCAAAGGTGATATGCCTCTGGCTCAGAGCGGGTAGCGGGCCCACCGGCGGTGCGCCGGCGAATGGCAGGAAGGGTGCGCCGGCCGGCAGGCGAACGATTTTCTCGGTGAACTGGCCGTCGAACTCGCCGACGGGCAGCAGGAAGCGATCGGCCAGATAGTAGTCCATGGCCTGCAGGCCGGTGGTGCCGGGGTAGCCGATCCAGCTCGCCTGGATCGGTGCCGGTTTGCGGGCAAAGGTCAGCAGCCGATGGTGGGCGGTATGGCCGCTCAGGTCGATCAGGATGTCAATGGCGTCATCGCTGATAGCCTCGGCGAGCGCCAATTCCGACATCCCGGCCACCGGATGCCAGTGAGCAACATGCTCGCGCAGGCGCTGCGTGACGTGATCTTCGAGCGAGTGGTTGGCATAGGCGTGCAGCGATAATTGCCGGTATTTCGCCAGTTCTGCCAGGACCGGTTCGATGAAGTTGGCGACCGCATGGTGGCGCAAATCGGCGGAAACAAAACCGATCTGCAGGCAACGATCCGGGTCTTTGCGGTTGGGATGCAGCGGCCAGTTAGCGCGCAGGGGGGCTTCAAACTGCTCGCCAAACCGACAGTGCTCGGCAAACAGTACATCTGCATCGATGGCTTCGTTATGACTCAGGCAGAAAAGTAAAGCGCTATGCGCCAGGTCGTAATCGGGTTGGATCACCATGGATTGCCGGCAGGCTGCCTCGGCTTCAGAGTATCGGCCAAGTTTATTAAGGGCAACGCCGAGACTGAGAAGCGCGTCAGCCTGGTCGGGCTGAAGTTCCAGCGAGCGGCGGAAGCAGGCTTCTGCTTCACAGAGTCGTTCCTGTTCGTTGAGGGCTGAACCCAGGACGACAAGGACCTCGGGAAAGTCGGGTTTGCAGTCGAGAGCAGTGCGCCACGCAGCTTCGGCTTCTGCGAGACGGTTTTGGCTGCTGAGTATGTTGCCGAGGTTGTAATGGGTCACGGCCTGATATGGCTTGAGGGTCAGTGCTCGTCGGTAACTTGTTTCGGCTTCGTCGAGACGGCCTTTCACCTTGAGGATTGTACCCAGATTGTTGTGCGCTTCGACTAGGTCCGGCTGGAGTGCCAGCGTCCTCCGGTAAGCGGTTTCCGCTTCGGAAAGGCGGTTCTGGTTCATGAGGGCGTTGCCGAGATTGTAGTGTGCGAGGGGAAACCCCGGCTTCAGAACTACTGCCCGTCGATAACTGGCTACGGCTTCCTGGAGGTGTCCCTGTGCGTTGAGGACGTTGCCCAAGTTGTAATGTGCTTCGGGGAAGTCACGCCTGATTTTTAACGCCCGCCGATGACAAGTTTCGGCCTCCGACAGTTGTCCCATATCGGCCAGTACCTGGCCCAGATTGTCCTGGACTTGCTCATCGCGAGGCAGCAGTCTTGCTGCTTGCAGCATGGCTTCCAGCGCTTCCATATCGCGCCCTTGCGATTTGAGCATCGCGCCGAGCACTTTCCAGCCGAAACCCTGCCGCGGGTAGCGCTCGGTTTGTGCGCGGGCGAGGGCTTCTCCCTCGCTGTAGTGACCGGCGTGGAATAATGCCAGAAGGGTCTTCATTTCGTCAGCGCTGGATTCCTGGCTGCGACCGGCGGCAGTCCGCTTGGTGGAGGGCTTGTTGCCCGGCTTGCCTGGCAAGGGCATTGCGGTTTTTGCGATAGGTGGCTCTCGCTCTGGCCCATTCTCGACCAGGCGCAGTACCAGGGAATCGACAGCATCCCCTGTCAGGCCATGCTGCTGGCCAAGCACGAGCATCTGCCGGGCAGTGTCCACCTGGCCCAGCAGAAGGAGAGCATCAAGTGCGCTCAGCCAGTATTGGCTGAATTCCGGACACGCTTCAAGTGCCGCCATCAAGTGTGGCAGGCCAGTGGCCGGCTGCTGCCGCTGTAACTCCAGCAGACCGAGTTGGTGATTCGCCCGCGGGTGATTCGGTTGCGTCTTCAGGATCGCCTGATAAAGCTGCTCGGCTTCGCTCAATTGGCCCGAATTTTGGTACGCGACGGCCTTCTCGAACGCCTGGGTAAGTGCCTCGTCGAGTGTCACGGCGGGGGGCATATTCTGCTCACCATTGAACCCGTGTCGCGCTTCCTGCGCGCGCACCTCGAATGTTTCTGCTGGCAGCTCGTCGCACCAGCGTTGCCACATGATGCGCAGAGCTCGTTCGAGGCCGGCGGCGATGAGGTTGGGCTGACCCATCGCCGATTGACCCAGACGCTCGCGCAGTTCGGCCCGTAGCCTGGCTAGAGCCGCGAGGTCCGCGGTACAGGCGATGCCTTGAGCGACGAATTCATTGGCATTGTGGCTGATGAAGGCTCCCAGTCCGAGTTGACCCAGGATCGCCGCACCTGTTCGGCCGGGCATGGTACGGCCGGCCAGCGTCAGCGTCGGTACCCCCATCCACAAGGCGTGAAAAGTCGTCGTTCCGCCGGCGTAGGGAAAGGTATCGAGACAGATGTCCACCTGTTGATGCAATTCGAGATAGCCTTGCATGTCGCAACGCGGATGGAAGCTCAATCGTTCCCGACTGATGCCGTGGCGCGCGAAGTCGTCGATCAGGTGGTCGGCTTGCCCTTCCTGCGGCATCGCGCCGAGCAGCATCCGGGAATTGGGCAGGGCGGTCAGCAACTGTGACCAGAGAGCGACCATCGCGGGGCTGATCTTGGTCGGTCGGTTGAAGCTGCCAAAGGTGATATGCCCCTGGCTCAGAGCGGGTAGCGGACCCACTGGCGGTGCGCCGGCGAACGGCAGGAAGGGCGCGCCGGCCGGCAGGCGGACGATTTTCTCGGTGAACTGGCTGTCGAATTCGCCGGCGGGCAGCAGGAAGCGATCGGCCAGATAGTAGTCCATGGCCGGCAGGCCGGTGGTGCCGGGGTAGCCGATCCAGCTTGCCTGGATCGGTGCCGGTTTGCGAGCAAAGGTCAGCAGCCGATGGTGGGCGGTATGGCCGCTCAGGTCGATCAGGATGTCAATGGCGTCATCGCGGATGGCCTCGGCGAGCGCCGATTCCGACATCCCGGCCACCGGATGCCAGTGAGCGACGTGCTCGCGCAAACGCTGCGTGACGTGATCTTCGACGGCGTGGTTGGCGTAGGCGTGCAGCGATAATTGCCGGTATTTCGCCAGTTCTGCCAGGACCGGCTCGATGAAGTTGGCAACCGCGTGGCTGCGCAAATCAGCGGAAACAAAACCGATCTGCAGACAACGATCCGGGTCTTTGCGGTTCGGGTGCCGCGGCCAGTCAGCGCGCAGGGGGGCTTCAAACTGCTCGCCAAACCGACAGTGCTCGGCAAACAGCGCCTCCGCATCGATGGCTTCGTTGTGACTCAGGCAGAAAAGCAAGGCGCTAAGCACTACAGGGTCGTCTGCGATCGTCAGTGATTGCCGACAGGCTGTCTCGGCTTCGGCGTATCGGCCCTGTTCAGTCAGGGTCACGCCAAGATTGTGAAACGCAGCAGCGAGGTTGGGCTGAAGTTCCAGAGTACGGCGAAAACTGGCTTCAGCTTCGCTCAATCGTCCCTGAGCCCGGAGGATGTGGCCAAGGTTATGATGAGCTTCAGCAAAATCCGGTTGGTATTTCAGCACGCGGCGGAAGCTGGCTTCAGCTTCGCTGAGTCGTTCTTGGCCACCAAGCGCCAAGCCCAGGATGGCGAGTGCCTCGGGAAGATCCGGTTTGTAGCTCAGCGCCTGGCGACAAGCGGCTTCCGCCTCGGCGAAACGGCCTTGGGTCGCAAGAGTGTTGCCGAGGTTGGAGTACGCCACGGCAAGATCCGGCTTACATTCCAGGGCACGGCGCAATGCGTTCTCCGCTTCGGTCAGCCGGCCCAGTTCTCTCAACATCTCCCCGAGGTTGTTGTGGATCTCGGCTTGATCCGGCTTGATGGCCAGCGCTCGTCGGTAACTGCTTTCGGCTTCGTCGAGACGGCCTTGCGCCTTGAGGATTGTTCCCAGGTTATTGTGTGCTTCGGACAGTTCCGGCTGAAGCGTCAGCGCCCTTCGGCAAGCGGCTTCCGCTTCTGCAAGACGGCCCTCGTCCCTGAGAACGTTGCCGAGTTGGCAGTGTGCGAGGGAAAAGTCAGGCTTTAGAGCCACTGCGCTTCGATAACTGGTTTCCGCTTCCCTGTGCAGTCCCCGCAAGCTGAGGACGTTGCCCAAGTTGTAATGCGCTTCGGGGAAGTCCCGCCTGATTTTCAGTGCTCGCCGATGGCAGGCTTCGGCGTCGGACAGTTGCCCCATTTCGGCCAACACCAGGCCCAGATTGCTCTGGACTTGCTCATCGCGTGGCAGCAGTCGTGCCGCGTGCCGCATGGCTGGCAGCGCTTCCGTATCGCGCCCCTGCAACGTGAGCATCGCGCCGAGCACTTTCCAGCCAAAACCATGATCAGGGTAGCGCTCGGTCAGTGCACGAGCGAGGGACTCTCCCTCGCTGTATCTGCCGATGTTGAACAGTCCGACGAGCGCACTCTCTTCCTGAGTGCTTGGCTTCGCGTTGCGGCCGACAGTCATTTTCCTAAATGCTTTTTTGCTCGCCTTGGCTGGCCTAGACTCTGCGGTCTTGCCGGAAGGTCTCTCTGCCTTACTATCGGTCAAACGTTTTACCAATGAGTCCAGGGCCTCCCCGGCCAGACCATGCTGCCGGCCGAGCGCGAGGACCTGTTGTGCCGTGTCCGTCTGGCCCGCGAGAAGCAGGGCATCGATGTAGCTCAGCCAGTATTGACTTGATTCCGGGCTCCCTTCCACTGCCGCGAGGAAGTGCGCCAGACCAGCAGCAGGCTGCTGCCGCTGGACTTCGAGCAGGCCGAGTTGGTGGTTCGCTTGCGGGTGATCGGGCCGCGCCTGGACGATGGCTCGATAGAGTTGCTCGGCTTCGCACAAGCAGCCGGCAGCTTGGCAGGCGAGCGCTGTCGCCAGCGCCTGGGCAAGGGCCTCGTCGAGCGTGACTGAGGGAGCCATCCCTTGCGTGGACTTACTGTGGATCAAGGACGTTGTCCAACGATTCGGCATCGAGCACCTTTCTCGCCCAGGTTGCCAGTTGGTCGATACTGGCACTCGCCAATCGGGCAGCGCCTGCATCTGACAGTGGGCCGAATCGACGGGCGAGTTGGCGCTGGAGGAGCGCGGCTTCGCCTTGCTTCTGGCCACCTTGTTGCAGGCCCCTTTCAATTCCGAAGCGTTCGGCAGATGTGACGTAGGGCATACTGAGGTTCCTTTCCAGGGTGCAGACTTCCTGCAACAGGCGTTGCTCCAGCTCGGTCGGCAGCCGCATCAGCCAGTCGATGACGCTGAACCTGTCGATGATGCGCTGTTTATCCCAGTGACGTTCGTAGAGCGGCCTGGCCAACCGCCATTTTGCCGCATAGCGCTGTTCAGGGTTATCACCTGCAATGGGTCGCAATGAGAATTGCTGCCGGTTGCGGGTGGGCCGTCAAGTGGCGTATGCTGTAACCCATGAGCACAACCACCTTTGATACCTTCAAGTTCGTGGAGCGGCTGGAAAAAGCCGGACTCTCCCGCGAACAGGCGGCCGCCATCGCTGAAGCACAAAAGGACTCTCTGTCCGAGGCGCTGGATTCCACCTTGGCGACCAAGGCCGACATGGTTCGGCTGGAGAACCGAATTGACGGCATGGGCAAGGATATGCAGGCGATGGAACTGCGGCTCACCATCAGACTCGGTGCATTCTTCACTCTGGCCGTCGGCATCCTCATTGCCGTCCTGCGCCTGCCGCACTGATCCAGTTTCATCGTTTCATCCCGCGAAGCTTAAGTTCCCTAGGTCGGGTTAGCCCAGCATAACCCGGTGTTTTCGCCGCAAGAAGTTGGGTTAAGGCCTGAGCTTGTCGAAGGCCGGTTTAACCCAACCCAACCCAACCTACGAAGGCTGGCTCTCCTGTGGCGCAGTGACGCCGAGTGACGAGAGGTCCAGTCCGGCCTGTTCGAGCTGACTGCGCAGGCTGGCGGAGTCGCTACGCAACAGCGCACGCGTGTCGGCGTCGGTGGCCATTACGGCCAGCGTGATCTGCTTGCCCTGGATATGCAGTCGCGCATCGACCTCGCCAAGCGTCGGCAGCGTCAGACGTAGTCGCGTCTGCCACCTTTCGCTGTTCTCGCTGCTCTCGCCAGCGCCATTTTCGCGGTGCCCGTTCGGTTCGTCGATCTGCCACTCCATTTGCTGACCGGGCCAGACCTGTCCTTGCCAGGAAAAACTCTGCGTCGCGAAAGCTTCGAGTTGCTGCTGAACGATCGCCTGTGCCTGCGGGGCGACGGGTTGATCGACCACCTGGCCACGCTGGATGGTACCGGTATTCGCCTCGGTGGACTTGATCGGCACCGGCGCGTTGTCGGGGATCGCACCTGGCCGGACGAGTGCCTGTGCCTGCGGGGCGACGGGTTGGTCGACCTGGCCAGGCTGGATCGTGGCGGCATTCGCGTCGGCGAACTTGATCGGCATCGGCGCGGTATTCTCCTCGGCGAACTTCATCGGCATCGGTGCTCCGTCAAGGACTGCACTGGCCATGCTGCGCGCTGCGCCAGCCGCCGGGGATCCCGGCGGGGCCGGGAGTTCCTGGGTCGGTACCTGCGGGGCCAGCCTGCCTTGCGGTTCCTGCAGCAACTGTTCCTTGCTGTAACGGCCCTCGACCCATTCCGCCTGATGCGCTTCGTAAAACATGCCGCTCTGCGTGATCGCCTGTTCCAGCAGCGGTTGCAGGGCCTGTGCGCTGGTCGGTGGCGCGGCCGCAATCGGCTGGTTACCGTTCAGCGGCAATGCTGCAGGTCCACCTTTGGCGTCGCGATTACCCACGAGCAGATTGCTGATCAGTTGTCCGGTGCGGCTCAAGCTGGTGGTGGCCGATTCGTTGCCCGCCTTCCCGGCCCCTGCTGCCTCGCGTGCCACGACGGCCAGGGTCAGCTTGCCGTCGCTCTCGGTGACCTCGAGTTCGATCGAGTCGCCCGTCTTGGCGGCAAAAGGCAGGGCGAGGGTGACGCTACGCTGGTTGATCAGTGCGCGGTAGCTGCCATTGGGCATCAGCGACTCGATTTGTGCCAGCAGCCTCTGCCCGGCAACCAGCCCGGACAGTTTGTCGGTGATCTCCTGGGCCGGCAAAGCCGGCCGCAAAGCCGGGTCGGCGCCCGGTTGCAGGCGGTTGGCGAGGTCGACGCTGATCATTGCAGCGGCAGCGCTGGGCCGCGCACGGCGCGCAGAACGACGCGCAGATCGTCCAGGCGAGCCTCGACCAACGGGCGAATGCTTGCCTCACAGCGCTGGCAAGCGGCGATCAGGAGGCGCGCGCGCGGCTGCGCGGTTGCCGCGAGGCTGGCCGTCAGATCGGCCGGTAGACGGTCTGCCAGGGCGCGACGTTCCGCTTCGCGGCTGGCCAGATTCTCCCAGTCTTCGGCCGCTGCCGCGCTGACCATCGCTTCTGACAGCGCCAACAGTTCCTCGAGCGCGACCAGAGACTCGCTCATCCGCTGGCCTGTTGCCGCGCGCCGGGTGCAATCGCTCGCCAGGCGCCATGAATCTCTTCGAGCAAACCCGAAACTTCTTCCAGCGCGCGCAGGTCGTTGTTCAGGTTGGCGCGCAGTAGGCGCAGCACCAGGTACTCATAGAGCGCATCGAGCCGCTCGGCGATCTCGCCACCTTTTTCCAGGTCCAGGCTCACCCTGAGGCCGTTGGCGATGATATCGATGGCTTTGGAAACGGCTTCCCCTTTGGCGGCAATCTGTTGCTGCTCCATGGCGGCGCGCGCCTTGCCGATCGCCGCCTGCGCGCCGGCGAAGAGCAACAGGACCAGTCGGTGCGGGTCGGCGACTTCGATGGCCAGGTCAACCTCGACCTTCTGATACGCTGAAATCGCGTTACGTGCATTTCCGAACATTGAACACTCCTAGCTGATCTTGGGCAGGTTGGCGAGCTGCTGCGTGAGGTAATCGCTGGTCTTGCTCATCCCGGTGAGCAGCACGTCGAGGGCCGTGAACTGACTGCGATAGCGCTTTTCGATCTCTGTCAGTCGTTGCGTTATCACGTCGGATTGCTTGCCGAGGCTCACGATCGACGCACTCAGCCCATCGCTACGGGCGGCAATCAGGCCGCCGGCAGCGACCAGTCCGTCGGCGGCGGCCTTGAAGGCGCTGCCATAGGCGGAGACGAGGTTGGCGACGCCGGTGAAGTCGCTGGCGATCGCCGCGCTCAGCTTGGTCGAATCGACGGTGAGCTTGCCGTCCTTCTGCAGGCTGACGCCGATGTCCGAAAGGTGCTGCAGGGTAGCCGTGGAGAGTTCAGCAGGGACCTTGCCGAGCAACGTCTGGAAGGCAGCCTGTGCTCCGCGCAGCGTGCTGTCGCCGTTGAGCACGGCGGCCACCTTGGTCGTTGCATTGTAATTGCCGAGGCTGGTGGCAGTGGTGTTGAAATCGTTGAACGCCTTGACCAGTGCCGTGACTCCAGTCGTCAGACTGCTATTGTCCTTGCTGATCGTCAGCGTCGTGCTGAGCGATGTCGCCGGTGCTTCCGGGCCTTTGAGCAGGGTGAGGGTGATACCGTCGATGGCCGTGGTCACGGTGTTGGTGGTTGCTGTCGCAGCGATACCATTGAGCTTGAAGGCCGAACCCTGCGCAGCCTGCGACTGGGCAAAGGGGTCGGTAAGCGGGGAGGGAGGCAGGTTCGGGTCGTAGGCCAGGCCAGCGACTCCCGAGAGCTTGATGAACTGGTTGCTGCCGGCAGTGTCGCCAGTCAGGAGAAGTTGCTGGCCGGCGGTGCCGTTGATCACCACCGCCGAAACACCGGCGCTGGCCTTGTTGATCGCATCCCGAATGGCCTCCGGTGTCGCACCGTCGGCAATCGTCACATCGGTGGTCTTGCTCGGCGTCGCCGAACCGGCCTGAGCGTCGAGCCTGATGGTCAGCGTGCCGCCGGTGGTCAGCGTGCCGTCGGTCCCCGAGAATGGGGTTGCCACCGTGGACGTGGCGATGCTGTGCTGTTTTGCCAACTGATTCACTTCAAGGCTATACGTGCCGGCAACGGCGCTCGATGAGGAGGTCGCCGAAGCGATCGTCGCGTCGCCGACCGTGGTCTTGAAGACCGAGAATTTTTGCGTGGCGGTCGTGCCGGTCACCGGAACGAGGTTGCCGGCGGCCGTCTGCAGCGCCGAAACGACGCTCTTGAGTGAGCCGAGCGCCGAGATCTTGGCCTGAAAGCCCGCTTCCTTGGTTTTCAGGACGGTCAGCGGGCGTTGTTCCACCGTCATCAACTGGCTGACGATGCTGTTTACGTCGATGCCCGATGAGGAAGTTGCCATGATTCTCTCCTGCGCAGCGCAACTAAACCGTCATTCCCGCGTATGCGGGAATCCACAGCGTAGACATTTGTTTTCTTCAAAACGATAAAACGATTCCCGCATGCGCGGGAATGACGAAACATCGAATCACGATTCGGTGATTCATTCACCGCTTCTCAGCGAGGGACGCGTCAGGCTGTCTGCTTGACAAACAGCCCCTTGATGCTGTCGAGCGCCTTGGCCACGGCGAGCATTTCTTCCGAAGGCATCTGGCGAATCACTTCCTTTGTCGCGCGGTCGATGATCTTGACGACCGTCTCCCCGGTATCGTGGTCCACGCTGAATTCCAGATTGCTGTTGATCGGTTCGACAAACTCGCGAACGCTTTGCGTCGCCGCTTCCAGCTTTGCCCGGTCAGTTGGCTGAACCGCCTGCGGCGACTGCGTCGGCTCGACTGCCTTGAGCGCCCTGAGCGAGGCTTCGCCGGGTGTCTTGACGTCCCGTGTCGCACTGCTGACCGCCGGGTTGCCCTGTAGCGGTCTAGAGTCGACCGTGGGTTGGATGTTCATCTTGTCCTCCTTGAGGAAGATAATCGGGAGCACGACCGCGTTGCCACGACTGCGCTCCCGATGGTACTGCTATTTAGGCCGAACCGCTTAACCGCGTAGCAGCGCGAGGACGCCCTGCGGCAGTGAATTGGCTTGCGCCAGCATCGCCGTACCCGCCTGCTGCAGAATCTGGTTGCGCGAGAGGCTGGCGGTTTCCGCTGCAAAGTCGGTGTCCATGATGCGGCTGCGTGACGCCGACAGGTTTTCCGACGTTGTCGCCAGATTGCTGACTACGCTGCTGAACCGGTTCTGCACCGCGCCGAGGTTCGCTCGACTCGAGTTGATGTTGGCCAGCGCCGAATCGATGGTGGCAATGGCGTTCTGCGCGCCACTGGCGGTGGTGAGATTGACACTCGAAATCCCGGCGCCGAAACTCGCGGTGGCTGCTGTATAGGCTGAAGTCAGCCCCGCTCGGGCAATGTCTGACCCTCCCAGGGTAATACCGCTACTCCCCGACGAGCTTAGCTGGATAGACCCTCGCGTGATAATGGCATTGGTTGACGCGGTGGCGGACGCTCCCAACTGGTTGGCGCTCAAACCGGTGGCCGTTGCCGTGGCGGTCTGGTTGGTCAGACTGCCGCTGATACTGATGGCTTGCCCAAGCGCCGATGACAAGGTGATTGTGCCCGCGGAATTGGTTGCCGTGACACCGGTCTTGCTGGTCAGCGCATTGATGGCCGCTGCGACGTTGGTACCCTGAGTCGTGGCGTCGGTACCGGCAGAAACTGCACCGACATCATAGCCGTTGATCGTCAGGTCACCGGCAGCTAACGCTCCCACGGCGGCGGTACCAGCGCCAGTGATCGCGGCGCCGGTTCCCACCGTCAGACCCGTGTTCGCCAGCGTTGCGCCGGTGCCTGTGCCGATCAGGCTGATGTTGCGGCCATCGGCTGCGGTCAGAGAAACGGCTCCCGTGCTGGTGTTGAAGCTGGCAGTGACGCCGCTCTGGTCGGAAACGGCATTGAACGCGGCTGCGATGTTGGCGCCCTGAGTGGTTGCATTGGTGCCTGCTGCGATGGCACCTATTTTGACGTTATTGACATAGAGGTTGTCGGTGGCATTGCCAGCAATAGCGACCTGGGCACTGTTTGCTGCGCCGGTCAGCGTGGTGGCGCCTGCCGTGGCCGTGACGCCCGTCTGTCCCGCCACGGCATTGAAGGCCGCCGCTTTGGCGAGGGCGCTGTCATTGCTTCCCGCAGCGGAGACGCCGTCGCGAGTACTCGGGCCAATCCCGTAGCCATTGACGGTGATGCCACCGGCGGAGATGTTGCCGGTAGCGGCTGCACCGGTGTTGGTCGTCGAATACGAGGAGGTCGTGCCAACGCCCAGAGCATCAGCCTTGGCGCTGGAGATCGAGCCGATGGTGATCTTTTCGCCCGAGTTAGCGCCGATCTGGAAGGACTGCGAGGTAAAGCTGCCGTCGAGCAGTTTGACGCCGTTGAATGCCGTCTGGCCGGAGACGGTATTGATCTGCTGTACCAGTTGGTCGACTTCTGTCTGAATGGCGGCGCGGTCCGTGCTGGTGTTGCTGGCGTTCGACGACTGCACGGCGAGTTCGCGCATCCGCTGCAGCGAGTCGGTGATGCTCTGCAAGCCGCCTTCGGCCGTCTGAGACATGGAAATACCGTCGTTGGCGTTGCGCGAAGCCTGGTTGAGACCATTGATCTGGGATGTCATCCGGGTCGATATGGCCATGCCAGCCGCGTCGTCCTTGGCGCTGTTGATGCGCAGGCCGGATGACAGGCGCTGCAGGGAAGTCGCGAGTGCATTCTGCGACGAGGTGAGGCTACGTTGCGAGTTGAGTGAGGCAACGTTTGTACCGATCATTGAGGGCATTTTGCTTCTCCTGGCTGGGTAAGAGAGACTTTGGGTTGCGGTGACTTGCCTCTTCAGGCTTTTGCCGGCCCATCCTGTGTGGCGATTTCTTCGCTGACAGTTTCTCTTACGACGGCGTGCGGGAGAACTTTAGCGCGTTGCCGATAATTTGCAGAGACTTTCCTGACGCGACCAAGGGTAAGGGCCGCTTGCTCGGGCACAGTGACGCGGTTGAGCGCTCCGCTTCACTTTCGTACCCGGAATGGATTGTCGCCGACGCGACTGCCCGGGTCAGGGAGGCAACGCAGCGCGCCCGGCTGGCAACTCCGGGCGCGGCGGCAACGGAGGAACGGGTTCAGATATGTGCCTGGCTGCTTTTCTTCAGGTCGCTCTTGAGATCACCGCTGGCCGCTTGTAGCTTGCCGCTGGTTTCTTCGCGCTTCCCTTCGGCTTCCAGGGACTTGTTGCCGACGATCTTGCCGGTGACTTCCTTGACTTTGCCTTTGGCTTTCTTTACTCGACCTTTGAGTTGATCCTTGCTCACGTTTTTTCTCCTGAGGGTGAATTGAGGCGATTGAAAGCGCGTTGCACCAGTTTTCCGCCACGCGCCATGGGCAGCATCGCGACAAAACGCCACGCCGTCGGTGCGCCAGCGCACATCTGACCGTACTGCCACCCTTTCACTCCCCACAGCGTTGGCGAAGACCTGTTCGGCAGCACGCTGTCGGTCTCAACGCCAGTTCTCCACCACCAAACCGCTCACCCGCTGAAACTCTCCGCTATTGGCGGTGACGACAATCAGTCCGCGGGCCAGCCCGCAGCCAGCAATCAGGACATCGTAGGCGCCAATCGGCTGTCCATGGCGTTGACGCGCGGCACGAACCGCCGCCGCTGCCTGCGCGTCGGCTTCGGTCAATGGCAGGGTCGACAGGCTGCCGAGAAAGGCGGCGATGAGCGGGGCGAGCTTTCGCGCTTGCTCCGGGTCGAGCAACAGGCCAAACTCGATCTCCATGCAGGTCACCACTGAAACGGCAATCTGACTCGGGGGGGTGGCCTTGATCCGGGCCAGCACATTGGGCTGACCTTTGACGAAGTCGCTGACGGTACAGGTATCGAGCAGGTACCTCATGCCAAGGGATCGGCTACAGGAGGTTTCAGGCCCTCACGATTGGCTTCGAAGGCAGGCGCATCGGCGATGCCCTGGATCACGCCCCCTTCAAGGGGGTGCCGTTCACAGGCCAGAGAAGTGTGGCGCCTCGCCGCTGCGCCTCTCGGGCCATGCGGCAAGTCTGTTCTCAGCGCGGAGCTGAGGCGGTTATAATGGGCTCCTCCCTGGCTGGATCAGGGCGCTTGATCGCTGCCACAAGCCGTTGTTCTCTCGTGAAAAGGCTGGCCAGCCGCCGGTTTTCTTGTCTGTTGGTTCCTGTTCGTGGACGTTTGTGGACGGTATATGCGGATCCTGCTCTGTAACGATGATGGTTATTTCGCGCCCGGGATCGAGCATCTGGCTCGCGCGCTGGCTGAACTGGCCGAGGTCACGGTCGTGGCTCCCGAACGCGACCGCAGCGGGGCCAGCAACTCGCTGACCCTCGACCGTCCGCTGTCGCTCAGGCGCGCCGCGAGTGGTTTCTATTACGTCAATGGTACGCCCACCGACTGCGTTCATCTGGCCGTCACCGGCATGTTCGATGAACTGCCCGACATGGTGGTCTCGGGAATCAATATCGGTGCCAACATGGGTGACGACACGATCTATTCCGGGACGGTCGCGGCGGCTACCGAGGGCTTCCTGCTCGGCGTTCCGTCGTTGGCCATTTCGCTGTGCAGCAAGGCGGGCGAACATTTCGAGACGGCAGCGCGGGTGGCTTGCGAGCTGGTCGGTCTGCTGCAGCGCCAGGCCTTGCCTGAGCCGGCGCTGCTCAACGTCAACGTTCCCGATGTGCCCTATGAGCAACTGCGGGGTCAGGTCGTCACCCGGCTGGGCAAGCGCCACAAGGCGGAGCCGGTGGTACGCACGCTGTCGCCGCGCAACGAAACCGTGTACTGGGTCGGCGCTGCCGGTGGCGCGCAGGATGCCGGCGAGGGGACCGATTTTTACGCCGTACAGCAGCATCAGGTTTCGGTGACCCCGCTGCAGGTCGACCTGACTCACTACGCGCAACTGGCGCTGGTGCGCGGCTGGCTGGCGCAATGAGCGGCGCGGTTTCCGGTTTCGGAATGACCTCGCAGCGCACGCGCACGCGCATGATCGAACGACTGCGCGAGAAGGGCATCGTCGACGAAGATGTGCTGGCGGCAATCGCCGCCGTGCCACGGCATGTCTTTGTCGAAGAGGCGCTGGCCTCGCGGGCCTATGAGGATACCGCTTTGCCGCTGGGCTTCGCGCAGACGATTTCGCAGCCGTATGTCGTGGCGCGGATGATCGAAGCGCTGCATGTCGGGCGCGAACTCGGCAAGACGCTGGAGATCGGCGCCGGCTGTGGCTACCAGGCGGCCGTTCTGGCGCAACTGACCGACGAGGTCTACGCGGTCGAGCGGATCGAGCCGCTGCTCGCCAAAGCGAGGCTCAACCTGCGCGCCATCAAAGAGACCAAGGTGCGCCTGAAGCACGCCGACGGTCAACTCGGCCTGCCGGAAGCGGCGCCTTTTGATACCATCATCGTCGCCGCCGCCGCGTTGCGCGTGCCACCGGCGCTTTTGCGGCAACTCGCGCCCGCGGGCAGAATGATCTTGCCGGTCGGCGGCGCAACCCAGTACTTGGCCTTGATCGAACGCCGGGCTGAGGGTTATCTCGAAACGCGTCTCGATGCGGTTCGTTTTGTTCCGCTTCTCTCGGGAGTCGAATGAAGGATCAACGGTTCAAGGGTAAAGGGTTTGTCGCCCTGGCGGCAGCGCTTGTGCTGGCCGGTTGTGCCAGCAAAGCGCCGACGCCGGGGGGCGATGGCGCCCCGCCAGTGCTTGCTTCTCCGGCCATCAAGGACGGCTATATCGTCAAGAAGGGCGACACGCTGTATTCGATTGCCCTTGATCATGGGCTGGATTACAGGGATCTGGTCGCCTGGAACACCATCGAGAATCCGAATCGCATCCTGGTCGGTCAGGCGCTGCGTGTCAGGCCTCCGGGAGCGGTGAGCAGCCCGGACGCGGTGGTGGTGCGGCCGATCACCACCGGGTCAGCGGTCGAGCAGCGTGCGCTCAGTTCTGGCGGTAGCACGAGTAATGGCGGCAGCAGCAGCGGCAGTAGCGGCGGCGTTGGCGACGCTCTGAAGCGCGAACCCAAGGCGGGCAAGGAGCCATACTCCGATCAGGCGCTGGCGCGGGCGCAAGCGCAGGCGAAGGTGGTCGAGCCGGTGGCGGCCGCCGCCGCGACCGCGGCCGCTCCCGTGGTGGTAGCCACGAAGCCGGAGATCAGGCCGGAAGCCAGGCCCGCCACGCGGGCTGAGGCGAGGCCTGAGTATCAGGCCGAGGCCAGGCCCGACGAGACGACGGCGGGAAGCGAAGAAGTGATCTGGATCTGGCCGGCCAATGGCAAGCTGATCGGTACTTTCACGGAGGGCGGCAACAAGGGCGTCGATATCGCCGGCAAGGCCGGCGATGCCGTGCTGGCGGCCAGTGGCGGCAAGGTCGTGTATAGCGGCACCGGCCTGCGCGGCTACGGCAAGCTGGTGATCATCAAGCACAACAACACCTTCCTGACCGCTTACGCGCATAACCAGAACGTCCTGGTGAAGGAAGGTCAGGCAGTGAGCAAGGGGCAGAAGATCGCCGAAATGGGCAGCACCGACGCCGATCAGGTCAAGCTGCACTTCGAGGTCCGGCGTCAGGGCAAGCCGGTCGACCCGCTCAAGCATCTGCCGCAGCGGTGATCATGGCGGAGGAGTTCGATGCCGAGCCTTTCGAGGGCTACCTGCGCGACCTGGAGTATGCGGGGGACGAGCCTCTTGCCGAGCCGGAGCGGGGCGATCTCTCCTCGTCCCCGGAGGCAGAACTGCTCAATGACGTCACCCAGCACTACCTGAACGAGATCGGTGCCAAGCCGCTGTTTTCGCCCGCCGAGGAGGCGGACTGGGCACGGCGGGCACGTGCCGGCGAGTTTCTCGCCCGGCAGAAAATGATCGAGCACAACCTGCGACTCGTCGTGGCAATTGCCAAGTATTACCTCAACCGCGGCATGGCACTGCTCGACCTGATCGAAGAAGGGAATCTCGGCCTCATCCACGCGATCGAGAAGTTCGATCCCGAGCGCGGTTTCCGTTTCTCTACCTACGCCACCTGGTGGATCCGGCAGAGCATAGACCGCGCGGTCATGAATCAGTCACGAACGATCCGCCTGCCGATCCATGTGGTCAAGGATATCAACCTTGTGCTGCGCGCCATACGTCATCTCGAGTACGCCAATGGACGGCACATCTGTCCCGAACAGATCGCTCATCTGATCGACCGGCCAGTCAACGACGTGCTCCGCGTGCTGACGCTCAACGAGCGGACCGCGTCGCTCGACGCCCCGCTGCAGATCGACCCTGGCCAGACGGTGGGTGATTTGATCGCCGACGACAAGCTGGTCGATCCGGATGAACTGTTGCAGTCCTGCGAAGTGAGCAAGCTGTTGACGAGCTGGCTGGAGCAACTCGGCGAAAAGCAGCGGCAGGTCCTCCAGCGTCGTTACGGCCTTGGCGGCATCGAGACGAGCACCCTTGAACAAATCGCCGCCGACCTGAATCTGACCCGCGAACGCGTTCGCCAGATCCAGGCGGAAGCGATCGATCGGCTGCGCCGCATCATCCGGCGCGGCGGGGTGACCAGCGACCAACTGCTCTAGTCTGTGGGTCGGGTTGGCGTGACCCGATATTTCTGCGTGTTTGACCGACTACAGCTCGCCCTAGCGTTCGCCAGCCAGCCGGTCTCGGGTTTCCCGCAGCGCTTCAGCGAGCTGAAAAACGGACATTGCATAAAAGCTCGATCGGTTGTAGCGCGTAATGACGTAGAAATTGTCGAAGCCGAGCCAGTACTCGGTGGCGGCTCCTGGACTGACGAGGTCGATCAGCGCCGCCGGTCGGTCGACATCGCTCGCTGCGATGACGCCAGTGGCGACCACCCGTTGGTCGGCCATCTCCTGCACCGTCAGCCGGGGTTTGATACCCTCGGCGAGCAGCGCGCCGGGGTCGCCGTTGACCGTGGCCGCTACGGCGACCGGGGCGCCTTTCTGCCATCCATGTTGTTCCAGGAAACGACCGACACTGCCGATGGCGTCGGCGGAGCTCGCGCGCAGGTCGATACGGTCATCACCGTCGAAGTCGACGGCAAAGCGACGCTGGCTGCTCGGCATGAACTGCGGAATGCCGATGGCGCCTGCGTAGGAGCCCTTGATATCCAGCGGGTTGACGCCGTTTTCGCGCGCCAGCAGCAGAAATTGTTCCAGTTCGCCGCGGAAGAACTCGGCCCGTGGCGGGTAATTGAAGGCCAGCGAAGCGAGCGCTTCGAGAACGCCGAAGCTGCCCATGTTCTGACCGTACTCGGTCTCGACGCCGATGATCGCGACGATGATTTCGGGCGGTACGCCGTAGATCGCCTCGGCTCGCTTCAAGGTAGCTCCATGGTGTTGCCAGAAGCGCTGGCCGCCGTCGATGCGACGACTGTTTACGAAGCGCTCCCGGTAGCGCTGCCATGAGCGCTGCTTTTCGGGAACGGCCGGCGGGCGTATGGCGCGCAGCACGGTGGCGTTCGGCCGGATGGCGGCGAACTGACGTGTCAGGTGGGCGACATCGAAGCCGTACCGTTCGTGCATGTCGCTGATGAAGGCCCTGACCTCCGGATCCTGGCTGAATCCTGGTCCCGGCTCGCAGCGGCCGGACAGGGGCAGCAGGCAGCCGAGCAGCACAAGACCCAGCGTGGCGCGTCGTTTTCCGTTCAAGCTATCTCCTTCGGGGTGGCAGTTGGCGTACGCATTGCTTCAACCGGCGCAGGGCTTGTTCGCCGCCGCCGCGGCCGTAGTGCAGATCGGCGTAGAGGCTGGCGGCCTGGCGGGTGAGTTCGGCAAGATCGGGTCTTTCGCGCGCCACTCGTCTGGAGAAATCGAGGGGTCCTTCCCATTCGGCGCGTTTGATTCCCCGTTGCCCGATCTGTGCGCAGTATTCTTGCCACACCCGCTGCACCGGGTCGGCGGCTCGCCGTCGTCGGAGGGTCCAGAGGGTGATCGCCAACAGTACCGCAGCGCACAGGATGGCCAGCGAAGCGGTCATGTTTTGCCAGTCGGAGTTGGCCAGGCCGAGCCGCGACAGGACTTCACGCTGACGCTGTGGATTATAACCGAGCACCCACTGATTCCAGGTGTTGTTGGCCGCCTCCCAGCGGTTGCGAAGCTGCAGCAGCCAGTCGGCGTCTAGCCTGACGACGATCGGCAAAGGCTCGTCCTCGGGCAGTGCGGCGGCGATGCCTTGCTCGATCCGCGACGGGGCCACAGCGGCTGTCGGGTCGACGCGAAGCCAACCCTGTCCGGCGAGCCAGACCTCGGCCCAGGCGTGCGCATCGGATTGGCGCACGGTGAGATAACCATCGACTGGATTGACCTCGCCGCCCTGGTAACCGGCGACCACGCGCGCCGGAACGTCTGCTGCACGCATCAGAAAAACGAAGGCCGAGGCATAGTGTTCGCAGAAACCGCGGCGAGTCGTGAACAGGAATTCGTCCATCGCGTCGGCACCGAGCAGGGGAGGGCGCAGCGTGTAGTAGAAACGTTCCTGGCGAAACATCGCCAGGGCCGCTGCCACGATCTTCTCTGCCGGGAGATGCCGCCACTCGCCGGCGAGCGCGCGGCTGCGCGGGTTGATCTGCGGCGGCAGGGCCAGCGCCCCTTGCAGCGTGGCCGGTGCTTCAATGATGTTGGCGCGAAAGTCCACCGCCGAGACGAACGAAAACCGCCCGCGGACGCGTAGCGGCTCGCGCGACAGGGCTTCGAGGGTCGGCGCCAGGGTGCTCTCCGGGGGCAGCTTGGTCGGCACGTCGAGGGCCAGTAACCAGCGCTGGTCGTGGGCTTCGATGATGCTGGTGTAGGCATACGAGCGGCCGCTGGCCTCGATCACCGGGGCTCGCCGCGGCAGGCTGGCTGGCGCCGCAGGCGCGCGCCAGGTCAGTCCGTCGTAGTGATCGAAGACCGGGCCGCGCCAGTAGAGATCGGACTTTTCCGGCAGCTCGCCGGCGAAACGGATGCGCATGGCAATCGCGCCGGACTGGATCAGGCTGCTGATCGACCCCGGCGACATCTGCTCGGACAAGCCGCTGCGGGCGCCATAGGCATCCTGCGGCAGGCCCCACAGCGGCCCGGCGACGCGCGGGAAAAGGAGATAGAGAATGAGCATGAAAGGCAGCGCCTGGAGTAGCAGGCGCCCGGCCTGGCGGCCGATGGTCGCGACGGGTTGCTGGCCACCGTGCAGCCGGATGAGCGTGCCGGTGAGCAGGGCGATGGCGGCCAGCAGCCACAGTCCGGTGGGGATGCTCTGCGAGTAGAAGTAATGGGTCAGCAGCAGGAAATAGCCGAGCATGATGACCACCATCGCGTCACGCCGGCTGTTCATTTCCAGCGGCTTGAGGGCCATGAAAACGACCAGCAGGGCAACGCCGACTTCCTTGCCGATCAGGGCCTGGAATTGCCACCCGATTCCCGCGATGCTGCCGGCCACCAGCAAGGCCAGCGACCAGCGCGAGGGTAGCCGGCGATGCTGCTGCCATAGCCAGGCGCGCCACAGCAGGGCGCTGACGACGAGCAATGACAGCCACGGCGGCAGATGGCCGGCGTGCGGACCGGCGGTGGCCAGGGCGACGGCCAGCAGCCAGGGCACTGCCCCGTGTTCGAGCGCGACGACGGGCCTGCTGCTCATGGATCGTTGTCGCGGTACAGGGCGAGAACGTGCAGGCAGTCTGCCCGATGTTTCGGGCCCTGCGCGGGCGCCAGGCGGCGTCCGGGCAGACTGAGGCCGTAGCGCACCTGGAGCTCCTCGGCAGCGACGATCCAGCCGGCGAGAATCGACAGCCGATCTTCGAGGCCGCGGTCGGCGGGGGTCAGCGACCAGTCCAGCCACAATTCTTCCGCGGCGCCGCCGGCGAACTGTTTGACCAGTAACGGTTGCTCGTCGGATCTGCGCGCCACCGCTTTCCAGGCGACGTGCCGGGTCGGGTCGCTGGCCTGGCGTGGCCGCAAACCCGCGAAGTCTTCCTGGCCGCCGTCACCGTGCCGATTGTCGGCGTGTCGTGCCGATGACAGTGGCGGCAGCGGCGTGCGCATCGGTCGGGGATAGACGACGCACGAAAACACCGGCTGCGGATAGCTCCAGGCGCGAAAGAGCCCGAGAGGGTAGCGGCTGGCCAGCGTCACCCGACCGGGGTCCAGGCGGCCCCGCCGTTGAGCGGCGCAGGGAACGGCGACCACCGCCTGACCTTCGGCAGGAACGTCAACGGTGACCGCTGGCTGGTGCTCGAAAGAGAATTCGAGCGCGCGACGTCCCTGGCGGCGGGCGTTTTCGATCTGCAGAGGGAAGCGTGCCAGATCGCCGGCGAAAACAGCTTCCGGGCGACCCGGATGCAGACGCAGGCCGAAGAGGTTGTGGAAAGTCTCCACCATGGCCACGAGGCCCAGCCCGGCAAGCAGAAAAACGAGCGCATGACCCAGGCTCAGGTTGTAGTTGATGGCGCCGATCAGCATGACGGCGAGGACGCTTGCATAGAGCACACCGCCGCGCGTCGGCAGGATGAAAATGCGGCGCTGGGTGAGGACGATCGGCAAGTCCTCGTCAGGTCCCAGGCGGAACAGCCAGCGCTGGACGGCGGCCAGCGTACGCATCAGGCCAGACCCACGGAGCGAATCAGCGCCCTTATGTCCTCCGCGTCGGCGTGGTTGCCGCTGACCAGATGCAGCCGGTGGCGGGCGACGGCGGGCAGTACGGCCTGCACGTCTTCCGGGAGCACCATCTTGCGGCCGGCCGTGAACGCCCAGGCGCGCGCCGCGGCGAGTAGCGACAGGGCCGCCCGTGGACTCAGGCCATGGATAAAGCGCGGCTCATGGCGGGTGGCTTCGACCAGCCGCTGCAGGTAATCAAGCAATGCCGGTGAGGCGTGGATGGCTGCCGCCTGCTGCTGGAAGGGCGCGAAGTCCTGCGCGCCAAGGCGGGCAGCCAGCGCCGGCAATTGCTGGCGTCGGCCGCCGCTTTCGAGCAGCAAGCGCTCGGCGTCGTGGTCCGGGTAACCGAGTTCTATGCGCAGCAGGAAGCGATCGAGTTGTGATTCAGGTAATGGAAAGGTACCGATCTGGCTGGAAGGGTTCTGCGTGGCGATGACGAAAAACGGCTCAGGGAGTGGCCGCGTTTCCCCCTCGGTAGTCACCTGGCCCTCTTCCATGGCTTCGAGCAGCGCGCTCTGCGTCTTCGGCGTGGCACGGTTTATTTCGTCAGCCAGCAGCACCTGGCAGAACACCGGACCGGGGAGAAACCTGAAATTGCCGTGCTCGCGGTCGAAGATCGAGACGCCCAGAATGTCTGCCGGCAGCATGTCGCTGGTGAACTGGATGCGCGAAAACTGCAGGCCAAGCAGCCGCGCCATGGTGTGCGCCAGAGTCGTCTTGCCGACTCCCGGCAGGTCCTCAATCAACAGATGCCCCCTGGCCAGAAGACAACAGAGGGCCAGTCGGGTCTGCGCGCTCTTGCCAAGGATGACCGCATCGGCGGCGGCCAGAACTTCAGTGAGCGGCGATTGTCTGCTGGAGGTGGGCATGGCTTGTCGTCGTGGGGCAATTGGGACGATAATAAACGATTAGCGAACAACTCGATCCTTCACAGATTTTGCTGCCCATGGCGGCCTCGATCTGCAGCAGAAAGGCAACAGTGACCAGCACTGCATTCATCACCCACCGCGAATGTCAACTGCATGACATGGGTTCCTACCATCCCGAGGCACCGGATCGGCTGACCGCAATCAGCGACCACATGATTGCCCAAGGGCTGGATTCGTATTTCGCTTATCATGAGGCGCCCCTGGCGACCTTGCAGCAACTCGGGCGCGTGCATGCGGCGACGCACATCGCGCATGTCAAGCGTGCTTCGCCCGAGTTGGGCATCGTTCACCTCGACCCGGACACGGCGATGAATCGGCACACCTTGCAGGCGGCACTGCGGGCGGCGGGGGCCGGCGTGCTGGCCGTCGACCTGGTGATGACCAAGGAGGTTCAGAACGCCTTCTGCGCGGTCCGTCCGCCGGGTCACCATGCAGAGCGCAATGCGGCGATGGGCTTCTGTTTTTTCAACAACATTGCCGTCGCAGCGGCGCATGCGCTGGCGGCGCACAAGCTCTCGCGGGTAGCGGTGATCGATTTCGACGTGCACCACGGCAATGGCACCGAGGACTGCTTCAAGGGCAACGAACACGTATTGATGGTCAGTACCTTCCAGCATCCCTTTTACCCCTATAGCGGTACCGAACATCCGGCGGCCAACATGCTCAACGTGCCACTCGGCAGGGGGGCCGACGGGGAGGAGTTCCGGCGCGTGGTGAGCGACCTCTGGATGCCGCGTCTGCGTGCGTTCCAGCCGGAAATGCTGTTCATTTCGGCCGGTTTCGACGCCCACTACGAAGACGAGATGGGCGGCCTGAAACTGCTCGAAAAGGATTACGCCTGGGTGACCGAACAAGTGAAGCAAGTGGCCGACGAGAGCGCTCAGGGGCGAATCGTGTCGATGCTCGAGGGCGGTTACTCGCTGTCGGCGCTGGCGCGCAGCGTGACCGCCCATCTCCGGGCACTGGCTGATATCTGAAGACGATCGAGGCCGCGACAGGGCAGGCCTCGGGCGCTCGGTGGGTGGCTTTTTTCATGGCCAAGACGCCGGCCTTCGGTTAGAATCCAGTCCTTGACTTGCCACGGCAAAACCCTTTCGGTTAACTCTCGGGCGCTCACCCAATGACCACGATTACAGGATCGATCGTCGCGATCGTCACCCCGATGAACGCCGACGGTAGCCTCGACTTGCCCGCCCTGCGCCGCCTGGTCGACTTCCATGTGCATGAACTGACTGATGCCATCGTCATTGTCGGAACGACAGGCGAATCGCCGACAGTCAACGTCGAGGAACACTGCGAGCTGATTCGGGTCGCGGTCGAGCAGGCGGCCGGTCGCCTCCCGATCATTGCCGGCACGGGAGGCAATTCAACCGCTGAGGCCATCGAACTGACTCGCTTCGCCCGGCAGGCGGGCGCCAGCGCCGCGCTGTCGGTAGTGCCGTATTACAACAAGCCGACGCAGGAAGGGCTCTATCGCCACTTCACGGCGATTGCCGAAGCCGTCGATATCCCGCTGATCCTCTACAACGTGCCGGGCCGGACGGTCGCCGACATGAGCAATGCCACCGCGCTCCGCCTGGCGGCCGTTCCGAACATTGTCGGCATCAAGGATGCTACCGGCAACATGGATCGCGGCATTGAACTGATCTGTCGCGCCCCCGCTGGCTTTGCCGTCTATAGCGGTGACGACGCCAGTGCCTGTGCCTTGATCCTGATGGGTGCGCAGGGAGACATCTCGGTGGTCGCCAATGTCGCGCCGCGCTTGATGCACGACATGTGCGCGGCAGCGCTGGCCGGCGACGCGCTCAAGGCGCGTGAATTGAACTCACGCCTGCTCGGTCTGCATCGTCAGTTGTTCTGCGAGGCGAACCCGATTCCGGTCAAATGGGCCTGCCAGCAACTGGGCCTGATCGAGGATGGGCTGCGCTTGCCGCTGACGCCGCTGTCGCCGGAATGCCACGCCCAGGTCCGTGCTGCCATGGGGCAGGCTGGCGTGCTGGTTTAGTCAGGATGGTCAAGATGAATGCTGTCGGTGCCGGTTTTTCGCGCTTTCGCCCCGCGCTCTTGCTGCTCATCCTGGCAGCCTGCACCGGGACCTTGATCGAGCCCAAGAAAATCGAGTACAAGACAGCGTCCGCCAGCAAGGTGCCGACGCTTGAAGTACCTCCTGATCTGACCTCGCCCGCGCGCGATGACCGTTACGCGGTTCCTGATACTGGCGGCAAGGGTGCGGCGACTTTTTCGGCCTACAACGCCGAGCGTTCACCGCAGGCGAGGGCGCAGCAGCAAAGCGACGTCCTGCCGGAAGTGGATACAGCGCACATCGAACGGGCGGGAAATCAGCGCTGGCTGGTCGTCACCGGGTCGCCAGACAAGTTGTGGGGGCCGGTCAAGGACTTCTGGCAGGAAACCGGTTTTGTCATCAAGCTCGAGTTGCCTGACGCCGGCGTGATGGAGACCGACTGGGCCGAGAACCGTGCCAAGATCGAGCAGGACTTCCTGCGCAACCTGCTCGGCAAGGTGATCGATTCGGTCTACTCAACGGCCGAGCGGGACAAGTTTCGTACCCGCCTCGAACCGGGCACGACGCCGGGGACCACCGATATTTTCATCAGTCACCGGGGGATGTACGAAATCTTCGTCTCCGAAGGAAAGGATCAGACCAAGTGGCAGCCGCGACCGGCCGATCCCGAACTGGAGGCCGAAATGCTGCGTCGTCTGATGGTCCGCCTGGGGAGCGAAGAGAAGCGCGCCACCGCAGCGATCCAGGCGTCACAGGAGAAGCCGGTCGAGCGGGCGAGGCTGTCGCGCGGTGCTGACGGTAGCGGTACCCTCGAGGTCGAGGAATCGTTCGATCGCGCGTGGCGTCGAGTTGGGCTGGCGCTCGACCGGGTCGGGTTCACGGTAGAAGATCGCGATCGCTCCAGAGGCCTGTACTTCGTTCGCTATGTCGACCCGGAAATCGACAACGAGAAGAAGGAAGAAGGCTTCCTGTCCAAGCTGAATATCTTCAAGTCGAGTGCGAGCGGCAAACCGCAAACGCAGTACCGCATCTTCGTCAAGGACGACGGTAGCCGATCGACGGTCCAGGTGCTGACCCTCGAGGGTGGCGTGGACAAGTCCGAGACCTCGAAGAGAATCCTCAATCTGCTCTTCGATCAGTTGAAGTGATGCGCTTCGCATCGCTGGGCAGCGGCAGTCAGGGGAACGCACTGATTGTCGATGCCGGCGAGACGAAGGTGCTGGTCGACTGCGGGTTTTCGACGAGAATGGCCACCGCCAGGCTGGCCAGACTGGGTGCTTCTCCCGCCGACCTGGCAGCCATCGTGGTCACCCACGAACACGGTGATCACGTCGCCGGGGTCTTCGCCTTGGCGCGTCGCCACCAACTCACCGTCTATCTGACGCACGGCACGCATGCCGCCGCGGCGCGAGGAAAGACCGTCTTGCCAGACTGCCGGTTGATCGACGGGCACTCGCCTTTTGCCATCGGCAGTCTCGAAGTGCTGCCCTTCCCGGTGCCGCATGACGCGCGTGAACCTGTGCAGTATGCTTTCAGCGACGGCCAGCACTGCCTGGGCGTACTGACCGACAGCGGCTCGATCACGGCGCACATCGTCCACGTCCTGCGTGCCTGTGACGCACTGGTTCTCGAGTGCAATCACGACCGGGCGCTGCTGGCAGCGTCGCGTTATCCCGCGGCGCTCAAGCAGCGTATCGGCGGTCGCTTTGGCCATCTGGAGAACGAGCAGGCGGCGACGCTTCTGCGCCAGGTCGATACCCGGCGCTTGCAGCATCTGGTCGCCGCCCACCTGAGCCAGGAGAATAACCGCCCGGAACTGGCCGCGCGGGCGCTGGCGTCGGCGCTCGGTTGCGCCGACGACTGGATCGGTATCGCCGATCAGGAAGGGGGATTCGATTGGCGGCAGTTGCGGTGAACCGCCCGCGGCAGCCGACAAAAAAGCCGGCTTGCGCCGGCTTTTCCTGGTTCCGCGAAGAAATTACTTCTTCATTGCGTCCTTGGCAGCGTCGGCAGCGCCCTGGGCGGCAGCGCCAGCAACTTCCTTGGTCTTTTCGGCGGCAGCGTCCATGGCTGGCTTGGCTGCGTCCTTGACGGCGTCGGAAGCGGCTTGACCAGCGGCGGCAGGTGCGCTTGGCGGAACAGCAGCGGCAGGTGCTGCAGCAGGTGCAGCGGCGGCAGGTGCAGCAGCCGGAGCGGCGGCCGGCTTGGCTTCTTCTTTCTTGCCACAGGCGGTAACGGCAAGGGCGATCAGCGCAGCAACTAGGAGGGAGTTCTTCATTTATTCGGTTCCTTATCGACAATGAGATGAGTACAACGAGCGAAAAGATTTTTGGTTGACCGGCTAGCACGTCGATCAACTGGCGATTTTAACACCGATCTCCCTGCTTGATGCTCATAATTGTTGCGGGTGCAGCATGAACCTGCCGGCGCCGGTTCAGCGCATCCCCGGCAACATGCCCTTGATGCCGCGCATCAGTTGCGCCATGCCGCCGCGCGAAAACTGCTTCATCATCTTCTGCGTCTGCTCGAACTGCTTGAGCAGCCGGTTGACTTCCTGGACCTGAACGCCGGCGCCGAGAGCGATACGGCGCTTGCGTGTCGCCTTGAGCAGCTCGGGCCGGGTGCGCTCGGCAGGGGTCATCGAGTTGATGATCCCTTCGATGCGGGCGACCGCCTTCTCCTCACCGCCTGCCGGCAATTGACCCGCAGCCTGCGCAAACTGCTGCGGCAGTTTCTCCATCATCGACGACAAGCCGCCCATCTTGCGCACCTGGCCGACCTGGTCCTTGAAGTCGTTGAGATCGAAGGTCTTGCCCGACTTCATCTTCTTCGCGAACTCGAGTGCCTTTTCCTCGTCGATCCCTTTCCTGGCATCCTCGATGAGCGACAGCACGTCGCCCATGCCGAGGATTCGCGAGGCCATCCGCTCGGGGTGGAACGCTTCGATGCCGGTCAGCTTCTCGCCGATCCCGGCATACTTGATCGGTCGTCCGGTGACGTGACGAACGGAAAGCGCCGCGCCGCCACGCGAGTCACCGTCGAGCTTGGTGAGGATGATGCCCGTCAGCGGCAACACCTCGCTGAACGCTCTGGCAGTATTGATCGCATCCTGGCCCTGCATCGCATCGACGACGAACAGGGTCTCGATCGGCTTGATCGCGGAATGCAGATCCGCGATCTCCTTCATCATCGCCTCGTCGATGGCCAAACGGCCGGCGGTGTCGACCAGTAGCACGTCGTGGTAGTGCCGCTTCGCCCAGTCGACGGCATTGCGGGCGATGTCGACCGGCTTGTCGGTCGCTGTCGAAGGAAAGAAATCGGCTCCCGCCTGTCCAGCGACCGTCTTCAACTGCTCGATGGCCGCGGGCCGGTAGACGTCGCAGGAAACGACGAGCACCTTCTTCTTCTGCGTCTCGCGCAACATCTTGGCCAGCTTGCCCACCGTGGTCGTCTTGCCCGACCCCTGCAGGCCGGCCATCAGGACGATGGCCGGCGGTTGGGTGGCCAGATTCAGCCCGCTGTGCGCCTCCCCCATGAGCCGCGTAAGTTCGCGATGGACGACACCGATCAGCGCCTGGCCGGGGCTCAGCGAGCCGATCACCTCTTCGCCAACTGCCTTCTCCCTGACGGCGGCGATCAGCTCCTTGATCGCCGGCAAGGCCACGTCGGCCTCGAGCAGGGCGAGGCGAACCTCGCGCAAGGCATCGCCGATATTGGCTTCGGTCAGGCGCGCTTCACCGCGCAGCGTTTTCATGACGCGGGCAAGGCGTTGAGTCAGGTTGTCGAGCATTTGGCTTCCGGCTTGGTGTAAACTTCAAGGATGGCAGACATTCTACTGCACCTTCTCCCACACGTCGTTTCGTCGCTGCTCTACGCTGCCTTGGGATTCCATTTCTGGCGCACGCGCTGGTGTGAAACCGACCAGCCGCTGCTGGCCCTGCCGATGCAGACCTGGGAGCGGGCAGCCATCTTGGGCGCGCTGGCGGTGCAAGGCTTCGGTCTCTACGAAGGGCTGTTCGGCGCCGGCGGCATGCGCTTTTCGTTCAGTTTTGCGCTCTCGCTGATGCTCTGGCTGGCAGTTCTGATCTACTGGCTGGAGAGTTTCCGCTCGCGCATGGACGGCCTGCAGCCGATGGTCCTGCCGCTCGCCGCGCTGTGCGCCGCTGCGCCGGCCGTGTTTCCCCATTTGCGCGTCGTGGCCAACGCCGGCGCCTGGGGTTTCCAGCTCCATTTCATGACCGCGATGCTGGCCTACAGCCTGTTCACCCTCTCCGCCCTGCACGCGGTTTTCATGGGTTTTGCCGAGCGCAAACTGCATCAGCGCGCAGTGAGCCGGAGCCTGAGCAGCTTGCCGCCTATCCTGACCATGGAAGCGCTGCTCTTCCGCGTCATTTCCGTTGCCTTCTGCCTGCTGACCATCGCGCTGATCAGCGGTGTCATGTTCTCCGAAGCTCTCTTCGGCACGGCCATGGCCCTCGACCACAAGACCTTGTTTGCCTTTGCGTCCTGGGGAATCTTTGCCGCCCTGCTGGTCGGACGCCGGGTTTACGGGTGGCGGGGCCGGGTCGCACTGCGCTGGACGCTGGCCGGATTCATGGTTCTGCTGCTGGCCTACATCGGTAGCCGATTCGTCGCCGAAGTGCTGCTCGGTCGCCTCTGAAGCCGTGCGCCTGTGCCTGCATCCAGCCGGGTGGTTTGCCGGCAAGATCGGTCTCCGTTTCCGGACGAGCGCTACACTTTACCACCACCCCACTGAGGAGCATGAGCATGGACAAACCAGGTAACCCCGTCGGATGGTTCGAAATCTACGTTTCTGACATGGCGCGGGCCAGGGCTTTCTACACCGCGGTCTTTGAACGCGAGCTGATCTCACTGCCCGAAATCGGTGAAGGCGGCGAAATGTACGCTTTTTCCTGGATCGAGGGCGCCGCGGGCGCTGCCGGGGCGCTGGTCAGGCAGCCGCCGTGCGGACCCGTAAAGGGCGGTACGAGGGTCTATTTCTCCTGCGACGACGTCACCGACGAAGCCAGTCGCGCGGCGCAGGCGGGTGGCCGGATCGTCCAGCCCAAGATGGCCATCGGTCAGTATGGCCATATCGCGCTGATCGAAGATAGCGAAGGCAACATCATTGGGCTGCATTCGATGCAGTAGCGGTCAGCCGGGTCGCCAGCGCCAGCGACCCGGCTGACCTGCAGCGCGTCAGCCCTGTGCGGGGCCGAACAGCGGCTCGCAACGGACCTCGGTCTTGACCGAGTTGGCGATAAAGCACTCCTCGTGCGCCTGGCGGTGCATTTCCGCCACCTCGGCAGCGGTTGGCACGCGATCCCCCGAAAAGGCGACTTCGGGTCTCAGCGTGACGAGGGTCATCGCCAGCTTGCCGGCGCTGTTTTTTGCCATGACGCCGAGCGGGTTGTCGGCGTAGCGATCAACGCAAAACCTGCGCCGGGCAGCGATCGACAGAAACCACAGCAGGTGGCAACTGGCCAGCGAGGCGACAAAAGCCTCTTCTGGATCGACCGCAGCCGGATCGGACATCGGCACCGGCACGACGTGCGGCGACGACGAGGCGGGGATGTCGAGACCACCGTCGAAGCGCAGCAGGTGCTTGCGGCTGTAACGGTTATTGAGAAAATCCTGCTCGCCGCGGAGCCAGAGAATTTGTGCGCCATACTGGGTCATGACTGGTTTTCCTCCAGAGTTCTTTCTACTGGTGGGTGGTAGCATATCCGTTTTCAATTTTCGGGAGCAAACTCATGAACTGGCGCAACAGTACGGACCGCTACGGGTCGCTGTCGATAGGGCTCCACTGGTTGGTGCTGCTGCTGTTCGTCGGCGTTTACGCGTGCATTGAACTGCGCGATTTCTTCCCGAAAGGAAGCGATCCCCGCGAGGCGTTGAAGACTTGGCACTTCATGCTGGGCTTGTCGGTGCTGGTCCTCGGCTTGTTGCGCCTGATGCTACACCTGACGGCTGTGGTCCCTCGCATCGAGCCCAATCCGCCACAGTGGCAGAGGCGGTCCGCCAGGCTGATGCATCTGGCTCTCTATGCGCTCATGATCGGCATGCCGCTCGCCGGATGGTTGCTGCTCAGCGCGGCAGGCAAGCCGATCCCCTTTTTCGGTCTGCAACTGCCGGCGCTCATCGCCGAGAGCAAAAGTGTGGCGAGTCTCATCAAGGAGGTCCATGAGACAGTTGGCACGGTAGGCTACTTTCTCATCGCCTTGCATGCCGCTGCAGCTTTGTTTCACCACTACTTTGTGCGTGACAACACGCTCCGGCGCATGCTTCCGAGCCGGGATTGAGGCGGACTCAGGATTTTGCCGGGGCATTCTCCAACGAGCGAGGTCCTGGCTTGGCACGCATCCCACGCCGCGGACCGGAATGGAAGTCGTCGAAGGTCTTCTTTTGCTCAGGCGTCAGCACGGCATAGAGGTCCTTGAGGGCGACGACATGCTCGGCCATGAGCGGCTGGTGCTCGTTCATACGTTCGAGCATCTTGTCAGCCCGTTCCGGGGTCGTGAGTTTTGCCCAGTCGTCGGGCTTGCCTGATTTCGCTCTGGCCATCGGATGTTCGGAACCCATCAATTTCTTCCAGGCGCTGTCCTGGTCGGGCGTCAGTTTCAGCGCGTCACGGAGCTTCTTGTGCTGCTGCGCCATGCGCTCCACGCGGTGTTCCCAGAAGTCGCCGCCGCGCATCCACGGGCCCCAGTCCTGCGGGCCAGCAACGACTGGCGCGGCAAGCACCCCCCAGACTCGAAATCAGGATCTGTGTAGGGTGCAATAAGCGAAGCGCATTGCACCGCCCGCATCCAGCGCATTGCCCGTTGGTTGTTGCGTCCTGCGCCAGATCAGGAACTGGAGCAGCACTTCACGCTCCGGTGCGCCGACGTCAATGGCCAGTCGATGGTGTTGTCGGCGAATTCCGCCGGCGCGACTTTCACAGTAACGAATACTGCTTATGTGCGTCGGCAGACAGACGGTGGTCGAGTCTCTCGCTAAGCTCAACCATCCGAGCCAAGCTGCGCGCCTCATCTGCAGCGTGGCGATGAGGACCACGGATACGAACGCGACGGCCAACGAAAAGTCCGCCGAGTACTGACCGCAGCACATTTGACACAGAAGAGGTAGTCCCATGAAAACCATACAGAGATTCGCGCTCAATGCAGTTGCAGCAGCCATGCTGCTCGGCCTGGGTGCTTGTTCCGGGATGTCGACGCAGGACAAGAGCACAGCCGTTGGCGCTGGCGTGGGGGCTGTCGGAGGTGCCGTCCTCACCGGCGGCAGCGCGGTTGGCACGGTCGGCGGGGCAGTCGTCGGCGGCGTCATCGGCCACGAGGTCAACAAACCCGGTCACTGATCGCTTTGCCATGCGCCCAGCCCTTGCGTCCGGTGC
This sequence comes from Candidatus Accumulibacter aalborgensis, assembly GCF_900089955.1. Taxonomy (GTDB): domain Bacteria; phylum Pseudomonadota; class Gammaproteobacteria; order Burkholderiales; family Rhodocyclaceae; genus Accumulibacter; species Accumulibacter aalborgensis. The sequence goes on along the minus strand of NZ_FLQX01000035.1, from coordinate 101,258 downwards.
ATCGCAGTCGCGCCGTGATCGTGCAGCAAGAGTCACCGATACCGTTGAGCTCGCTTGCAGGTGAGACGGGGCACCAGGAGATACCCATGAAATCTGGCTACAGCGTCAACGCAGCCGTCGCCATCAGTGTGTTGCTGGTCGCACTCGCCGGCTGCCAGAAGCAGGAAGGCCCGGCAGAAAAAGCCGGCAAGGAAGTCGACAAGGCGGTAGAAAAAGTCGGTCAGCAGGTTGAAAAGGCCGGCAGCAGCATCCAGGACGCGGCAAAGGGCGACAAGAAGTAGCCTCGTCAAACACGGTACGGCGCCGAAATCAGCTACGCCTTCAGGCGATGTCTGACAGTTGGCTGATGTTCCGTCCTCGCAGTAGCGACGGCCCGATCCGCCGCCGCCGATTCATTCCGTCGGAAGCTGATCAAATCCGGGGGGGTTGCTCACCATCACGTGCGTAATCCTGGTAAGCCAATCTGAAGGAGTCACCATGAACTATTCGAACCTGATTGCCGCAACACTGACGACGTTCGCGTTGACAGCTTGCTTTACACTTCCCGCCGGACCCGCCGGGCCGCAAGGCGCTACGGGCGGTACGGGCGCACAAGGGAATACGGGTAACACCGGTTACACGGGCGCGACCGGGGGTACCGGCGCAACTGGTGGTACCGGAGCGACCGGGAGCACCGGCGCCAGCGGAGGTACCGGGGCGACGGGTGACACGGGGGCCACCGGTAGCACAGGTAGCACCGGTGCAAGGGGCAGCACCGGCGCCAAGGGTGCGACAACCGGCGGTACCGTGGTCGTCGTTCCAGCTCGCTAAGCAGACCTGCGGCAAGCCAACGAAGGGATGCCGCAGCGAACCAGCTTCTAACCACCTTTTCCGCCAACAGCAGCAGGGCCATCATTATGAAACGTCTACTATTCGCGGCTGTGCTGGCCGCGGTCACCGGTTCCGCGCTGGCCAGCGACGTGGCTGTATCGGTGAGTATCGGTCAGCCCGGCTTCTATGGCCATCTCGACGTCGGCGGCTATCCGCCGCCCCAACTTATTTACCGGCAACCGGTAATCATCGAGCGCGTACCGGTGGTCAGCCCGCCGATCTACCTGAACGTGCCACCCGCACAGGCCAGGAATTGGCGTCAACACTGCGGCGCGTACAACGCCTGCAACGAGCGGGTCTATTTTGTGCAGAACAGTTGGTACAACCGCGAGTACGTACCGCGTTACCAGGAATATCAGCGTGAGCGCGGTGAGGACTACCGCGACGAGCGCAAGCATGATAATCGTGGGAAGCACGGCAACAAGCACCATGGTGGTGACCACGACCAGGGTCGTGGTCGCTGAGCGACGGGGGGTGACGCTTTCCCCAGGTGAGTCCCCCCGCATTGCTGACCCGTGTGGCCGGATGGGTGCGCTGGCGTACAGACGTGCCGGCCGGCAGGAACGACAATGGCCAGACAACCGGAGGGTCGGGCATTTCGCCGGGCCAGGGCTGGCGAACGATACTTTCGCTCAAACCCGTGGTTGATTCCTGGAGCAGACCATGAGCACACACCTGTCAACGTTCAATACTCAAAACCCTCAACGAACTTGCCGCCTGTCCATGCTGAGCGGGCTTCTGGCTGTGGCCGTCGCCCTGCAAGGCGCTCCGCTTCTGGCGGCGGCGGCGGATGGTGCGGCCAGAACCACCAACACCACCAGCGCGCCGCAGGAAGCGATTTCATGGATGAGCGGCGGCGTCGGCGACGAGGCGCTGGCTGAAATGCAGCAGGCGGCAGCGGCCTACAACGTGCACGTGATGTTCAGCAACCAGACTGGCAACTACCTCGCCGGAATTCCCTTCACCGTCGCCCAGTTGGCTCCGCCCAACGCTCGGGAAATCTACTCCGGCGTCAGCCAAGGCCCGCTGCTTTATCTGAAGTTGCCGCCAGGGTCTTACAAAATCTCGGCCGACATCGACGGGGTGTGGAAGAGCCAGCAAGTCCAGGCCGGCGCATCCGGCAGTACCACCAAGCTGTCGTTTGTTTCGCACGACAAGTGAGTCCTTGATCAGCCTGGCGGCTGTACGCGGCGAGTGCCTACCGTTTTGGCAGCTCGCCGTGACCGAGTAAATGTGACAGTTCGGCCAGGGGCATCGGCCGGGCGAAGAAAAAGCCCTGGCCCTCCTGGCAACCCAGCCGCTGCAGCAAGTCGGCCTGCTCCTGGCGCTCGATGCCTTCGGCCGTGGTTGCCATGTGCATAGCCCGACTGACTGCGACGATGGCTTCAATGACCGCACGTTGGTTCTCACTGGCCGGCAAGTCGACGACGAACGAGCGATCGATCTTGACGCGCTTGATCGGCAGGTCGCGCAGGATGCTCAGCGAGGAATAGCCGGTGCCGAAATCGTCGATGCTGAGGGCCACACCCAGGGCATCGAGACCATCGAGAATGAGCCGGCTTCGTTCGGTCGCCTGCAGCGTGCTTTCCGTAATCTCCAGTTCCAGCGCGGCCGCAGGGAAGCCGGTTTCTTCGAGGACCGCCGCGACGACGGCAACGAAGTCGACACCGAGGAACTGGCGCGCCGACACGTTGACCGCCAGATGAAGCCTCTCTCCCGCTTTGGCCTCGACCACGGCGAGCATCTCGCTGCACGCGCGGTGCAGCACCCAGTGGCCGAGCTGCTCGATGATTCCGCACTCTTCGGCGATGGCGATGAAGCTGTCGGGAAGAACCATGCCACGTTCCGGATGTAGCCAACGAACCAGTGCTTCGACGCCGACGATCCGGCGGTCGGCGAGGTCGACGCGCGGCTGATAATGAACGACCAGACTATCGGTAGCCAGCGCGCGACGCAGGCCCTGTTCGACATCCATTCGCCGGTTGGCGCGCTCCGACATGTCCGGAGCATAGACGTGGTAACGATTGCGTCCCTCGGCCTTGGCGGTGTACATCGCCATGTCGGCAGCGCGCAGCAATTGCTGGCCATCGGCTCCACTGTCCGGAAACATGGCGATGCCCAGGCTGCAGGTGACGGAGAGCGACTCGCCGAAGACAGGGAACGGCACACGCAACTGGTCGACAATCTTCTGCGCCAACTGCGTGACGTAATCGGGGTTGGCGCTGCCGGCGAGGATCACGAATTCGTCGCCGCCGAGGCGCGCGATGGTGTCGCTGGCGCGCAAGACGCCTTGCAGCCGTGCGGCAACGCGGCGCAGCAACTCGTCGCCGAAGGCATGGCCGAGGGTGTCGTTGATCACCTTGAAGCCGTCGAGATCGAGGAACAGCAGCAGACAGCGCTGCTCGTTTCGCCGTGCGTTCTCGATGGCGTTCTGCAGGCGATCGTCAAACAGCAAACGGTTTGGCAAACCGGTCAGGGGATCGTGGTGTGCCAGATGATGAAGTTGCTGGCGCGCCTCGTGGATGCTCGTCACGTCGGAAAAGGTGGTGACCAGATGCGTTGTTTTGCCGTCAGCATCGCGCACGACGCTGACGCTCTGCCAAGCCGGAAATTGCTCGCCACTCTTGCGCTGGCCGCGCACTTCTCCGTGCCAGAAATCCGCTGCATCGGGCTGCAGGCAGGCAGCATCACGTTCGGGATCGGGGCTGACGCGCAGCAGAAAGTTCGGATCGAGGCCGATGACTTCGTCTTCGGCGTAACCGGTGATGCGTGTAAACGCCGTGTTTGCAGCGACCGCCCGCCGCTCGGCGTCGGTGATCACGATGGCGTCGGCAGTGGCGTGAAAAACGACGCTGGACTGGCGGAGTCGCTCGTCGTCCAGGCGCCGTTGCGTTACGTCATGGAGGACGCCGACGACACGGCGGATGGCAGTCACACTGGAGTAGGCCTTGACACGTGCCTCCATATAGCCTACCTGGGAAGGGTGGCCTATGGTCCGAAACTCGACCTGCACGGCCTCACCGCCGACCAGCGTCGAGTCGAGCGCGGCGCGAACATGTTCCCGGTCGGCCGCGTCGACGCGGCCGATGAAGGTATCCCAGGGCTCGTCGAGCGGCAGCAGTCGACTGCCGAACAGCATGCCAAGGCGCAGGTCGCCGCGCAGCCGGTTTTCCTCTGGGTTCCATTCGAGCACGCCGAGCGAGCCGGCATCGAGTGCCAGTTGCAAACGTTCCTCACTTCGCTCGACGACCAACTCGTCTTCGTGCCGGGCCAGTGCCATCTGGATCGTTGCGTGTAACTCACGCCCGTCGCAGGGCTTGACGAGATAACCGAAGGGGCGGCTGTCAAGTGCGCGGCGCAGCGTGTCGTCCTCGGCGTAGGCGGTCAGGAAAACGACCGGTGTCTGGTGCCGGACGCGAATCTCGATGGCCGCCTCGATGCCGTCCATTCGTCCGTCGAGGTGGATGTCCATCAGCACCAGGTCGGGCTTCTCGGCGGCGATCCGGCTGATAGCCTGCTCGCCGCTGGCGACGACCGCGCCGACGTGGTAGCCGAAGCGCTGCAATTGTCGTTTCAGGTCGAAGGCGACGATACGCTCGTCCTCGACCAGCATCAGATTGACGGGTAATCTCGCACTCATGACGCATCCTTCGCGACAAGACGTTTCGGACAGCGCACGCAGAACCACGTCCCGCGTTCCCGCTTGATCGCCAATACGCCGTGCAGTTGCTCGACGAGCAGCGGCACCAGTTGCAGACCCAGTGAGGAGCGCGACGCCAATTCCGTCTCGGCAGGCAGACCGACGCCGTCGTCGGCGATACTCAAGCGAAACAAGTCATCTCCTTCTGGAGCGAGTTCGATCATGATTTCGCCGCAACGTTCCCCCGGGAAAGCATGCTTGAAAGCGTTGGTCACCAGCTCATTGACCAGCAGACCGCAGGGAATGGCCCGGTCGAGGTCGATATGGAGGCCCACGGGTGGTAGTGCCAGGCGCAGTGCGATGCGATCACCGGTGCCGCGATAGGTGGCGCGGATCGAATGCACCAGACGATCCAGATAGTCGCCCAGGTCGAGGCGCGAAAAATCCTTGCGCTCGTAGAGCAACTGGTGCGTCAGCGCCATCGCCTTGACGCGCCCACAGGTCTCGCCCAGGATGGCGCGCAGACGCGGATCGGCGGCGTGGTCAGCCTGCAGGTTGAGCAGACTGGTAATGACCTGAAGGTTGTTCTTGACGCGGTGGTGAACTTCGTTGAGCAGGATCGTTTTTTGCCGCAGTGCTTCTTCGAGTCGCTGCTGGGCGCGCTGGCGCTCGGTGATGTCGATGATCGAGGCGAGCACCATTCTTCCGGCTTCGGTGTCGATCGGATTCAGCCCGATCTCGATCGGGAACTCGCTGCCGTCGGACCGACAGCCGGCGAGGTCTCGCCCGACGCCCATCGGGCGCGGTTTTGGATCGCTGAAGAAGCCGGCACGAAAAAGACTGTGGTGGTGGCGGAAACGCTCGGGGACGAGAATCTCGACCGACTGCCCGATCAGTGCTTCGCGCGGGTAGCCGAACATCTGTTCGCTCTGGGCGTTGACCAGCACCATGATTCCGTAGCGGTCGATCATGACCATCGCGCTCGGCGCCCATTCGACGACGCGACGGAAGGAATCCTCGCCTAGCGGTAGTCCGGCCAGCGCCATTGGCGCCATTGGGCCCCTTGGCGAGGCTGGCGTGTCGGCGGCAGGGGTCGACTCGAGGGTGACGGCTACGGTAGTCATGGCAGACTCCAGCGGTGTACTGGTGAGAGGGGTCGCACAGCCGGGCGCCTCGCCGTGCGGCTACTGGGCGTTGTACACTTTGTTCGTCAGCGCATATACGTCGCCACGCGCTTGCGCTAGGCTGGGCGTCTGCCGGTGACGATTCGCGTCGTTGAGTAGCGTCGGTCGCCTGACGGGGTGCTCGTGGCCGTTGGGCACGTCACCTCATGTTTCACCACCACGCAGGAGAGATGACTATGAATGACCAGAGACATATTGTAAGCGGGATCTATATCAGCCGTGCCGAAGCCGATGCCGTGTGCAGCGAACTGGTCGAGCGCGGACTGAGCCGTGGCCAGTTACACATCATGGAAAACGTCCAGGCTGACGGCAGCCACCGGATGGCGGCGGATGACGAAGCGCTGAAAGACGTGCTGGTCGATGGCGCCGTCGGCGCGGCGGTCGGTAGCGGCCTGGGCGTCCTCGCGGAAGTCGCGCTGGTGGCAGCCAACGTGACCCTTTTCGTCGCCAGTCCGCTGATCGGACCGCTGGCCATGCTCGGCTGGGGGGCCGCTCTCGGCGGAGTGCTCGGTGCTGCCGTTGGCGCAGAAAAGCCGGAAGAAAAGAAGGAAGGGAAGTTTTCGGAGCTGGTGCTTGATGCCATCCGCAGCGGCCACGTCGTGCTGGTCGCCGATACCACGACGGCGGCAGAAGAGACCGTGGTCCGCGACGTCATCGGCAATTCCATCGCGCAGAGCCATTGAGCGACGCACCCATCGCTAACGAACGTGGACCGTTCAGCCAGACCCCGCCTGTCTGCATGTACTTTCGCGCCATCGGCACCGCGACGCCGGTAGCGCGCTACACCAAAGCGGAGTGCCTGGAAGCCTTTCAGCGATCGGATTGGTTCGCCCGGCTGGACGCGCGCGCCCATTTCGTGGCGCGCTCCGTTCTGCAGCGCGACAACGGCATCGAGGCGCGCCGGCTCGCCCTTGACTCGCTCGACGAAGTATTCGCGATCGACCCGAACACGCTCGCGCAGCGCTTTCTCGCCACGGCGCCGGCACTGGCTGCCCAGGCCGCCGAACGTGCGCTCGCCGGGAGTGGCCTGGCGGCGGGGGACATTGGTGCGGTCATCGTGAGCACCTGCACCGGCTACCTCTGCCCGGGGCTGTCGGGGTACGTGGTCGAGCGGCTGGCCTTGCGCGCCGACGTGCTGGCCTTCGATCTGGTCGGCCAGGGCTGCGCGGCGGCGCTGCCGAATCTTCAGTTGGCGCACGCTTTGCTGGCCTCGGACTCGTGTGAGCACGTGCTGTCGATTTGCGTCGAAGTGAGCAGCGCGGCGATGTACCTCGACAACGACCCCGGTGTCCTGATCAGTGCGTGCCTGTTCGGAGACGGCGCCGGGGCCGCCATTCTGTCCCGGCAGCCAAAGCCGGCCGCCCGTTGCATCGAGTGGACTCACAGCACATCGCTGATCGAACCGACCCAACGCCAGGCGCTGAAGTTCGAGAGCCGCGACGGCATGCTGCGCAACATCCTGACACGCGCCGTACCGGCGCTGGCGGCGACCTATGCGCAGCAGGTGCTCGCCACCGTGCTCGGACGCGCCGGCTTGTGCACCGCCGACGTGAGTGCGTGGATCATGCACGCGGGTGGGCGCGATGTGTTGCTCGCGCTTGAACGAGCATTCCAGCTCAAAGCCGAGGACTTGCGCTACAGCGCCGCAATGTTGCGCGAGTATGGAAACCTGTCGAGCGCGTTCGTCTACTTCGTCCTCGAGGCGGCGCTGGCTGACGAAGCGCCGGGTGGCTGGTGGTGGCTCTCGTCGTTTGGCGCTGGCTTCAGTTGCCACGGTGCCTTGCTGCGAGTGAGTTGATGACTGGCTGGACCGTATGCTCCCGGCCGACCGAGCGCAGGATGCTACGATGACCCTGTCGCGGATCGTTGCCGCTGAAGCTCTCGACGGGCTGGCTGTGGACGATCCGGCGGCGATTCGCTCGCGTCGCGACTTGCGGCGCGTTCATCGTGCGATGGGTACGCGCACGATCGTACGGCGTGCTTTGTCTGACTGGGTCGTGCCGCGAGTCAGGCCGCTGCCGCTGCAGGTGCTCGAAATCGGCGCCGGCGATGGCCACCTGCTGCTTGGCGTCGCTCGTCGGCTCGCGCCGACATGGCCGCCGGTCGATCTGACCCTGCTCGACGCCCAGCCGCTGGTGGACGGCGAAATCGTCAAGAGCTACGCCGAGGTGGGCTGGACTGCTGTCGCCACAGTAACCGACGTCCTCGATTGGGCCACTGCTCCCTCGGACCCGCTGCGTAAGGGCCACGCGACGGCGCGTTGGGACCTGATCATCGCCAACCTCTTCCTGCACCATTTCGCAGGGCAGCAGCTCGCCACGCTGCTGCGTGTGATTGCTGCGCGCAGCGATCGTTTCCTGGCCTGCGAACCGCGCCGTGCCTGGCTCGCCCTGGCCGGCAGTCACCTGCTCGGCGTGATCGGCGCCAGTGCGGTCACGCGCGCAGACGCTGTGTTGAGCGTGCATGCCGGTTTCCGAGGGCAAGAGCTCACGGCGGTGTGGCCGGCTGCTGGCGTCGAATGGCAGGTGCAGGAGTCTTCAGCCGGCCTTTTCAGCCACTGCTTTCGCGCCGCGCGCGTCAAGGTGAGCTGATGCGCACCCACTTCGATGCGCTCATCGTCGGCGCCGGTCCGGCCGGCTCGTCGGCCGCGATCCTGCTGGCACGGGCCGGGTGGTCGGTGGCGCTGATCGAAAAGCAGTCCTTTCCGCGCCGCAAGGTCTGCGGCGAATGCCTGGCGGCGAGCAACCTGCCGCTGCTCGCCGCCCTCGGCATCGGGCCGGCGTTGGCCGCCGCCGCTGGCCCCGAATTGAGTCAGGTCGCACTGCTGCTTGGCGAGCAGAAGATCGTCGCCGATCTGCCGGCAGCCGCGCATGAGCGATATCGTTGGGGCAGGGCGCTCGGCCGCGAGACGCTCGACACCCTGTTGCTCGGGCAGGCACGCTCGGCCGGGGCGCATGTGCTGCAACCCTGGGCGGCGCAGGCGATCGAAGGCCGCGCCGGAGACTGGCGCTGCGCCGTTCGCGCCATCGATTCTGCGGCTGCACTGACCTTGCGCGCGCCACTAGCCATTGCTGCGTACGGCTCATGGGAGCCGCTGCCTGCGCAGCGTCCACGTCGGCGCCTGGTTCGCTCGGCTGCCGATCTGCTCGCTTTCAAGGCCAACTTTCGCGATGCATCGCTGGACGATGGCCTGCTGCCCGTACTCTCTTTCGACGGCGGTTATGGCGGCATGGTCGTTGCCGCTGATGGCCTGACCACGGTCGCCTGCTGCATCCGCCGCGACCGGCTCGAAGCCTGCCGGCGCGCCGCACCCGGCTGGCGCGCCGGCGACGCGGTCGAAGCATTGCTCAAGCGCGCCTGCGGCGGCGTTCGCGTCGCCTTGCAGGCGGCCTCGCGCGAGGGCCCATGGCTCGCCGCCGGGCCGCTCGATCCCGGCATTCACCTGCACGCTGACGACGGCGTGTTGCGCATCGGCAATGCCGCCGGCGAGGCGCATCCGATCATTGGCGAGGGCATGAGCATGGCGTTGCAGTCCGCCTGGCTCCTTTGCGTGCACCTGCTCGGCGGCGAGTGCCGCGACGTGATTCCCGCCGAGCTGGGGCAGCGCGAGCTTGCTCGCCGCTACGCGGCCGAGTGGCGCCGCCAGTTCGCGCCGCGCCTGCGGCTGGCCGCGGCCTTCGCCCAACTGGCGATGCGGCCGGCCGCCGCCGCGCTGCCGATGGCGCTGGGACGAAGCTGGCCAGGGCTACTGACGCTGGCGGCGAGCTGGGGCGGCAAGACACGCTGCGCCGTCGACCCGGCGACGATCGCCTGGCTGGCGCCGACAGAGAGACGGGTGGCCGAGTCGCGCGGGGGGGGCAAACTCGCTTCGCGCGCCCTCTGAGGCGGGGCGAGAGAATTTGACATGAACATGACGACGCAGGAGAAAACAGATGACGAATACCTTCGCAGTGCTCTGTACCATACTGGTCAAGGACTACCAGATCGATGCCGCATCCCTGACCCTCGATGCGCCGCTTGAAGCGCTGGGCATCGACTCGCTCGGCGTCGCCGAACTGCTGTTCACCGTCGAAGACGAATTCAGCGTCAAGCTGTCGCCGGACTCGGTAGTCCTGACGACGATCGGCGAGGTGGTGCGCTACATCGACGAGGTGATCGCGGCACAACACGGTTCGGGTGTTCGCGCTGTGCGCACGTCCGCTTGATGAGCGCCCTGCGCCGGGTAGCGGTCACCGGTATCGGCGTCGTCTCGCCGCTCGGCAACAGTGGAGCCGAGGCGTACGGTCGTGCATATACCGGCCGCTCAGGCATCCAGTGCCTCGACCTGCCGTTCGCTCACCGACTCGTCGCACCGCTTGCTGCCGCCGTGCGCTTCGACGGCACCGCGCATTTCGCGCCACCGAAGCTGCGCATGCTGGACCGGGTCAGCCAGTTCGCACTCGTCGCCGCGCAACAGGCGCTCGGCCGTGCATCCTGCGACCTCGGCCAGGAGGACCGCAGCCGGATAGGCGTCTTCGTCGGCACCGGGATGGGCGGCTCGCAGACCAGCGACGACGGCTACAAGACGCTCTATGGCGATGCCTCGGACCGCATCAAGCCATTCACCGTGCTGATGGGCATGCACAACGCGCCGGCCGCATGGATCGGCATCGAGCACGACCTGCGCGGGCCGAATCTGACTTACTCGACCGCCTGCTCGTCGTCCGCCGTGGCGATCGGTGAGGCGTGGCTGCGCGTCGCCAGGGGCGACCTGGAGATGGCCATCGCCGGCGGCGCCGAAGCGCCGCTATCGTTCGGCTCCCTGAAGGCCTGGGAGGCGCTGCACACGCTGGCCGCCATCGATACGCTGGATCCCTCGGCCTCGTGCAAGCCTTTCTCGAAGAACCGCAGCGGGATGGTCCTTGGCGAGGGTGCAGCGATGGTCGTTCTCGAACCCTGGGAGCGTGCTGTGGCACGCGGCGCGGCGATCGAGGGCGAACTCCTCGGCTACGGGCTGTCGACCGATGTTGGCCACATCACGCGGCCCAGCGTCGACGGCCAGGCAGCGGCGATGCGCGCGGCGCTGCAGTCGGCAGCGCTCGCGCCGTCTGCGATCGACGCCATCAACGCGCACGGCACCGGTACACTGGCCAACGACGCGATAGAGACCGCCGCGATCAAGGCCGTGTTTGGCGAACGAGCGTACGGCATCCCGATCAGTGCGACCAAGGCCTTGCACGGCCACCTGCTGGGCGCTGCCGGTGCGCTCGAATGCGTGTTGTCGCTGCTGGCGATGCAACACGCGGTTGCCTTGCCGACCATGCACCTGCAGACGCAGGACCCGGAATGTGACCTCGACTACGTGCCGAATGCCGCCCGCGACCAGCTTGCCGTGCGCACCATGCTGTCAAACTCGTTTGCCTTCGGTGGCACGAATGCCGTCCTCGTGCTGCGCGCGGTATCGTAGCGAGTGCGCCCGCATCACGACGACAACAAGCCCTGACGTAGCAGGGCGGGCGTGCCGCAGCCATCGCCGCGCATGCCGCCCAGCCTTCCCTGCGCGACATTCGCTGGCTCGACGGGCGTGCACCCGCGTCCGCCGCGAGCAGAGCGAAGTAATGCGTGTCATCACGCGTTGCGCTAACATGGCGGCTGTTGCTGACGGTAAGGCAGCGGGTCAACCTGGGAGGGCAAGCAAGCGGGCAAGCTGACGACGCTGCTCGTCAAAGGCAGCGGCAAGGCGAACCTCAAGATCGTGCTCGAGTGGGCCACGCAAGCCACGTAATCCGCGGAATCCGGCTCTGGCTTCCGCACCCGTCTACGGATTGAGCCAGGCAGCGATGCCCATGATCGACGAGCTGCTGCGCGCGTGCAGCGTGCGTATCGTGACTGCCGGCAGCTCCGGCACTGGCGCATTTGTCGCTCCGGGTCTGGTGCTGACTTGCGCGCACGTCATCGCCAGCGCCCACAAGACAGCCGGGCCGCTGCGCGTATTCTGGTCGGGGCGCGAACTTGACGACGGGATCGAGATCGTCGACTACCACGCCGGACCTTTTCCCGACCTCGCGCTGCTGCGCGTGCCGCTCGGCGGCCGCGCGGTGCCGGTCAGCGCCGTTTTTGCGGCGATGGCCTCGATTGCCGAAGAGCAGCGGCTCCATCATGCCGCGGACTCGCGCTGGCACGCCTGCCTTGATCCGGTACAGCGCGCGCGCCTGCAGCGCCGCAGCGATGCCGCGGCCAACCCCTTCCTCGGCGAGAGCGAGGAAGTGATCGGCCGTGACGAAGCGCTGCACCGCGTCTTCGACAAGCTGCGCGCCGGCAATCATTGCTCGGTAGTCGGACCGCGCGGCAGCGGCAAGTCGGCGCTGCTGCGACTCCTCCGCCCGCGCCTCGGCGAGCAACTGGACTGGACCGCAAGCGAAGTGGCGTGGCTCAACTTCCGTACCATTGAGACGCTGCGCGAACTGCAGGAGGCGCTCGTCCATCGGCTTGGCGGCCAGCGGGCGGGCGACTGGCGCAGCCTGATGCGCGTCAAGCCGCTGCGCCTTGTCGTCCTCGACGACCTGGGCGGCATGGACGCCGGCGCGAAGGGGCTCGAAATGCGCCGTTGGCTGCGCGGGCTCCACGACCAGTTTCAGACCCGCTTGCTACCGCTCAGCAACGAACGGCTCGAAGTCCTCTTCCGCAAAGACGACCCGCTGCGCGACTCGCCGCTGGCCGGCATCGACCCCATCCCGGTCGTGCTGGGACCGCTGCCGGCGGCGGACTGCCGGCGATTGGTCGAGGCGCGACTGGCAGGCAGCAAGCTGCCATTCGCTGACTACGCCGGCCTCTGCCGTGAGCCGCAGCAACCCGCCGCGCTGCTCGCTCGCTGTGCTGCGCGCTTCGAGGAGCAGCGGCGGATCGGCCAGCGATCGGCCCCAGCGTGAACGACGAGTTCCCTTTCGCACCGCGGCGCCAGCGGCCGCTGTCGCTGCTCAATCCCTTCGATTACCTGCTGCTGTTGTACCGGGTTTTCTACTTTCCGCAGGCGTTGCGCTGGTATGTCGAGCGCTTCGGGACCTCGCCGGCGGAGGCACCGATTCGCGAGGTGTTGCGGCAGGACAAAGGACAACGCGGCCTGGTTGCACAAGCCCTGGTGCTGCTGGGGCTGCTAGCCTTGGCTGCCTGGCTGCTGTTGCCCGAGCTTGGTCTTGCCGTGAATCTCACCAAGATGGCGCTCGGCGTGGTGGGCGTGCGGCTCGACGCGGATCTACTGTGTCTTGTCCCCGCCTGGCTGCAGCGCTCAAAGGAGTTTGCGATACGGCTCCAGCGAGTATCGCCGCTGCCTGTTCCCGGTCTGGAGACCTCTTTGACCGAGCGACTCCGGAGCGATTGGTTGGCTGGCCTGCGCGTCTGCGAAGGCCTGCTGTGTTACACCCTTCAGTTCATGCCGGTGGTTGGTGCGATTCGGGCCAACCTGGAGGCGATCGAAGGGGCGCGGCTGCTGCCTCGGATCGCCGCCTGGTGCGACCTCGGGCTGAATGACTGGCGAGCGCTTCGCTACCAGTCGGCGAGTCTGCGCAGCGGTCTGGCCACCGCGTTCAGGGAAGGTTTCTGGGTTGTCCCTCGGCGCTGGCGCCCGCAGATCGACGATACGCTGCGCCACGACACGCCAGCCGAGGCGGCCTGCGCCGGATTCTGGTCGCTGCACGCGGGTGAGGTGGAGCTGGCGGAGCAGGCCTTTGCCCACGTTCAGCACCTGCCCTTCGGCAGCGAGATGCACGGCAACGCCGCAGCGCTGTCGACCGCGCAGCGCTGCGATTCCTTCGCCGAGATCGGCGAGTGGTGTCCGCCCGAGCATCCGGTTGGCGATCGCTTGCGTCCCGCGGTGGCCGCCGTCCTCAACCACCTCGGCGAGATCGCTCGCGATTGCCGCCTGGTCCGCGACTCGCGTTCGATCCGCGAACGCAGCGCCGCGCTGAACCGCGCCAGCGGCACGCTGAAGGCGCTGCAGGCGACGGCGGCTGTCAGCGGCGGACTGCCCGCAACCGGAACGAGTCGTGGTCGACCAGATCCTCGGCCGCTGGCTCGATCAGGTGCTCGGCGTCGCCAGTGAGGTCGGCACGCTGACCGCCCGCGAGGCGGTCGCCAGCCCCCATATCGTCGGCGCACCGGTTCCGGCAGAGCGGCTCGTCGGGCGGGCGGGCATCTTCGACCAGATTCGCTCGGCGTGGGCCAAGCCCGGGCAACGCGATTCGCTGGTGGTCTACGGTCATCGCCGCATGGGCAAGACGAGCGTGATGAAGAACGTCGTCGCCGGCTGCGACTTCGGCGCCAATACCGGTTTCGCCTATCTCACCCTGCAGACGGTGGACTGGTCGGATGCTGTGGCCGACCTCTGTCGCGCGATCGCTTTCGCCCTTTGGCAGGCGGCGCCGCAGGCGCTTGCCGAGCCGGCAGCGGCGACCTTCGACGCGCATCCGCAGCACGCGCTGCGGCGCTTCCTGGCCGGCGTCAACGCCGGCGGCGGCGACGAGCGACGCTTCATCCTGGTGTTCGATGAGTACGAACTGCTCGACGAGCTCCTGCCGGCCGAGGAGGCCAACCGCGTCGTGATGCTGCTGCGCGGCCTGACGCCATCTGGCAACAGGCCGCCGAGGGATCGGCTGGCCAGCACGCGCTCCTGCGCGCCTTGGCAGCGCACCCCGAAGGCCTCGACGAGGTAGCGTTTGGCCAGCTCGCCGGACTGACCGGCGCCGGGCTGACGGCCGCGCTGCAGGCGCTGCGTGAGCACGACGTGCTGATCGCCGAAACGGGCCGCTACGGTTACGCCGTCGAACTGATGCGCCTTTGGGTGGCCGACGAACGGATGGAGCTTGACCTGTGAAACCAGTTCGGCAGGTCATGCCTTTCTTTTTCCATTAACCGCCAAGAAAGTGCAAAATTCTGGCTTTGTCGTGTCGCCAACGTAATGCGCCCTTATCTCGCGGGTATGGCATGAACAAAGATCTTGCCGCGTCGGTGCGGGCACCCAGTGACACGGGAGTCTGGAGGCGGACTGCGTGCAAACGGGCGTGTTTTTGTGTGTCCTGGGCGCCGACTGCCCTCGTAGCATGTCTGTTTCGGATATTTCGTTTATACTTTCTCCCGCGCTGCTGTTCCAAGCTTCCAGGAGGCCGTCATGACCACTCTCTCATTCACCCGCTCGCTGCCCTCGGCCGAGGAAGTCGCTCTCGCACGCGAGAGCGGGCGGGCTCTGTCCGCCTATCTGGAGACCCATGCTGAAACGCAGCAGATCGGGATCTTCGACGACCAAGGCGCGGCCCATCCGGTTCGTCTCCCGGTGTCGGCTCTGCGACTACTCGTTGATCTCCTGACAAAGATCGGTGAGGGCAGCGCCGTCAGCATCATCCCCATCCATGCTGAACTGACCACCCAGGACGCAGCGGACGTGCTCAACGTATCGCGTCCGTTCCTGGTGCAATTGCTGGAGCGCGGCGAGATCCCGTTCCACAAGATCGGCACGCACCGCCGCGTCCGCTACCAGGACGTGATTGCGTACAAGGATCGCATCGATGCGGAGCGCAGCAAGGCCCTCGATGCATTGGCAGAACAGGCTCAGGAACTCAACATGGGGTACGAATGAATGCGCTTGCACTTCACCGTCATCTACGACGCGTGCGTGCTCTACCCGGCACCGCTGCGCGATTTCCTTATGCGCCTGGCCCTTACGGATCTGTACCGGGCGTGCTGGACGGAGATGATCCACGATGAGTGGATTCACAACGTCCACAAGAAGCGGCCGGATCTGAAGCGAGAAGACCTGGATCGCACCCGCGCTCTGATGAATGCGCATGTGCGGGACAGCCTCGTCACCGGCTTTGAACATCTGATCCCGTCCATCGAGTTGCCGGACTCCGATGACCGTCATGTGGTGGCAGCAGCCATTCACGGCGGCGCCACACTG
Source organism: Candidatus Accumulibacter aalborgensis (assembly GCF_900089955.1). Lineage (GTDB taxonomy): Bacteria > Pseudomonadota > Gammaproteobacteria > Burkholderiales > Rhodocyclaceae > Accumulibacter > Accumulibacter aalborgensis. The sequence goes on along the minus strand of NZ_FLQX01000035.1, from coordinate 85,636 downwards.
ATCCTGACGTTCAACCTGAAGGACTTCCCGGAGGAGTTGCTGAGGCGCTACAACCTCGCGGTACAACATCCGGATGACTTCATCTTCGACCTGCTCGAACAGCATCCGGCCAGTGTCTGCGAGGCAGCGGCCACGCACCGGCGGTCGCTGAAGAACCCGCCCAAAACGGCGGACGAATACCTGGACACGCTGCTGAAGCAGGGGCTGACCCAGACGGTTGGCCTGCTGCGAGAGTGGAAGGTGGTGATCTGACAGACGCGCGGGCAATTCCGAGTCTGACCCCCGATACGCCGCTCGAAGCGCTGAGCATCGACCCGCTCGGCGTCGTCGAGCTGCTGTTCATCGTTGAAGACCAATTCAGCGTCCAGCCGTCCTTCGACGGCAGCGCGCATTTCGAGCCACCGAAGCTGCGCATGCTCGACCGGGTCAGCCAGTTCGCACTCGTCGCCGCGAAACAGGCGCTCGGCCGTGCATCCTGCGACCTCGGCCAGGAGGACCGCAGCCGGATAGGCGTCTTCGTCGGCACCGGGATGGGCGGCTCGCAGACCAGCGACGACGGCTACAAGACGCTCTATGGCGATGCCTCGGACCGCATCAAGCCATTCACCCTAAAAACCTCTGTTGGCGGGGGAAAATCCCGTTCATGCTTCGACAGGCTCAGCACGAACGGGATTTTCTCGGCTCACCCAACGGGTGAGCTTCCGTTAATCACCCATGCCGGGAACCGGGCTCAGACCGATTCTCTGGCGTGCAGCGGATTCCTGATCCTGTGCTGCGGCGGTTGTGGGCGACCGGGTCGCGCTCGCTCCGTGCGCTGGCGAACAGACGCAAAGCGCGGCGCGGTCACCATTCGCGCGCAGTTGAGACAGCAGGCCAAGGCGTCAGCCACGAACCCACCAGAACAACGAAGAACAGGCCGTTTCAAGCTATCCGTTTTGCACCGGGGGGCTCTGCGCATGCGTTTCAACCCCGACCTCGAGCAGTCGTGGTTCGGTTCGCTGATGGAGATCATCAACAACGCCACCATGCTGTCGATCATCCTCACCGGGGCGGCGCTGATGATCCTGGCAATCGGCAGGATCCTTTTCATCGCCTCGCTCGCACGCTTTCGCAAGACGATCGGCCATATGGCTTGATCGCCAAGGCCAGGGCTGCTGACGCTGGCTGCGACACTGGACACGCTGATGAAGCAGGCGCTGACGCAGACCGTTGGCTTGCTGCGAGAGTGGAAGGTGGCGATCTGACAGACGCGGGGGCAATTGCGAGTCTGGGAATGGAACTGATGTGGACAAGGCTACGCTGTCGCCCTCGTTTGCCTTTGGCTGCACGAATGAAGTCCTCGTGCTGTGCGTCCTGTGGGGGCCAATGCGCAGGCGTCACCAAGAAAACAAGCAACCCGTGCTGACCACACAGCCCGCACTTACCTGCAGTGCGAGGCGGTCGTGCAGCTGGTTCTGGGTTAACGTTCCTGTACCTGGGCGGAATCCCGCGGGCGGGTCGGCGCGCACATCTCGAACGTCGACATTCGTGGTCTTTGGGCTGAGCTGCCGGCGACCGCCCTGCGCCATTGGACAGGAGGCCGCGTTTAGCCGGTGTTCGTGCTTGGTGACTTGGCGTCGTGAACGCTCAGACGTCCGCGCGCGGTGCCGTTCCGTAGAAAGCGTTGATCCCGTGTGCCCACGACGGGTCTGCCATATTGGGCCACATGTCCTTGTCGAAACCTGGGGCGCCCTCGAGGCGGTCCTTGTCCATGTCCAGCGTGAAGCGTTTGTTTCTCGTATCCAGCGTCAAAGCATCCCAGGGCACAGCAAAAAGTTTCTCGCCCATGCTGAGGAAACCACCAAAGGACAATACCGCGTAGCTCACCCTGCCGGTGCGCATATCGAGCATGATCTCCTTGATGTCACCCAGATCTTCTCCTTTCTGGTTGTAGACCTCGTTGCCAAGAAGCGTGTCGGCTCCCATCTGGTCAGGGCCCGGTCCGTGGCGCACGTCGGCTCCGGAACTTACCACGGTGTCGATCCTGTACATGCCATAAGCATCGCGCTCTTCGTAGTTCATGTGCATCTCCATTCAATCGCTGATATTGAAAAAAAAAAGGGGCGCCGAACCGAGTGCCCGGCGCTTACCTGCTCGGTGCGGTCATCCGGATCACTTGGCGATGAGCATCGGTTTGGCGGTTCCTTCGCTGACCAGCAACTGCGCCCGGAGCTCACCGTTCGGCGACTGAGCGCTGTGCACATTGACGTAAAGATTACCGGCCAGGTAGCTCGCATACTGGGCGTCAGTTAACCTGGCGCCGACAGGAACCGAAAAGCTGTCGCTCTCGGTCTTGCTCAGGGTGATGATCGGCGGGCCGTTTTTCCCCGCGGCGGCCTCGTGAATATGCGCCATCGTCGCAACAAATCCGGATATCTTGATGCTGCCGCTCACCGTGTGGTCAGGTCGGACAGATATCTGTGCCGACCCGATTGCTGAGGTGGCCACCGGCGGCACCTCGGCGCTGCCCTTGAGGGAAATCGACACAGGCTGCTCGGCATGGGCGCTTGCCGAAGCGATGAGCAGCAGCACAAGCGGGGCCAGCCGATTGAGCAGGCTTCGGGGCGACGTTGACGTAGGGATCAAAGTGTATTCCTTTCACACGGTTGCATGAACCGGCGGCAACGGCTGCCCCCGTACCGACGGGTTTGCCGAGAATTCCGCCCAGCCTAAATCTGGGACTTGAAGTAATGAAAAGAACGAATAAATGCATCGCGCAGTTTTTCCATTTCGGCAACCATCGTTTCCCAGGAATCTTCGCCCGCAGCTCTGAGTTCGTCGAGTTTGGCAATGGCCAGTTGTGATTGCTCACGCAGCTTGGCCATTTCTGCCTGATATTTTTCGTGCGCCCCGGCTTTCGCTTCCTGCGCCTTGGCTTCCAGTGCGCTCATTTTTGCATTTACGTCATCGAGTTGAAGTTTCATCTTCTCGATATACTCGTCTCTTCTTGTTGACATGGTATCAGCTCCTTGCGGTTGAAAAAAATCGGGCTGAAAGCGAGCAAGCAATTCCGTGTCTCGCCTTCGTGTTTTCCTGCAATGGCGAAAAGCATAAGCGCGAAAGAAGGCGGAGTCTGTGCGTTCGCGTACAGACGGGAGCTGATTGTGGTGACCCTTTGCGACGAAGATCGTGCAGTCAAGCGTGTCCGCTGCCGCGAGTTGGCAGCGGCGAGCGCGAAAAGGTTTGCCACCTGTGTACGCTGGCGCACGGATTCGGCGGGCGGCAAGGCTCACAATGTGAATCGAGTTCCGCAGCCAGCGAAAAGGGGTGAGATTCCAATCGCTGGCTCAACGCCAGCCACCGCTCGGTGTCGGCGAATTCTTGATCGAGAGAACTCAAACTCAACCTGGAAAGGATAGCTGCCATGCTGTACACGATCGCTGTTGTTCTCATCATCCTCTGGCTCCTGGGTCTGGTGACTTCCTACACCATGGGAGGCTTCATCCATATTCTGCTGGTCATCGCCGTCATCTCGATTCTGGTCAACCTGATCAGCGGGCGCCGCTCCGGCTGACTTCACAGAACAAGGATAGCCAAAAATGAGGAAATCATGATTATCAGCAAATTTGCGTTAGTCGCCCTGGCGCTTGCCGGCTGCGCTGCGGGCGCTCTTGCCGTCAGCCGTCGCCCCGGCCGCCTGGAAAAGCGGCGGCTCGAAGAAGGGCTGCGCACGTGGGAGGATGAAGGCGGCAGTCTGGCGCCATCCGTGGCTCGGGCCACGGTACGTTCCTCCCTGGCGCTCCTGAGTCCGGACTCGCTTCCCGGAATACCCTCAAGCCGGAGTTGCTCAAGCCGCGCGTACCAGCCAACCGCCATGATGAGGAGTAGGGAATGGAAGCCATTGCGCTAAGAGGCGTATTCTCGAAACAGCCGCCGCTTGCCAAGGTCGGGAGTCTGCGCGAGCGAGCGCAACAGCATCTCGACAGAGGCGCGGTCACTGCGGGCTATGGCGCCGACCGCGAGAACGTGATCGAGGCGTTGAATGAAGCATTGGCTACTGAGTTGGTCTGCGTGCTGCGCTACAAGCGCCACTACTTCATGGCCGCGGGGATTCAGGCCACGCCGGTCGCTGCCCGCTTCCTCGACCACGCAGCGGCGGAGATGGCGCATGTCGACCTCCTCGCCAGGCGCATTATCGAACTCGGCGGCGAGCCGAATTTTTCGCCTGACGGGCTGGCAGCACGCAGCCATGCGGAGTATGTCGAAGGGCATTCGCTCAAGAGCATGATTACCGAAAACCTGATTGCCGAGCGTATCGCGATCGAGAGCTATCGCGAGGTGATTGCCTCCCTCCGCGATCAGGATCCAAGCACGCGCCGAATGCTGGAGGACATACTTGCCAGCGAGGAGGCGCACGCCGAAGACTTGTCGTCGCTCCTCAAGGATGTCAAAGGCTACGGGAAGGGCTGACCCGACGGTGATCCGAAGCGGAATGTCGAGTACAGACCGTGCACGACTCAGAGTCGTCGCTTGCCGGCCCGAGCAACGCTGTTTCCCCGCCGGATCCCTTACCCCTTTCAGGAAGACAGACCATGTCCGCAACAGGAAACAGTGCCCGCCTGGTGACCGATGTCGGCGCGGTCGGCGGCCTTATCGCCTCGCCGGCGACGCAGAAAATCGGCGCTTCGATCGCCGCCGCTGCCCTGCTGTTCCTGCTCGTCGTAGCGGCATCGTTCTGGTCGTTCAGGCAGGTCGAAGAAGCTGCCGCGGCGCGACAGCACTCGTCGCTGGTCATCAGAAGCGCGGGTGATTGGCTCGCTAACCTGACCGATGCCGAAACCGGTCAGCGCGGCTACTCGCTGACCGGCGACACGGCCTTTCTGGAGCCGTATCTGGCCGTAAGCGACCATATCAGCGAGAGTCTGGTGCAGTTGCGTCAACTCGGCTTGAGCGGTCCTGCGCAGCGCAAACTAGATGCCCTGGTGCCCTTGATGGACGCCAAGTTGGCGGAGATGTCGCAAGCCATCGAGTTGCGTCGCAGCGGTGAAGCAAACGCCGCGCCGAAGCCCACCGGCAGTGGCGACGGCAAGCAGTTGATGGACTCGATTCGTTCCGAAATGAACGGATTCATTCAAGCTGAGCAAGCCTCGATGGTCGAGCATGAGGCTGATTTCCAGGCCAGCATGCACCGCTTGTTCATCCTCATCGTCAGCGCCAGCCTGTTGGCGCTGCTCTTTGGTCTGTCGCTCGCCCGCCTGATTCACCGACAGACACAGCAGCGGCTGACGAACTCGTTCCATGCCGAAACGCAGCATTTGCTTGAGAGTCAGGAGGCGATCAATGAGCAACTTAAGCAGGCCAACACCACCTTGCGCAACAGCGAGGAAAAGCTCGCCGTAACGCTCAACTCGATCGGCGACGCCGTGATCGCCACCGATGCCCGGGCGCGTGTGACGCGACTGAATCCAGTTGCCGAACAACTCACGGGTTGGACGCAGGCCGAAGCAACGGGTCGTCCGGTGGACGAAGTTTTCCACATCATCAACCAGGAAACGCGTCAACCCTCGGCTATTCCGGTGATGGACACCCTGGCCAATGGCACGAAGCAGGGCCTCGCCAACCACACGGTACTGATAGCGCGCGACGGTAGCGAGTGCGCGATCGCTGACAGTTGCGCACCGATTCTCGACCGTGAAGGTCTGGTCGTCGGCGCCGTGCTGGTGTTCCGCGATGTCACCGAGGAATACGCAGCGCAGCAGGCCTTGCGCGACAGCGCCGCGCTGATCGAGACGATTCTCAACACCGTCGTGGACGGCATCGTCACCCTGCATGCCCACGACGGCCTGATCAAGACGGTCAATCCGGCGGCTGAGAAGATGTTTGGCCATGCCGCCGCAGATCTCATCGGGCAAGACTTCAGTTTGCTGATCCCCGAACTTGATCGAGGACAGCGCAATGGCAGCCTCGAGTTTTACCGCGCGAGCGATGAAGCGCGCGCCATCGGCCTCGGGCGCGAAGTCGTCGGCCGGCGCAAGGATGGCAGCGCTTTCCCGCTGGAGATAGCAGCGAGCGAGATGTGGCTGGGCGGCCAGCGTTACTTTACCGGTATCTTGCGCGATATCACGGCGCGCAAGCAGGCTGACGAGGCGCTGCTCAAAGCCGGGGCACTGCAGACCGCGATTTCCAACAGCGCCAATTTCTCGAGTATCGCCACAGACGCTCAGGGCGTCATCCAGATTTTCAACGTCGGCGCGCAACGGATGCTGGGCTACGCGGCTGCCGAAGTGGTGGACAAGATCACGCCGGCCGACATTTCCGATCCGCAGGAAGTGATTGTGCGTGCCAGTGCCTTGAGCGCCGAGTTCTCGACACCGATTGCGCCGGGCTTCGAGGCACTGGTGTTCAAGGCCTCGCGCGGCATCGTCGACGTCTACGAGTTGACCTATGTCCGCAAGGATGGCAGCCGCTTCCCGGCCGAGGTATCGGTCACTGCGCTGCACGACACTCAGGGCACCATCATCGGTTACCTGCTGATCGGCACCGACACCACGGAACGTAAGCGGGTCGAAGCGGAGCGGGCGCTCCTCGATCAGGTACTGCATGACAAGAACACCGAGCTGGAGAGCGCCAAGGTCGCTGCTGAAAGAGCCAACCTCGCGAAATCGGATTTTCTGTCCAGCATGAGCCATGAATTGCGTACGCCGCTCGGTGCGATCCTCGGTTTTGCGCAACTCATCGAAACCGGCTCGCCGCAGCCGACTCTCGCCCAGAAGCGAAGCATCGATCAGATTCTCAAGGCTGGCTGGTATTTGCTGGAGCTGATCAACGAAATCCTCGATCTCGCGCTGATCGAGTCCGGGAAACTGTCGCTGTCGGTGGAGCCGGTATCGCTCACCGAAGTCATGGACGAATGCGAGGCGATGGTCGAAGCGCAGGCGCACCGGCGTGGCATCCGCGTGGCCTTCACTCCCTTCCCAACCCCCTGCTTTGTCAACGCCGACCGGACGCGATTGAAGCAGGCGCTGATCAACCTGCTCTCCAACGCGATCAAGTACAACAGGGTGGGCGGCGCGGTCACCGTGGAGTGCACGCCAAGTCTTCCCAATGCTACTCGCATCAGCGTCCGGGATACCGGAGCGGGGCTGGCTGCGGAACAGCTTGCACAGCTTTTTCAACCCTTCAATCGTCTCGGACAGAAGACCAACGTCGAGGAGGGATCAGGGATCGGCCTGGTGGTGTGCAAACGGCTGGTCGAATTGATGGGCGGCGTCATCGGTGTGGAAAGCACCGTCGGGCAAGGCTGTGTGTTCTGGATCGAACTGGACAGCATCACTGCCCCGCAAGTGGCCGCCCGCAAAGCAGAGCCGGTGCAGCTTGCCCTGACGCAGGGCCGTGGCGAGGCGCCCCTGCAGACCGTTCTATACGTCGAGGACAACCCGGCGAATCTGATGCTGGTCGAGGATCTGATTGCGCGTCGGGATGATATCCGCTTCCTGAGTGCTCGGGACGCCACATACGGCATCCAGATTGCGCGTGCCGCGCTGCCGGATGTTATCCTGATGGACATCAACCTGCCGGGAATCAGCGGCATCAAGGCGCTTAGAATACTGGCTGAAGATCCGGACACGGCGCACATCCCGGTGCTTGCTCTCAGTGCCAATGCCATACCCCGCGATATCGAGAAGGGACTGCAAGCCGGGTTCTTCCGTTATCTCACCAAGCCGATCAAGGTCGACGAGTTCATGGAAACGCTGGACGTGGCCTTGAGATTTGCAAAAAAAGAAGCTGCCCGTGCAGCGAACCAGGAAGGAGCATGATGGTTACCGAGTCCGAAATCCTTGCTGCCAGCATCCTGATCGTTGACGATCAGGAACCCAATGTCCTTCTGCTCGAGCAAATGCTGAGTGAGGCCGGCTATACTTGCGTGACCTCGACGATGAATCCTCAGGATGTCTGCTCGCTGCATAGAAGGAACTGCTACGACCTGATCCTGCTCGATCTGCAGATGCCTTTGATGGACGGCTTCCAGGTGATGGAGGGCCTGAAGACCAACGCTGCCGATGCCTACCTGCCGGTGCTCGTGATCACCGCCCAGCCGGGCCATAAACTGCGTGCCTTGCAGGTCGGCGCGCGGGATTTCATCAGCAAGCCGTTCGATCTGGTCGAAGTCCGGACGCGCATCCGCAACATGCTGGAAGTGCGGCTGCTGTACACGAAGCTCGAAAACTACAACACGGTACTGGAACAGACGGTGCAGGAACGGACCGCCGAACTGCGCGAAAGCGAAGCCCGCTATCGTAGCCTGACCGAACTGGCGTCCGACTGGTACTGGGAGCAGGACGAGACGATGAACTTCACCAAGGTTTCCGGTCCGGTCCTGGAGATGCTCGGAATCCGCGTCGGCCCACTGGTGGGAGAGACCACCAGTGACGCTGTGCTCGCAGGCTGGAATGAAGCGGAGCGGGAGGTGCTGCAGGCGACCATCGCTGCTCGACAGCCATTCCTTGATTTTCTCTTTCACCGCGTCAATGCCGATGGCTCGCAACAGCAGTTTCGGGTAAGCGGCGAGCCGATGTTCAACCGCTCGTGCCGTTTCGTCGGCTACCGTGGAATCGGAGTGGAAGTCAGCGCGCCCAAGTAGACTCTGAATCAGAATCCAGGCGTATTGAGGGTCAGCAATGTCAACGCTCCATAGTCCAGGTCAAAACCATCTTCTTGCCGCCTTGCCAACGGCCGAATTCGAGCCTCTGGCCGCGCACCTGCATCTGGTGCCGCTGGCGCTCGGGGACATGCTCTACGAACCTGGCATAGAGCTGCAGCACGCCTATTTCCCGACTACCGCCATCGTCTCGCTGCACTACGTCATGGCTTCTGGCGCGTCGTCCGAATCCGCGGGGGTGGGCAACGAGGGTGTAGTCGGCATTCCGCTGTTCATGGGCGGGAACAGCACGCCAAGCTCGGCCGTCGTGCAGACCGCGGGTCACGCTTATCGGCTGGAGGGCCGCCTGCTGAAGCAGGAATTCAGTCGCGGCGGCTTGCTGCAACGTTTGTTGCTGCGCTACACCCAGGCGCTGATGACTGAGATGGCTCAGATCGCGGCCTGCAATCGGCACCATTCGGTGGAGCAGCAACTGTGCCGCTGGTTGTTGATGACCCTCGATCGTCTACAGAGCAGTGACCTGATCATGACCCAGGAATTGATCGCCGGCATGCTCGGTGTGCGCCGGGAAGGCATCACTGAGGTCGCCGGGCGTTTGCAGAAAGCAGGCTTCATTCGCTACCGGCGTGGACACATTGCTGTCCTTGACCGCTCCGGACTGGAGACGCGCGCATGCGAGTGCTACGCCGTGGTCAGCAAGGAATTGATCCGCCTGCTCTCCGATGTGCGTTCTCGCCAGGGTGTGCCAACGGTCGTCAACTCACCATCGTCCGGCCAGCCGCGTCTGCCGTCTTGCGGGCGGTAATTCTCCCGTCGTCACTTCGGCTCGCTTGATGTTGGCCCGAGAGCTGGTGAAACCGCTCAGTTGCGGAATACCCCTGAAGGTGCCAGCGGTGGTTTCGGCGAATTTCAGCGAGGTTTGACTGAAATTCGCCGCTTTGCTCTTCGTGTTCCGGATCATCCCGTGAAGAACGTCGCCTGCGCCCTCCTGTTCGAGTGCGGCAGCGCAACCGGCAAAAATAAACCAGAGAATAGTCAGGTAAAAAGTGGGAAAGCGTTCAGGTCGTGTCATGGCCAAACTCAAGAATCAAGGCAATGCGCTTAGAGTCTGCCCATTACCAACAGGACGATCAGGATCAACACCACCAGCCCAAGGCCACCGCTGGGACCGTAACCCCAGGCCCGGCTGTGCGGCCAGGCTGGAATCGCGCCGAGCAGCATCAACACCAGAACGATCAGCAGAATGGTTCCCAATGACATTTCATTTCTCCTCACAGTAATTCGTGATATCGCGGCGTTCGAGAGACCTCGCATGGTGCAGCAATTGCGTTTTCCTTGGCGCGCCGCGCTTTGTCTTGCGACATCGATCAGCGGCGGCTACTGGCCAAGACGCCAATGATCAGCCCGACTGCAGCGGCAACTCCGATAAGCTTCCACGGGTTGTCCAGTACGTACTCCTGGGTGGCATCTGCCGCGACTCTGGCCTTCTTGCTTACCGCGAGTCGCGCGTCGTCGAATCGGTCTCGGGCCTCGGCGACCTTTTCTCCGATCCTCGTGGCTGCCGTGGCGAATTCCTCTGCGGTGGTGTTGGCCATGTCCTGCAGCAGGTAGTTGGCGTCGTCGACGGCACTCCTGAGATCCTTGCCGAGCCTGTTGCTCGTGCCTTCAACCGTCCGCTGCCGTGCGAAAAATCTGCTAGTCATCACATCTCCTGGTGTAAGTGCTTGAGCGGGGTGACGATGACGGTCGGGATTCCCTGCCCATCATGGCCATTGGCGAGAAACGGGTCGGCTGCATTTGCGCGACCCGCCTGTCTCTCTTGACAGATGGCCGCGTATTCAAGCGCCGCCATCCCTCGGTCACGGATTCTGTTCCTCGCCCACTGTGCAGTCTGTGCGCCACCGTACGCAGGGCGTTCGGTGGCGCACAACGACGTCGGGAAAGGCTACCGCTCCGGGTCTGAGCTTGGTCAGCATCTCTCGCGCTGTGTGCGTGACCGTACAGATCGCGCCGAATGGTGCGCCTAGACTGCCCACCTGCATAGGAGATTCACTTTCATGAACACCTTCATCAACAGTCATCGACACCGTACTGCGCGCATTGGCGCAGTCGCGTCGCCAGTCGTCTTGCTGGGCACTGAGCACCCTGTCAAAGCACAGGAAGCGCAGAACCGGGACGAACTGCACGACTGGGAAGATGAATGCGGACGCCCCGCAGGGAACGATGCTCCTGCGACTGTGTCGTGACGCTCTTTGCCACAAACCCGCCATCATCGGCATCATCAGGAGAAGAAAATGTCCAGCGTCGGTTATCACGAGCCTGTAGAAGATTTGTCTGCGGCAACACGCGACATGCACAGGGCCATTGTGTCCCTGATGGAAGAGCTGGAGGCGGTGGACTGGTACAACCAGCGTGCCGAGGTCTGCGAGGACACGGAATTGAAGGGCATCCTCGAGCACAATCGGGACGAGGAAAAGGAACATGCCTCAATGCTGCTGGAGTGGATTCGGCGCCAGGATGCGACGTTTTCCGATGAGATCAAGGACTACCTGATGACCGAAAAAGTGATTGCGGACAAGTAAGCAGGCGTGCAGGGTGCCGACCAGACCTGGTCTCAATGGCCGAAGGCGGTTGTCTCTGCCTTTGGCGCGCTGCAAATTCCCGCGAAAGCCAGCCATACCATGAGCGATACCATGCTCGCCGCGTGCCGTGCCGCTCGCACGGTCTTTTTTGACTCACCACTGGAGATTCAACCATGAACCAAATCAGCAAGTATCTTTCCGCAGTATTCCTCGCCGTGACGCTGGCTTCGGCTGTCGGTTGCGCGTCGACGCCAAAGCAGGAGGGGACCGGCGAGTATGTTGACGACACCGCCATCACGACCAAGGTCAAGGCGGCAGTGTTCAATGAGCCGTCGCTGAAATCAGCCGAAATCAACGTGGAGACCTTCAAGGGCGTCGTCCAGTTGAGCGGCTTCGTGAGCTCGCAATCAGCGGCGAACAAGGCGACCGAGGTGGCGCGCGGCGTCGCGGGCGTAAAATCGGTCAAGAACGATATGCGCGTCAAGTGAGCCTTGCCTGATCGCCAGTCGCTGCGGGGCCTGACGTTGTGCAGCGACTGGTAACCCTCATCGGTTATCATTCGTCAGAAATTCAACGACGAAGCCGATGAAGGAGCAGCATGGCAAACCCGGTCAATCATCCGCAGCGCTTCGCGCTCAACTACGAGTTGCATGCCCGTCCGCCGGAAGCGCTGAACATCCCGGAGCAGGCATCGTATCTCGCACTGGCCACCGATCCCTCCAACAGGCAAGCCGAGTACGAGAGCATCGTCGCTCTGTGCACACGCTATGGGGTGGCGGCCCCGGCGCCGGATGTCAACCATTTCCAGGCCGACCTCGGCACCTTTCGTGTCAAGTGGGAGCGCCGCACCGAGTGCAACAGCTTCACCTTCTTCCGTCAGGGGCCGTTCGACGATCCGTTCGCCCAGCCAGTAATTGGCAGCGTCCCGCAAGATTGGCTCGCCAGCCTGCCCGGGCAGGTTCTGGTGGCAGCGCACGTGGCGCTGCGAACGGCAGCCAAGAAAGCGACCACCAGCGAGGAACTGGCCCTGTTCTTCGAAGGTAACCCGCTCGTCGGCTCGCGAGTCGGCGACGGCGTCGCCAGCGTCAGGGCGGACTTTCGCATCCATGCCGACGGCTTCAGCCGTTTCCTGATCGAGGACGTGAGCCTCACCCAGCGCCAGGCAGGACGGATGGTGCAGCGTTTGACGGAGTTGGAAACCTATCTCATGCGCGCGCTGCTCACGCTTCCCCTGGCCAGGGCTACTTTGCCGGTACTGTTCGATGCCGACCAGCAACTCGGCACGCTGATCAGCGAAATGGTCACCGTCACTAGCGAAGACGAACCGGCTCTGCTCGACCGGCTGACGCGGCTTGCCGCTCTCGTCGAGAACACGATTTCGTCCACACTGGGTCGGATTTGTGCCGCACGCGCCTACCAGGAGATGGTGGAACGTCGCATCGTGGAACTGCGCGAAGTGCGCGTGGAAGGGCTGTCGACCTTGCGCGAGTTCGTCGAGCGGCGCCTCATGCCGGCGATGAACACCTGCGAAACCGTCGCCAGACTGCAGGACAGCCTGTCGGAGCGGATCAGCCGCGCTACCGAATTGTTGCGCACGCGCGTCGACATCGCCCTGCAACGGCAGAACCAGGCGCTGCTGAGCACCGCGGCGAGGCGAGCCAGGTTGCAGTTGCGCTTGCAGGAGACAGTGGAAGGGCTGTCGGTAGCAGCGGTCAGCTATTACGTTGTCGGCTTGATCGGCTATGCGGCCAAGGCGGTCAAGGCCGCGGGTGTGGCGGTAGATACGGAGATCGTCACCGGCATCGCGATTCCGATCGTCGTGGTCATCGCGGCGCTCGGCGTCCGGCACATCCGTCGTGTCGTGCAACGCGCCGTGTGGTAACAGCGAATGCAATTTCAGCCGCGTATCCTCGTCTGCCTGGCCTCTGACCAGATCATGCAGAACACGCTGCCCGCTCTCCGCCTGCGATCCGCGCACGTGGTCATCGCGACCAGTGACGTCGACCCGGTGCGCAAGGGTGCCGAGCAGGTCAGCCATGTACTGCGTGATGCCGGCTGGCCGGAGGATGCGGTACGCATCGTCGAACACACACCCGACCACGATCTGGCGAGCGTCACCCGCTATGCCCGAGAACTGGCCAGCGACCTGCAGCGCCGGCATCCCGGCCTGCCGATCGACCTCAATGCCAGCGGTGGCACCAAGGTGATGTCCTTCGGCTTCCTGGGGGCACTGAGCGGGCTTGGCGATGCCTGGTATTGCGATACCCGCCACAGCATGCTGGAGCATCTGGGCGGGGCTGCATCGCTCGAGCTGCCGGCCGACATGCTGCACCTGAACGACGTGCTGCAGATGCAGGGCTATCGCGTGGTGGCCGATCCCACCTGGAACGTCGAGTTCGCCAGCGCCGCTGCGGCGCGCGCCGACCTGACCGATCTCCTCGCCCGTGAGGCGCCGCAACTCAACGGCTATTTTGGCTACGTCAACCGGCTGACGCGCGAAGCGATAGCGCTTACGCGACCAGACGGCAGCATCGCACGCCCCTTCCGCAGCGAAGTCATTGCCGAACGTCAGTTGTTCCGGAACAACCACGAACTGGCCCGCGCCTTCGAGCAGGCGGCTGTTTGGCAGTGGGACGGCGATCGCGGTTTCCTCTTTGCCGACGAGGCCGCCGCGCGCTATGCTGGCGGCGGCTGGCTCGAGGAATGGGCCTGGCTGACGCTGGCCAGGCTGCAGGCCGATGGAGTCCTCCCCGATGGTCATTGGGGAACCAATGTGCGTATCGACGCCGGCCAGGGTGTGCAGGAGATGGCAGGCAACGAACTCGATGCCGCCCTGGTGTGGCGCAACCAGTTGCTGGTGCTTGAATGCAAGACCGGCGTGCAGATCAGCACCGAAGGCGGCAGCCAGTCGATCCTCAATCGCCTGGATAGTCTGCGCCGCCATGTCGGCGGCGCGATGGGCGAAACCTGGCTGCTCACTGCGCGACGGCTACAGCAAGGGGCCGGCTGCGCTGCGCGCGAGCGTGCCCGCGCCTATCGCATTCGTCTGATCGAACCTGAGCACCTGGTCGATCTGCGTGAGGACGTTCGTCAGTGGATGGGCCTCGATCCGCCGCCGGCGTGATCGCTCGCGGCCTTACTTGCGCAGCGCCGCCTTCCAGTCGCGAAAGACGTCCAGGTCCACGCCATCGGGATAGTTCAGCAAACCTGGAGTGAAGCCCTTCTTGCCCTTCTCGCCGTACTGCCAGATGATTTCCTTGGTTTTGCGGTCGATCACGATCACGCGGTCGTTCAGATCGTCCACCACCAGGATGTCGCCGGTGTCGGGCAGTTCGCGGGCGATCGAACAGTGGTCGAGCATCTTGTCACCGTCCTTGACGAAGTACTCCCAGGTGACCTTGCGCGTCGCCGGGTCGAAAATCACCACCCGGCCAGGCCGCCAGAAGTCAGCCACGATGACCTGCTTGCCATCCACCGTCGGGAAAGCATCCGAAGGATAGCGGATGTTCGGTGCCTTGACACTCCACAGCACCTGACCCGCGCGCGTGACGCGCGAGATCCACGCGTCCTTGATTTCGGTGATCAGGATGTCGCCGTTGTCCATCGGCGTCGCCCCGTTGGGGTGGGCCAGTTCATGCGGCGGGTGGTGCCTGCACTTGCCGGGCGTGCCCCACTGGGTGAGCACCTTGTTATCCTGCGGATCGATGATCAGCACGCGGCAGTTGCGAATGTCGGCGGTGATGAACTTGCCGTCGGCGAGCAGGTGCGCATCGTCCGGGTAGTTCAGCAAGCCCTCGCCGCTGCCGCGGGTGTCGGGTATGCCGTAGGTCCAGGTCAGCGTGCGCTTTTCGTAGTCGACGAGATGGACGTCGAAGTTGTCTTCCTCGCTGACCGCCAACTGCTTGCCGTCCACCGAAAAGTTGACGTCTTCGTTGCCGCGATAGATCTTCAGGTTTGGCGACGGAAACTCCCAGACGATGCGCTTGTCGGGGGCCACTTCGAGCAAGCGGTTGTTGCGCCGATCAGCGATCACGATGGGGTAGGGCAGGGGCTTCCCCCACGACGGAACCGGATTCCTGCGGTCGCCGGTCACCGGGGGGATGGCGGGAAGCTTGACGCCGCTGGAGACCATGCCGGCGCCGGTCATTTCCGCGGTCACCTGGACTTCCACCCCGGCCGGTTTGACGGCTTTCTCGGGCTGAGGCGCGACCGGCGAGGCCCGCGCAGCCAATGTCAGCATCGTTCCGGCCAAGGCGATGGTGAATGCGGCGAGGCCCGCGCCGGTTGCCCGCCGGGTGGCCGTGAAGCGTGCATGGGAAGCGATTTGTGTGGGCATCCGGATTTCCTTGGTGCGCCGGCGGACGGCGAGCATGGCCGCCATTGTCCAACACTCGCTGGTGGCTGATCTTGACCTGCAGCAAAGGAGTGTGCGTCTGCCAGCACTGCTCGGGTCAAGGGCTTTCCAGCACCAGGCGGTCATGCCGCGGCTGTACCGCTCGGGCATTGTCGGCAAAGCGCTCGCGGTAGCGCGCCAGTTGCGCCGCCGACAGTTCCAGCGGCTGCTTGAGGACGATCCAGTCGACGCCCTCGGTGCACGGCGGGGCAGTCAATGAGCCTGGGTAGCGGTAGTAGCCTCGGGATGCCGGCAGCAGGCGGCTGACATCGACCGTAAGCCCCGGCGGCGCGTGAGCGCCGTCGCCGCGCGCCGGAATGAGCGGTAGCAGGGAAGCCAGCAGCGGGTTCTCGGCGCCGATGCGAAACAGCACGACGACCGCCAGCAACTGTCCCGAGGAGCTCTTGTGCAGCAGGTGTGCCGCCATCGGGAATTCCTTGCCGGCGATGCGGTCGCCACTCGGCGTGTGAAAGTGGAACTGTTGTAGCGTGTAGCGCTGAGTGCCGATGTACAACTGGTTGCCATTGCCGAAGCGCACCCGCACCGTGTGGCCATCATCGGCGATTCTCAGCGGCGAAGCACGGTAATCGAAGGTCAGGGCAGCCAGCTTCTGTCGCGTCGTGGCCGTGATGTCGATCGGTGATTGTCGCTGCCCGCTATCGCAGGTAGAGGCCCAGCCGGTGGCGGCGGATAGCAACAGCGGCAAGAGAAGACGTTTCATGGGTCTGACGCACAGCGACGGTTGTTCCTGAAGCATATAGTAGCGCGCTGGTGCTCAGCGATTGCTGACCGTGCTCAGGGCAATGCCAGCAGCCATGAAGGAGCCACCCGCAAAGCGGTTCATCAAGCGCTGACGCGGAGGGCTGTTCAGCCACCGCCGGAGTGACGCTCCACCGTAGACGTATGCCAGTTGCCAGCTGCTTTCGATCACGTAGAAAGTGGCCCCCAGGGCAAGCCATTGTGGCATTTGCGGCGTATCGGCCCGGATGAATTGCGGAAACAGGGCGGCAAAAAACACAAAGGCTTTCGGGTTGCTCATGGCCACCAGAAACCCTGTGCGAAAACGCTGCGCGCTGCTGATCACTGCGTCAGCCCCGGTATCGATAGCGCAAGCGGTTTCGCTGATTGGCGCGTGCCAGGCTTGATAGCCCAAGTACACCAAGTACGCAGCGCCCGCGTATTTGACGAGCGCAAACGCCGTTTCCGATGCCGCCAGCAAGGCGCCCAGCCCGGCAAGCGAGGCGGCCATGATCAGGCCCAAGGCGGACAGCAGACCTGCCATCGTCGGCAGGGCACCGCGCACCCCGAAACGTATCCCATGGCTCATGGCCAGCAACATGTTGGGGCCAGGGGTGGCGGACACAAAAAACACGGTGACGACGAACAGCAGCCAGGTATTCAGACTCATGCGCTCCCCCTTGACTGCCGCGTCTTACTGGCTACGCCCGCAGAGAATCCGGCCGCATGCACAAGGATTCCGGTAGTGGCGCGACAGAGTGCGAGTAAGATCTTCTTCATGGCCTTGCTCCAGGGGGTGGGGAAAAGCAACGATGCTCAGCATATTGTATTCGCTCGCCGCTGTGTCGCAAACGTCCTGGAGGCATGCGCCTGGCGCTCACCGACACGCCCGCGGAAAACCGCCTGGGCGACCGGTGGTCGCTGTTATGTCTTGGTGCACAGATTCACCTGCCGTGGTACGGTAGAAGTTTGGCAGAAGAGGGGGAAGCAGTTGGACGGCAAGGGAGGCACGCATGGGAATTCTGGACTGGCTCTTCACCAGCAGTGACGAGGCGACCGGTTCGACGGTCGACCCCGCAGTAGTCGACCAGCGCATCGAGCAGGTCGTGCGCATCGTCAATCCGCGCCTGAAGCTCGTCCCGGGCTACCACCGCAAACTCGCCCCAGCGGTGGTGCGGGCAGTGCTCTACTGTCGCGAGCTGGAGGCGCAGATTCCGCCCGCAATTGAAGCGAGCGCCTCTGTCTGGTCGGCGAGCCCGACTTTGCGCGCTCTTTTTGCCACCGCACAGGACATCCCGGCGGTTTTCAGCCGCAGCGTGCAGGTTCAGGATTTTTTTTCAGCGACACCGGGCGCGGATCAGGTCTGGGCGACGCTGCGCTTCCTCGGCCGCGAGCGGGAAGGCTTCGGCGTCGCGGTCCAGGGCGATGTCGTTCGGTACGACGTAGCGCGGACGGCCGTGTCCTTCGAGGACAAGAAGGTCGTCCTGCCGAGCGGCTGCGAGCACGATGCACGGATCGAGATCCGACGCCGTGCATTCAAGTTTCTGCTCACGGAAGCACTGGAGCAGATCGCATCGCTAGATATGCAGCGCAGGGATTTGACGGGGCAGCGCGCCATGATGCAGGCGCGGCTACTGATCTTGAAGGGCCAGCGGGTCGGACTCGAGCCGATGCTGGACGAGGGTGGTGGTGCGTTGGCGAAGATCGAAGACGTGGAGCGGGAGCTTACCGAGAACGAGCGCGCGCTGGCCGCATGTCGGAATGGCGGGGAGAGCCTGCAGTTCGTCCTGGAGCGGGTGCAGGACGTGCTCACTCACGGCTCCGACCATATACAGATCCGCATGGTTAAACTGCGCCTCGACCAGTTCAACATCGTGCTGCCCGAGGGATCTGGCGAGGCGGCCATCGAGATCACCGTGCCGAAGGTGGTGGTCAGGCGTTCCCCGGTGGTGAACCTGCTCGCCTGTCGCTTTCCCCGCGGCGAGCTCATCCGCCGCGGGAGCTTGCTTGACCAGGCGCAGAGGCTCCTCGGCTGACCAGCGGCGCTCAGCAGTTCTGTAAAGGGGACCACAAACGCGATCGCTTGAACCAGAAAATCGTTCATCGTCAGTTCCTTACAAGAGCGGAAGGTCGCTTTAGGTGAGGCCGCCCACTTTCCGGTGCCGATCGCGCGCATACTTCCCGATCTTATCCACCTCATCCACCTTTTCCACTCTACAGGAGAATTCTTATGACTCTTTGCCCGATTGCCATCGTCGTTGGCTGCCAAAAATGCCCCGCGTTCAAGATCTGTCCGCTCAAAGGGGTGATTGGCGACAGCCCGGAAGCGCCGAAGCCGGAAGCCACAAGCACCGCTACCCCGCGAAAGAACGGCAGCAAGGATTAGGGGCCATGATTTTCAGCCCAGGCGACGAGGCCGTCGAGGACGAGCGGTCCACCCCGGTCAACGAGCCACGCTTTTGGCGCAACAACGGGTGGACCGCGCGGGTCATCAAGAACGAAGACGATGACGGATGGGCCGTGGCGATGATCAAGGACGGCGAACCCGAGCCCGCCCTGGTCGGCCCCTGGACGATGGGGCGTGACAAAAGGAATCCCAAACCGCTCGACGTCTCGGCCTTCAATACGCTGGTCAAGACCGCTTCGGAGGTCCTGCGTCGACACGAGCAACAAAAACATGCCATGTACCACAAGAGCATCACGGTGAGTGCGCAGACTGGTCGCGTCAGGGTCACTCTCGACATCGTTCCTGATGAAGACGATCCCCATGCCCTGCTTGCGGCGCAAGATGCCTCTGGCGAGCAACTGGCCGAGCTGCGCGTGCAGCCGGGATTCAAACTGACCATGGCCAGCGCCACGGCATGGATTGACGATGACTTTTGCCGGCCAGGCTGACGGCCCTTCGGACCGGGGCAGATGCGTTCGCAGAGTAGCGCAGCAGGGTCGGCGCGACGGTTGAGGAGTTCCGCGGACGAGTGATCCGCCGGGGTGCGGTGCTACTCCCGTAGCCGGGTCTTGCCGGCCATCATCTCGCCCATGCGGATCGGGTGGGCTGGCGCCCAGGCGGGATTGAAGGCCAGGGTGTCCTTCGGGAACAGCATGACCACCGTCGAACCAAGCAGGAAGCGGCCCATTTCTTCGCCTTTCCCGAGACGAATCTGCTGGTCGTCGTAAGACCATTGACGGATCCTGCCGCTGCGCGGCGGATTCACCGTCCCGTGCCAGATGGTGGCCATGCTGCCGACGATGGTGGCGCCGACGAGGGTCAGGACGAAGGGGCCGAACTCAGAGTTAAAGACACAGACCACGCGCTCGTTGCGGGCGAAGAGACCCGGCACGCCGCGCGCGGTGGCCGGATTGACCGAGAACAGCTCGCCAGGGACGTAGATCATGCGCTGCAGGCGGCCGTCGACCGGCATGTGTATCCGGTGATAGTCGCGCGGGCTGAGGTACAAAGTGGCAAAAGCGCCGTCGACGAAGTGGGCGGCCAGTTCGCCGTCGCCGCCGACGAGGGCCTGTGTTGAGTAGTGGTGGCCCTTGGCCTGGAAGATCTGGTCGCGTTCGATGCGGCCGAACTGGCTGATGGCGCCATCGACCGGGCAGAGAAAATCGGCGTCGGCTAGCGGTCGCGCACCGGCGCGCAGCGGTCGCGTGAAGAATTCATTGAAGGTCCGGTAGCCGACCGGATCTGCATCGACAGCTTCGCTCATCTCGACGCCGTAACGGCGAATGAACCAGCGGATGACGCTGGTGGTGAGGCTGCCGGCTTCGCTGTTGGCGAGTCGGCCGGCGAGGGTGGTCAGCGCCTGTTTGGGCAACAGGTACTGGGCCAGTACGGCGAGACGGTCGGACACGATTGAGCCTGGGAGAGAGAAGACGCATTAGCGCAGCGAGGCGTTGATATTCTCGAGCGCCGCCGATCCCGGGCAGAGATCGCTGGCGCCCAGCGCGTTCAAGGGCTGGTCGACGGTGTTGATCTGCTGATGCAGGTCGCAGGCCTCCGGGTCGACGTAGAGCAGTCCGGTGACCACCTCGCCGCACGCCGCATGCTCCTGGATGTAGCTCATCGCGCGGATGCGGTCGCCCGGGTCGTAGTCGGCGTGCAACTTCCTGAGACGCACGATCGACCCGTCGTGCTGGCCGACATCGGTGACCTCGCCCTCGCCGTACTCGACAGTGATCTCTTCGCGTGGTGGCCAGAAGTCGAGCCGATTCACGGCCTCGTTGTGCTCGCGCAGGTAGTCGTAGCTCTTGGTGCTGCCGGTGTGATTGTTGAAGGCGACGCAGGGCGACAGGACGTCGATCACCGCCGCACCCTGGTGGGCGAGAGCCGCGCGGATCAGCGGGATGAGCTGCGTTTTGTCGCCGGAAAACCCGCGCGCGACGAAGGTGGCTCCCATCACCAGCGCGAGCGTTGCCAGATCGATCGGCGCGTCGACATTGACCTGGCCACGTTTGGACTTCGATCCCTTGTCGGCGGTCGCCGAAAACTGTCCCTTGGTCAGGCCGTAGACGCCGTTGTTCTCGACGATGTAGGTCATGTTTACGCCCCGGCGCATGAGGTGGGCGAACTGGCCGAGGCCGATCGACGCCGAGTCGCCGTCGCCCGAAACGCCGAGGTAGATGAGTTCGCGATTGGCCAGGTAAGCGCCGGTGAGGACCGACGGCATGCGCCCGTGCACGGTGTTGAAACCATGCGAGTTGCCGAGGAAGTAGTCCGGCGTCTTCGACGAGCAGCCGATGCCCGACAGCTTGGCGACGCGGTGCGGCTCGATGTCGAGTTCCCAGCAAGCCTGGATGATCGCCGCCGAGATCGAGTCGTGGCCGCAGCCGGCGCACAGCGTCGACATCTTGCCCTCGTAGTCACGGCGGGTGTAGCCGACGCGATTCTTGGCCAGCGTCGGGTGGTGAAGCGTGGGTTTGGCGAGGTAGGTCATCTTCAGGCCACCATTCCTTCCCGCAGTGGGCGCACGTTGATCCGCGAGACGCGCTCGGCGATCTCCTGGGTGATGAAGCGGGCGGTGATCGGCGTGCCGTCGTAGTGCAGGATGCGAATCACGCTGGCCGGGTTCACCCCGGCTTCGTTGATCAGCAGCGTCGTCAGTTGCCCGTCGAGGTTCTGTTCGAGCACGAACACCTTCGAGTGGGCAGCAATGAATTCGGCGATCTCGTTCTGGAACGGGAAAGCACGGATACGCAGCGCGTTGATGTAGATGCCCTGGTCGGCGAGCGCATCGAGCGCCTCATGCATTGCCGGACTCGTCGACCCGTAGAAGACGGCGGCGAAACGCGCCGGATACCTGGCCGCGGTGAGCACCGGCAGCGGCACCAGCGACTTGGCCGTCTCGAACTTGCGCAAGAGGCGTTGCATGTTGTACACGTAGTCGGCGCCGGTTTCCGAGTAGCCGGCGTAGGCGTTTTTGGTCGATCCGCGAGTGAAGTAGCCACCCTTGGTCGGATGCGTCCCCGGGTAGGTCCGATAAGGGATGCCGTCGCCGTCGACGTCAAGGTAGCGACCGAAGTCGGCGCCTGCGTCGAGGGCCTCGCGAGTCATCACCTTGCCGCGGTCGTATTCTCGCGTGTCGTCCCAGGCGAACGGCCGGCACAGTCGCTGGTTCATGCCGATGTCGAGGTCGCTCATGACGAAGATTGGCGTCTGCAGGCGCTCGGCGAGGTCGAGCGCCTGCGCCGACATCTCGAAGCACTCGTAGGGGTCTTCGGGAAAGAGCAGCACATGCCGGGTATCGCCGTGCGAGGCATAGGCGCAGGCGAGCACGTCGGCCTGCTGCGTGCGCGTCGGCATGCCGGTCGAGGGGCCGCCGCGCTGAACGTTGATCACCACTGCCGGAATCTCGGCGAAATAGGCCAGCCCGATGAACTCGGTCATCAGCGAGATGCCGGGGCCGGAAGTGGCGGTGAACGAACGCGCGCCGTTCCAGCCGGCACCGATTACCATGCCGATCGACGCCAGTTCGTCTTCGGCCTGCAGCACCGCGTAGCGATGCTGGCCGCTGACCGGGTCAACGCGCAACTTCTGCGTGAAGCGCATGAAGGCCTCGGCGACCGACGAAGACGGCGTGATCGGATACCACGCGCAGACGGTGGCACCGCCGTACACGCAACCCAGCGCAGCGGCGCTGTTGCCGTCGACGAAGATCTGGTCACCGACCCGATCGCGGCGCTCGACCTTGAGCGCAATCGGCTTGAGGTGTTCGCGCGCGTACTCGCGCCCGAGGTTGAGTGCCCGCACGTTGGCGTCGAACAGTTTCTCCTTGCCCTTGTACTGCTCGCCAAAGAGCTTCTCGATTTCGGCGGGGTCGATGCCGAGGAGATCCGTCAACGCGCCGATGTAGAGGATGTTCTTGAACAACTGGCGCTCGCGCGAGTCGCTATAGGCGGCGTTGCAAAGTTCGGTGATCGGCATGCCGATGACGTGGATGTCGTCGCGGAAGCGGGCGCGCGGCATCGGCTTGGAGCTGTCGTAGAAGAGATAGCCACCGGGGTCGATCTCGCGCAAGTCCTGATCCCAGGTCTGCGGATTCATGGTCACCATCATATCGACGCCGCCGCGGCGACCGAGATAACCGTGCTCGGTCACGCGCACTTCGAACCAGGTCGGCAGGCCCTGGATGTTCGACGGGAAGATGTTGCGCGGCGAGACCGGCACGCCCATGCGCAGGATGGCGCGCGCGAACAGTTCGTTGGCCGATGCCGACCCCGACCCGTTGATATTGGCGAATTTGACGACGAAGTCATTGACCGCTTCGATCTTCTGCATTGTCGCTCCTCAGGCGGTTTGCTGTGGCTGACCTGGCACGCCCGAAGCCCGGCAAGCGGGACCGGCGTGCGTGATTTCGAGCAGGAACTTTTGCATGTCCCAGGCGCCGGTCGGGCAGCGCTCGGCGCACAGGCTGCAATGCAGGCAGACGTCCTCGTCCTTGACCATCACGCGGCCGGTTTTCAGCGTCTCGGAGACATACAGGTCCTGGCTCGCGTTGAGTGCAGGCGCGCGCAACCGCGGGCGCAGTTCGTCCTCGTCGCCATTGTGCGTGAAGCTGATGCAGTCCATCGGGCAGATGTCCATGCACGCGTCGCACTCGATGCACAGCTTGGGCGCAAAAACGGTCTGCACGTCGCAGTTCAGACAGCGTTGCGCCTCGGCGAACGCAAGTTGTGGGTCGAACCCCAGTTCGACCTCGATCTTGATGTTCTTCAACGCCGCACTGATGTCACGCAGCGGCACGCGCAGGCGGCGGTCGACCGAGATCGCGTTGTCGTAGCGCCAGGCGTGGATACCCATCTTCTGCGAGATCAGCGTGGTCATCGGGTCGGGTCGGGCACTGATGTCCTCGCCGTTGAGCAGGCGGTCGATCGAAACCGCGGCATCGTGACCATGCGCCACGGCCCAGATGATGTTCTTTGGTCCGAAGGCTGCGTCGCCGCCGAAAAAAACGTGCGGCACGGTCGATTGCATGGTCGTCGCGTCAACCTTGGGCAGCCCCCACTGGTCGAATTCGATGCCGATGTCGCGCTCTATCCAGGGGAAGGCGTTGTCCTGACCGACGGCGACCAGGACCACGTCGCACGGGAAGTGAGGGTCCGGCTCGCCGGTCGGCACCAGCCTGCGCCGTCCGTGCTCGTCGTAGACCGACCGCACTTTCGAGAAAGTCACGCCGGTCAGTCGGCCGCCGTTGTGGGTGAAGGCCTTGGGGACCAGATTGTTGAGGATCGGGATGCCCTCGTGCATCGCGTCTTCCTTCTCCCACGGGCTGGCCTTCATCTGCTCGAAGCCCGAGCGGACGATAACCTTGACGTCGTCGCCGCCGAGGCGGCGCGCCGACCGGCAGCAGTCCATCGCCGTATTGCCACCACCGAGGACGATGACGCGCTTGCTGATCGAAGTCGTATGGCCGAAGGCCACGTTGGCCAGCCAGTCGATGCCCAGATGGATGTGCTTCGCTGCCTCGCGGCGCCCCGGAATATCAAGGTCCTGGCCGCGCGGTGCGCCGGAACCGACGAACACCGCGTCGTAGCCTTCGGTGAGCAAGGTCTGCAGCGACTTTACGTACTGGCCGCTGCGGAAGTCGACACCGAGGCCGAGAACGTAGCCCGTTTCCTCGTCGATGACCTCTTCGGGCAGGCGAAATTTCGGGATCTGGGTGCGCATCATGCCGCCGGCGCGGGTGTCGCCGTCGTAGATCACCACCTCGTAGCCCAGCGGTGCCAGGTCGCGCGCCACGGTCAGCGAAGCGGGGCCGGCGCCGACGCAAGCCACGCGGCGGCCGTTCTTCTGCTCCACCGGCTGCGGCAGCAGGCCGCGGATGTCCTGCTTGTAGTCGGCCGCGACGCGTTTAAGGCGGCAGATGGCTACCGGTTCCTTGCGGCTCTGACCGTCCTCTGCTTCGTCCTCGACGCGGCTTCGGCGACACGCCGGCTCGCAGGGCCGGTCGCAGGTGCGGCCAAGGATGCCGGGAAAGACGTTCGACACCCAATTGACCATGTAGGCGTCGCTGTAGCGACCAGCGGCGATCAGACGGATGTACTCGGGAACGGGAGTGTGGGCCGGGCATGCCCACTGGCAATCAACGACTTTGTGGAAATAGTCGGGGGCGCCGATGTCGGTAGGCTTCAAGACGAACGCATCCTTTCTTCGCTACGAGTGCGGACCACGGCCCCTGGCCCGAGAGGAAACAAGCGCCCATACTAACGCGCCGCAGAAGCTCTGAAAAGAGTTATGTTTCATGGATATGTCGTGTTCGCTTGCGGATCGCCGCAGATGACGCCGCGGATGCCCGGCACGGCGAGTACGTGCCAGGCCATCTGTCTCAGCGCAGGGGTCGCAAGGCATGCGTGGTATCGATGTGGATCAGTGCGTCGAAGCGCCTGGCAAGCGACGAGTGCGCGTAATGGTTCTCGCGTTCCGCTGCCGGCAGATAGGTCACGCCGACGCCACGATCGAGCAGTGAGCGATCGAGTTGCCGGACCAGGTCGGCGTGGTCGCGAAAAATGAGCACGAAGGCCGGCAGGCCGACTTCGTGCAGCAGGTGTGACCAGCTCCCCACGATCGCCGGACGCAGCGTCGTGGCGCGGTCCGGCGTTGCCCAGCCGGTGGCCGCGCGAACGCTGCCCCTGAAGGTCGTCATGCCGACCAGATAGACCGCTTCGTCGCCGAGTTGTTGGCGCATCAATTGGCCGATCGACAGCTCACCGGCCTTCGCCTGATCGGTCGCGCGGGCGTCGCCCTGATGCGTGTTATGCGCCCAGACGACGAGTTTGCCATGCCTGGCGAGAAGGATCTGCAGCGACTCGGCGAGGAAGCGCTCGCGCTGATTCCATGACGTCAGAGCTCCCTCCGTGTGCAAGAGGCGATAGTAAGCTTCGGCGCCGGCGATCGAACGTGCGCTCATCAGCGCCGTAAACGCGGCGCGATCTGGATCCTGCGCGGCAAGTGTCTGCATCTGCGCCAGTCTGACCGCGACTCTGGTGGCGCACGAAGGCATCGACCCCCGCGCGACATCGCGGCCGTACAGTTGAGGATCGAGAGCCGGCCGCTTGTACGGTGCAAAACAGCGGTAGTCGCGCCTGGCCTGCGCCGCTGCCCTGGTGTCGCGCGCGCGCAGATAGCGCAACACGTCGGCGACGGCATCAGGCACGCCATAGAGATCCATGCCGTAGACAGAGATCGGTGAGATTGGCGAGATCACCGAGGCCAGCGGCCTCTCCCTCGCCGACTCGTCGTTCAGCGCCCTCAACTGATCGAGAAAAGCGGCGAACTGCTCGTTCCGCCACACCCAGCGCGGGAAACGCTGAAACGCGCGCCAGCGATTCACGGTATCGGGCGGCTGGAGTCTGCCGTGCACGAAGTCGTCGAGCCCGGTCGCCGGTGCCCAACCTGCTTCGAGAACGAGCGCGCTGAAGCCTTTTTCGACCATCAGCCGTTCTGTGAGGCGGGCCCTTTGATCGTAGAACTCAGCGCTGCCGTGTGTCGCTTCGCCCAGCATGACGAGCCTGGCGTCGCCAATCGAAGCGAGTAAGCGATCGTAGTCATCTGCGCTGTCGGTCATCGCCTGGGCGTGGGCGCCGATCACGGCGACGAGAGTCCGCTCGGCCTCCGGCCGGCTCTCTTCGGCCGCCAGGGCGACGCTCTCGGCGAGACAGCCGGCCAGCAGCAGGACGCAGAGCGCCAGCCACTGGCGGCGGATTTTCGGACGCGGGCGGGCTGGCATCGCTCTCCTCCTCCTTCTGCTGCTGCTTGATCGCCCTCAGTCAGCCATTTCGTCGAGCAGCCTCTGGTAGAGCAGCAAATCCCCGGCCGAGAAGCAGCAGAAGACGACCTCCTGCAGACGACCGAATTGACCGAATTCTTGCGTCGCAGCGCGAACGGTGGTCACCGCGATGCGCGCGGCGCGCTCGATCGGGTAGCCATAGATGCCGGTGCTGATGCTCGGCACGGCAAGCGTGTGCAGGCCATGGTCGGCGGCGATCGCGAGCGAACACCGATAGCACGAGGTCAGCAGTTCGGCTTCGCCACTGGCGCCGCCGTGCCAGACCGGGCC
This sequence comes from Candidatus Accumulibacter aalborgensis, assembly GCF_900089955.1. Lineage (GTDB taxonomy): Bacteria > Pseudomonadota > Gammaproteobacteria > Burkholderiales > Rhodocyclaceae > Accumulibacter > Accumulibacter aalborgensis. The sequence continues at coordinate 58,729 of NZ_FLQX01000035.1, read as the reverse complement.
GACGGTGTGAATGACGTAGCGCGCGGGCAAGCGATAGCCTCGAGTGAGTTTCGCCTCGCCGGTCCGGCAACCGCCGAGCAGGCGACACTCGTCAAGCAACTCGGGGCCGGCAGCGCGGTGGATCGCCCCATCCACCCCGCCGCCGCCGAGCAGCGATGTGTTGGCTGCGTTCACGATGGCGTCAAGCGCCAGCGTGGTGATGTCGGCGTGCAGCGCGCGAAGGGTGGTGGGATTGGCGCGATGGGTGGGATCGCTTGGCTTGTTTTGATGGCTTGACATGGTGGCGCGGCCTTGGGAATCGTTCATCCTGAAAGCCTCGGTTGGCGGGGGAAAATCCGGTTCATGCTTCGACAGGCTCATACTTCGACCGGCTCATACTTCGACCGGCTCAGCAGAACGGGATTCTTTCGCCTCACCCAACGTGTGAGCTTCCGTTCGCCCTGAGCAGCCCGCGCAGCGGGTGTGTCGAAGGGCTCTTGTGTCATCAACAGAGGTTTCCAGGATCAACGAAGCCCAACAACACGCACGTAAGGCGGCCCAGCAAGGACCACATAAACGGACCAGCGGCAGTCAGCCCGCGTCAGGAAAGTCGGCCGCCAGAGAAACCTCGCGCCACTTGTCTATTTCCGCCGAGAATTCCTTGAACTTCACGGCGATCATCTCGCATGCCGGCCGTCCAAGGAGCAAATGCAGCGGTGGTTCAGGCGATTCGACGGCTTGAATGATGGCTTCGGCGCCGCGCACCGGGTCACCTTGCTGGCTGCCGCTGTAGCCCTGGATGGCGGCCCGCCGGGCACCGGCTGATTGCGCGTAGTCGTCGATCGCGCTCTTGGGGGTCTTGAGCGAACGGCCCGCCCAATCCGTGCGGAATGGCCCCGGCTCCACGATGGTGACTCTGATGCCGAGCGGCGCGGTTTCCTTGGCCAAGGCTTCGGAAAGACCCTCGACGGCAAACTTGGTGGCGTTGTAATAACCGATACCGGGGAAGCCGACCAGACCGCCCACCGACGAGATGTTGACGATGTGGCCGCGACCGCGTTCGCGCATTCCGGGGAGTACGGCTTTGGTCATGTTCGCCAAACCGAAAACGTTGGTCTCGAACATGGCGCGGACCTCTTGGTCCTCACCCTCCTCGACAGCCGCGAGATAGCCGTAACCCGCGTTGTTCAACAGCACGTCGATTCGTCCAAAGCGGGCCTCGGCCTGCTGGACGACGTCAGCGATCTGCACGGGTACGGTCACGTCCAATGCGGCGACCAGCGCGTTCCGAGCCGAGGCAAATTCATCGAGGGCGGCCGGATTGCGTGCCGTCACCACGACCTGGTGTCCGCGCTTGACCAGGATGCGAGCGATTTCGCGGCCGAAGCCGCTCGAGCAACCGGTGACAAGCCAGACAGAATGAGCGGAGGTCATCGTCAACTCCTGACATTTTAGGGCGAGAAAGCACGATACATGAGCTGCAGCCCGGATGCTCGTCTTTGTTGACAGACCTTAGTGCAGTAGCTTGCCCAGCGCTGCCAGGTCCTCGGCATGGGCGTCGGACACCGCCCAGTACTGCATGCCGTCGACGTGCCAGTGAAGCAGATTGAAGCCCTGGCGCGTGCTGGCTTGCTGACCTTCGTTCCCCGAACCTGGCCAGATGAAAACGTTGATGAGATGGTCGTGGCGCCGGTAAACCAGGGCCGCTACCGGCCTGCCCGAAACGTAGTCGAGGCGACCGCCGACGAGGATGAATCCCTGTTCTGCCAGATCCTGCACTGCGGGGGAGAAGTCCAGCTTGCCCTGGAACCATGGCTTGACAGTATGCCGGTTCGAAGACGCGACATCAGTCAGGTGGGAAACCATCAGGGCGCGGACGTGGCTATTCACCAGCTCGGCGGCCAGCTTGTCCGTTTCGACCGCTTGCCCCGAGAGCAGCACGACCAGCACCGTGAGCAGGACACCGAAAGCGAAGCCGACGCCGGCGAACCCCCAGGCAGGCCAGTGCCACTCTGGCGAGCGCGTCCGCTTGCGGCTCGCTGCCGATTGCAGGGCGATCTCGGTGCGTATGGCTGCGTCGAGCGCCGGGCTGGCCCGATGTCGCGTGGCATGGGTCCGGATCAGGCCGCTCAATTCATGGTCGTCGTCGTCAATCATCTCAGTTGCGCCCTCTGAGCGCGGCCAGCGTCGTCTTCAACTCGGCTCTGGCACGAGAAAGTCGGGACATCACGGTGCCGATGGGGATGGCGGCGACGTGGGCGATTTCGGCGTAGGAAAGACCCTCCAGTTCGCGCAGTACCACCACTTCCCGAAACGGCGGCGCCAGCGCGCGTAGCGCATGGTCCACCAGCTTGCGGGTGCGCTCGCGTTCGAGCGCGATGCCCGGGTCCGTTTCCTGCCCGTGCTCGTGTGCCGGCAGTTTGTCGATCAGGTCGTCGTCAAGCTCCACACGGCCCGGCTCGGTGCGCTGCTCCTCCAGCCAGGTGTAGCAGTTGTTGCGCACGATCGCCAGCAGCCACGGACGGGCGTCGTCGCCGCGCAGGGAATCAAAGTAGCGATAGGCGCGGAGAAAGGCATCCTGCACGACATCCTCGGCAACTTGATGGTCGTGCACCAGCCAGCGGGCGAAATTGAACGCCGCCTGCAAATGGGGCAGCACCAGCGTCTCGAAGTCCCTGGGCGTCGTCACTGGGGTTCCTGCGGAGTGGTCAGGCCTCGACGATCAACATGCCGTTCATTTCCTCATGCCTGTCGCCGCAGAAATTGTCGCACAGGAAAAGGAACTTGCCCGCTTCCTTTGCCTTGATGCGGACCTCGGTGACCCGACCAGGAACCAGGTCGGCCCGCACGCCAAGATCGGGAAGGCTGAAGCCGTGGACGAAGTCGATGGAACGAAAGGCCAGGGTCACCGCTCCTCCCCGTTTCACCCGGATTTCGTTCGGCGTGTACTCGAAGCGCTTGGCTTCGATCTCGATCACGCGATCTTCCCGTTCCCCGGCGACAAGGCGACCGGCGAGCAGAGCCCCGACCCAGAGGGTTGCGGCCAAACTGCCGCCGCGCACCAGCGCCCGCCGCCGCGCTGGGTTGTTCATGTGCGCAGCACCGGGAATTCGTTGATGACGTAGCTGGCTGCAGCGGGGTTCGCATCCACCTCGCGAAAGCCGAGACCGCGGTAAGGCATGGCCGGATCCCAGAGCACCGGCGTAGGCTTGTCCTGCGATCCCGGCGCTGGCAGCGGGAAGATCAGCGATTTCGCCGAGTGGTGCGCGATGTGTCCGGTCATGTGGTGGTGTTCCTGGTGGATATGCCCATAGAAAACCGTGACCTTCTGGAAGGGTTGCAGGAGCGCCAGAGCCCTGGCGCCATCACGCGTCGCCCAGTCCCATTTGGGTACCAGGTCGAAAAGCGGGCGGTGGGCAAGGACGACGAGCGGCGCTGCCTTGTCAAGCTTGTCCAACTCTTCGCCCATCCAGGCCAGTTGCTCGTCGCCGAGCTTGGTGCCGGGGTCGGAGACGTTGTCCAGGGCGAGGAAGTGAACCCCTTTATGGTCGAAGCGGTAGTGGGTGGCGCCGAAAATCTCCTTGAATGCCATTCCTCGATCCAGCGATGCATCGTGTTCGCCTGGCATGAAACGTATGTTGCTGACCTTGAGGTCGGCGACGATGCTCTTGAACTCGTTCATCCGCCGCCGTCGCTCGCCCGGATCGTCCGTGGTGTGGGTCAGGTCGCCGGTGAACACGATGAAGTCGGGCTGGATATCGAGGGCGTTGACGGTGGCTACCGCTTTGCCCAGGGTGACCATGGCCTCGGGATTGGCCGGTCCCTTGTATCCCCAATGAATGTCCGACAACTGCACGAAGTAGAAGTCAGTGCCGGCGCTCTTGTCCGTGCCGGCCAGACTGCCACAGCCCGGCAGGCTGGCGACGAAAACGGCGCCGCCACCGACGGCGGCAAGGCTCAGGAAATCTCGACGGTCCATGGTGTGCTCCTCTGTTGGGGTTGATGGGCAGCCCTTTTCACGGGCCTCAACCCTGTATACCGCCTAGCCACGGAATTTATTCCCGCCGAGCAGCGCCTTGATCGACGCCGTGACGATGTTGGCGTCTACGCCGGCGCCGTAGAACTCGCTGCCGGCACCAAAAACCGCCTTGCGGGCGGCTGACGAAAAAAATCCCGCTCCGTGCGGGATGGAAGATGCGTGGCGGGGAAAGGCTAGAAGAACTGCTGGGCGAAGTTGGCCAAGGCCAGGGCAATGACGATGCCGATCATCCATTGCAGCAACGCGAATTTGCCGTCGTGCTCGATCAGCTTGCGCTCAACCCGCTCCAGATCAAGGCGCAACGGTTTTTCGAGGGCGGCAACATCGCCCTTGGTCGCCATCTGCGCCTCCATGACTTCCGCCAAGGAATCCTTCTGCGCTTCCGCCAGAGCGGAGGCGAGTTCGCGCGACATGCCGGCTTTCTCCAGCCGTTCGGCGAATTTCAAGGTGTCGAAAGTGATCGCGCTCATGGCCAAAGTGTGGCTCAGGACGTGGCGAGAATCAAGGCGTTGCAATCTGCTTTTCACGGTACTTCAGTCTGGACCTTTGCGCATGGCTATTTCCATCCCGCACCTACCAGGCGACGCGCTGATCGAATTCGTACTCAGGCGCCGATTGAGCCTAGAGGTCGTCCTCGCCCATGTTGGCGCTCTGCATCTCCCAGAGCGGGAGCGCACGGGCGGGCATAAGGCGTGGCGGCGAGGTCGGTTCGGACAGCGCTGACACGCCGCCGGCGTGGTCGATGCTGTCGGTGTGGCCGCTGCCGTTGGCCGTCGTCCGTGCCGGCGCTCGTTCCGCCAGAGCTAGGCTGCTTCCTGCTGCCCGCCTGGTTGCAGCCGAAGCGCTATGCGGTTGATCCCGCTGAGCAGCGCCTTGATCGACGCTGTGACGATGTTGGCGTCTACGCCGGCGCCGTAGAACTCGCCGCCGGCACCATCGGCGCGGATGATTTCCATGAAGGCGCAGGCGCTGGCGTTGCCTCCTTCACCGCTAGCACTCATCGAACGCTCCTCAAAGCTGCGCACCTGGACGTCGATGCCGGCGTTGTGCAGCGCGTGCACCGCCGCGTCGACCGGACCGTTGCCTTCGCCGGTGAGCAAACGTGGCGCGCCTTCGATGTCGACCGCCAGGCGGATGCCCTGCGCCTGGCCGTTTTCGAACAGGCGGTGCTCGCGGTAGCGTATCGGTTCGCAGGTGTCGAGATAGGCCGTCGCGAAGAGTTGCCAGATCTCGGCGGCGCTGACTTCGCCGCCGTGCGCTTCGGTATGTTGCTGGACGACGTTGGAAAATTCGACCTGCAGGCGGCGCGGCATCACGACGCCATATTCAGCTTCGAGCAAATAGGCAATGCCGCCCTTGCCGGACTGACTGTTGACCCGGATCACCGAGTCGTAGTTGCGGCCGACGTCGGCCGGGTCGATCGGCAGGTAGGGAACGTTCCAGGCGACATCGTCCTGCTTGACGGCGAAGCCCTTCTTGATCGCGTCCTGATGCGAACCGGAGAAGGCGGTGAACACCAGGTCGCCGACATAGGGATGGCGTGGATGGATGGGCAAGCGAGTGCAATGCTCGAAAGTTCGGGCGACGGCGTTGATGTCGGAGAAGTCGAGGCCGGGCGCGATACCCTGGGTATAGAGATTGAGCGCCAGCGTCACGAGATCGACGTTGCCGGTGCGCTCGCCGTTGCCGAACAGGCAGCCTTCGACGCGATCGGCACCGGCCATCAGCGCGAGTTCGGCGGCGGCGACGGCAGTGCCGCGGTCGTTATGCGGGTGCAGGCTGAGGATGACGCTGTCGCGGCGTTCGAGGTGACGGTGCATCCACTCGATCTGGTCGGCATAGACGTTGGGCGTCGCGAGTTCGACGGTGGTTGGCAGGTTGAGGATCACCTTGTCGTCGGGTGTTGCCCCCCAGGCTGCGGTTACCGCGTTGCAGACTTCGAGCGCGAAATCGAGTTCGGTAGCGGTAAAGGTTTCCGGACTGTATTCGAGCACCCATTCGGTGGCCGGTTGTTCAGCAGCCAGTTGTTTGACCAATTTGACGGCCGCGACGGCCATGTCGACGACCTCGGCCCGGCTCATGTCGAAGACGAAGTCGCGGAAGGGCCGCGAGGTGGCATTGTAGACATGCACGATCGCCCGGCGGGCGCCGCGGAGCGACTCCATCGTTCGCCGGATCAGGTGCTCGCGCGCCTGGGTGAGGACCTCGATGGTGACTTCAGCCGGGATCTGCTGGCCCTCGATGAGGCCGCGAACGAAGTCGAACTCGGTCTGCGATGCCGAGGGAAAAGCGACCTCGATTTCCTTGAAGCCGATCTCGCAAAGCAGGCGGAAGAGGCGCATCTTGCGTTCGAGATTCATCGGCTCGAACAATGACTGGTTGCCGTCGCGCAGGTCGGTACTCATCCAGATCGGCGGCTGACTCATGCTGCGGCTCGGCCACTGGCGGTCGGCGAGGTCGACCGGCGGGAAGGCATGGTATTTGCTGGCAGGGTTCTGCAACATGATGACGGCTCCTGAAGGGCGATTGAGGAAAGGAGTTCAATGTTAAGCAAAAGCGGCCCGCAGGTGCTTGCGTTATGTGGCTGATCAGCGAGCTTGTTGGCCATTAAATTGCCAAAAACTCTGCCAAAGTAGATTAATATTGCGGAATCCAAACCACGGAGACGCTTCGTGCCGCTCGACCGCTACGACTGTCAGATTCTGCAGGCCCTGCAGCAGGATGGCCGGATCAGCAATCAGGACCTCGCTGACCGCATTGGCCTGTCGCCTTCGCCTTGTCTGCGCCGCGTGCGCGCGCTCGAGGAATCCGGAGTGATCACCGGTTATCGCGCGCTGCTCGATGCCAGGAAACTCGGACTGTCGCTGATGGCTTTGATCCACATTTCTATGGATCAACATACGCCGGAGCGTTTCAGTACCTTCGACGCGCGGATTGCCGAGATCCCTGAACTGCTCGAATGTCTGCTGGTCACCGGCCAGGATGCCGACTACCAGCTCAAGGTGGTGGTCAAGGACATGGATGCCTACCAGGAACTCCTCCTCGACCGGATCACGCGTATCCCTGGAGTGACCGGCGTCCATTCCAGCTTTGTCTTGCGCCGGGTGGTCGACAAGACCGCGCTGCCGCTGCCGCGGCTCATATCGTCTGTCGCAGCATGAGCCTGGCGACGATCATTTATGCCGGCATGCGCCAGTACGAGCGGCCGTCGCTGGCCCTGGTGCTGATGGGCGGCGGCGCGCGCACGGCCTACCAGGTCGGCGTTCTACGCGCCGTGGCCGGCATGCTGCAGTCACAGCCCGGCGCCGCGAGGTCGTTTCCCTTCCAGATCCTGGTTGGCAGCTCGGCCGGCGCGATCAACGCCACTTTTCTCGCCGGGCGGGCGCTGGACGGTCTGCATGCGTTCGCGCAACTGGCGGAATTCTGGGGTCGCCTGCGGTCGACCGACGTCTACCAGCTCAACCTGCCGCACTGGCTGCGCTTCAGCCGTGTGGCACTGGTCCTTGGCCTGTCCCGCCACCTGCAGGTGAATGGCGCGCTGCTCGACAGCACTCCATTGGCAGCCCTGCTGCGCGAGGGTATCGCTTTCAACGGTATCGACGATGCCCTGCGTGCGCGGCGCATCGACGCACTGGCGGTGACCGGATCGAGTTACAACACTGGCGTGCACTGGACCTTCTGCCACACGGCGAGCCGCGATGCCTTTCAGCCGTGGAGCCATCCGGGGCGCCGCGCCGAGTTTCAGCCGCTCACCGTTGACCATCTGCTGGCTTCGAGCGCGATCCCCTTCCTGTTCCCGGCGACCACGCTGCGGGTGGATGGAAGGGAAGAGCACTTTGGCGACGGCGCGATGCGCCAGATCACGCCGCTATCGCCGGCGATGCACCTGGGGGCACGCAAGATCCTGGTGATCGGCGTCGGGGAACCCGAGCAGCCGGCGCTGGCGATCGATCCGCTGAGCACGCCGACGCGCGGTCCCACGCTGGGCAGCATGGCCGGCCACGTCATGGCGAGTGTATTTCACGATACGCTGCAGGCAGATGTGGAGCAGACCAGGCGGGTGACCGAGACCATCCACAGTCTGCCGCCCGAGGCGGTCGCGGCAATGCGCTACCAGGCGATCGAGGTGCTGGCCATGGAGCCGTCGCAGTCGCTCGACGCGCTGGCACAGAGGTACACGACCGAATTGCCGGTGCCCATCCGCGAGGCACTGGGTGCCCTGGGGATGCTCAAGGGGAGCGGCGGGACACTGGCCAGCTATCTGCTCTTTGAGCCCGGCTTTGTGCACTCGCTGATTTCCCTTGGAGAAAGCGATGCCGCAGCTCGCGAGGCTGAACTGCTCGCCCTGCTCGCCGGTGAGTGAACAGCGGGCGGCGGTTGCCAGCGCGCTGCCGTTTAGCTCAGATGCAGTATCTCGGCAAGAAAGTCGAAGAACAGACAATAGGCGGCGATTGGCAGCGGCGGGCCGAGCAGCGTACCGATCATGTACGCGCGGAACCGGATTCCCGACATAGCCAGGGCATAGTTGAGCGCCGGCACCGTCTGCAACAGGATGCGCAAGCAAACGACGCTGCGCATCGGGTGAGCGTCAAGCTGTTCGAGGAGGCGTATTGCGATTCCGCTCGTCAACTGCCGCAGGGATGCCAATCAGGGAAATGATGAAATGAGGCCGGCGCTTGCCAGTTCGGCGCCAGTCCTCGATACTCGTGCCATCTGCTGCTCGCTCAACCGTTTCGTGATGCTGCCATCAAACCGCCCACCACCCGCTGCAAAACGTCGCCCGACCGACTGGATCGGTCGCCTGAAGGCGACGGTGCCGTTGTGCCTGCTGTTGGCGGTACCGGCGGCGGTGCTCGCGCAGGAGGTTTTTGTCACGCGTGGATCTGGCGGTAGCCCGGCTTTTTCCGACCAGCCACAACCCGGCGCCAAGCCGGTGACTTTGCCGCCGCTCAACGTGATCGAGCCGGTGCCGGTCGCCAAAGGCGTCCCGGCGGCCAGCCGGCAGCACCTTGAAGCCACTCACCCGACGGCAGTCGTTCGTGCCTACCGCCGCTTCCGGATCGTATTCCCCGAGGACGACGGCAGCGTCGCGGCCAACACGGCGATCTTTGAGGTGCGCGTCGCGCTCGAACCCCCGCTGCAACTGGGCGAGGGGCACGCGATCAGGGTCAGCGTCAACGGCCGGCCGGTTGGCCAGCGCTTCACGGCCAGCGAATTCACGATTCCGCCCGAGTTCTGGGGAGATACGCTGCCGCCGGCCAATCAGCGCTACCAACTCGACGCGGCGATCGTCGACCGCGATGGTGAGGTGCTCAAGAGAGCATCGCCGGTCACCTTCTACCTGCGCTACGTTACCGTGCATCGCTACCCACGGCAACGGCCGATGCCGTTGCCGATCCACGTCGACGAGCCAGTGCCACCGCCGCCGCCACCGAAGGAGCCGTGGGTGAAGAAGCTCGAGCAGCAAGGGGCGCGCTTCTACGAACGTTAGCCGATGGACGAGGCGGAAACCTTCAGGAACGCTCAGTCATGCTCTGCCTCGGTGGGCAGTCATAAAGATATTCAATTGGTTGCCGTCAAGGCATTGAGGCTATTTTCGGCACGACGGGTAAAAGGCGTCTTCGTATGATTTTCATTCCCTGTCGCAGTCACCAAGGAGAAGAGATATGCGCGCGATCACTGTAATGCTCTCGGGATTGCTGATCACCGGCCTGGCGGGCATCGCCGAGGCCGGGAGTGGCAAGAACGAGTGGGCGAAGGGCATCGCCGAGTGCGGCAAGAACACGAAGGTCGTCAAACTCGTTGATTATGATGATGGCACGAATTCAGCCGCAGGCGAGGCGCCGATCAGGATCGTCACCTTGAACGAAAAGAAGAGGAAAGGGTGTTGGATCGACGTCAAGGACCTCCATCCGACCCAGTCAGCGGTGGGAATGGGCGCCGTGACCTGCAAATCGGGCAAGATCGCGAGTTGGGCCAAGGCTGGAAAATTGAACGACAAGCTGCTTGAGGACGGTCGCTGGGTGCCCCTCGTGCGTGGTCCGGGCGGGAAGTTCTATCTGACCGACCATCATCATTTATCCACCGCCGTCCTCAACGCAGACATTCCGCCCAAGCAGAAGAAGCTGTATGCCTACCTTCTCAAGGACTGGTCCCAGATGAAGGAGGGCGCGTTCTGGGCGAAGATGGAACAGGAGAACCTGACCTGGCTGAAGAATCCGGACGGAAAGGAGATCTCGCCCAGCGAGCTGCCGAAAAAAATCGCCGACTTGCAGGACGATCCGCTGCGGACCCTTTCAGCCTGGGTGCGGACAAACTGTGGCTATGTCAAGTGCAATCCGCCCGGTGTGACGGACGAGGACGCCGAAGGAAGCTGCGCGACACAGTTCTCGGATGTCGAGTGCACCCGGGCGTTCTTCGTCGAATTCAAATGGGCCGCGCATCACAGCACGGTCCCGGAAGTGAAGTCGACTCTCGGCGACGGCATTTCCTGCTCGCAACAGGTCCCATTGAATCTGGAGTGTCTCGATCGCCAGCGTGAGAAGCTGGCCCAGGTTCTGCTCGCGGCAATGACGGCGGCGGCGGCACCGGAAACGCGGGCCTACGTGGGTGCGGGCGCCGGCTACAACCCGCAGCCTCACCAGGGCGTCGTGCCCCCCTGCCAGTAAGCGCCAACCGGCCCAACCGGCTTCCGCCGGTTTCCAAGTGCTCATCTCTACGGGCGCTACGGGCTGTACCAAGTTCCTGCGAAGACGGGCGGTAACTCGGCGCATGGCCTTGGCGTCAAGAGCATCGGAAAGCCGTGTGCGGGAAATTCGCACGCACGGTTTGATGAGGGCAGGCAGGTGCAAGCCTGCCCGCTACGCTACCCGGCGGGGTGACCCCGGCGGTGCGCGGAAGCGAAGCTCAGGCCTCGCTAGTTTTGCGACGGGACAAGGAACGCACACCAGCGAGCGCCAAGCCGACCAGGGCGAGCGAACCAGGTTCGGGAACGGTCGGCTCTTTACCGGTGGCGCTGATGCTCGCTGACCACGAAGCGGTCTCGCCATCGCCACAAGTTCCCGGAACGGTAGTGCTCTCATTGCAGGTGCCGTTGGCAGACCACGACATCGTGAAGCCGGTGGGGTCGAAACCTCCTCCGCTCACTTCACCCAGCGCGCTGAATGAAATCGCATCCCCGCAATTGCCTGCGGTGCAAGTCATCGCCGTCGGAACCGGCGCGCCCCAACTCAGGACCTTGAAAGTGAAGCCGCCCGCTAGGAACACGGTCTGCGGCACGCTAGTGTTACTGAAGTCGAACGCTGTTCCCACACCAGCGGCGGGGGTCAGATCACCCGACGCGCCGACGCCGATCGTTACGGCATCAACGTCGAACGACGACAGTCCGCTTACCAGGCTGGTCGGCAGGTTGGTCAGTGCAGCGGGAATAGGGAAGCCGCCGACGAAGGAGACGCCGCCATTAATGAAGGCGGCTTGCGCAGCCGGAGCGGCGACGGTTGCAGCGGCGACAACTGCTGCGGAGATCAGGTTTTTGATTTGCATGGCTACCTCTGTGTGGGGTTAAGTTGGTTGTGAGAGAAATGTCACGCTTTAATCGCGATGACCCGAGCAAACACTACTGAGCAATTTCCGTGCCATAAATATATACATTAATTTAAACAGTTACATAGTAAAAGTAGAACGATTCTGAAAAGGCCATGTGTAAAATTTTTCGACACATCGAAGGCTTTTTAGGCCAATCAGTTGTTCGGTTGCGCGGCATCGGTCTCCACATGCCCTAATCACATTGCGGATCACGCGCCAGCACAAGCCGCCAGGGTCAGATCACAACCGCCGGGGTCACGCGCCGCCGGGGTCACCCATTACCGGCCCTTGTCAGCAAGTTAAAAAGATCTCGTGCTATGCAGCGGTGATAATTTCGTGAGCTACTCCGCTCTTGGCATCAGTGCGGCGTTCGCGCCCTGGTTTTCGTTCTTGCGGTGTCGGAACTAGTCCGCACGAGTCACCCATATGGACCAAGGCGGTAGTCCGGGCGTGTTTACCCGGGCTGCGCCTCTGGCCGCGTTTGCGGCCCCCGAAAACCGTCGGTGCCCTGCACGTGGCCAAGTCGTTCGGCATTTTTGCCGATGACAGATTTATGGTTGCCCGTCACGATTTCGGCGGGCACCAAACTCCCGTTGTGATTGGCTCGTCAAGTAGCGTAGGATGCTTCCCATGAGCACGATCACTTTCGACACCCACAAGTTCGTCAAACGCCTGACCGAAGCCGGTATGCCTGAAGCACAGGCAGAGATCCTCGCGGAAGAACAGGCCCGCTTGATCGACGAGAGAATCGCCACCAAGCTGGACATCGCCGAGGTCAAGGCTGAGTTGGGCCTGGTCAAGTGGATTGTCACCACCGTGTTGGCGCTGGCCCTGGCCAACTTCGCCAAGCAGTTCTTCTGAGGCGGCACCTCAAGATCGCTGGCCGATTTCGAGCAGCCTCCCGTCCGCCGTGAAGCCATGGCACGTGCCTTTCGCACGGACGAGTACACCCTATTGGAAAGGAACGTCACGATGCCTTATGTCACCTCTGCCGAACGATTCGGATAAGCACTGATCGCACGGCCGAGGTCAATGCTGTGCCTATGCGGTTAAAGTGTGCATTGATGTTTCAGGAGAAAAACGGGATGAATGATGTGGTGGACATCGAAGCGGCGATCGGCCAGCATGCCGTGTGGATGACGCATCTCAGGAACGCGGTTCTTGGGGCGTATTCGGGGATGGATCGGGAGTATATTCGAGCGGACAACCAATGCGAATTCGGCAAATGGCTGTACGGATCTCACTTGTCGGCTGAACAACGGGTTTCAGAGTACTTCCAGGCTGTGCAACGTTTGCACGCCGAGTTTCATCAACTCGCCGCACGGGTGCTTGACTTGGCTGCGTCCGGCAGGATGGTTGAGGCCTATAGCCTGCTCTACGGCGAATACGTCACGATGTCCGGAAGGCTCGTGATTGCCATGCGCGCGTGGCAGGAGAAGCTGAAGGCGGGTCAGTGATTCGACGCTAGTGCCGAGGAGTCGGCGTCAGCGCCGCTGGGCATCCAGCGCACCGCCAGATCGTCGATGCTGCGCAAACGGCGGCTCAGCTCTCGCGCCAGGTTAAGGACGATCAGGGTGAACGTCGGCATGTCGGACTCGTAGATACGGAAGAGATCGCCGTTCGACAGCGCCAGAACAGAGACCGCTTCGAGTGCGCGCACGGTCGCCGATCGGCGCTGCATGTCGATCAACTCCATCTCGCCGAAGACATCGCCGACGTTCAAAACGGCGATGCGCGTGGCGACCATACCATTCGCAGCAGGGCTGGCCTTGAGCACCTCGACCGAGCCGCGGCAAATCACGAACAGCGAATCGCCATCTTCGCCCTCGCGGACAATCGCCTCACCCGCAGCGAATTCCAGTTCCCGCAAGAGCGGGATGATGGCGCTCATCGCATGGTCGTCAACCCCGCCGAACAGCGGTTGCTCCTGCAGAAATATGCCTGTCTTCACTGCTCACCCCGGACATCGATAGTGGTCGTCTGTTCTGCTCGTCTTTGTTCGTCATTGTGCGCCTCGCGCGAGGCGAACGGAAGAAGAAAGCCGACGGCTGTTGATCGCGCTGTTCTGACTCGTCACCAAATGGCGAAAGGATTGCTGGGGTAGAATGCTGTCGATGAAAGACGAATACTTCATGCGTGAGGCGCTCTCCCTGGCGCAGGCTGCCGAATGTCTCGGTGAAGTGCCGGTCGGTGCTCTGGTCGTCTGCGCCGGCGTCGTCGTTGGCCGGGGCTTCAACTCGCCGATCGGCGAACACGATCCGACGGCGCATGCCGAAATCGCCGCGCTGCGTGATGCGGCGCGCCATCTGCGCAACTACCGTCTACCCGGTTGCGAACTGTTCGTGACTCTCGAACCTTGCGCGATGTGTGCCGGCGCGGTGCTACAGGCGCGCATCGCACGCCTGATCTATGGCGCTCGTGACGCCAAGACCGGCGTCCATGGCAGTGTGGTTGACCTCTTTGCCGTCGAGCGCCTGAACCACCACACTGTGGTCGTTGGTGGGGTATTGGCCGACGAGTGTGGCCGCTTGCTCTCCGATTTTTTTGCCTCGCGGCGGATCAGGAAAGCGACATGAGAGTGCGGATTGACGTCTCGATCAAAACCCAGAAGCTGACCGTGTCGGACGAGTCTGGCCGGGTGCTGCGCGCCTATCCCGTGTCGACTGCGGCGAAGGGGCCGGGCGAAGTCCACGGCAGCCTGTGCACGCCGCGCGGCCGCCACCTGGTGCGCGCCAGGATCGGCGCCGGGCAGGCAGAGAACACGGTGTTCGTCGGCCGGCGACCGACCGGCGAGATCTATTGCCGCGAACTGAGCGAGCGCTTCCCGAAGCGCGACTGGATTCTGACGCGCATCCTCTGGCTTTCCGGCTGCGAGCCTGGTCGGAACCGGCTGGGCAACGTCGATACCATGCGTCGCTACGTGTATATCCACGGTTGCCCCGACAGCACGCCGCTGGGTGTCCCCGGTTCGATCGGTTGCGTTCGCATGCACAACGCGGACATCATAGAACTCTTCGACCTGGTGCCGCCCTACACGCAGGTCGATATCAGCGACGACTGAAACGCTTCGCAGACCTCGCCGACGACCACCGCTGCCTCGTCGAAGCTTCGTTCGACGAGGCAGGTTTGCCCGTTCCGGTGCCGAGTGAGGAGTGTGGCTGCCCGCGTTCCGTAGTTTTCGGAGCGCACGAAAACGGCCGACAGGATGCGTTCCCACTCAAGCGGCACGCCGGTTTCCGGCAGATGGGAGTCAGGAACGATCTCCTGGTCGGCGAGCAGTTCGAAGAACGGCGCCTGTGCCGGCAGCGTCGTCAGCGCTTCGGCAAAGGCAGCCTTGGCGCTGGCCAGCTTGGGCCATTGGGTGTCAAGCAGGTGGTTGGAGAGGCCGTAAACCCCGGGCATCAGTCGGCGTGGCGGGTCGTCGCCACGGTTCGAGTAGTAGGCGAGGGACTCGCCATCGCCAACGAAGAGATTGAAACCATTGTAAGCGGCCGATGCTGCCGCGACCTGCGCCAGATAGGCGTCCGAGCGGGTATTGCCGGTCAGAAAATCGGCGACCAGCGCGCCGCGCGAGCGCGCATCGACGAGCTGCTTGCTGCCGTCACGGTAATTGGTCAGCGCGGCGAAGCGCTGACCGCGGCTGACTCCCAGCCAGGTACCGCCGGCTTCGAGATCGCGCCCGGCCAGGACCTGCGGCGCTTCAGGCCAGAACGTAGCAGGTGCTGCCGGGCGGGAGAAGAATTCGTCGCGGTTGGCGGCCACAACCAGCGGATAGTCGGGGTGTGCCTGCCAGGCGAGTACGATCAGGCACATCGTCGGCTGACAAAGATAGGGTAGGGCGCAATAAGCAACGGACATGGCGCTGGAATGATGCCGTGCAATGGGCTTCGCTTATTGCACCCTACAGCAAGGTCATCGGGCAGGGAGTGGGCCAGCACGCTCTAGCTGCTTAGCGATCGCAGGTCGATGCGCGGGCCGCCCGGAGAGGCAAGCTCGAGATCTCCTGCGGCGACAAAATTCTCCTGGACGACCACCAGGGCGTCGTATCCCCCAGTCGGAGCCGGCGCTGCGTTGGCGACCATGCCGCAAGGATGGTCAGGGTTGGCCGGCGAAAAGATCGCGTTGCCGGCGGCCATCGGGCTGGCCGAGTGAGCGCGATACAGGTGACGCTTGACCTTGCCCAGGTACTGCGTGCGGGCGATGATTTCCTGGCCGGGATAGCAACCCTTGTGGAAGCTGACCGCACCCAGTCGCTCGAAATCGGCCATTTGCGGAACAAACTCCTCTTTCGTCTGCGCGGTGATCAGCGGGATGCCGGCCTGGATGTCGAGCCATTGCCAGACCGCGGTCCCCGCCGGGCGAGCGTGCGACTGCAGGTCTGGCCAGAGACGGGTGGCCGCATCGCTATCGATGGCAATCTCGAAACGACTGTTGTCGAGCCGGATGACGACCCCCTCGGCGAAAGCGGCAGTGCTCAGCAGCCCGGCGGGAATCGGCAGGCTGGCCGTCTGCAGGGCCATTTCCGCTTGCGGACCGGACAAACCGACGAGTTCACGGCAGCCAGACTGGTCGGCGACGGTCACCTTGCTGCGCAGGATGAACATCTGCAGTCGCCTGTGCATCGCCGGCAGCAGATCCGCCGCCAGTTGCAGGTGGTAGTCGGGACCGCTGCGAAAGATCAGAAAGCTGGCCAGCATCCTGCCCTTGGCCGAGCACCAGGCCGAATGCTGCGCCGCATCAGCGGCCAGGTGGTTCACGTCGCTGGTCAGTTGATGATGCAGAAAATCCTTGCCATCAGGCCCCGCGACGTCGATCAGGCCAAGATGGGTCAGCGGTGAGACGATGGTTGCGTCACGGGCTGCCGCCAGTTCTGCCGCCGCATCGCCGAAATCCATGACCAGACCGTGATCGATGCGGGCACCAGAGGCACCCAGAAATTCCTGCCAGATCGAGTTCATCGTTGCTCTAGATTCCATCAAGGGTTGGGGGAGTGCTTAGGGTTTCGGCTATTATAGAGCCAGTCGCAGCCCTTGCTCCCGTCCCAGCCCCAGCAGCCGCCCCGCTTCGCCGGATTGATGCGCAAACACCTCCGAAACCTGTTCATTGTCGCTCTGCTTGTGGTCTTGCTGCTGGCGGCCGTTTTTGCGTCGCTGCTGCTGTCGCCGATCGCTCTGCCGCGCGAGCAGATTGAATTTACCATCGCGCCCGGCAGCAGCCTGCGCGCTGCCGTCCGCGAGATCGCCGCGGCGGGTGCCGAACTCGACCCCTGGATGCTGGTCCTTGCTGCTCGCTGGCTGCGCATCGAGACGTCGATCAAGGCTGGCAGTTACGCCATCGACCGTGGTGTCACGCCGCTGGACCTGTTGCGGAAACTGACTCGTGGCGATGTCACACAAGGCGAACTCGCCTTCATTGAAGGATGGACCTTCCGCCAGATGCGCGAGCGCCTGGACGCGAATCCGGACCTTCGGCACGACACCGCCGGAGTGTCGGAAAGCGAACTCATGAGCCTGATCGGTGCGCCGGAAGAGGCTGCCGAGGGCCTTTTCTTTCCCGATACCTATCTCTTTGCCAAGCGCAGCAGCGATGTCGATTTGCTGGCTCGTGCGCGACGGGCGATGCAGCGACACCTGGCGCGAGAGTGGCAGGCGAGGGCGGAGGGACTCCCCTATCGTGATGCCTACCAGGCCTTGATCATGGCGTCGATCATCGAAAAGGAAACCGGCCGTGCGGAAGACAGATCCCTGATTGCCGGCGTGTTCGTCAACCGCCTGCGCCGGGAGATGCTGCTGCAGACCGATCCGACGGTGATCTACGGGCTGGGTGAGCGTTTCGACGGCAAACTGCACAAGAGCGACCTGCTCAGCGATACCCCCTACAACACCTATACGCGTCCTGGTCTGCCACCGACACCGATCGCCATGCCGGGCCTGGCTTCCGTACAAGCGGCAATGCATCCGGCACTCACCGAAGCGCTGTATTTTGTCGCGCGTGGCGACGGCAGCAGTCATTTTTCGCGTACGCTCGACGAACACCGGCAGGCGGTGACGCGTTATCAGAAAGGCGGAAAATATTGATCCCAGGCGAGCGCAAGCCGCGCGGCAAATTCATCACTTTCGAGGGCATCGACGGTGCGGGCAAGAGTAGCCATATTGCCGCCGCAGCGGCGTTCGTGCGCGGGCGCGGCCTGCCGGTGATCTCGACCCGCGAACCCGGCGGCACGCCGCTCGGTGAAAAGCTCCGCGAACTGCTGCTGCACGAAGCCATGCACCTCGAGACCGAAGCCCTGCTAATGTTCGCCGCCCGTCGCGAGCACTTGGCACAGGTGATCGAACCCGCACTGGAACGTGGCGACTGGGTCATCTGCGACCGTTTCAGCGACGCAACCTACGCCTACCAGAGTGGTGGCCGTGGCCTTGAACGGAGAAAGTTCACCCAACTCGAACAATGGGTACATGCTGACCTGCAACCTGATCTGACGCTGCTCTTCGATCTGCCCTCGCCGATCGCAGGCCGGCGAATAGCCGCTCAGGCGCGTGAGTTGGACCGCTTCGAGCACGAACGGGCCGACTTCCACGAGCGTGTGCGCGTCGCTTATCTCGAGCGTGCGGCCGCGGCGCCGCGGCGCATGCGGGTGATCGACGCCGATCAGGTGCCGGAAACAATCCAGAAACTGGTTGAAACAAACATTGTGACGTACTGTTTATGAACATAATTGAACTACACGATCAAGTCTGGCAGCAACTTGGTGCCAGGCGAGCGCAGTTGCCGCACGCACTTCTGATGACGGGCCAGCGAGGAATCGGCAAGTTCGATCTGGCGCGCGCCTTTGCCGAATCGCTGCTCTGCGAGAAGCTCACCACGGTGGGCAGCGCCTGCGGCAGATGCCTGGCCTGCGGCTGGCTGGCGCAGGGTCACCACCCGGACTTGCGCTTGCTGCTGCCAGGTGCTCTCACCGAAGGCGAGGGGGGAGATGTGGTGGCCGGCGAGGAAGCGGGCAAGAAGAAACCAAGCCAGCAAATCACCATCGATCAGGTGCGTGCACTGGATGACTTTCTCCATCTGGGGACTCACCGCCATGGTGCGCGCGTGGTGTTGCTCAACCCGGCTGAGGCGATGAATCGTGCGACCGCCAACGCACTTCTGAAAGCACTTGAAGAACCACTTTCAGGTACCGTATTTATATTGGTTTCAAGTGAGCCTCACCGCTTGCTGCCGACGATTCGTAGCCGCTGTCAGTCGATTCCCGTGCGACGGCCGGCGGTCCACACGGCGACAAAATGGCTGCACCAGGCCGGCGTATGCGACGCCGGAGACTGGCTGGCGCTGGCCGGTGGTTCGCCGCTGCTGGCGCTTGAACTCGCTGGCAGCAACGAGCGCGCGCTGCTCGATTCGCTGCTGGCGCAGGTCTCGCGAGCCGAGCGCCTTGACCCCTTGGCCGGCGCCGCCCAGATGGACAAGGTGGTGAAGGCGGAAAAACGGCCGGCGCCTCTGAAACGCACGCTCGACTGGGCACAGAAATGGCTCTTCGATCTGACTCTGGCTAGCGAGGGTCTGCCGCCACGCTACTTTCTGGCGCAGGCAGCGCTGCTCCAACGCCTGGCGCAAGCGACCGACACGCGCAGGCTTTTGGTGTTCAACCGAAAGGCGATACAATACCAGCGCCAGTGCGAGCAACCCCTGAATAGCCGCCTGTTTCTCGAAGACTTTTTCCTGAACTACACCCGTCTTTTCCGAACCTCCTGAGGCGCTATGCCAGACGCAAACCAGCACAAGCCAGCGGTCCCTGCCGTACCGCGGCCGACTGTCCTGTCGCTGACCATCAACTCGAAGTCGGCGCTCTACGCCGCATTCATGCCGCTCTTGCGTTATGGAGGCGTCTTTGTTCCGACCACCCGCAACTATTCCATCGGCGACGAAGTGTTCATGCTGCTATCGCTGATGGACGATCCGGCAAAACTACCGATTGCGGGTACGGTGGTGTGGATCACGCCGGTTGGCGCCCAGAACAACAAGGCACAGGGAATAGGCGTTCATTTCAAGAACGATGACGCCGGTACCGAGGCTCGCCGGCGTATCGAAGGCCTCCTCGGCGGAGTCATGCAGTCCGGTCGCCCGACACACACCATCTGACGGTCTGACGCTTGCCACATGCTGGTTGATTCGCACTGCCACCTTGACTTTCCTGATCTGTCCGCGAGGATCGCCGAGATCGTGGCGTTAATGGCAAGTAATGATGTCGGTTGCGCCCTGTGCATCAGCGTCACGCTTGAGGACCTGCCGCGTGTGCTGGCGTTGGCTGAAGCCTGGCCGATGCTGCTCGCCTCGGTCGGTGTCCATCCCGAGGCGACTGCGGTGCAAGAACCGAGCATCGTCGAACTCGTCGACCTGGCTCGCCATCCGAGAGTCATCGCCATCGGCGAGACCGGGCTGGATTACTACTGGCACAAGGACGCGCCCGAGTGGCAGCGAGAGCGCTTTCGGACGCACATTCGCGCCGCTCGTGAGGCCGCCAAGCCGCTGGTGGTGCACACCAGAGATGCGGCAGCCGATACCCTGCGGCTGATGAAAGAGGAGGAGGCAGGCGAAGCAGGGGGCGTGATGCACTGTTTCACCGAGAACTGGGAGGTCGCCGAAGCGGCGCTTGATCAGGGTTTCTACATTTCCATGTCCGGCATCGTGACCTTCAAGAATGCGCACACGGTCAGGGACGTCGCCCGGCGCGTTCCGCTCGACCGGCTCCTGGTCGAAACCGACTCACCGTATCTCGCTCCGGTTCCATATCGGGGAAAGACCAACCAGCCTGGCTACGTCAAGCACGTTGCCGAGGAGGTGGCGCGACTGCGTGGTCTGGATTATCAAGAAGTTGTTGACGCCACGACGGATAATTTCTTCCGTCTGTTTCCTGAAGCCCTGAAAAAAGGTCCCTGATGAAGAAAACTGTCGCTCTACTGTTTGCCTTGCTCCTGCCGGCCTTTGCCGCAGCCGGGGTGTACGAAGACATGGAGGAAGCGCTGATCTCCGCTGATACGCCGTGGGCCATCCAGTTGATCACCCGTGGCATGGACGTCAACTCGGTCGATGCCGCCGGCAACACGCTGCTGATGCAGACGGTGAATCGCGACAACAAGGAGTTCTTCGACTACTTGCTGCGCCACCGCGCCCGGATCAATACCCGCAACCGCCATGGCGAGACCGCACTGAGCCTGGCTGCCTACCGGGAGCGCATGTATTTTGTCCAGCGACTCGTCGAAGCAGGTGCCGACATCAATCTTTATGGCTGGTCGCCGCTGATCTACGCCGCTTTCAAAGGCCATACCGCGGTAGCCGAATACCTGCTCAGCAAAGGTGCCGAGGTCAACGCAAGGACAGAAAATGGCTCGACGGCGCTGCTCTTCGCCGCACGCTTCGGACACCTCGAACTGGTAGAACTCCTGTTGAAGAACAAGGCAGATCCGAACATCGCCAATGAGCGTGGCGCGACGGCCATCGACTGGGCACTGAAGACCGACAACACCGATATCGCCGACCTCTTGCGCAAGGCGGGCGGCCGCGCCGGCGACGCGCCCCAGCCGTCAAGGTGAAAAAGGGGGCAGGGCGCGAATGCGGACTTTGCCGGCCTGCAGTGCCTTGTGGATGATGCGGTAGATGTCGGGGTCGAAGCCGAGGCCGCTGGGGCCATTCGCGAGGCAGGCCTGCAGCGCCTCTTCGCTGTGTACTGTGCCAACATGGCGCCAGCGGTCGACCAGGTGAATATCTTCGCGCATTCCGAACTCGTCGCGTTCAATTAGCGCCAGCGGCCCCTTGTAGGGCCAGACCTTCACTTTGAACTTGGCCAGCGCGGTCAGCAGCCGGGCGCTATGCAGCGCCACGGCTTCCTTACCGATGCAGACGCCGCGACAGTTCTTCTGCCTGTAGGCGGCGCAGGCTTCTCCTCGTGCCGTTTCCTCTAGCCCCAACTGGCGGTGGCACAGGTGATGGGCGTCAGCCAGCTTGCGCAAGGCTCGCAAGGCTTCGCGGCGATTTGGGTAGAAGCCGAACAGGTCGTCGGCCAAAGCGAAATCAACTTCCGCGGCGACAACGAGTTGCGGCCGGAAATCGCCTTTGGCAGCCTGCAGCAACTGCCAGGAGCACAGTTCATCGGCCGCTGGACGCGGCCACGGACTTGAACTGGCGGCAGACGGTGAGGCGGCGAGTTGAAGTTCAATCTCCCGCAAACGCGCGCCCAGTTCGCCTGCAGCATCTCGCCAATCGATGCGCCAGGTGTCGCGAACCAAGGGGGTTTCGCGGTTGGCGGCAGTGAAATGGGCCAGCACCTGCTGCCGAATGTTGCTGCTGCGCCTGCTCAGCAGCAAGCGGCCGTCGTCGCCGAAAAACGCATAAGCACCGGCCGCCTCGGGCAGGTCGTCGATCAGCGCCGCATCGAGTTGCGGCGGCAGGTCCGGACGACCAACGATGGCCGTGACCGCGCAGCGGATCGTTTCGCTCGGCAGTTGCTGATGCCAGCACTGCCATAGATCCCACAACAGGCGCGCGTCGGGAAGGGCGCGGTGGCGACTGCCGCCCACCCTCAGACCGTGACGCGCGACCAGTGTATCCAGACTGTGCCGGTGGTGTTCGGGAAAGAGTTTGCGCGACAGCTTGACGGTACAAAGCGCCGGTGCGCGGAAGTCGAGGCCCAGTCGCTTGAACTCGCGCTGCAGGAAGCCGTAATCGAAGCGCGCATTGTGGGCGATGAACAGGCGTCCGCTCAGCCTGTCCAGCAACGTCGGTGCCAGTTGCCGGAAAGTCGCTGCGCCGGAGAGCATGGCGTCGTCGATGCCGGTCAGGCCGGTAATGAAGGCCGAGATCGGCGTTTCGGGGTCGACCAGAACGCTCCATTCACGGACACCCTCGGCATCCACTTCGACCAGGCCGATTTCGATGATCCGATCGTTTGCAAAATTCGCTCCGCTGGTTTCAAGATCGACGAAGACCAGCGGTTCCGGAGCGAGGACCGCGTTCATCGGCACTCAGGAAGCGTGCGTTGCCAGCAGGCTGGGCACGGCAGCCGGCGGGTGGCCGAGGATGGGCACACGGGACTCAGGCTTGTCGCGCATGCGCCACGGTAGCGATGGCATCGGCGAAAACGTCGGTCAGGGCCAGCGGAAGATCATGGCCCATGCCCTCGATCACCCGGATTTCTGCACCGGCGATGTGGGCGGCGACATCGTAACCGCAGGCAACCGGAATCAGTGGGTCTTCAGCACCGTGCACAACGAGCGTCGGCACGCGGATCGTCTGCAGCAGATCGCGGCGATGATCGCTGGCCAGGAAGGCCGCCAGTTGGCGCGTCACCCCGCGCGGGTGGAAGCCGCGCTCATGCTCCTCGGTGAGCAAGTCCCGCAGGCGCTGCGGACAACTCGGGAAATCGGGGCTGGCGACAGCCAATTGGCGCCGCATGGCGTCTTCCACCAGGCTGTCCTTGTCGCGAGCCGCCGGCAATGGCGCAAACAGCGCCTGCGCCGCCTCGCGCGTCGGCGGCGGCAGCTCGGGATGGCCGCTGGTGGTCATGATGCAGGTCAACGACAGCGTGCGCTGCGGGTAAAGCGCGGCAATGATCTGGGCGATCGCGCCACCCATCGACGCGCCGACGATATGCGCCGAGTCGATACCCAGCGCGTCGAGCAGACCGACGCTGTCAGCCGCCATGTCTTCCAGTGCGTAGGGTGCCATCGGTGCTGTGCCGGTGCGCAGTGCCTGGCCGACATCCGGAACGTCCGCCTCGTCGAGCTTGCTCGACAGGCCGCAGTCGCGGTTGTCGAAGCGAATGACGCGAAAACCGCGGTCGACAAGTGCCTCACAGAGTTCGATATTCCAGCGACCCAGTTGCGCGCCAAGTCCCATGATCAGCAGGACGGCCGGCGCCGACGCGTCGCCAAAGGTTTCATATTCGAATTGCAGCTTGTTGGCAGTAATCTGTGGCATAGGAGAGCGAAGGCGAAAGTTGAAGTCAGCGACAGGATGGACCGATGGACCTGCCGCCCTGCAATTTACCACTGAATCGCCCCTGATGACATGGCTAACGCGCTCAGCCAGCCTTGAAGGATTGCATACATTTTAGTAAAATGAATGCATCGAGTGTATCTTTGTGAGGTGCCGCTATGGCAATGCTGACAGTACGTAATTTGCCCGACGACGTACACCGCGCATTACGGGTGCGGGCCGCTCAACATGGGCATAGCACTGAGGCCGAGGTCCGCGAGATTCTGGCGATCGCGGTCAAGCCAGAGGCGCGCGTTCGCCTGGGTGAAGCCCTCGCGGCATTGGGCCGCAAGATCGGCCTGACAAACGAGGATTACGAGGTCTTCAACCAAGGGAGAGACAAGACACCGGCCGAGCCGCTGAGGTTTGAATGATCATCCTCGATACCAATGTCGTTTCCGAGGCGATGAAACCCGAGCCGCATCCGGCCGTGCGGGCCTGGCTGAATGAACAAGTCGCCGAAACGCTGTATCTGTCCAGTGTGACGCTGGCAGAGCTTCTGTTTGGCATCGGGGCGCTCCCAGGCGGCAAGCGCAAGGACATGTTGACACAGGCCCTTGACGGTCTGATGGGACTGTTCAGGGATCGGGTGCTGCCATTCGACACTGATGCAGCACGGTGCTATGCCGAGCTGGCTGTGACAGCCAAGGCCGGCGGACGAGGATTCCCGACACCTGACGGCTACATCGCCGCGATTGCAGCTTCGCGGAGGTTCATCGTGGCGTCACGCGACACGGCTCCCTATGAGGCCGCCAGCGTCACCGTCATCAATCCGTGGGAAGCGTAGAGGTGCCGCCACGCGGCACCGAAGGTAGCGGAGTGCCGATTTCGCGGTGGCGTTGCTCAAGAGCGTCTTTCTGAGTCCGTTACTCGGTCTGAAGGATAGGAAATCCAACGGCACCATTGAGAGTATATGAGCCTCATCAGGGACCGGCGGACAAGTTGCTCTGACTTCGCATAATTTGTATTATGTAAAGTACACGCACTTGCCATAGAGAGCGTAGCTTGACGACCGCTCATTCAAGGCAGATGCTTGGCCTATGTTAACTTCAGGGATTTCCTGATGGCCAATACTGCTAAAGAACGGCACGCCCGGCTGTTTCGTAATGGACGTAACCAGGCCTTGCGCATTCCACGCGAATTCGAACTACCCTGTGACGAAGTCATCCTCCAGCATGATCGGCTTCTCCCAGTCTCAGACGTCTCGGCTAATCAGCACCACTGCTTCGGTCGCGACACCCTCCCCTCGCCCGATAAAACCCAAGCGTTCAGCGGTTTTCGCCTTGACGTTGACGCAGCTTGCGGCTACCTGCAGGTCGGCAGCGATGTTGGCTACCATTTGCGGCAGATAAGGCGCCATTCTCGGCTGTTGAGCGATGATCGTCGCGTCGACGTTACCCACCCGCCAGCCGTCCTGGGCCAGCAGCGCGAGCGTCGCGCGCAGCAGTTGCCGGCTATCGGCGCCTCGATAACGCTCGTCGGTTTCGGGAAAATGGCGGCCGATGTCGCCGAGCGCTGCCGCGCCAAGCAGCGCGTCAGTAACGGCGTGCAGCAGCGCATCGGCGTCGGAATGGCCGAGCAGTCCGCTGTGATGCGCGATCTCGACGCCGCCGAGAATCATTCTGCGGCCAGGAACCAGCGCGTGAATATCGCAGCCTTGTCCGATACGGATCATTCGTCTACCCGTATTCTCGCCTGCAAGATCGTCTCGGCCAGGCGTAAATCGGCCGGATAAGTCACCTTGAGGTTGCTGGCGTCGGCACAAACCAGCCTCGGTCTGCAGCCGGCGGCCTCCATCGCGGAGGCTTCGTCGGTGCAGCCCCGGTGCTCGGCCAGCACGCGGGTCAGCAGTCCGTAGCGGAACATCTGTGGGGTCTGTGCCTGCCACAGGCCGTCGCGCGACTCGGTACTCGCGATGCACTGGTCGGCGTCGGCGCGCTTCAGGGTATCGGCCACTGGCACGGCGAGAATGCCGCCTACTGGATCGCCGGCCAGTTCGTCACACAGCGCAGCCAGCATCGCTTGCGACAGGCAGGGTCGCGCGGCGTCGTGCACCAGCACCCAGTCGTCGTCATCGGCGGCGGTCGCGGCGGCGTGCAGGCCATTGGCAACGCTTTCGGATCGTGTCGTGCCACCACAGAAAACGGTCTCCAGTTTGTAGCCGAGACTTGTCCAGTCGTGCTGTCGCCAGCAGGTATCGTCTGGGGAAAGAACCACCCAGACGCGATCAATGCGCGGGCAGCGGCAGACGGCTGCGAGGCTGTGGTAGAGCATGGGTCGCCCGGCTAGTAAGCGGTACTGTTTTGGCGTTTCGCCGCCGAAGCGTGACCCGATACCGGCAGCGGGAACGATTGCGTAGTAGTTTGGCATTGGGTGATGTTCAGGCCGCTGCCAGTTCGGCGCTGGCGCTCATCGCCAGCGCGCCATCCGGTGCCTGCGCCTCGAGGGATAGTTGGCCATCATCAACTGTGCAGACGAGTCGAAACGGTGCCAGGTCGAAAAGCGCCGCCAGACCGCGGAAACTGAATTCGCGGACCGGCCGCGCGACATGCTTCCTGGCCAGTTCCATGAGCAGAACTGCGGTCAGCGGTCCGTGCACGACCAGGCCGGGGTAACCCTCTTCCCCGGTCGCGTAGGGACGATCGTAATGGATCCTGTGGGCATTGAAGGTCAGCGCCGAAAAGCGGAACAGCAGTCGCGGGTCCGGCGTGACGATTCGCGACCAGGCGCCGGCGGGCACCGGTTTCCAGTCGATCGCTCGCGGGCAGGCCACCGCCGGCCCCGGTTCGCGGTAGACGATGTCCTGCTCCTCCTCGATACACAGCAGGCCATCCTGATAGAAGTTGTGAACGACGGAAACGAAGGCCAGCGAGCCGGAACGTCCCGACTTCTGCCTGATGTCGCGAATCGTGGCCTCGCGGCGTGCCGGCTGACCGATCACCAACGGGCGGTGAAAGCGCATGCGCGCGCCGGCAAACATCCGTCGCGGATAGGGAATCGGCGGCATGAAGCCGCCACGCTGCGGATGACCGTCGACGTCGAGCAGCGCTTGCGGCGCTCTGGGCAGAAAATAGAACCAGTGCCACAGGGGTGGCAGTGCGCTTCCCTTTTCGAACCGGGTCAGCGTGTCGTCGAAAGTCGCCGCTGCGGCCAGCGCCGGCGCCAGTGCCAGGTCATCGTCGGTGGTCTCCTGACGGCCAATCCATTGCGCGTAGTCTGTTGTCGAGTCGGTCATCACGGCGATCCTTTCGGGATTGTGCGCATGCAGTTCCTTTGAAAGTCGCGACAGCGACTCACGAATCTCAGCTCTCCCGCATTGCGGGAGACGGGTCGGGGGTGAGGGAAGCAGTCACAACTTTCATTATCGAGGCGTCTTGCAAAGTCATGACCGTTCGACAAGTACAGCACAGCCAGCGTGCAAACTCAAGTTGCCGCACGATGGGGTCGAGCAGTTGCCGGGACCGTCAGATCTTTGCGCCAATAACCATTTTTACTCCTATACTGTGCGCCACGCGCCGTCGCCGCGTCTGGCAAGATCACGAAGTGGGCAAGCTCTGCGGCTCGGATGTCGGGAGGATCGGTCATGACTGAGAGTGTGGCTCACTGCGCCGGGAACACTTTCAACTCTGAACGCCGGCCGCCGGACTGGAGGAAGCAATGGAAGGAATTCTGAAGGGCCTGCGCGTCGTCGAGGGATCGGCCTTCGTTGCCGCACCGCTCGGTGGCATGACGCTGGCCCAACTAGGCGCGGAGGTGATCCGCTTCGACCCGATCGGCGGCGGCCTGGACTACGGTCGCTGGCCGCTGACGCTCGATGGTCGACACAGCCTGTTCTGGGCGGGACTGAACAAGGGCAAGCGCTCGATCGCTGTGGACTTCCGCCTGCCGCGCGGACAGGAGCTGCTCACCCAACTGATCTGCGCGCCGGGTGAGCACGCTGGCCTGTTCAGCACCAACTTTCCGGCCAAAGGCTGGCTCGCCTACGAAGCGCTGCAGGCGCAACGCCAGGACCTGATCATGGTCAATCTCACCGGGCGTCGCGATGGCAGCTCGGAAGTGGATTACACGCTGAACCCACAGATGGGCCTGCCCATGATGACCGGTCCAGACACTTCGCCGGAAATGGTGAACCACGTCTTCCCGGCGTGGGATTTCATCAGCGGCCAGATGATCGCCCTCGGTCTGCTCGCCGCCGAACGGCACCGGCGACTGACCGGCGAAGGACAACTGGTTCGTCTGGCGCTGAAGGACGTGGCGCTGGCGATGCTCGGCAATTTCGGCATGATTGCCGAAGTCATGGTCAATGACGCCGACCGACCGCGGCAGGGCAACTATCTCTACGGTGCTTTTGGTCGCGACTTCGCAACGCTGGACGGCAAGCGCCTGATGGTCGTCGGCCTTACCGGCATGCAGTGGCGGCGTCTGACCAAGGCCACCGGTCTTCGCGAGCCAGTCAGCGCCCTCGCCGCACGGCTGGGCCTCGACTTTGAGGACGAGGGCAATCGCTATCGCGCTCGCCAGGAGATCGCCAAGCTGCTCGAACCATGGTTCCACGCGCGCACCCTGGCTGAAGCGGCGCTGACCCTCGATGCGCACGGCGTCGCTTGGGGCCCCTATCGCACGGTACGTGAGGAAATAGCGCTTGACCCCGATTGCTCGACCGACAATCCGCTGTTCACCCTCACCGAACAGCCCGGCATCGGGTCGTACCTGATGCCTTCGACGCCGCTCGACTTCGACCGCGTAGCGCGCCTGCCGGCGATGCCGGCACCGAAACTGGGCGAACACACCGATCAGATTCTGCTCGAAATCCTCGGCCTGAGCGAAGCCGAAATCGGCCGCCTGCACGACGCGCGCGTCGTCGCCGGAGCCAAGTGAAAAGCTGCCGGCAGCGGGCCTGCTGCCGGCGCCGCACCCACCCGCATTCTTTTGATCAGGGAAATTGCCATGAAGCTACCAGTCCACTTCTACAAGCCGCTCGCCATCGGTGCGCCACAGCCCCTGCGTGAACTGCCGGTGCGACCGGAAAGGATGATCCACTTCTTTCCGCCGCACATCGACAAGATTCGCGCCAAGGCGCCCGAAACCGCCAGGCAGTGTGACGCGATGTGCGGCAACCTCGAGGACGCCATCCCGATCGAAGCCAAGGACGCCGCTCGCGCCGGCTTCATCGATTTGCTGAGCAAGAACGATTTCGGCGACACCGCAATGTGGGTGCGCATCAACGCACTCAACAGCCCCTGGGTCCTCGACGATCTCCATGAAATCATCAAGCACGTCGGCAACAAGGTCGACGTGATCATGATTCCCAAGGTCGAAGGGCCATGGGACATTCATTTCGTCGATCAGTACGTCTCGCTGCTCGAAGCGAAATACGCGATCAAGAAGCCGATCCTCCTGCATGCCTTGCTCGAGACCGCGCAGGGGGTGACCAACGTCGAGGCGATCTGCGGTGCCAGCCCGCGCATGCACGGCCTGAGCCTCGGCCCGGCCGACCTGGCGGCTTCACGCGGCATGAAGACGACGCGGGTCGGTGGCGGCCATCCGGGCTACGGCGTTCTCGCCGACCCGGAAGCAGGCCAGGAGGAAGGCCAGCAGCGCCGCGCATTCTTCCAGCAGGACCTCTGGCATTACACCGTCGCGCGCATGGTCGATGCGGCTGTGTCGCATGGCCTGCACGCGTTCTATGGCCCGTTCGGCGACCTCAAGGATGAAGCGGCGTGCGAGGCACAATTCCGCAATGCCTTCCTGATGGGCTGTTCGGGTGCCTGGTCGCTGGCGCCAAACCAGATCGCGATCGCCAAACGGGTCTTCAGCCCCGACGTCAAGGAAGTGCTGTTCGCCAAACGCATCCTCGAAGCGATGCCCGACGGCAGCGGTGTGGCGACGATCGACGGCAAGATGCAGGATGATGCGACCTGGAAGCAGGCCAAAGTCATCGTTGACCTGGCGCGACTGGTCGCCAGGCGGGACCCCGAACTGGCGGCAGCCTACGGTTGGTCGTCGAGCAGCCACGCGCAACAATAAGGAGATAGCCTGATGAACGAGAAAACCAGACTGGGGAACTTCTTCGAGGATTTTTGCGTCGGGCAGACGATCGCCCACGCCACACCGAGAACCATTACCGAGGGCGACGTGGCGCTGTACACGGCGCTGACTGGTTCGCGCTTTGCGATGACTTCGGCAGATACCTTTGCCCACAGTCTGGGCTTCCCTCGCGCGCCGGTGGATCACCTGCTGGCCTTCAACATTGTCTTCGGCAAGACGGTGCCCGACATTTCGCTCAATGCCGTCGCCAACCTGGGCTACGCGGCTGGCCGCTTCGGCCACCGGGTCTTCGCCGGGGATACCTTGACCGCCGATTCGACGGTGATCGGCGTCAAGGAGAACCGCGACGGCAAGACAGGAATCGTCTATGTGCGCACATGCGGGGTCAATCAGCACCAGCAGATCGCACTCGACTACTGCCGCTGGGTCATGGTTCGCAAGCGTGATCCCGCGTCGCCAGCCCCGGAAACCATCGTCCCGGAGCTTCTCGATGCCGTCGCCGTGGGTGATCTGATCGTTCCCGCGGGAATCCGGGTCGACCAGTACGACTGCGCGCTGTCAGGCAGTCCCGACCTGTGGGACGATTATCAGGTCGGCGAACGGATCGATCACGTGGACGGGACGACCATCGAAGAAAGCGAACACATGATGGCCACTCGCCTGTACCAGAACACCGCCAGAGTGCATTTCAACCAGCATGTCGAAAAGGCCGGGCGCTTTGGCCGCCGGATAGTGTACGGGGGTTACGTCATCAGCCTGGCGCGCTCGCTTTCCTTCAATGGCCTGGCCAATGCCTTCCTCGTCGTGGCCATCAATGGTGGCCGGCATGTCACTCCGACCTTCGCCGGCGACACGGTCTACGCCTGGTCCGAAGTGCTCGACAAGCTGATCCTGCCGGGGCGCAACGACCTCGGCGCGCTGCGCCTGCGTACCGTGGCGACCAAGGACCGTCCCTGCGCCGATTTTCCGTACAAGACTGCCGATGGCGGCTTCGATCCGAGCGTACTGCTCGATTTCGACTATACGGTGCTGATGCCGAGACGAGCGTAGCGAGCCGCCGCACCGCGGACAAACCGCGCCATTTTCGTCCCGATCGTCTCGTGGCCACCAGATAATGCCTGCCGGCATTGGCCACGGCGGCTTCAGTCGGTCGGCGGAGCGACCACCCAACTGCGGGCCATCTTGCCGTTGCCGCCGACGCTTTCGAGATGTACGGGGAAGCCCCACAGCCGCGCGACGTGCTTGAGCACTTCTTCGGCGCCGTTGTCGAGCGGCCGGTCGTTGTGCTGGGTATGGCGGAGGATCAGCGAGCGGTCGCCGCGCAGGTTCACGCTCCACACCTGGATAGCGGGTTCGCGCGAACCCAGGTCGTACTGGCGCGACAGCGCCTCGCGCAGCGCGCGATAGCCGGCTTCGTCGTGGATCGTTGAGACTTCGAGCGTCGGTGCCTTCTCGTCGTCGACCACGGCGAACAGCCGGAAGGCGCGCATCAGGCGCGGCGACAGGTACTGGCCGATGAAGCTTTCGTCCTTGAAGTTGCGCATGGCGTGATCGAGCGTGGCCAGCCAGTGGCTGCCGGCGATATCCGGGAACCAGTCGCGATCTTCGTCGGTCGGCGCTTCGCAAATACGCTTGATGTCCGAGTACATCGCGAAACCCAGCGCATAGGGGTTCAAACCGTGGTAGGCCGGGTGGCCGACCGGCGGCTGGAAGACGACGTTGGTGTGCGACTTGAGCCACTCGATCATCATGCCGTCGGCAAGGTGACCGTCGTCGTACAGAGTGTTCAGCAGGTGGTGGTGCCAGAATGTCGCCCAGCCCTCGTTCATCACCTGCGTCTGCCGCTGCGGGTAGAAGTACTGTGCCACCTTGCGCACGATGCGGACGATTTCCCGCTGCCACGGTTCGAGCAGCGGCGCGTTCTTCTCGATGAAATAGAGCAGGTTTTCCTGCGGCTCGGCGGGAAAGCGCGTCGACTGTTTCTCGGTGGCCTCCTTTTCCGGCCGCCGCGGCAGCGTGCGCCAGATTTCATTGACCTGCTGCTGCGCGTAGATTTCACGGTCCTTGGCGCGCGCCAACTCCTCGGCCAGGCTCAGCTTGCTCGGCCGGCGATAGCGGTCGACGCCGTAGTTCATCAGCGCATGGCAACTGTCCAGCAACAGTTCGACCGCGTCGATGCCATGACGCTCTTCGCAGGCGGCGACATAGTCTTTTGCGTAGACCAGGTAGTCGATGATCGACGAGGCGTCGGTCCACATCCGGAACAGGTAGTTGCCCTTGAAGAAGCTGTTGTGGCCGTAGGCCGCGTGTGCGATGACCAGCGCCTGCATGGCCATCGTGTTCTCTTCCATCAGGTAGCTGATGCACGGGTTGGCATTGATGACAATTTCGTAAGCCAGGCCCATCTGCCCACGCCGGTAGTTTCGGTCGGTGCTGATGAATTCCTTGCCGTAGCTCCAGTGGCGGTAGTTGACCGGCATGCCGACCGACGCGTAGGCGTCCATCATCTGCTCGGCGGTGATGATTTCGAGCTGGTTGGGATAGGTGTCGAGGCCGAAGCGCTGGGCGGTGCTGCGAATCACCGCGTGGTAGCGATCGAGCAGCTCGAAAGTCCAGTCGCTCGGCGCGGGCAGGTGCGACATGGGTCGTTCGGTCAACGGCAAAGGGGGAGACAACGGCGCCTGCGAGCGCCGTCCGCCATACTCGTTTGCCGTTCCCGCCTGCCCGGCGTGCCGGCGGTTGAAGGTGTCGCTCATTTGCTCCTGCCCTCCTTGCTGAACAGCTCGCGAAAAACGGGATAGATCTGGTCGACAGTGCTCGCCTTGCGCATGGCGAAGGCCTCGGGCGCCTCTTCAGCCAGCAGCGCGTATTCGTGCCACAGGTTCTGCTCCTGCTCGACCACCTGGATATAGGCGAAGTAGCGGCACAGCGGCAGGATGTCCCTGGCCAGGAGTTCACGGCAGTGCGGGCTGTCGTTATGCCAGTTGTCACCGTCGCTGGCCTGTGCGCCGTAGATGTTCCATTCGCCGCTTGGGTAGCGGGCGCGGATAATCTGTTCCATCAGCACCAGCGCGCTGGACACGACTGTGCCGCCGGTTTCTTTCGCCTGGAAGAAGGCGTCTTCGTCCACTTCCTGCGCCTGTGTGTGATGGCGAATGAAGACCAGGTCGATCCGCTCATAGTGCCGGGTCAGGAAGAGATAGAGCAGAATGAAGAAGCGCTTGGCGAGATCCTTTCGCGCCTCGTCCATCGAACCGGAGACATCCATCAGGCAGAACATCACCGCCCTGGCGGTCGGCACCGGCGTCCGCACGCGGCTGCGATAGCGCAGGTCGATCGGGTCGAGGTAGGGAATGTGCAGGATGTGCGCGTGCAGCGCTTCGATGTCGCGCTCCAGCGCGGCGATCTGTTCTCGGCGTGACTGAGTTGCGGCTTCCTCACGCACGGCCGCGAGCAGTTCTTCGAGGTAGGCCAGTTGGCGTCGTGATTCGCTGCCCAGCGCGATGCGTCGGCCGATGGCGCCGCGCAGCGAACGAACGATGTGCAGGTTGTTCGGTGTCCCGTCGCTGGACAACCCGGCGCGGTGCGTCTTGTACTCGGGCGTGTCGGCGAGCGTGGTGCGCGTTAGTCGGGGCAGCGCCAGGTCGTCGAAGAAGACCTGCATGAACTCCTCTTTCGTCAGATGGAAGACGAAATCGTCCTCGCCATCGCCGCCATCACCGGCCTGCCCCGCACCGCCACTGCCGGCGCCGCCGCCCTTCGGTCGTTCGATGCGGTCGCCGCGCACGAAATCCTTGTTGCCCGGGTGCACCATTTCGCGTCGCCCACCCTGGCCGTGCCCGAAAACCGGTTCGCTGAGGTCGCGTCGCGGGATATGGATGTCCTCACCCTGGGCGATCTCCCGAATGCCACGCCCGGCGACCGCGCGCTTCACCGCTTCGCGGATCTGTGCCTTGTGGCGGCGCAGGAAGCGTTCGCGGTTGCCGATCGACTTGTTCTTGCCGGCCAGCCTTCGATCGATGATCTGTTGCATGGGATGTCCTCCTGGCCCTTTGTCGCTGTCAGGTCACGAGTTCTTGCGCACGCGCAGGTACCACTCGCACAGCAGGCGTACCTGCTTCGAGGTGTAGCCCTTGTTGACCATGCGATTGACGAAGTCTTCGTGCTTCTTGACGTCGTCGACGCTGGCCTTGGCGTTGAAGCTGATCACTGGCAGTAGCTCTTCGGTATTCGAGAACATCTTTTTCTCGATCACCGTGCGCAGTTTCTCGTAGCTGGTCCATAGCGGGTTCTTGCCCTGGTTGTTGGCCCGCGCGCGCAGCACGAAATTGACGATCTCGTTGCGGAAATCCTTCGGGTTGGCGATGCCGGCCGGCTTTTCGATCTTCTCGAGTTCGGCATTCAGCGAGGCGCGGTCGAACACCTCGCCGGTATCGGTATCGCGATACTCCTGGTCCTGGATCCAGTAGTCGGCGTAGGTCACGTAACGGTCGAAGATGTTCTGGCCGTACTCGCTGTAGCTTTCCAGATAGGCCGTCTGGATTTCCTTGCCGATGAATTCGGCGTAGCGCACCGACAGGTGTTCCTTGATGAACGCCAGATATTTGGCCTCGGTTTCGGCCGGGAACTGTTCGCGCTCGATCTGCTGTTCGAGGACGTACATCAGATGCACCGGATTGGCGGCGACCTCGGCCGAGTCGAAGTTGAAGACCTTGCTGAGGATCTTGAAGGCGAAGCGCGTCGAGATGCCGCTCATCCCCTCGTCGACGCCGGCATAGTCGCGATACTCCTGATAGCTTTTCGCCCGCGGGTCGGTGTCCTTGAGGTTATCGCCATCGTAGACCAGCATCTTCGAATACAGGCTGGAGTTTTCCGGCTCCTTCAGGCGCGTCAGGGCCGCGAACTGCGCCATGATCCGCAGGGTTCCCGGAGCGCAGGTGGCTTCGGCGAGTGACGAGCCGCGCAGCAGCTTTTCGTAGATCTTCACTTCCTCTGAGGCGCGCAGGCAGTAGGGCACCTTGACGATGTAGATGCGGTCAAGGAAGGCTTCGTTGTTCTTGTTGTTGCGGAAGGCCTTCCATTCGCTCTCGTTGGAGTGGGCGAGGACGATGCCGTCGAAGGGAATGGCGCCGAAACCTTCGGTGCCCTTGAAGTTCCCTTCCTGCGTGGCGGTCAGCAGCGGGTGCAGGACCTTGATCGGCGCCTTGAACATTTCGACGAATTCGAGCAAGCCCTGGTTGGCCAGGCACAGACCACCGGAGAAGCTGTAGGCGTCCGGGTCGTCCTGGGCGTAGGTTTCCAGCTTGCGGATGTCGACCTTGCCGACCAGGCTGGAGATGTCCTGGTTGTTCTCGTCGCCGGGTTCGGTCTTGGCGATGCCGATCTGCTTGAGCACGCTCGGGTAGCGCCTGACCACCCGGAAGCGGCGGATGTCGCCGCCGAATTCTTCCAGACGCTTGACTGCCCAAGGCGAGAGGATGCGGTTGAGGTAGCGGCGTGGGATGCCATACTCCTTATCGAGGATGGCGGCATCTTCATCGGCATCGAAGAGCCCCAGTGGCGACTCGTTCACCGGCGAACCCTTGATCGCGTAGAAAGGCACCTCCTGCATCAGCGACTTGAGCCGTTCGGCGATCGAGCTCTTGCCGCCGCCGACCGGACCGAGCAGGTACAGAATCTGCTTTTTCTCTTCCAGCCCCTGCGCCGCGTGGCGGAAGTAGCTCACCACTTGCTCTATCGCGTCTTCTAGGCCGTAGAATTCGGCGAAAGCCGGATAGATCTTGATCACCTTGTTGGCGAAAAGGCGTGACAACCGCGGGTCTTTGCGGGTGTCTATGGTCTGCGGCTCGCCAATCGCCCGCAGCATCCGTTCGGCAGCGCTGGCATAGCTCAGCGGATCCCGTTTGCAAGCCGCGAGATAGTCTTCCAGTGAAAGCTCCTCTTCGCGGGTCCGCTCGAAGCGGGCGGCAAAATGACTGACGATGTCCATGTTGATCTCCACAATCTGTTGACCTTCCAACTCTGACGAGGCACGGACGATCCCGCGCCGCTACCAGCCAGTGTTTCCCGACGGCGGCAACGCCCATGGTCCACAAGATCCAAGCAAATAGCGGGCCACCTTTGCTGCCCTTCAATCAGGCCAGGCTGAGCGGCAATTCGCCACAGCCGACACTGCCGCTCGGCCCGAACGCGACAGCAAGTAGCGGATACGCGCTACTTGCACTGCCGCTGCAAGGCGCCAGGCTATGCGCAGGGCTGGCGTGTCATGACATTGGACAACGTTTTCTTTGGCGAAGCGCGGTAACTTGTCACAGCGGAGCGTCTTTCCAGACCGGTCTCAACGACCGGATCACTGCGGCGCCAGGTGCCGCTCTTGGCCGACCTCATCCGCCAGCAAGCAGCCTGAGCCCTGTAGAGCGACTTTTTCGAGCAAGCCACGCGGCGCGCACCAAAACAGGGCACATCGATGCTGCTGTGTACGGATATCGCAGGCCAGCGCCAGTTCGAGGCCGCCGCCATTGATTGCCGCGGACACCGGCTTGGCCTGCTGGTGCCGAAACTCATCGCCCGCGTGCCTGTTCCTGGGGCGCCAAGATTCTCTGCTCGGCCACCACCGTCGAACTGTGCTCGGAAGCGACTACCAGCGCCATCCACCGCGCCGCGCTCAAGAGCGAGGCGGCGCACCACAGCGCACCGACCAACCTGTTCACCGGCCGCCCGGCGCGCGGCATCATGAATCGCATCATGCGCGAGTTGGGGCCGATCAACGCGCTGGCACCGAAGTTTCCGCTGGCGAACGGGGCCATTGCGCCACTGCGGGCGAAGGCTCAGCCCATAAAAACGGCGCCCTTGTTTGAGCGCCGTTCTGAGAGCCGTTGTGGCTACAAAGCGAAACATATCACCGAGAACCGATACGTCATACCCAAATAGGCCTCGGCCGCATGATTGTCATTGCTGCCTCAAGCGGCTGGCCTCAATGAACCTTCACGAGGCCCGGCGGTTGCCAGGTCCCATCCAGGATCGAAGGTGGCGTGGTATTGGGCCAATACAGCCGCAGCGTGGGCGCAAACAGCCCTTCGGGTGCGGGAAGCCAGTTGGCTTCCTTGTCCTTGCCGGGAGAGGCGTGCGAGAAGTACAACGTCAGCGATCCATCCTTGTTGTACTTGAGCTTGTTGCGGGGGCTCACGGTGAGTTTGTTCAATGGGTTGGGGTAGAACCACAGGCCCGTGGGCGTGTTCTCGTACATCGTGATCGACCAGAAGGCCAAGGGATTGACCGGTGGCAACTGCCCTTTCGGGAAGGTCAGCGTGTACTTGTTTGCGCCCGCGAGCTTCTCCCCCGCGCTGTCGACGTAGGTGGTCGGATACACGGAAACGTTGGGCAGTTGCGAAGGCCAGCCTCTGGTCGCCCAGGCGCCGCGCAGCAGATAGTCGGTGCCGTAGCGGCCGCCGACCGTCGTGACGCGCCAGCCGTTCACATCCTTGCCCAGCGATTCCCACGCGGCGGTCGTGCGCCGGACCGCTTCCTCGGGCACGTCCTTGAGTGCAGCTTGCACCGCCGGATCAAGCTTGCTCGGGTCAAAGGCCTGTCCCGGCACGATGCCGATCTTGGCCATGCGCGCCAACATGGGTGCATCTTCCGCAGCAGCAGGTGCGGCACCGCCCATCAGCTTCGTCATCAGGTTGAAGTAGCCGGTCGTACCCAGGTCAGCAATCGCCTTTTGCGGTGCTTCAGTCATGCTGAAACCCGGATTCGGATCAATGGGGCCGGCCACAAACGTGTAGGGCTTGCCGTAGGCCGACAGGGGCATCACCTTGTACTGAGCCTGCAGGGCGTTCACTTTTGCGAGGTCTTTTTCGGTGTCTTGCGCGTACGTTCGGCCTAGGGCGACCATGTAACGGGTCGGGAAGCTGATGTGCGTCATGCCCGCCGGTACCGAACCCTTCCAGCCCGGGCCGGTGAACAGGTAGGTCATCGCCTTCGAGCCGCTGGTGTTGGTGCCGACACTATTCTTGACGATCATCCACAGATCGACCAGTTCAAAGGTGAAGAAACGGTCCTTGATCTCGGGATGGCTGAACACCTGGGGCTCGGACAGGTCGAGCCACGCCACCGAGTACAAGGTGTCGGCGTTCGTCGCCGAGACGCCGCGGAAGGTGGCCGGCGGGTAGCGTTTGATGTTGAAAAAAGTGCCCGTCGGAGCCTTGATCTCCTCCACTTTTGTCACATTGCTCATCTGCACACGGGTCACATCCGTCGTAATGAGCGAATAACCGTAGATGTAGGCGTCGATCGCAATCTGCCTGGCTTCGTCCGTGGTCAGCGAACCCGTGCCGGCAGCCTGAGCCGCACCGAGTCCAAGGCCAAAAAGGGCGACGAGCACCGTCCGCGCCAATCGCTTCGCAAGTCCATACATGCCTGATTTATACATATTGCATCCCTGGTTTTGATGAAAATTGGTTCATGAACCTGCCGTCGATCGGTGCCGGCAGCACCCCAAGATCGCTCCCGTAGCGGCCAGAATGATCATCTGGTGCAGCTTAACGTCATAGTCCTATATTTTAAACGGGCTTTCGATGGTAACACGCATGGTAGAAATCTCGGATCTGTGC
This sequence comes from Candidatus Accumulibacter aalborgensis, assembly GCF_900089955.1. Taxonomy (GTDB): domain Bacteria; phylum Pseudomonadota; class Gammaproteobacteria; order Burkholderiales; family Rhodocyclaceae; genus Accumulibacter; species Accumulibacter aalborgensis. Next base: position 20,443 of record NZ_FLQX01000035.1, on the reverse strand, counting down.
AACGATTACAGCTTGGACATCGCCCATGGCCGCGACGCCGTTCTTGAAGACTTTCGCAGAGGCCAAAGCGGAACCGCGACAGGAAGCGTTTTCTTGTCCGCGCACCAACCGTCACCAGCAGCGCGAGCAACTCGATATTCGATATGGCCAGAACACGAAAGGCGTGGGTCTTCAGCCCAGCGAAACCGCCGGCGGTCACCGTGCCAGCGAGTGTCAAGGCGGTTGTGCAGCAGCAGATGGATGAACTCGTCGAAACTGTTCTGAATTTGAAGCAAAGTTTGCTCGCCTGGAATATGTCGGCCCGACGCGTTTCAACCTATCATTCATGCGTCATACCCAGCAATGGGCCGAGGTTTATCGCGATCTTGGCCTCGAGAAATCTCTGGAGGCGATCAGAGACGATCCGTTCTTTGAGCCGTAAATCGTCGCTCACCTGATTCAGGACTTTTTCTCGACCCATGGGTAAAGTCACCACCCGCCAGCTTTTCGCTGAGCAAGCGCAGCGTGGCAGCTCGGTCTCTCCGCTGACCGGAACGTGTGCCTGTTCGATCGTGCGCAACATGATCGCCACTTCCTGCAAGGCTTCGCGCCCGGTCAGGCGGATCATCAAGCCTTCGTCCGCGGCCAGGGTTTCCGAACTATCGAGGCTCAACGGTGAGGGCGGCAGGACGAACGCTTCGAGACGAGCGTGCAGGCCGGCCAGGACGAAATAGCAGCGCTCATCGGAATGCTGGTTGCGCAAGAACTCGGTCCTTGCGCGGCCTGGTATTCATTCATGTTGACCTCGGCGGCGGAGCTGGCTACGCAGACCCCCCCCCGCGCAAAAAGTTCGTCCATACGCCGCGGTATCGTTGTTTTCAATGGACTCGAACTAAGCTATGCTGCGCGAGCGTTAAAAGAACGATGGAAAACAATGGAGGAAACATGTTCCAAGTCCGAATACACGGTCGCGGCGGCCAAGGCGTGGTTACGGCTGCCGAGATGTTGTCGATTGCTGCGTTTGAGGAAGGCCGCCATGCCCAGGCCTTCCCAAGTTTTGGTTCGGAACGTACCGGCGCTCCCGTCGTGGCGTTCTGCCGCATCGCGGACCAGGAGATCCGAATGCGCGAACCGATCATGGAACCCGATGCCCTGATCATCCAGGATCCGACCCTGCTGCTCCAGGTCGACGTCTTCTCGGGACTGAAGAAAGGCGGTTACATCCTGATCAACACCAGCCGCACTTTCGACGAGTTGGGCCTTGGTGATTACGTCCGTGACTGGCCAGCGGACAGACTCTGTACGGTTCCGGCCACCGAACTCAGCCGCAAGCACGTCGGCCGACCCATGCCCAATGTGCCCTTGCTCGCCGGATTCGCCGCCGCGTCCGGTCTCATTCGGCTGGAGTCGGTGATCAAGGCCATCAATGCCAAGTTCCCTGAAAAGATCGCCACTGCAAACATCGCTGCCGCCAGCGAGGCTTATCAGTTCGTGATGGACGAAATCGCCGGAGCACGTCACCAGGAGGCCGCACATGCTTAAGCAGACTGAAGGTTCACATGCCGTTGCCGAAGCGGTCGGCCTTTGCCGGCCGGAGGTGATTTGCGCCTATCCGATTTCACCGCAGACGCACATCGTCGAAGGTCTCGGCGAAATGGTGAAAGCGGGCGAAATCGAGAACTGCGAGTTCATCAACGTCGAGTCCGAGTTCGCTGCCATGAGCGTCGCCATTGGCTCGTCGGCGACCGGTGCCCGCACCTACACCGCCACGGCTTCACAAGGCATTCTGTTCATGGCCGAGGCGGTCTATAACGCTTCCGGCCTCGGCCTGCCGATTGTCATGACGGTCGCCAACCGCGCCATTGGCGCGCCGATCAATATCTGGAATGACCACACCGACGCCCTCTCGCAGCGCGACAGCGGCTGGATCCAGCTCTTCGCCGAGACCAACCAGGAGGCGCTCGACCTGCATATTCAGGCCTTCAAGCTGGCTGAGGAAGTAAGCCTGCCGGTGATGGTCTGCATGGATGGCTTCATTCTGACGCATGCCTACGAGCGCGTGGACGTTCCCACCCAGGAGCAGGTCGACGCTTTCCTGCCGCCTTACGAACCGCGCCAGGTGCTCGACCCCGCCGATCCGGTATCGATCGGCGCCATGGTCGGACCGGAAGCTTTCTCCGAGGTGCGCTACCTAGCGCACGCCAAGCAGATGCAGGCGCTTGAACTCATCCCGCAGTTGGCCGAACAATTCAAGACGATCTTTGGTCGCGACTCGGGCGGTCTGACGCACTCGTATCGGACTGAAGACGCAGAAACCATCGTCGTTGCCATGGGCTCGGTGCTGGGAACGATCAAGGACACCGTAGACGACATGCGCGCAGCCGGCGAGAAGATCGGCGTGCTCGGCATCACCTCCTACCGTCCTTTCCCGATCGACAGCGTACGTGCCGCGCTACAGAACGCGCAGCGCGTCGTCGTGCTCGAGAAGAGCCTCGCTGTGGGCATCGGCGGCGTTGTGTCTACCGATGTACGGATGGCGATGTCGGGTCTGCAACTGCATGGACACACCGTCGTCGCCGGACTCGGCGGACGGGCGATCACTCGGAAATCCCTGCATGCGCTGTTTACCAAGGCAGCGCGCGGCGAACTGGGCCACCTGACCTTTCTCGATCTCGACTGGAACGTGGTCAATAAGCAACTCGAACGCGAGCGCACCACGCGCCGTTCGGGTCCGGCAGCCGAAAGCATGCTGCGCGACATCGGCGTCGTTGCCACCGGTATTGTCTGAGGAGAAAATTGATGAGCTTCCAACCCGTTCATTTCTATCAGACCGGCACCTTCACGGTCGGCAATCGCTTGCTGGCCGAGGAAGAGCGCAGTGTGCAGGCCAACATGGAACGTACCAATTCCCTCAACTCGGGGCACCGTGCGTGTCAGGGCTGCGGTGAAGCACTCGGCGCACGCTATGCCATCGATGCCGCGATGAAAGCGGCCAGTGGCCGCCTGATTGCGGCCAATGCCACCGGCTGCCTCGAGGTCTTCTCGACGCCCTACCCGGAAACCTCATGGCAGATTCCATGGATTCACTCGCTGTTCGGCAACACGGCTGCGGTGGCCACGGGCATTGCCGCGGCGATCAAGATCAAGAGGCAGAAGGGACAGATGGGCGACGTGCGTGTCGTCGCCCAGGGCGGTGACGGGGGGACCACCGACATCGGTTTCGGTTGCCTGTCGGGGATGTTCGAACGTAACGATGACGTGCTCTACATCTGTTACGACAACGGCGGCTACATGAACACCGGCGTCCAGCGCAGTTCGGCGACCCCGCCGGCAGCGCGCACGGCGACCACCATGCCGGTCGGCCCGGAACCCGGCAACGTTTTCGGCCAGGGCAAGTTCCTGCCGGCGATTGCCATGGCCCACGAGATCCCCTACGTCGCGACGGCGACCGTCGCCGACCTGCGTGACCTCGAATACAAGGTCACCAAGGCCATGGGCATGCGCGGCGCGCGCTACATCCACATCCTCGTACCCTGCCCTCTTGGCTGGGGTGCCGCTTCGGAAGACACCATCAAACTGGCGCGCCTGGCCAAGGAAACCGGCATCTTTCCGGTTTTCGAAGCCGAACGTGGCGACCTCACCAACTCCCTGAAAATCCGCCGACAGCAGCCCGTCGAGGAGTATCTGAAGCTTCAGAAGCGCTACGCACACCTGTTCGGCAAGAAGCCGGCAGTGGAAACGATCGCCCGCTTGCAAGCGGCGGCAGACAAGAACATTCGCAGATACGGACTGCTCGACCAGGAGGCGAACTGATGGAAAAACCCTTTGCCATTACCCTAGACCCAGGCTCATCCCTGGCCAACCATACCGGCTCGTGGCGTACGTCGCGGCCGGTCTATCTTGACCGGCTACCCCCGTGCAACAAACAGTGCCCGGCCGGCGAGGACATCCAGGGCTGGCTGTTCCATGCGGAATCCGGAGACTACGAAAGTGCCTGGCGGCATCTGACGAAAGACAACCCATTTCCGGCAATCATGGGTCGGGTTTGCTACCACACCTGCGAGGGTGCCTGCAATCGTGGGCAGCTCGACGCACCGGTGGGCATCAATTCGGTCGAGCACTTTCTCGGTGACGAAGCGCTCAAGCAGGGCTGGAAGCTGACGCCACCGGCCACCGAATCAGGCAAGCACGTCCTGGTCGTCGGCGCCGGCCCCTCCGGAATGTCCGCGGCCTACCACCTGCGCCGGCTCGGCCACAGTGTCACGCTCTACGAAGCGGGTCCGCTGCTCGGCGGCATGATGCGCTTCGGCATCCCCAAGTACCGCCTGCCGCGCGATATTCTGGAAGCGGAAATGCAGCGGGTTGTCGACCTCGGCGTCACGGTGAAGCTCAACAGCAAGGTAGACAACATCCTGACGACCATGGCGGAAGGCAAGTTCGACGCCGCCTTCCTGGCCGTCGGTGCCCACATCGGCAAGCGAGCGATGATCCCGGCCGGCGACGCCGCCAAGATCATCGACGCCATTTCCCTGCTGCGCAGCATGGAGGGTGAAGACAAGCCTCTGCTCGGCCGCCGCGTCGTCGTCTATGGCGGCGGCAATACGGCCATCGACGTGGCCCGCACCGCCAAGCGCATGGGCGCCGAGCCGTTGATCGTCTATCGCCGCACGCGCGAGAAAATGCCGGCGCACGATTTCGAACTCGAGGAGGCGCTGCAAGAAGGAATCATGGTCAAGTGGCTGTCGACGATCAAGCAGGCCGATGAATCGTCACTGACGATCGAGAAGATGGCGCTCGACAGCAAAGGATTCCCGCAGCCGACCGGCGAGTTCGAGACCATCGAGGCCGATTCGCTGGTCCTCGCGCTCGGACAGGACGTTGATCTCGGTCTGCTCGAAGGCGTTCCCGGACTAAAGGTGACCGATGGCGTGGTCGAGGTCGGTGCCAACATGATGACCGGCCATCCGGGCATTTTTGCCGGTGGGGATATGGTCCCCGCCGAGCGCAACGTAACCGTCGGCATCGGACACGGCAAGCAGGCGGCGCGGCATATCGATGGCTGGCTGCGCGGCGAACAGTATTTCCCGCCGGTCCAGCGCGAGGTCGCTACCTTCGAGAACCTCAACACCTGGTACTATGCCGATGCACCAAAGACCGTGCGGCCAATGCTCGATATCATCCGTCGTCAGTCCACCTTCGATGAAGTCCAGGGTGGGCTCGACGAGAGCAATGCGCTCTTTGAAGCCCGGCGCTGCCTTTCCTGCGGTAACTGCTTCGAATGCGACAACTGCTACGGCGTCTGCCCCGACAACGCGGTAATCAAGCTCGGCCCCGGCAAGCGCTTCGAGTTCAACTACGACTATTGCAAGGGCTGCGGCATGTGCGTCGCCGAATGCCCCTGCGGCGCGATCAAGATGGAGGCCGAGGAAATCTGACCGCGCGGTCGCACGGTTGTACTCGCCTTGCCGTTCCTGCCTCCCGGCCAGGAACGCGAAAATACCGTGATCCGGTGCCGGTGGCCGGGTCACCCACTCTGGGGACACTTCGAACGTGCCGTTCGAAGTGTCTTTTCCTTCTTCCCTGACCCGCGAGGTATGTATGTCAACTGAAACAAAGAACGTCTACGTATTTGGTGCCGCCCGAACTGACGGCGACGCCAAGATGAAGAATATACTCGGAGGCAAGGGTGCCAACCTTGCCGAAATGTGTCGCCTGGGAATCGCCGTGCCGTCCGGTTTCACGATCAGTACCGAAGCCTGCACCGTCTATACCGAGCAGGGCAAGGAGGCGGTGTTCAAGCTGATCGAGGCTGACGTTCGTGCTGGCGTGGCCTTCGTTGAACAGGAAATGGGGAAGAAGTTCGGCGACGCTGCCGATCCGCTGTTGCTGTCCGTTCGCTCGGGTTCGCGCGCTTCGATGCCGGGCATGATGGACACCATCCTGAACCTCGGCCTCAATGACGAGGCGGTCGTCGGCCTGGCTCGCAAAGCCAACAACGAGCGCTTCGCCTGGGATTCGTATCGACGCTTCGTGCAGATGTATGGCGATGTGGTGATGGGTCTCAAGCCGGTATCGAAAGAGGATCACGATCCCTTCGAAGTGGTCATCGACATGCTCAAGGAGAAAAAAGGCGTTCAACTCGATACCGAGCTCAACACCGAAGACCTGAAGGAACTGGTGCTGCGCTTCAAGGGCTTGATCCGCGCCCGCGTTGGCCGTGAGTTCCCGACCGATCCCTGGGAACAGCTGTGGGGAGCAGTGAACGCGGTTTTTCAGAGCTGGAACAACGATCGCGCCAAGGTCTATCGCGAACTGAACGACATCCCGGACTCCTGGGGAACCGCGGTCAACGTTCAGGCGATGGTCTTCGGCAACCTTGGCGACAAGAGCGGTACCGGTGTCGCCTTCACGCGTGACGCAGGAACCGGTGAGGACCTGTTCAACGGCGAGTTCCTGGTCAATGCCCAGGGTGAAGACGTCGTCGCCGGCACGCGCACTCCGCAACAGGTCACCCTCGAGGGTTCGCGCCGCTGGGCGAAGCTGGCGCTGGTCAGCGAAGAGGAACGCCGCACGCGCTTCCCGTCGCTCGAAGAGCTGATGCCCGACATCTATGCACAGCTCCTGCAAGCCGAAACGAAGCTCGAGCAGCACTACTCGGACATGCAGGACGTCGAGTTCACCATGCAGGAAGGCCGCTTGTGGATGCTGCAGACCAGGAACGGCAAGCGCACCGGTTCGGCGATGGTGCGCATCGCGATGGAAATGCTGCAGCAGGGAATCATCGATGAAAAAGAAGCTTTGCGCCGCGTTGACCCGGAGCGCTTGAACGAGCTGCTGCACCCGGTTTTCGACCCGGCCGAGATCAAGAAGGCACGTTCGATCGCCCATGGCCTGCCAGCGTCTCCGGGCGCGGCGACCGGGCAGATCGTCTTCTTTGCCGACGAAGCCGAGGAATGGGTCAGAAAGGGCAAGGACGTGATCCTGGTGCGCCAGGAAACGTCGCCTGAGGACCTGCGCGGCATGAGTGCCGCCAAGGGAATTCTGACTGCCCGCGGCGGCATGACCTCGCACGCCGCCGTCGTGGCGCGCGGCATGGGCAAGTGCTGCATCTCCGGCGCAGGCGCCGTGCGCGTCGATTACCACGCACGCACCATGTCGATCGGCAACGAGACGTGGAAGGAAGGCGACTGGCTGTCGCTCGACGGATCGACCGGCGAAGTCTATCTGGGCCAGGTCGCGACCAAGGAAGCTGAACTGACCGGTGACTTCGGCACGCTGATGGATCTTGCTGACCGCTACAAGAAGCTGGCCGTGCGCGCCAACGCTGACACCCCAGACGACGCCAAGGCGGCGCGCAACTTCGGCGCCAAGGGTATCGGCCTGTGCCGTACAGAGCACATGTTCTTCGAGGGCGAGCGCATCAAGGCGGTACGTGAAATGATCCTGTCCGAGGACGAAGGCGGACGGCGCCGGGCACTGGCCAAGCTGCTGCCCATGCAGCGTGCCGACTTCGAAGGTCTGTTCCGCGAGATGAGCGGACTGGCAGTGACCATCCGCCTGCTCGATCCGCCGCTGCACGAGTTCGTTCCACACGACGAAGCCAACCAGAAGATCATGGCGCACGAGATGAATGTCCCGCTCGGCGTGATCAAGATGCGCGTCGATGATCTGCACGAGTTCAACCCGATGATGGGCCACCGCGGCTGCCGCCTCGGCATCAGCTACCCGGAAATCACCGAAATGCAGACCCGGGCGATCCTCGAAGCCGGCCTGAACATGAAGGCCAAGGGTTTCGACGTCAAGGCCGAAATCATGATTCCGCTGGTCGGCACGGTGCGCGAATTCAACTCCCAGGCCCGTGTCATCCGCCAGACGGCCGCCGCTGTTTTTGCCGAACGTGGCGAACAGCTCGACTACCTGCTCGGGACGATGATCGAAACACCGCGTGCCGCCCTGATCGCCGACAGTATCGGCCAGCAGGCGCAGTTCTTCTCCTTCGGCACCAACGACCTGACCCAGATGACCATGGGATTCTCACGCGACGACGCGGGCAAGTTCCTGCCGAGCTATCTCAAGGATGGCATGTACGAGCGTGATCCCTTCCAGTCGATCGACCAGAAGGGTGTTGGCCTGCTGGTCCAGATGGCCGTCGAGAAGGGTCGTTCGGTACGCCCGGGAATCAAGCTGGGCGTCTGCGGCGAACACGGCGGCGACCCGGCTTCGATTGAGTTCTTCCATCGTGCCGGCCTCGACTACGTCAGTTGCTCGCCTTTCCGGGTGCCGATTGCCCGCCTGGCGGCAGCGCAGGCGGCCATCAATAACGAGTAAGTGTTTCATTTGTCGGCAGTCACTTGCGTGACTGCCGACAATGGCCCGAACACCCCTGCCACGGCAGGGTTTTTTTCTTTGTCCATATGAAATTCGCACTTCTGGCCAACGATGGCGCCGCCCGTCGTGGCTGCCTCACCCTCGCCCACGGCAGCGTCGATACACCGGCATTCATGCCGGTCGGCACCTATGGCACGGTCAAGGCAATGACGCCCCGTGACCTGACCGAGACCGGCGCGCAAATCTGCCTGGGCAACACCTTCCATCTCTGGCTGCGGCCGGGACTGGAGGTCATCGCCGCGCACGGCGGACTGCACCGTTTCATGTGCTGGAACGGCCCAATCCTCACCGACTCCGGCGGTTTTCAGGTCTTTTCACTCGGTGCGCTGCGCAAGATCACTGAGGAGGGCGTCCGTTTCCAGTCGCCGATCAATGGCGACCGCCTGTTCCTGACGCCGGAGGAGTCGATGCATATTCAGCACGTACTTAACTCCGACATCGTCATGATCCTCGACGACTGCACGCCCTACCCCGCAAGCCATGACCAGGCCGCCACGTCGATGCGCCTGTCGCTACGCTGGGCTCAGCGCTCGCGCGCGACCCACGACCGGCTCGACAACGGCAACGCCCTCTTCGGAATCGTCCAGGGTGGCATGTACGAAGACCTGCGCGACGAGTCGCTGGCCGGGCTCGCCGAGATTGGCTTCGACGGCTTCGCGATTGGTGGTCTGTCGGTCGGCGAGCCGAAAGGCGACATGGCGCGCATCCTCGCACACAGCGCACCGCGACTGCCGCAGGACAAGCCGCGCTACCTGATGGGGGTCGGTACACCGGAGGATCTGGTGGCTGCGGTCAGCGCCGGCATCGACATGTTCGACTGCGTTCTACCCACGCGCAATGCGCGCAACGGCCATCTATTTACTCGTCACGGCGACGTCCGAATCAGAAATGCGCGCCACAAGAACGATCCGCGGCCGCTGGACGAGGGCTGCCCATGCTATACCTGCCGGAATTTCTCACGCGCCTATCTGCACCATCTCAACCGCGTGGGCGAAATTCTCGGCGCCCACCTGGGCACCCTGCATAACCTCTCCTACTATCACGATCTGATGCGCGATCTGCGGACGGCGATTGCTGGCGGCACGCTGGCCATCGCCGTCAGCGCCTTCCACCGCGCGCGCGCTCAGGAGGCGCAGCGGTAGTGGTACAATCTTGGGTTGAATTCAACCCTTCCGTTCTAGGAGACTGATGTGCTGATCAGCACCGCCCATGCCCAAACCGCTGCTGCCGCCGAACCGTTCGGTGGTTTGATGCAGTTCCTGCCGATCGTTCTGATGTTCGTCGTCCTCTACTTCCTGATGATTCGCCCACAGATGAAGCGCGCAAAAGACCACAAGGCTCTGGTCGAAGGCTTGGTCAAGGGCGATGAAGTCGTCACCGGTGGCGGAATTGCCGGCCGCGTGACCAAGGTCAGCGACAGCTTCGTCGGGCTGGAAATCGCCGACGCGGTCGAAATCCAGGTCCAGAAACAGGCTGTGACGCTGGTTCTGCCAAGAGGCACGCTCAAGGCACTCTAACCACCCCGCCGGGCCGCCTGCCCTCACGGCAGTGCCCGCGCCCTCCGACGGCAATCATCCATGAACCGCTATCCGCTCTGGAAATACATCCTCGTCGCCGTCGCGCTGGTCTTCGGCCTGGTGTACACGCTGCCGAACTTCTTCGGCGAATCACCTGCGGTCCAGGTTTCCAGCGCCAAGGTGACGCTCAAGGTCGATGACAAGACGCGCGAGCGCGTCGCCAAGACCCTGCAGGCCGCGGGCATCGAAAGTAATGGCCTCTTCCTCGACAGCAACGGCGTCAAGGTTCGCCTGCCCAGCGCGGACAGCCAGTTGCAGGCCAAGGACCTGCTCGAGAAACAGTTCAACCCGGACCCCAGCGACCCGCACTATGTCGTCGCCTTGAATCTGCTCTCGAGTTCGCCGCAGTGGCTGACTCGCCTGCATGCCCTGCCGATGTACCTCGGCCTCGATCTGCGTGGCGGTGTGCATTTCCTGCTCCAGGTCGATATGAAGGGCGCGGCTACCAAACGTCTGGACTCGATCAGCGCGGATCTCCGCAGCCTGCTGCGCGACAAGACCGTTCGCCATGCCGGCATCACCCGGGAAGGTGATCGGGTGGTCATCCGCTTCCGCGACAACGACACGCGCAGCAAGGCCCGCATCCTCCTGGAGGATAGCCAGTCGGATCTGCTCCTGGCCGACCAGGGCGAGGGCGAAGATCTGAAGCTCGTCGCCACCTTGAAGCCCGAGGCGATCAAGCGCATCCAGGAGTTCGCGGTCCGGCAGAACATGACCACGCTGCATAACCGGATCAATGAACTCGGCGTCGCCGAACCGGTGATCGCGCAGCAAGGCGCTGACCGTATCGTCGTCCAGTTGCCGGGCGTGCAGGACACGGCGAAAGCCAAGGACATTCTCGGCCGCACAGCGACGCTGGAAATCCGGATGGTCGATGACACCCCCGGCGCCCTCGAAGCGGCCCAGGCTGGGCAGGCACCCTTTGGCACCGAGATGTATGTCGAGCGTGGCGGCATGGCGCTGCTGGTCAAGAAACAGGTCGTCCTGACCGGTGATCGTTTGACCGACGCACAGCCGGGTTTCGACAACCAGACGCACGAACCCGCCGTTCACCTGACGCTCGATTCGGCCGGGGCGCGCATCTTCAAGGACATCACCCGCGACAACGTCGGCAAGCGGATGGCCATCGTCCTGATCGAGAAGGGCAAGGGCGAAGTGGTCACGGCGCCGGTCATCCGGGCAGAGATCGGCGGCGGCCGCGTCCAGATCTCCGGCCGCATGAGCACCATGGAAGCCAACGACACGGCGCTACTCCTGCGCGCCGGCTCGCTCGCCGCGCCAATGGAGATCATCGAGGAACGTGCAATCGGCCCAAGCCTGGGAGCCGAGAACATCCAGAAGGGTTTCCACTCGACAATGTGGGGCTTTACCGCGATTGCCGTTTTCATGATCGCCTACTATGCGCTCTTTGGTCTCGTCTCGGTGATCGCCCTGGCCGCCAACCTGCTCTTCCTGGTCGCCCTGCTCTCCTTGTTGCAGGCGACGCTGACCCTGCCGGGAATCGCTGCGATCGCACTCGCGCTGGGCATGGCGATCGACGCCAACGTCCTGATCAACGAGCGGATCCGTGAGGAGTTGCGCAATGGATCGAGTCCGCAGGCAGCGATCCATACGGGTTACGAGCGCGCTTTCGGGACCATCCTCGACTCGAACATCACGACGCTGATTGCCGGCGTCGCGCTGCTGATTTTTGGCTCTGGCCCGGTGCGCGGCTTTGCCGTGGTGCACTGCCTCGGGATCCTGACCTCGCTGTTCTCGGCCGTGGTCGTCTCGCGAGCGATGATCAATCTGTTCTACGGTCGTCGTCGCAAGGTCGAGTCGCTGGCCATCGGTCAGGTCTGGAAACCCGGCAACACCGCCACTGCGGCAGTCAAATAGGGAAGCACGAAGATGGAATTCTTCCGCATCAGAAAAGACATCCCGTTCATGCGCCATGCGCTGGTGTTCAACGTCATTTCGCTGCTCACCTTTTTGCTGGCGGTGTTCTTCCTGTTCAGCCGCGGCCTGCATCTGTCGGTCGAATTCACCGGCGGAACCTTGATCGAGCTCAACTACGCTCAGGCAGCCGATCTGGAAAAAGTCCGCGACGGGCTGGGCAAGGCGGGCTACAGCGACTTCTCGGTGCAGAATTTCGGCTCCAGCCAGGATCTCCTGATCCGCCTGCCGCTCAAGGCAGATCAGAACACGACCAAGATCGGCGAGTCGGTGATGGAGGCGCTCAATGCCGAGGCGCCCGGCGCCACGCTGCGTCGAGTCGAGTTCGTCGGCCCGCAGGTCGGCCGTGAACTGGCAGAAAACGGTGCTCTGGCATTGTTGCTCGTCGTCATCGGCATCGTCCTGTACCTCTCGTTCCGTTTCGAGTGGCGATTTTCAGTGTCGGCAATCATCGCCAACCTGCACGATGTGATCATCATTCTCGGCTTCTTCGCCTTCTTCCAGTGGGAGTTCTCGCTGTCGGTGCTGGCGGCGGTCCTTGCCGTGCTCGGCTACTCGGTCAATGAGTCGGTCGTCGTTTTCGACCGCGTCCGCGAGACCTTCAGGAAAGTCCGTGGACTGACCACGCCGCAGGTGCTGGACCACGCGATCACCAGTACCATTTCGCGGACCATCATCACGCACGGCTGTACACAGATGATGGTCCTCTCGATGCTGCTCTTCGGTGGCGAGACGCTGCACTACTTTGCCCTGGCGCTGACCATCGGCATCTGTTTCGGCATCTACTCGTCGGTGCTGGTAGCCAGTCCGTTGGTCATGTGGCTCGGCGTCTCGCGCGAGCAGTTCATCCGGCCCAAGAAGCAGATCGAGGGCGCCAATGACGAGGGCGCCGTCGTTTAGTTCTCAGCCATTCCATCGTATTCGCGATGGAATGAAGCGCGCTGGCCGGTCTTGCGCGTCAGCCTTGCTGGCGAGTTATCAACTGCGGTATGCTCGCGCCCATGAGCACAACCACGTTCGATACCTTCAAATTCGTGGACCGGCTGGAAAAGGCCGGTCTCTCCCGCGAACAAGCCGCGGCCATCGCCGAGGCGCAAAAGGAGTCTCTGTCCGAGGCGCTGGACGCCACCCTGGCAACCAAGGCTGATGCTGTTCGTCTGGAAACGAGGATTGACGGGCTTGAAACTCGCCTGCAAAACCGTATCGAAACACTTGAACTGAGGCTCACCGTCAAACTCGGCGCCTTCATCGCCGCCGCCGCCGGCGTCATCATCGCCGTGCTGCGCTTGCCACACTGACTGATGAGCACAATGAACTTCGACACCCAAGCTCGTTGGGCGGAATAACTGAAGGGCTTTGCGCCATCACTCGCCTGATGCCTGATTGCGGTCGACTTTGGCATCCGGTAGTTGGTGCAATGCGCTTCGCTTTATTGGCACCCTACGCGCTGACCACCCCAGCCACCCAGCGGCGGAACGCCGCCTCGAATTGCTTTGGGTCGGCGGGCCTGGAAGATGCGCAGAAACGCCTTCTCCGACGGAACCCCATTCCTGAGCACCATGAATTCACGCAACCACGCCCTTCGTAGTTCGTCGGCCCGCAGGTCGGCCGTGAACTGGCGGAAAACGGCGCTTTGGCACTATTGCTCGTTGTCATCGGCAGCTGTTTCGGCATCTACTCGTCCGCTGGTGGCCAGCCCGCTGGTCATGTCTACCACGAGGCAAGATTCCGTAATCCCGGTCGCTTATTCAAAATGAGAATCGAGAATAATCCAGCGCCCAGCAACCATAGCGTGCCTGGAATGGGCACCGCCAATACGGTGAACGATTTTGTGACCGGATTTGCCGCAGGTGGACCCACAACATCAAGCGTACTATTATCTACATAAAAATACGCGTTTGCTACATATATACCGGCGCTCAAGTGTCCAATGCTTGCAGTACTAAAAAATGGAACCAGCACCTGGCTGACGTTGCCGGTTGGGGACGTGGAATAGAAATTGATATCAATGTTGTAGCCCGTGATTGTCACTGAGTTGCTGCAGGTATTTATGGAACCACAAAAGCCGCTCGTTGCGAAGCTGCCTCCCAGTACGGCTGAAACCGCATCCTGTGTCGTTATTGGTGAATTCGGCTGTATAGCCAGTGTCGTGTCATAAATATAATACCCTTTCGCAATCGCGGGGAACAGCAAGCAACCAGCCAGCAGAATATATTTAAATACCTTTCTGCTGGTAACAATCATCTTTGCATGCATTGGAAGCCTGCCTAGCGTTGACGTATCTTTCATGACAATCTCCTAACAGGGGCTGACCCCGAATCCAGCAATCCAGAATGCATCCGTGAATGAAGGCCAGAATGCACCCGGTGCAACTGTGCTGCCCGCTCCGACGCATTAAGGTGATTTCCGGCAATGTGCTTACCAGCGACAGAGACGCGCTCCCTCCCCTTCAAGGGGAGGGTCGGGGGGGATGGGGTTATAGTACATGGCAGGGATACGTCGCTTTGCCCCATCCCCTCCCAGCCTCCCCCTTGAAAGGGGAGGAGTTCTTTGGGCAAGAATATCCCTCTTCGGAATTCAGGGGTGCTCTCTGCCGGAAATCGCCTAAGCAGACTGGCCGCCGAACCGCCGCAACCGCCGCCTCAAAAACAAGCCGCTGATAACCAACAAGGACATTGTCGTCGGCTCGGGAATGCTCAAATCCGTCGCATCGACATAACACGTATGGCCCTGCAGCGACGCATCGTCGCACAGGACTTGCGCGACGAACCACCTCGTGCCTACCGGGATGAAACCATGGATCGAAGATTGCTGCCATGTGAGGGGATTGTCGTCAAGCGTGATATTGCCACTGGCAAAGCTGCCGACCTGCGTGCTGTAGCTGGAACCACTGAAGAACTGCAGGATTACGCCGCCGATGGCTCCAGCAGTCTCGAAATCAGTGTTGAAAAAGGCGCTCAATTGAAATTTCGCACCCCCAGCATCAATATCTGATGCATACGACGTTACGTCGATCGTCTGAGCAGACTGGGTCGTGATGAGGCCATCATCAAGCATGGCGAGCATCTTGATACCTTGAAACGGCACGACAGCGCCTACTGTGCCTGTAATCACCGCATTCTCGACGCCCCATTGACCCTTATATGTGACGAAGTCGCCAAGCACGTTGGCTATGGTGGTGAGCGTGTTTGTTTCGAAGCCAGGATCGGAGAGCAGGTTCGCCTGCGCCGACGGCGCGGCGGCAGCGATCAAGAGTGCCAAACTCGTGCAGCCAAGCACCTGATTCATGGAAATCTTCATACTTTGACCCCTTAAGGTTGTGGTCTGTCCGAGCCAGACGAGTCGTTCAGCCCGCACGAAACATTTGAGCACGCGTCGAAGAAAGGGAATGGTGGCGGCCACCGCGATGGTCCAACAAAGGGTTGGTCCCCCCAAGGTAGTCGCCCATCAGTCCGACAGGGCCGCGTCACCGCGACCGTGTTCAAGAGAAAAGCAAGACTCATGCCATTTATATAGTTAGCTTTTGAATTCAGACCGTTACTTGCTTCCCGAAGGCAAATGGTTATCGATTGCTTGGTCCGAGTGTAAAATATTTCGACACATGGAACCTCTCCCCCGGCTTCCGCCAAGGCAGGAATAGGGCTGAAAGCCCCGCCAGTGTAAACAATGGGGCTACCCGATCAATGGGGCTGCCCGATGGAGGTGTAAAGAAATCCGACAGGAAGAATCGGCTAGCAATTCCGGGACTTGGCACATGGCCACACTCGGCCTTGATCATCATTCCGGCCAAGGCCGGGTGCTGCGCTTGGTGAAGGTCTTGCGGGAGTGCGTATTTCGCGGAACGTGACCGGTCGTTTCGCGTGATCGTGACCGGTGGAGAGATGCTGCATGGATAGGGTTGAATGTTACCTCACTCCACTTCGAGTGGGATGATCGGAAGGCCGCCGCAAACGCGACGAAGCACGGCGTGAGCGTCGAGGAAGCCAAATCCGTCTTCGGTGATGAGCGCGCCAGGTTGATCCCGATCACTCCTGAGCAGCGCGCTTCGACTGCTGCTTGTCTGTCATTGCTATCGGAGCGAAAGTCATGTCATTCGTATTATCTCCGCTCGCAAGACAACTGCCGAGGAATCCAAGTCTTATCCACAGAGGTGCCACATGCGCAAAGAATACGACTTCTCCGCTGCCAGAAAAAACCCATACGCAGCACAACTCAAAAAGCAAATCACCATTCGGCTCGACGAAGAGTCCATCACGTACTTCAAGAGAATCTCGGAAGACGTTGGTATCCCCTACCAGAGCCTCATCAACCTGTATTTGCGCGACTGCGCGGCTTCGCATCGCAAGCTCGATCTCAACTGGAAGTAGGCGCCTTTTCTCTTCGGCCTGGGGTACACCCTGCGGAACTTTTTCGGCGAATCACCTGCGGTCCAGGTTTCCAGCGCTCCCCAGCAGCCCACGGATCGCTTCTGTCGACCCTTGTCGGGATAATGTTCGCTTGATCTCGTTTTGTTTTTCCATCCCGCCACACTACGCGAACAGAAAATCTAAGTTCAGCGCTCATTACGGGTCAAGGGCAGCGCCAGCCGGTCTTGCGCGTCAGCCTTGCTGGCGAGTTATCAACTGCGCTATGCTCGCGCCCATGAGCACCGTGACCTTCGACACCCAAGAGCTTGTCCAGGAGCTACACGCCGCCGGGATGCCGCCGGAGCAGGCAGAAGCGGTGGTGCGCACGATCGTCAAGTCGCACACCGATCTGGCGACCAAACATGACATCGAGCCGATGCGCACAGAGTTGAAAGCAGAATGGGTGCTCAACAGGTGGATGCTGGCGACCGCTCTGGCAATAGCCCTGGCCAACTTCGCCAAGCAGTTCTCCTGAGCCTTGCCACGAAAGATCGAGATTCCGGCATTCCTCAAGCGGCGTGCCAAAAAAGGACGCCTCAGTGCGCAAGCTGGATGATCGAAAAGCGGCCGCAAACGCGAAGAAGCACGCACGGCGTGAGCTTTGCGGAAGCCAAATCCGACATGTAGTTCTTTCAGACCGGAGGTGACATGAAGAAGAATCTTGCGGTGCGGCTGCTGGTGGCCTGTCTTGGTCTTCCCGCCTTCGGCGTTTCGGCAGCGGTAATCACGTCGACGTTCGACCTCGATGCGGAGGGTTGGGGAACCGGCCGTATCAAGTTGGGAGTCAATCCACTGCCAGACGAAAGAGTCTTTGACCGCGTCAACTACGACGCAACACGCCATATGATTCAGTCGTCTGACATCCACGACTGGAATACCTTTCGCTCGTCGCCGGTATATGCCGGCAACCAGAGCGCGTTCTTCGGCGGATCGATCAGTTACGACCTGCGGGATACGCGGAGCGATGCGGGCACGATCTGGCCGAACATCGGCATCCTCTCCGGCAGCGGTGCCCTGATCTTCAGTTCTTTCAGCGCGGGCGGTGGTTTGCTCCGATCGCGCGCGCGAGCTGCCGCTCCCTCTTGGAGAGGCTGTTGAATGGGACCGCCAGGATCTACTCTGGGAGACGCATCGCTGATCACGGCGACCTTCCTGTTCACCGATATCGAAGGCTCGACCAGCCTGTGGGAGCGTGAGCCCGAGGCGATGCGCGTCGCCCTGCAGCGCCATAACGCGCTGCTTTCGTCGGCAATTGCACGCCATCGCGGCTGTGTCTTCAAGACCGTCGGCGACGCTTTCTGCGTGACCTTCGACGATGGCGCCGATGCGCTCGCCGCGGCCTACCAGATCCAGACCAGCCTCGGCGCCGAAACCTGGCCGACACGGGCGCCACTACGGGTGCGCGTCGCACTGCATACCGGCCCGGCATACCTGTGCGAGGGCGACTACTTCGGCACCACGGTCAATCGCTGTGCCCGCCTGCTGGCCGTCACGCGCGGTGGGCAGACGCTGCTCACCGCGGCCACCGAGACGCTGCTGCGCGCTGCCTTGCCCGCCCACAGCACGCTGCGCGATACCGGCCTGCTTCGCCTGCGGGACCTGCCGCGTCCGGTCCATGTCTTCCAGTTGATGCACCCGGGGCTGTCCCCGGACCTGCTCGAACTCGGCGACACGTCGGGTGGCCACAAACTGGAGGCCGAGCCGATAGCCCGCTTCAGGCCGATCGACCTCTACGAAGTGCCTACCCTGCCCTCTGTTGTCCTGCACGCACTCAGGGTGATGCAGGATCCCAATAGTGGGGCCACGGCGGTCGAACGGGTCATCGTTCACGACCTCGCCATCTCGGCCAAGATCCTGCGCGTCGCCAACTCGGCGTTCTTCGGTTTTTCGCGGCGCATCAGCACGATCGCCGACGCCGTGCGCGTGCTTGGCTTCACCAACGTGCAGGGAATGATCATCTCGGTGGGTGCTTTCGACGCTTTCCGCACCGAACGACTGAACCTGCGGGAGTTCTGGACGCACTCGATCACGACGGCAACCGCCGCTCGCTTCCTGCGCTTACGCTCTCCCGTGGTTGGCTGCTCGCCGGACGAAGCATTCACCGCCGGCATCCTGCACGATATCGGCAAACTGATCTTCGCCGTTCAGGCCGAACCCGCCTACCAGCGGGTGCTCGAATTGCGGCGTGGATCGGCGATCAGCAGTCTGGAAGCTGAGCGAATGCTGTTCGAGTTCACCCATCCCGAGGTCGGTGAAATGGTCGCCGAGCGCTGGGATCTCCCGAGCAGATACGTCGCTGCCATCGCCCACCACCACGACCCCGCCGGCGCCGGAGACGAGAGCCCCTTCTGCGCGCTGATCGGACTGGCCGACCGGGCTGCCTACGCCGCGCTCGCCGTCGATTACACGCCGAGCGAAAGAGACGGCGGGCTGACCGCCTTGCTCGATACCCTGGGCCTTGACTCGCTGCACTGGCAAGACTGCCTGCACCACCTGCAGGAGGCCCGGCAGAGTATCGACGCCTTCGTTGGCGCGATCCAGTGAGATTCACGGCAAGCCGGCGGTGGCTATTCGGGCGCGTACTGCGCGGCGTTGCTGACCGGTGCGGAAGGGCGTGGACGATTCTCTGCTCATAGCGCTTGCTTGCCTGCCAAAATCGGCTATAATGCGCTCCTTCCTTGGCGCGAGAGAAAAAATCTCCGCTGGAATTGAAGCACGGAGTGGTAGTTCAGTTGGTTAGAATACCGGCCTGTCACGCCGGGGGTCGCGGGTTCGAGTCCCGTCCACTCCGCCAGTCACACCTCTAGAACCCGCAAAGCCTCAGGTTTTGCGGGTTTCTGGTTTCTGGCGACCCGGATTTCAATCAAGACTCGCCTCGGGAAGGCGCAGTCACCGCCGTGGCGAGTGTTGAGTGTTGAATTCGGTGCCGCCGCGCGCGTTGCATGGATACTCGATCAATCCCGACACGGCGATGAAAACCGACTCCCATCACGACCTCTCGTCCCCGGCAGCCGCCGCTTCCGTTGCTGCGCACGCACTCCCGGTCTATGCCGCCTACGACATCTCGGAATGTCGCCGGCGCAACCGCTTGCGGCGTTTGCTGTTTGGTTTTGGCGAGCCACTGCAGGAATCGGTATTCCTGTGCTGGCTCGACCCCCTACACCAGCGCCGTCTCGAAAAACTTCTCGACACCTTTCGGCAGTTGCCGCATGCCGGCGACGAGCGCATCGACTGCATCCCGGCGCGAACCGGCTCGCTGCAGGCTCCGGCCCGGGAATGGGTCATCGAATGAGCGCCGTCCTCTACATCGATCGTCACGGCGTCAAGGTCGGCAGCGCACAGGGGCGACTGACGCTCAAGACCACCGGTCAGGAAGAACAGACACTGCCCCGTCATCAGATCGAGCAGGTGATCGTCGTGCTGGCGCACGCCAACTTCAGTCATGACGCCATAGCGATGCTGCTGCGGGAAGGCATTCCGGTTATTTTTTCGGCGCTGCGCGGTGGCTTTCGGGGCGTCCTGGCCGGTCAACCGGGACGCCAGATCATGCGCCGCAAACGCCAGTACCAAGCCATGGACGACCCTGCCGAAAGCCTGGTTGTCGCCGGCGCGCTGGTTCAGGCCAAGCTGCGCGGCCACAGCCGCTTGCGGCGGCAGTGGCAATTGCCACGGCGGCACGAGATCACCGATGGCTTGCTCGCCAGCCACCATTGCCAGGATCTGGACAGATTGCGCGGTCACGAAGGTGCCGCCGCTCGGGCGTTCTTTGACGGCCTGCGACAGCACCTGGAAGGCAGCCCCTTCCAGTTCGAGCAGCGCCGGCAGCATCCGCCTCCCGATCCGGTCAATTCAGTGCTCTCGCTGGCGTACACCCTGCTGATGAACGAAGTCGAAGTGGGCGTTGCCGCTGCCGGGCTCGATCTGGCCGGCGGGTTCTATCACGCCGCCGCGGATGGCCGGCCGACGCTGCTGATGGATCTGGTCGAGCCCCTGCGCCCTCTCGCCGACCGCTTCAGTGCCCGGCTACTGAAGTCGGAACTCACTCCCGACGACTTCCAGACCGACGGCGATTGCTGCCTGCTGCGCGACGGGTGTGTATTTCACGCCATCGTGACCGGTGATTTCACCAAAGCGTGACCGGCGTTTCACGAGAGCGTG
>NZ_FLQX01000034.1 GCF_900089955.1 Candidatus Accumulibacter aalborgensis | reverse complement strand
AACGATGACATCAAGTTGGCTGCGTGATCGCCGAGAATCCGTGGCTCAAAAGAGCCGCACCCATCCGATTTGGTCGCGCAGAGCGTCTTGCTCGTGAGGAATCCGGCGAACGCCGCCTTGGCGGCCTCACGATCCATGCCGACCAGTGATCGCACAAAGAGGCCGAGCCCGTGACACGCCGTCCTGGCCAATTCGATCTCATCCGCCCCACCGACTCCGCTTTCGGCAAGCATCCGCTCCAGTTCGGCCAGGTCGGCTGCTGTCAATGCCTTGTTCATCCGCAGTTTGTGGATCGCGACGTGGTCCTGGTGCGCGCGCAGGAATGCCCGGGCCTTGGCACGAAACCTGGCGTAGTCGGTGCCTTCGCCGAACCTCGGGCGTGGCGTACCGCTCGACGATGCGTCGTTTTGGCCGCACGACAAAGTTGTCCAGGTTCATGGCGCCCACCTCCCGCTGCAGCATGGCCGCGACCTGCGCGCGCACTTCGTCATCGGACTCCGGATGCCCATGCGGTGCCGCCCGCTGCTCATGCGCCGCGTGGCGGTCGGCATCCACCAGCTTCTTGTCCAGTTCGCCAATCAACTCCAGCCGCGCGTTGAACAGCCGTTTGCCGAGTGACTCGGCCAGCGCACCCTCGGCGGGCGCGATATTCTGGCTGAAGTACTCCAGGTTCTGGCAGTAGTCGAAGACGCAGAAGAACTCCTTGTGCTGGCCCGGCCCGAACAGCTCCAGGCAGAGGCGCGTGCCGCGGCCGAGCATCTGCCAGAATTTGGTCCTGGAGCGCACCAGCTTGAAGAAGACCAGGTTCACCACCTCGGGGATGTCGATTCCGGTGTCGAGCATGTCCACCGAGATGGCGATATGCGGCGCCTTGTCCCTGGTTGAGAAGCTGTCGATCAGGCTCTGCGCGTACTCGGTCCTGAAGGTGATGACGCGCGCGAACTCTCCCTTGAAGTGCGGGTAGTTGGCGTTGAAGCGCTCGGCGATGAACTCGGCGTGGCGCTGGTTCTTGGCGAACAGGATGGTCTTGCCGAGCCGGTCGCCGCCGGCCACGGTCACCCCACGCGTCATCAGGTGCTGCAGCACCTTGTCCACCGTGTCCTTGTTGAACAGCCACTTGTTGACCGCCTCGGCCTCGACACGGTCGGGGACGCCGCCCTCGTCATCCCATTCCAGCGCGTCCCATTGGTCCTTGTCCTCTTCCGACAACTCGTTGTACCTGATCCCCTCGCGCTGAAACTTGAGCGGCACCGACACCGCTTTCGGCGGCACGAGGAAACCGTCACGCACCGCCTCGTCGAGCGAGTAGGCGTCGGTCGGCACGCCGTTCTCGAGGTCGAACAGGCTGTAGGTGTTGCGGTCCAGCTCATCCTTGGGCGTTGCCGTGAGCCCCACCAGCAGCGCATCGAAGTAGTCGAAGATGGCGCGGTACTTCTGGAAGACCGAACGGTGCGCCTCGTCGATGATGACCAGATCGAAGTGCCCGACGCCAAAGCGCCGCTGACCGTTCCTCGTCTCGTCGATCAGCCCCATCATCGTCGGATAGGTCGAGACAAAGACCCGCCCGTCGGCGTCCTTCTCGCTCACCAGATTCACCGGCGAGGCATCCGGCAGGTGGCGCTTGAAGGCATTGACCGCCTGGTTCACCAGCGCCACGCGATCGGCGAGGAAGAGCACACGCTTGACCCGGTTGCAGCGCATCAGCAGATCGCACAGCGCGATCACCGTGCGTGTTTTGCCGGCGCCGGTGGCCTGCACCAGCAAGGCCTTCCGATCCTGGTCGCGCTCGAAGGATTCGGCGATGCGGCGGATTCCGCGCCATTGGTAGTAGCGCTCGACGATTTCCTTGTTCAGCTCGGCCGTAGCGAGTGACTTGCGACTTCCGCGCCGCTGGATGGCGAGCTCCAGCTCCGCTTTCTTGTAGAAGCCCTGCACGGCGCGCGGCGGGTAGTTCGTGTCATCCCAGAGCCAGTGCTGGTAACCGTTGGAGTAGAAGATCAGCGGGCGCTGGCCGAACCGGCGCTGCAGGCAGTCCGCGTACAGCCTGGCCTGCTGCTGGCCCGCGCGTGCGTCGCGCCGCGTGCGCTTGGCCTCGACCAGCCCGAGCGGCTTGCCGTCGTCGCCCCAGAGCACGTAGTCAACGAAGCCCTGGCCGTCGTGGTTCGGCATCCCGGCGACCGCGAATTCCCGGTCGCGCGTCTCATCCAGCGTCCAGCCGGCTTCCTTGAGCAGCAGGTCGATGAAGTAGTTGCGGGTCTCGGCCTCGGAGTAGTCGTGCGTATCCGGCTGCGCCGTGGCCGCCTGCTTTGCCGCCGCCACATCAATGCGCAGGCGTTGCAGTTCGTCGTCGAGCGCCGTCTTGTCGGCCAGTAAGGCGGTGAGCTTCTCGTCGCGCTCGCGCAGGCCGGCTTCGAGCTGCTGCAATTGCTCGGTGCTTTGCCCCGGCGCGGGCGCGGCCCTGGGCAGTGCGGCAGCGTCGAACACCACTCCCGCCGCCGGGCGCCCGGTGCGGCCGTAGGTGCGGGCGAGCCAGTACGTTACATGAAACAGCTCGCGTACCGCGACCAGAGCGTCGTTGTGCGGGATCGCGCGATGGCCGTGCACGGCGCGGTTGCCCAGCGTATTGATGACCCGCGCCTTGCTGAACACCGCCTCGCCCGCCGCCTGCTTGAAACTCGGCTCGTGGATCAGCGCCGAGAGATTGTCCTGATACGGCAGCCTGAGCGCGGCGTCGTGCTTGTAGGCCCAGGCGACCGCCTGTTCCAGCGCCCTGCGCGCGTAGAAGCAGGCGCTGCGCGGGTCGGCGTGCGCCGCCGCCTCGGCTCGGCTTGCCGCTTCCAGCACGGCAGGCCACTCACGTTCCAGGAAAGAGAATTGGCTCATAGTCCTCTACCCGGCAAGGCCATGCCCTCGTTGAGGATTTCGGCATAGCGCACGTAGCTGAAAACCCGGCCGCGAAGCTTGCGCGTCAGTTCGGCGACCACGCCTAGGCGCTCCAGATGAACCAGCGCCTTGTTCACAGTGGCTGGCGTCAGCCCGGTCGTCGCCGTCAGCGACGCGGCGGTGGCGATCGGCTGACGCTGCAAGGCCTGGTGAATCGCCAGTGCAGACGCTGCGGCGCGCCCCAGCGCAGCGATCCGCTGCCCATCGGTCGAGGCCAGCTCCAGGAGACGCCTGGCCGATGTCGCGGCCTGGGTGGCGCTCGCCAGCACGGCATCGCCAAAAAACTCGAGCCAGGCTTCCCAATCGCCCGTCAGGCGCACCGCGTTCAGCAACTCGTAATAGGTTTGCCGGTGCTCCTTGAAATGGAGACTCAAGGACAGCATCGGCTCGCGCAGCAGCCCGTCCGCCGAGAGTTGCAGCGCGATCAGCAGTCGACCTAGCCGCCCGTTGCCGTCGAGAAAGGGGTGGATGGTCTCGAACTGCACGTGCGCCAGCGCCGCTTTGACCAGCGGTGATGTCGTCTCGGGCAGGTCGTGCAGGAAGCGCTCGAAGTGCCGCAGGCATTCGTCGATTTCGTTCGTCGGCGGCGGCACGAACACCGCGTTGCCCGGCCGCGTGCCGCCGATCCAGACCTGGCTGGTGCGAAACTCGCCTGGCGTGAGCCTGGCTCCGCGTCCGTGGTCGCCAATCAGCACGGCGTGTACTTCGCGGATGAGCCGCAGCGATAGCGGAAATCCGCCACGCAGCCGCTGCAGGCCGTGCTCCAGAGCCGCCACGTAGCGGCTCACCTCGCGCGCGTCCTCCAGCGGCACGCCCGGCTGCTCGTCGAGTTCGAACAACATCAGGTCGGCGAGCGACGATTGCGTGCCCTCGATCATCGACGACAGCACCGCCTCCTTGCGCACGAAGCTGTAGAGCAGCAGCGCCGCGTTTGGCAGCAGGTCGGTCACCGCGTCGAGCCGGCCGAGCGCCACCAGCGCGGCGTCGAAGCGGCTGCGCAGCGCCGGCGTCCAGTCGATCGCCGGCCGCGGCGGCAAGGGCGCCGGGACGAAGGAATTGAACGACTCGCCAGCGGTGGCGGTTTTGAGGTAATGGCCTTGCAGCGAGCGCTTCATCGGTGGCGGCGGGAAGCCTAAAATAGCGGCGAGCGCTATTTTAGGTTGGAAGCACTTCGTAAAACAAGCCAGGTGACCGGATTGGCGCGGATGAACTCACAACGCACGGCTACAGCTCTCCTCGGAAGGCGCGATGCTGGAGGGAGGCGAAGAGGGCGTCGAGTTGGGCGAGCGACGCGCGGTGCATAGCCGCTAGCCTCTCTACCGTCAACACCCGCTGAGTGAAATCGCACTGCAATTTGATCGGCGGAATGACTAGCTTGATCCGTTCGAACCTTCCCTTGCTCACTATTCCCTTCATGCCGGCCGTGGATGCCTGCTGAACAAGCCTCTTTCCAACAAGGAACTGGTTGTAAAGGAAGTGAGAATCGCCGTTGTGTGGGACAAGCGCATTGATCTGCTGGTTGAACGCGACCTCGCGATCTGTCATTGCCGCATTTCCAATACAATCCGGGCTTCCAGCGATGCAGGTCACCAGGATTGATCCTGCCGGGACGGTTCGCGCAACAGACTTACCAGACTCCGACAAACCTTCGCCTGCTCTGGTCAGGTAATAGTGCGGTGTGTTGATGTTGTCGGACTTGATCCATTCGATGGCTGAACCATAGTGACCAGGATTCGCGCGGGGCGGTGTATTGCCCGTGATGACGCTGCCAATTTCGCCAATGGCCTTCTGGGGCCAACCTCTCGGATTCGTGGCGGGATCGCCGAACATGTCGAGGAAGATGGATTGCGTGAGAGTGTCGAGTTGCGCGAGGGCGGCGCAGCGCTTGGCGCGCAGCGTGTCCGCTTTGTCCAGGATCTCCGCAATCCGCCGCTGCTCGGGGAGGGGCGGCAACCGAATCTTCGTGGCCTTGAGGTGTGATGGGCCGAAATTCTGTTGGGCCGTCCCCGTGACCAGCTTAGTAATTTGCGATCGGAATTCGGGGGCATCAAGCCAGAATCTTAGGTAACGAAGATCAGAAATACCGTTGACTGCCTTGAATCGAATCGTGCTCGTATTCAGACAGAGGGGCAGATCAGACTCTTCGACAAACGCTCCACGAGTACGCAGCAGTCCGTCGTCATCGAATGAAATACCGGAGCTCGCTATCACAAGGTCACCAGCATTCACGAGGAAATGGGAGTACCTTTTCGCGACCTCGGCTTCATCGAGATGGCGATCGGTCTTCGAGAGATTCAGCGTCCCTGTTTTTTCGATTTTGGCAACATTGAGAAGCTTGATACCGGATGTCGTGAACTGCCAATTGCGAACTCCCGAACCCTCTTGAAACCAATAGGCTTCAGCGAGTGGAACTTTCGGCCAGTTGGCCAGCGCGCTCACGTCAAAAACTCTTCGAGTTCCTTCATCCCCCGCTGAATCTCCTCCTCGAGCTTTGCAAGGTCGGCGAGGATTTCGCTTGGCGCGCGGTGCTCGATGGCTTCGTGTACCACCTCCTTGTAGCGGTTGAGCGAGAGGTCGTAGCCCTGCGCTGCGATGTCGGCTTTCGGCACGCAGAAGCTCTGCGCGGTGCGCGGGCGTTCGCGCTCGGCGCCGTTGCGCCTGTCCCAGCGTGCCAGCACGTCGGGCAGGTTGTTCTTGGCGTGTTCTTCAGGCGTCAGCACTGGATTCCCGCTTTCGCAGGAATGACAGGAAGGCACGGGGCCGAGCTTGTCTTCCGGCAGCAGCGGCGTGCGCTTGTCGTCGAGGCTCCAGCCGTCGGCCGCGACCTCGTAGAACCAGACCTGGTCGGTGCCGCCGGAGTTGGTCCTGGTGAACAGCAGGATGGCGGTGGTGTTACGTCCTCCCCTGGCCAAGGTCTAAGGGCTCCAAATATCCCGCGTACGGTCGGGAAG
>NZ_FLQX01000033.1 GCF_900089955.1 Candidatus Accumulibacter aalborgensis | reverse complement strand
TGGCGCGGCGAGATCGCCCGGAGCGATACGATAGGCTTCCAGCCAACTCCTTAATTTCTCCTCAACCGGGCAGCAATGTCGCTCATTGTCTGGTCGCCTCGATCAACGCTTTCGCCCACTGGAATACGGATTCCGCGAGAAGGCCAGCCGCTTCGGTGGTGAGCAGCGCGATGGTTTCTTCGTTATAGCGAAAGTCCACCGCGAAAGGAGTGAGCCGTCGCAAATCCCTCGCGAGAGCGGGCAGGCCGATACCGCTCTCGGCCACGAGCAAGCCGAGTTCTTCCAGGTCGTGAGTGCGCGGAAAGGTCGCGCTATGCGCAGTCAGGACAGCCTTCAGCGCCTTTTCCACGCTCTGCTGGGCATGGAAACAGGTGGCGGCCAGAGAGGCGTCCGGATGGCCGGCGAGGATACGGTAGGTCTGCAGGTCACGCTGGGCAAGGCGCAGCAGCCGGAGGGCTTCCTCAATGGAGGGCATCATGCAGCACCTCACCTTCGATGCGTGCCTCGAACAACACCGTGCCGGGAACCTGGCCACGCCGCTCGTATTCACTCAGCGGGTAAATCAGCAAGTCCAGACCAACCCCTGGAGCAACCCGGCCGACAGCATCCATCAGGCGCATGTATTCCGCCGCCCTGTCCGGCACCTCCCGTTCGATGACCATCAGGTCAAGGTCCGAACCTTCATCGGCCGTGCCGCGCGCGTAGGACCCGAACAGGATGACGCGGGCGGGTGAGGTAGCGGCAGCGACCAGTCTGGCAGCGGCTGCACGTATGGTCTCCATGTCGATCATCGTTGGCCTTCCTGGGCAAAGTCGGCGCAGGTTTAGTGGATGGTAGGGGTGTACCGAAGCAAGCAAGTGAAGGAAATCCGCCGACAACGCCAGAAGTATGTGCGCTTGGCTCAATTGCGGTCAACCCTGGTTAGGCCACCGCCAAGTCCACATGCCGGCGCCGTCCAAAAGCCGTAGCGATGTTCCCCAGAGCATCAAGAGAGAACCGCAACATGCGACCGAAAAAAACCGCCCTGATCAACAAGGCAGTGAAGTACTGCGAGCTGTCAGTGAGGAGCAACACCCCCCCCTGCTTCCGTACCGATACGGCGCTGTCGCTGGCGTCGGCCGCGGCCCAACTGGAACTTGCCGACGCCGATCTGCAGCGTTTCAGAAGTCTGCGCGAAAAACATTTTGTCAGCCAGGCGGCGCTCGAGGCCAAGGACAACCGGCTTCAAGGCGGCGCAGGCGCAGGCCGATCTGGCGCGCAGCCAGAGCGCGTACACCGTTCTCCGGGCCGATCAGGCCCTGAGCCTCCGACATACTTGACTCCGTCGGCCGCGAGCGCTATCCTTTGGGCATGCGTCTGT
>NZ_FLQX01000032.1 GCF_900089955.1 Candidatus Accumulibacter aalborgensis | reverse complement strand
GTAACTTCTCAAAAAGCGCGGGCATGACCGTTCGCTGAATCTGGGATTCTTGCTTGCAGGTTGTGCTGGACACAGCGCGCGAAGCGTGGTTCAATCTGCAGGCATGAGCACGGAGATCCCTCAGAAACTTCCCGGTATCCCTGATATCCCGGCCGACGAGATGACGCCGGCGGTCGTGCTCCTGTTGGAACTTTGTCATTGGCAGCGGGAACAGATTCAGGCGCTGCGCGATGAGGTGGCGCGACTGAAGGGCCAGAAGCCGAAACCGGCGATCAAGCCCTCTGCGCTGGAAGGCGAGCGGAGCGAGACGAAGAAGGCGCGCCTGCCGAAGCGCCGTGGCAAGCGCCACAAGACGGCAAAGCTTGAGATCCACGAGTCGGTCAAGCGGCAGCCTGCGGAGGATATTCCGCAGAACAGTCGCTTCAAGGGCTACCAGGATTTCGTGGTGCAGGAGCTCCGGATCGGTGTGCACAATACCCGGTATCGGCTGGAGCGTTGGGTCACCCCCGAGGGAATGAGCTTGATCGGGCAGTTGCCGGCCGAGATCGGCGGGGTGCACTTCGGCCCGCAGCTCCGCGCTTTCATCCTGTACCAGTACCACCATGCGCATGTGACGCAGCCGCTCTTGCTTGAGCAACTGCGGGAGTGGCAGATCGACATCTCGGCCGGGCAGCTCAGCGCGTTGATCACCGACGGCCATAGCGAGTTTCATCGCGAGAAAGACGCGTTGCTGGAAGCAGGACTGCAACGCAGCCGGTACGTTCATGTGGACGATACGGGAGCGCGCCATCAGGGCAAGAATGGGTACTGTACGCATATCGGCAACGAGCGCTTCGCCTGGTTCGCGAGCACCGACAGCAAGAGCCGGATCAATTTCCTGGAATTGCTCCGTGCCGGGCACGATGCCTACACCCTGAATCAGGCCGCGCTGGCCTACATGGCTGAGCACAAGCTGCCCTGCGCTCAACTCCAGGCACTCACCGCCCTGGCACCGGCGGCCTGGACGGGTCAAGCCGCCTGGCAGGCGGTGTTGGCTCAGCAGGGCATCACTGATCCGCGCCATGTCCGCACGGTCACCGAAGGCGCGTTGCTCGGTACCGTCGTCGAGCAGGGCGTCGCCCCCGATCTGGCGATCGTCAGCGATGACGCCGGGCAGTTCGATGTGCTGATCCACGCCCTGTGCTGGATCCATGCCGAACGGGTGCTGGCCAAACTGCTCGGCTTCAACGATGCGCAACGCCAGGCGCTGGCCTCGACGCGCAGCGAGCTGTGGGCGATCTACGATGCGCTCAAGGCGTATAAAGAAGTGCCTGATGCGCTCACCGCAGCCGCGATCGAAGCCCGCTTCGAGAAGCTTTGTGCCACCCGGACGGGTTATGCCAGCCTCGATCGCGCCCTGAAACGAATGCGCCGCAACCGGGCGGAGTTGCTGCGCGTGCTGCAACGTCCCGAGCTCCCCCTGCACAACAACCTCAGCGAGTCGGATATCCGCGACTACGTCAAGAAGCGCAAGATCAGCGGCTCCACCCGTAGCCCGTCCGGCCGCCGCTGCCGCGACACCTTCGCCAGCCTCAAGAAGACCTGTCGCAAGAACGGGCTGCCCTTCTGGCAATACCTGAAGGACCGCGTCTTCGGCTGGCATCGCATTCCTCCGCTGGCCCAGTGGATCTTCGAGACCCCCCCGACGGCCGCGACCGTTCCCTTACGTGACCCCTGAAGCGACCCCCGCGCGCTATTGCGGGCGCTTGTTCAGCACCGCGGAGCTCGACCAGATGCGGCAGCTGATCGCGGCCCACCCGGCCGCCTCGCGAGCCCAGTTGTCCCGCCTCGTTTGTGCCGAGCTTGGCTGGTGCCGGGAGGACGGGCGGCTCAAGGAGATGAGCTGCCGCGTAGCGATGCTGCGCATGCAGACCGATGGCTTGCTGCAACTGCCCCCGCCGCGCAACGGCAATCACAACGGAAAGCCCTGGCACCG
>NZ_FLQX01000031.1 GCF_900089955.1 Candidatus Accumulibacter aalborgensis | reverse complement strand
TGGCCGCGCCCACGAAACACTGTTCGCGCAGGTGCTCCAGTGCATGCCGCTGCCCCCACGACCGGCGCGCCGACGACCCCGACCGCCCAAGCGGCCCTATCTGATGCCGATGGCGGCGTAGCGGGGGTGGCCGGAATGATGATCAAGGCCTCAGTTTGACATTTCCGGGAGTCGCTTTTTGCACGTTTCAACGCTGGCACTGCGTCATGGCTTTGTCAAGATTCGGTATGGCAGGTTGCGGAAGACGAAAGGAAAGTTTTTGACCGTCGCGAATAGGCCCCTTTGAGGGGCCAGCGACGGAAAGCCCCCGGCTTTGCCGGGGGATCGTTACTCCAGAGCGCTTACCCAGCCTACATCAACGCTCTCAAAGCTTGAGAGAAAGTGCAGATTGCTCTGAAGTACGTCACCCAAGGCGTTACCTTTTGGAGTTGAGTACTCAAGGTAAAGATTGCTATCCGTCGATACAAGGCGACTCATACTTGGGTCAAGACTTGAGATAAAGCGGTCAACTCCATCGGGTGAAAGTACAAGATGTGATCGCAATTGTTTGGGTTGGCGCTCGTCGTTCGAATCGCGACTCCCATCCACAACCATTGCATCACTCGATTGCTGAAGAGAATCAGCATGGTTGGACGCAACGATAATTCCCTGCCCTCCACGGACATACAACCATACGTATTTGAACTCGGATCTCACTGAACCCATTACATAGGCCAAATCTATAGGTGAGATGTGATGAAGTTGAACCCACTGCTGCAACACACCGTTATCTGTTAACCTCTTTTTCGCTAAAGCATAAAAATCTTGGTTATACAAGTTTGCGGCACCAGCAAACCAGATACTTGTAATTTCGATGCTGATCAAGTTGAACTTCTGGGTTTGCGTGAGCAGAAAATTTCGTCCATCTGTGTAGTGCATGCGAACGCCTGGTCTGTCCGTTACTGCGTGGTTAATGCTGCCAAAATGGCGGTTTGCCATCACCACAATGTCCCTAGACAACTCAGCCACATCCACCTGTTTGAAGCCAGATTCGTGAAGCACCCGTGTTGTCATGCCTGTGCCATAACCAATCACTAGCGCTGTGTCGCGAGCAGAAGTATGTAACAAGGGGAACAGTGCAAAAGACTCCTGTGCGACCATTTCACCGCCGGTTGAATCGTTTCCTTGAAACTTCCCGTTGGTAAGTAACGTTGAAACCCCCATTGAGTTCTTTGCCACAGAAGTCAACCCACCCTCCACGCTTTCCGCATGGTCAACTACTTTTCCCCAGCGTTGAGAGGAAAAATAGACGTTGCTGCCTGTGGCAAGGTCGTCATAGTTCCAATGGCTTGGAAAAACCCAAATAGCAGCACATGCTGCGAGCATCGGCGACCATCGCAATGACGTTTTGATCCTCATGGCACTACTCAATACTAAAGAACCTCTATTCACCACAAGCGCCAACAATCCAAGGGAAAGTGCAACCGCTGCTAGTACAAATGCGCTATCGCGAGATCCGAATGTTGGCAGCAGCCAAAACCCGATCAATACGACACCAATAATATTTCCTAAAGTATTTATCCCACTCGCCCGTCCGAGGCCCGTCGCACCACCTCGTGGTGACAACCAGTCCGAGGCCAAACTCATAGCCGCCGGATAACTCATGCCAATAAAAAAGGCTGCCGGCAGCATCGCTGTTCCGCACACCATGGCACGAATAGTTTCCCGAGCGACGAAATCAAGTTGCACTGGGTAGATGGAAAAACTTGAGAAGTAGGAGGGGATGTCATCCCAAGTCTGCGCCGTCACGCCTATGGCAGATGCCACGTTGCACTGGGCCCAAGCAACAAGATCGAGACGCGAAAAACGTTTCATTAACAATTCGCCGGCATGCGATCCCAAGCCAAGGCCCGCAAGGAAAGTTGCAAGCATCAACGCAAAAGCGTAGACGCTGTTGCCCGCGACCACCGCCAAAAGGTGAATGGAATTAACTTCTAGGCCAAGGGTCACCGCGCCACCTACAAACAGGATGGTAAGTGCGGTGACGCCGAATCGGGCGTTAACCGTCGCCACGGTGGACTGATCAACATGTGCGTTGATCAGTCCAATTTCATCTTGCGTACCTTGCACGGGGCGATTACCACGATCAAGTACAAAAAGCGCAACGATGAGGCTCAGGACGGCCGCGAGGTAGGTGCCACCGTTGCGGCCAACAGAGGGAAGAATCAAATAGCCGGCAATGACAGCGCCTACGGCTGCGCCCGTCAAGTTGGCGCCGTAGAGCGGTGCTATAGCGCCTTGGCTGTATACACCCAGTCCACGCAGGTGTTTGAACATAAGCGGCATCGTTGCGCCCATAAGCAAGGTAGGCAGCCCAAGACATATCACGCCCAAACCTATCCTCAAAATGGTTAACCAGCCTGCATCAGGTGGTGTGTCCAAGCTGAAGTTCACGTACACATTCTGGACAAGCGTAAATAAGTTTGGAGTCAGCGCCGCGTACAGACCAATCAAGGCCTCGCAAACTGCGTAAGCACGTAAAGGATTACGTGACCGATCAGCCACATAACCCCCCACCCAAGCGCCGAGCGCCATACCTCCCATATAAGTTGCCAATACGGTATAAGAGGCTAGCGATGAGCTACCAAACGTAACAGCCAAGGCTTTGGCATAGACAACTTCGTAAATTAAACCGGCAATACCCGATGCAGCAAAGGTTCCAATGACCCATAGCGGTGCCGTCACTGCGTGAAGAGGTTGCTCATTTACTGACCGCTGGTTAATGCGGAGAGAACTCTGATTTTTAGACAGTTGTGCCATGTCCCAAAAAACAACTCCCGCGCACACAACACTGAACATTGAAAATATGCGCACAAACCACGCATGCTCTGATATCCACAGTGGCGCAACTCGTAGCGCGATCATCCAAACAAGAAAACAAAGTCCAGCCAGAAAAATCGGTGCCGAGGTCTTCCACTGGTGGCATAAGCGTTCAGGCCAAATAAGGACAGTACCCAAAAACGCAGCATACGGAAGTGCAACAATCAAATCCAAAACGTAATGTTCCCCCGTTGCAATAGTCGCCCAAGCCGTGGCAAGTACCAGTGCCGATGAAAACAAGATTGCCACTCGCAATCTGAGTCCGATAGACAACATCCAAATTAGCAAAGCGCCAGTTAAATGCATTGAAGGCATTGCATTTCGAGAAGCGGGGGGAACGATCACCTGTTTGGCAACGACCCCAAACGCATTCGGCATATTTGCAGGGAATTGGTTATCAAAGAAAGCGTAAGCAGGACCCGACACCGGCAATAATGCGTAGAAAACAAATGCCAATGCAAAGGGAACAACGAGTGTTCGCCAGACACGCAAACTAGTGATCGCATCTTTACGCATCGCCAATCCAACCATGGCGTAAAGTGCAAAAATCAGGACCGCATAGGCCATGTGTGTAAAAGCTTGAACAACGGGTGGCGCGCTGATGTTCAGCAGCGCGCTCTGGGATGCTAGGCCGTTAAATGCACCGTCGATCCGAAAAATATGATAGTCCCAAGTTGCCGGGAAAATAATGCGAGTTACGCCAAGCGCCGCATTGGTCGCGAGCGCCAGTCCCACCACAAGAACCACAAGTTCAGAAAAATCAATAGTCCACCTGAAACATTCAGTTTTTCGCCGAAAAACCAGCCCTGATACCGCATGCATTAGCGCAAGTAGGCCCAGTGGACTCAAAGCAAGGCAGATTACCGAACCCTCGGTATTAAAACTGTCTAAATTATTAAACAGCCATTGGTATAAAAAAGTCGCAAACCCGCCTGCTAAAGCCCACCACGGTTGCCTTGAAGCTGACATCGGCCACCTTTTTCCAAGCCACAGGATAGCCGCCGGCAAGCCAAGAAATGCTCCGACAATAAAGGTCCAGTCCTGCCATTTTGAGTTTGGGAAAAATGACCGCGCGACGGGACCACCAGCCAGCAAGGTGTGCAACAGCTCGGCGACCATGGCCATGACCAGCACAATACCCGCCCACATTCTGAGAGCTTCTATTGGGTATCTTTTCGGGGGGTTTTCGATCATTAATTGTTTCCAAACACAAATTGTTTCTTGGTAGGCTTAAGGTTTCAGACGATAAAAAGGCGCCAACGGCGCCTTTTTATACCCAACAAACCACTCAATTAGGTGCGGCAAGACGCCGGAACAAATTTATCCTCAATGGTGCCTGCAGCCGCGGCAGAGTTTGCATTGGTGCTGCCCGCAGACTTGCAGATCCAGCTAATTGAACCGGCCGACGGAATGGTGCTTCCTGTAGAGGTTCCTACCAACGCAGCACCCGATGCAGCGCTGCCATCCACAGGCGACAAGATCAACGTAGCGCCACTACCGATCGAACTAGCATACGTGATCGTAATCGCGCCACTGGATTGAGCAATTTCAACCTTGGCTACGTTCCTAGTAGCTGCCGGAGCCGTCCACCCACCATCAAACGGAGAAGCATTGGCTGCATTTTCTGCAACTGCAGTTTTGGCAGCGCTCGCAAGTGACAGCCCTTCGGTCACTTTTGCCCGCACCGTGTAATCCTGATATGCAGGCAAAGCCACCGCTGCCAAAATACCGATAATTGCCACAACGATCATCAGTTCGATGAGTGTGAAGCCATTTTGTGCCTGTTGTTTGATGTGCGCGTATTTCATATTTCCTCCAAAAATTCAGTGATAAGACAAGTGACAAGTAGCCAAGGCATCGGCACTCGAATTGCATATGGGCAAAGTACATCAACCGTATGATTTGTTTAGCCTTATTTTACCGCTGGTTGCCTCCTTGTAGATCGTCTCGCCTCCCGAACCATTTAGCCATGCTAGGACAGACAAGGTTTGGACTACCGACGAATCTCCCAAGGCATTGAAAAGTAATTATAAACAGCCTTTAGTGTATGCATTCCGAGTGGCGAGGCCCTGGACAAGTAGCGAAGGCGAAACCAACGCTGCCGATTTCGTTAAAGCAAGTAATATGCCAGACTAGAATCCTTAGTTCTAGGCCTGATGACAGCGGAGAAGCGGGCCATGGCAGCGAAAAATCGCTGCCACAGAAGCTGTGCGGCAGTTGTTTTTAGCTGCTATGATGAAAAACATCAGAACGAAAGGGATAGCATGACCTGCATTAGCCTTCCAACAGCGATAGCCCTAACCGAGTGGAGTGAACGAACCTTTTTCAGAAAATTTTCAGATGGCTCTATGACACGTACTACCGAGAGCGGTAGAGTAATGATCCCTTTGGATTTGATCATGCCTCACCTATGCCTACCGCTAGAGCCTGAGGACATCGAAGTCCTTGAAAAAGCAGACGCAGGAGATGCCGAGGCACAAAATGAACTAGCCTTGATTTTCCTCTCAAACGACAAGCCGAAAAGTGCTGTTTACTGGCTGGAACTAGCAGCCAAACAGAACTTCGCTGATTCCATGAGCTTGCTTAGCCGGTGCTATATGGATGGAAACGGTGTGTCGCATGACAAGAACGTTGGAATTATGTGGCTTGCCAAAGCTGCCGCATTTGGTCATGTCATCGCTCAAGCTCAAATGCAAGCGTTTGAACGCTGGCCTTGATCATCATTCCGGCCAAGGCCCGGTGCTGGGCTTGGTGAAAGTCTTGCGGGAGAGTGGCAGGACCCCCGAAATCTCGTACCCTTGGAAGTGCAAACTCACCGAGGGAGGAGGAAGATGCTCGAAGGTCCTGCCAGGATTGACTATAGCTCAGACACGAGGCCGATGTCACTGCGAGCCTTTTCCAATGTGGTATGAGCCTGAACGAGGCGCGTATTTCCACCCAGGAATGAGCCTGA
>NZ_FLQX01000030.1 GCF_900089955.1 Candidatus Accumulibacter aalborgensis | reverse complement strand
AGTTGTGTGCGTCAAGTTGTGCAAATAGGATGATCAAGTAATTGGCTGATTCTGGTGCGCTGTCGGTGGCGCGCAGGGCGAAGCCCGGAGCGACAACGACAGCGCGCGGCTGCTTCAGGCGGCCAGTCTCAGCAACTCCTTTTTCTGTTCCGCGAGGAACGCCATGTTCAGATACCGGTTGTCTTCCAGCCATGTTTCGTGGGTTTCCACGCACAAGGCCCGAATCAGCCGCAGACAGGATTCGGTATTCGGGAAGATGCGCACCACCAGCGTTCGGCGCTTGATCTCCTCGTTGAGCCGCTCGAGCATGTTCGTGCTCTTCAGGTGTTTGTGATGGGCTCTGGGTAGCCGGTAGAAGGTCAGCGTCTCGACGATATTCTCTTCCACCCAATTGACCAGCTTCGGGTATTTGCCCTGCCATTTCGTGATCCACGCGGCCAGATCGCGCTGCGCTTCCTGGATGTCGCGCCGGTCGTAGATCCAGCGCAGTTCCTGCAGACAATCATCGTCGGCCTTCCTGGGCAGGTAGTCCAGCGCATTCCTCAGGAAATGCACATAGCAGCGCTGCCAGGCCGATTCGGTCAGAACCTCCCGGATCGCCTTCTTGAGCCCGGCATGGTCGTCCGAGACCACGAACTCGACGCCCGACAGGCCGCGCTCTTTCAGGCGTAGTAGAAAGTCCTTCCAGCTGCTCTGACTCTCCCGGTTGGCCATTTCGACCGCCAGAACCTGGCGTTTGCCCTCCCAATTGATGCCGAGGGCGATGAGCACCGCCTGATGGGCAATCACGCCCCCATCCCGCACCCGCTCATAGCGCGCATCGAGTATCAGGTAGGGGTAGGTTTCGTCGAGCTGCCGATGCGCAAACCGCGCCAAGGCGTCGTCCAGCCCTTTGTTGATGGTGCTGATGGCACTGGCCGAGAAACGGTGACCACACAGCTCTTCGGTGATGGCCTTGACTTTGCGGGTGGAAACACCCTGGACGTACATTTCCGCCAGCGCCGCCACCAGAGCTTTCTCGCTTCTGGCGTAGCGCTCGAACAGGGCGGTGGAGAATTCGCCGCTCCGATCCCGCGGTACGCGCAGCTCGAGCTTGCCGATCCGGGTAACCAGGTTGCGCCCGTAGTAGCCGGCCCGGTACCCGCCTCGGGCTTGCGTACGCTCGCCCCGCTCTGCGCCCAGAAATTCGCTCATCTCGCCTTCCAGCACTTCTTGCAGCGCTTCCTTCATCAGCGCCTTCATCAGGTCACGGTCACCCGCAACCTCTTCTATTGCTTTGAGCTTCGTACTACGCTTCATCGTGGTCATGGTTTGTCCTCTCAAGGGATTCACGGTCGATCTCGACAATCAACCTCTTACCATGACCACCCGCCTGCTTTCTACCGCAAACGCTTTTGCACATAAGTCGGCACACTACC
>NZ_FLQX01000029.1 GCF_900089955.1 Candidatus Accumulibacter aalborgensis | reverse complement strand
TCGCCCTTCTCGTACTCCATCTTGGCGAACTCGACGATCAGGATCGCGTTCTTGGCCGCCAGGCCGATCAGCATCACCAGACCGATCTGCGCATAGACGTTGAGCTCCTGGCCGCGCAAGAGCAGCGCAAAAAAGGCGCCGGCGATGGCGATCGGCGTACCGAGGAGCACCGAGAAGGGGAGCGACCAGCTCTCGTACTGCGCCGCCAGGATCAGGAAGACGCAGAGCAGCGAGAAGCCAAAGATGACCGCCGGTGAGATTCCCTGCTCGGCCTGCTGCTCCTGGTACGACATGCCCATGTAGTCGTAGCCCATGTCGCTGGGCATGGTTTCGGCGAAGACCGCTTCGAGCGCGCGCATGACCTGCGCCGAACTGTAACCGGGCGCCGCCGAGGCGTTGATCTGCGCGCTGCGGTAGAGGTTGTAGCGCATCGTGAATTCCGGTCCGGCGATGGTGCGGATCGAGGTCAGCGCCGACAGCGGCACCGCTTCTCCCTTGTTGTTGCGCACGTAGAACTGGCCGACATTCTCGATGGTCGTGCGGTAGTCACCTTCGGCCTGGACGTAGACCTGCCACTGGCGACCAAAGCGGTTGAAGTAGTTGACGAAGCCGCTGCCCAGGAAGCTCTGCAGCGTCTTGTACACGTCGCTGAGGATGACCCCCTGTTTGAGCACCTTGTCCTGATCGACGTCGATGAACAGTTGTGGCACGGTTGGCCGGAAGGTGCTCGAAACGCCGGCGAGTTCGGGGCGCTTTTTCGCGGCTTCGAGGAACTTGCTGGTGTTCTCGGCGAGGAAGGCGATGTCTTTTCCAGCGCGGTCCTCGAGAATGAAGGTCGCTCCGCCCGAGGTGCCGACTCCCTGGATGGCCGGCGGCGGAAACGCGAAACCGATGGCGCCAGGAATGCCGCCGAGTTTTTGCGTCAGTGCGGCCTTGATCGCGGTGTACTGCTCCTCGGGTTTCTTGCGCGCGGCCCAGTCCTCTAGGGTGATGAAGAAGAACGCGCTGTAGGTATTGGTCACCTGGCTCAGCATGCTGTAGCCAATGACCGTGGAGGTGTACTTGACGCCCGGCACCTTCATGATCAGCTCTTCGGCCTGACGGGCGATTTCCGCCGTGCGTTGCAGCGATGAGGCGTCGGGGAGCTGGATCCCGGCATAGACGTAACCCTGGTCTTCATCCGGCAGGAAGCCGGTGGGGACCAGCTTGCCAAAGAAACCCGCTCCCGCGGTGACGGCGACCAGAAAGACGAGGCTGATCAGGCTCCTGCGGATGGCGATCCGGCAGACGCCGACGTAGCCGCTGGTGACGCGGCCAAACACCTTGTTGAACCAGTCGTAGAATTTCTGCAGTGGGCCGCTGCCCTTGACCTTGGGCTTGAGCAGCAGCGCGCAGAGGGCGGGGCTCAGGGTCAGCGCGTTGAACGCCGAGATGATCACCGAGATGGCGATGGTCACCGCGAACTGCTGGTAGAGCTGGCCGGTAATCCCCGGAATGAAGGCGGTTGGCACGAAGACGGCGGCCAGGATGACGGCGATGGCGATCACCGGCCCGGTGACCTCTTGCATGGCCCTGAGCGTGGCGTCCTTCGGTGACAGGCCGTGCTCGATATGGTGCTCGACGGCTTCGACGACGACGATGGCGTCGTCGACGACGAGGCCGATGGCCAGCACCAGACCAAACAGCGACAGGGTGTTGATCGAGAAGCCGAACATCGGGAAGAGCATGAAGGTGCCGACCAGCGACACCGGGACGGCCAGCAGCGGGATCAGCGTCGCCCGCCAGCCCTGCAGGAAGACGAAGACGACGATCATCACCAGCACCAGCGCTTCGATCAGCGTGTGCTGGATCTCCTTGATCCCTTCGGTGACCGACAGCGTGGTGTCGAGGGCGATGACGTAATCGAGGTCGGGCGGGAAACTCTCCTTGAGCTTCTCCATCAGCTTCTTGGCGCCGTCGGCGGAAGCGAGGGCGTTGGCGTCCGGTATCAGGTAGAGCGCGATGAGCGCCGCGGGTTTGCCGTTGAGCCGGCCCTGCTGGCTGTAGGTCTGCGCGCCGAGGTCGATGCGCGCGACATCTCTGACGCGAACGATCGACCCGTCTGGGTTGGCGCGCAGGACGATGTTGCCGAACTCTTCGGAACTCTGCAAGCGGCCTTGCGCGCGTACGGCGTAAGTGAACTCCTGGCCTGGCGGGACCGGCTCGCCACCGATCGTTCCCGCCGGATTGACGGTGTTCTGGTTGTTGACCGCGTTGATGATTTCGGGAATGGTGATGTTCAGCTTGGCCAACTGATCGGGCCTGACCCACAGCCGCATCGCATACTGGCCGGCGCCGAAGACGGTGACGCTGGCGATTCCCTTGACCCGCGTCATCTGGTCATTGAGGTTGATATACGCGTAGTTGGCGAGGAAGACGTTGTCGTAGCTGCCGTTGGGCGAGTAGAGCGCGAACATGATCAACGGCGAGGAGGTCGATTTGGCGACGGTGACGCCGTAGTTGCGCACATCCGCGGGCAATTGCGACTCGGCCTGGCCTTCGCGCATCTGGGCGAGTAACTGGTCGGTGTTGGCGCTGGTGCCCAGTGCGAAGTTTACGGTCAGCGTCGACTGGCCGTTGTTGGCGTTGATCGAATACATGTAGTTCATGTTGTCGACGCCCGACATCTGCTGCTCGATCGGCGTGGCCACCGCCTGTTCGACGGTCAGCGCGTCGGCACCGGTGTAGGTGCTGGTGACCTTGATTTCGGGCGGTACGATGTTCGGGAACTGGGCGGTCGGCAGTCCGGCCATGGCGACCAGGCCGATGATGGTCATCAGGATAGAGATGACCATGGCCACGATCGGCCGGTTGATGAAGAACTTCGACATGTCGCTTACCCTTTGTTTGCCGGTGCCGGTGCCGGTGCCGGTGCCGGTGCGGCCGGCTTGGCCGGGGTGGCGGGAACGAAGGGTTTGGCATTGACGGTCATTCCCGGGCGGACTTTCTGCGTTCCTTCGGCAATGATCTGGTCGCCGGGTTGAAGTCCCTGGCTGATGATCCAGTCCGAACCGATGCGCTCACCGACGCTCACCGGACGGATGTCGACCTTGTTTTCGGCAGCGACGACCGCGACCAGGTACTTGCCCTGGATTTCGGTGACCGCACGCTGGGGCACGAGCAGCGCGCCTTTGTCGACCGACATGGTGGCCCGTACCTTGCCGTACTGGCCGGGGCGGAGGAGGTTGTCGGGGTTGGGGAACAGCGCGGCGACCTTGAAGGTGCCGGTGCTCGGGTCTACCTGCCGGTTGAGTACGAAGAAGGTTCCGGGCTGGGGATAGAACGATCCGTCGATGAGGATCAGTGCGAGCGGCTTCGGCTTGCTGGCGGCCGTTCTCTCGCCGGCAATCTTGAGGTATTCGCGCTCGCTGATGTTGAAATAGACCTTGATCGGATCGACGGTCGATACCGTGGTCAGTTCGGTCGGCATGCTCGGGCTGAGGAGGTCGCCGATTTGCGCCTTGGCGATTCCGGCTATGCCGGTGACCGGCGAGGCAATCTTGGTGAAAGCCAGATTCAGCTTCGCGGTGCGCAATGAAGCGTCGGCGGCTTCGAGCGAGGCCTTGGCGGACAGGTCGGCGCCGGTGGTGTCGTCGAGGTCCTTC
Source organism: Candidatus Accumulibacter aalborgensis (assembly GCF_900089955.1). Lineage (GTDB taxonomy): Bacteria > Pseudomonadota > Gammaproteobacteria > Burkholderiales > Rhodocyclaceae > Accumulibacter > Accumulibacter aalborgensis. Next base: position 335 of record NZ_FLQX01000029.1, on the reverse strand, counting down.
TGACTGACGGCGTTCATCGCCGCCAGCGGTTTGATGCGCGCCAGGTTGGCGCGCGTCGTTTCGTAGCGCGCCGCCTGCTGGGCGCGCAGTCCCTTGGCCTCATCGACGGCGGCCTCGAAGGTGCGCGGGTCGATCTCGAACAGCGGCTGCCCCTGTTTCACCAGGTCACCTTCGCGGTAGTTCTGTTTGATCAGGTAGCCGGTCACCTGCGGACGAATGACGGCATTGACGTTGCCGTCGAGCGACCCGATCCATTCCATGTAGATCGGCACGTCCTGCTGCGCCACCGTCACCACTTCCACTACCGGCGGCGGCGCCGCCGCCGGCTTCTCCTT
>NZ_FLQX01000028.1 GCF_900089955.1 Candidatus Accumulibacter aalborgensis | reverse complement strand
CGCACGACAATGCCCTTGCCATCGGTACTCATCACCAGCAGTTTGCTGGCGCCCTCCTTCGGCTGGCTAGCACCCTCCTTCGGCGCACTGGCTTCCTGCTCAGGTGCACTGTCTTCCTCCACCGGCGGACGGGCGTAAAACTCGTCAAAATCCGCGCTGATCGCCCGTGACAGTTCTTCGGCTTGGCGCTTCGGCACTTCCGCACCCGTGCCCTCCTGGATGGCCTTCACCGCCTCTTCAAACGAGCCCTTGGCCACTTCCAACCCCACCTTGCGCCGCACCCCGTGGGAGTATTTGTTCGGCGGCAGATTCAGCGCCGCATCCAACGGGAAAACACTCCCCAGCCGGGCTCCGCTGTACCCCAGGCGCCCTACCGTCACTTCGCCGAACAACGTCACCAGCAGTCGGTTTCTGGCTCGGCAATGCCGCCGCTCCTCTCCGTCCGCCCCGGTCACTCCTTCACACCTTTCTTCGGCCGCCGTTCGTTGATCCAGGTACCCCTGCATCAGGCGCCGCAACAACTCATTCCCCTCGCGCGCGATCAGTGATTCGATCTCCTCATGTTCCAGGACTCGTGCCGACTCCGACCTCAGCTCGCTCAGCAGCTTTGCAAACTGCTCGCACGCGAAGGCAAACTCGTCAAAATACGTCTCGTTTGTGTATGCTTCCATATGAAGGGGTCTCCTGTGGCGGTACGTAATCGCTTCGTCACCTGTTACATACCACCCGAGAGGCTTCTTCGCCAAGCCCATCATGCCCACACACTTTGATCTGCCTACGATCTTTCATGGCCAAAAAGATCCACACCCTAAGGGAATTCAGGAAGCGGCTTGAGTATTGCAACGTGCTCAAGGAAATCAAGGCAAAAATAGACGCGGCGATTACTGCGGCGGGTATCCGGGTGTGGTACGGAACCATCAAGGAGCCGGTTTTCAAGAGGCCCGCCCGTGGTCCTGCGCACGATGCGTCGTCAGAGGAACCTTTACCCACCGTTGACCGCGAGTGAACGAGGTGCCACGTGCTCAACAGGCCAAAAAGCGAGGCTTGTTAGGGTGACTACCGCCCGACACTGGCGCCGTCGTCGCCTTGTGGCAGGTTTCACCGATGGAGAAGACGACGACCCGGAAGAACCGCCGACGAGCTGCACGCCCTTGACCCGAGCAACGCCAATTTGCCGACGATCAAGGCCAGACTGCCGGCGCCGATGGCGGCAACCGCTGCCTGCCAGCAACCCGAGATCCTGACCAGACCACAGCAACCCCGACCGGTTGCCGGTGCGCTGCCTTGCCTTCGACCTGGCACCGCTTGCCGGTGATCGCCACCAAGCACTGCCCGACGCTGGCGCCGTCGTCGCCACGTGGCAGGCTTCACCGATCGAGAGGACGAAGACCCCGCCGAACTGCCCGCGTTCGAGCACCACGGCCAGCAACCCGACACCCGACCAGGCCACGGCATGCCCGATCGGCCGCCGGTGCGCTGCCTCGTCTTCGACCTGGCATCACTTGCCGGCGATCGCCACCAAGCACTGCTCGATGCTGGCCACGCCAGCGGCGACCGCTGCCTGCCAGCAACCCGAGATCCCGACCAGGCCACGGTAAGCCCTGCCGGCCGCCAGTGCGCTGCCTCGTCTTCGACCTGGCACCACTTGCCGGCGATCGCCACCATGCACCGCCCGACGCTGGCGCCGCCGTCGCCTTGTGGCAGGCTTCACCGATCGAGAGGACGACGACCCGGAAGAACCGCCGACGAGCTGCACGCCCTTGACCCGAGCAACGCCAATTTGCCGACGATCAAGGCCAGACTGCCGGCGCCGATGGCGGCAACCGCTGCCTGCCAGCAACCCGAGATCCTGACCAAGCCACGGCAAGCTCTGCCGGCCGCCAGTGCGCTGTCTCGCCTTCGACCTGGCACCACTTGCCGGCGATCGCCACCAAGCACCGCCCGACGCTGGCGCCGCCGTCGCCTCGTGACAGGCTTCACCGATCGAGAAGACAACGACCCGGAAGAATTGCCGACGATCAAGGCCAGACTGCCAGCGCCGCTGGCGGCAACCGCTGCCTGCCAGCAACCCGAGATCCTGACCAGACCACAGCAACCCCGACCGGCTGCCGGTGCGCTGCCTTGCCTTCGACCTGGCACCGCTTGCCGGTGATCGCCACCGAGCACTGCCCGACGCTGGCGCCGTCGTCGCCACGTGGCAGGCTTCACCGATCGAGAGGACGAAGACCCCGCCGAACTGCCCATGTTCGAGCACCACGGCCAGCAACCCGAGGGCCTGACCAGGCCACGGCACGCCCGATCGGCCGCCGGTGCGCTGCCTCGCCTTCGACCTGGCACCGCTTGCCGACGATCGCCACCGAGAACTGCCCGACGCTGGCGCCGTCGTCGCCTCGTGGCAGGCTTCCGCGATCGAGAAGACGACAACCCGAAAGAACTGCCGACGAGCTGCACGCCCTTGACCCCAGCCACGCCAGTTTGTCGACGATCAAGGCCAGACTGCCAGCGCGGATGGCGGCAACCGCTGCCTGCCGGCAACCCGAGGCCCCGACCAGGCCACGGCCAGCACGATCGGCTGCCGATGCGCTGCCTCGCCTTCGACCTGGCACCACTTGCCGGCGATCGCCACGACGAACCGCCCGACACTGGCGCCGCCGTCGCCTTGTGGCAGGCTTCACCGATCGAGAAGACGAAGACCCGGAAGAACTGGCGGTGCTCGAGCACCACAGCAGGCAACCCGAGATCCCGACCAGACCACAGCACGCCCGACCGGCTGCCAGTGCGCTGCCTCGCCTTCGCCCTGGCACCACCTGCCGGCGATCGCCACGACGAACCGCCCGACACTGGCACCGTCGTCGCCTTGTGACAGGCTTCACCGATCGAGAAGACGACAACCCGGAAGAACTGGCGGTGATCGAGCACCCCAGCAGGCAACCCGAGGCCCCGACCAGACCGCGGCAAGCCCGATCGGCCGCCGGTGCGTTGTCTCGCCTTCGACCTGGCACCACTTGCCGACGATCGCCACAGAGCACTGCCCGACGCTGGCGCCGTCGTCGCCACGTGGCAGGCTTCCGCGATCAAGAAGACGACAACCCGGAAGAACTGCCGACGAGCTGCACGCCCTTGACCCCAGCCACGCCAGTTTGCCGACGATCAAGGCCAGACTGCCGACGCCGCCAGCGGCAAGCGCTGCCTGCCAGCAACCCGAGATCCTGACCAGAACACGGCACGCCCGATCAGCTGCCAATGCGCTGCCTCGCCTTCGACCTGATGCCACTTGCCAGTGATCGCCACCGAGAACCGCCCGACACTGGCACCGCCGTCTCCTTGTGGTAGGCTTCACGGGTCAAGAAGACGAAGATCAGCCCGAACTGCACGCACTTAACCACAGCAACCCCGATCGACTGCCAGTGCGCCGCCTCGCCTTGGACCAGACCCCACTTGGCGGCGATCGCCACCCGGTACCGCCCGACGCTGACGGCGCTTCCGACTTGGGACAATCGAGGCGCCTGGCTTAACCGATTCGGCCTGCGTGGTCGCTGCCGGCAATGACCAGGCCGGCCGGGAATCTCGACCGTGATCGACAGCCGGCTGAACTCGGCGCTGCTGCCAAGTCAAAGTGATCGAGGCGTATCGCTTCGCCGAGCTGGCCGGCTGGATGCGTCATTGCTCTGCGCCAGTATCCATGCCCGCTGGCCGCCTACAGAGCGGGTCACCGTTGCTATTTCGTGAAGATCGGGGCGCCCCGGGGATGACTAGGCCGCGCGCGGGCACAGCAAAGTACAAGATCCGGCGTGGTCGGCCGACTCACTGGGCGGCACCGACCACGCCGGCCGCATGCGCCATCGCCTGGCGGTATTCCTGGCCACCGCAGGAACCGGCTCTATATGAGGCGGGCAACGCTACTTGATCTTTAGGGTAATGTCGCGCAAGTCGTTCTTGGACAGGTAAACGTCCACAGGGATGCTCGATTTAGCTGGAGGCTTGGCCTCGGACAGATCAAGCATTGCTTGCTGCAATTGGAGCGTTGCAATCTCAAATTCGGCACTGGCAATCGCCAAGCGTTTTGACATGCTCTCGGCATCCATAGACGTGGCGTTGAACCGTGCCTTGCCATCCTCCGGGTTGGCGACAAAGGCATTGAGTTGAGCCAAAGCAGCCTCGGCGCCGCGCTTGGCGGCGGTCGCCTCGATCATGGTAAGGGTAGTCCTTTCGCTGGCGCGGATGACTGCCTGAACGGTTTCAAGATACCAGACGACATGATTAAAATTTTCGGGGTTTTTCGGCGTCCGTCGGCTCTTAATAGTGATTATTGACTGGGTGATAGCGGTGTTGTGTTCCCTGGCCTGTCGTATGAATTCAGCGTAAGTGACACCATGCCCGCCCCGCATGTATTCGAGCAATGTACTGACCCGCACGGATGCATCGCGCATGATCTTGCTTGTTTCTGCTAGTTCTTGTTTTTCCTCGTACTTGTGATAACCAAGAACGATCACAGCGATTAGAACGACAACGGCAAAGGCAACGACACCGATTTTTTTCATGATCAATCCTGTTGAATAGCTGCACAGTATAGCCAACCACCGGCTCGGCCTAGATCTTGCCGCCGACTCACCCGGTGAGCCACTGGTTGCCGGTGCGTTGCCTCGCCTTCGACCTGGCACCACTTGCCGACGATCGCCACCGAACACTGCCCGACGCTGGCGCCGTCGTCGGCAAGTGGCAGGGTTCACCGATCGGGAAGACGAAGACCACGCCGAACTGCCGACGAGCTGCACGCCCTTGACCACAGCACCGCCAGTTTGCCGACGATCAAGGCCAGACTTCCGGCGCCGCTGGCGGCAAGCGACTCCTGCCGGCAACCCGACACCCGACCAGGCCACGGCACGCCCGATCGGCCGCCGGTGCGCTGCCCTGCCTTCAACCTGGCACCACTTGCCGGCGATCGCCACCGAGCACTGCCCGACGCTGGCGCCGTCGTCGCCACGTGGCAGGCTTCACCGATCGAGAGGACGAAGACCCCGCCGAACTGCCCGCGTTCGAGCACCACGGCCAGCAACCCGAGGGCCTGACCAGGCCACGGCACGCCCGATCGGCCGCCGGTGCGGTGCCCCGCCTTCGACCTGGCACCGCTTGCCGGTGATCGCCACCGAGCACCGCCCGACGCTGGCGCCGCCGTCGCCTCGTGGCAGGCTTCAGCGATCGAGAAGACGACAACCCGGAAGAACTGCCGACGAGCTGCACGCCCTTGACCACAGCAACGCCAGTTTGCCGACGATCAAGGCCAGACTACCGGCGCGGATGGCGGCAACCGCTGCCTGCCAGCAACCAGACGCTCGACCAGGCCACGGCCAGCACGATCGGCTGCCGATGCGCCGCCTCGTCTTCGACCTGGCGCCGCTTGCCGGTGATCGCCACCAAGCACTGCCCGACGCTGGCGCCGTTGTCGCCACGTGGCAGGCTTCACCGATCGAGAGGACGAAGACCCGGAAGAACTGCGCGTGATCGAGGGTGGCCCGACACTGGCCACGCCGGCGGCAAGCCGAACACACGCCTGCAACTGCTGCCTGCCAGAAACCCGACACCCTGACCAGGCCAAGGTAACCCCGATCGGCTGCCGGTGCGCTGCCTCGCCTTCAACCTGGCACCGCTTGCCGACGATCGCCACCAAGCACTGCCCGACGCTGGCGCCGTTGTCGGCAAGTGGCAGGCTTCAGCGATCGAGAAGACGACAACCCGGAAGAACTGGCGGCGATCGAGCACCCCAGCAGGAAACCCGAGGCCCCGACCAGACCGCGGCAAGCCCGATCTGCCACCCCCCCGGATCGTGGGACAAAGTGTCCCACGTGTCCCAGCCAAAAAGGCAAGTGTCCCAAACTTTTGGGACAGCTAAAACGATTAATAATCAATGCATTAAGCCTGTTTTTTTCAAGTGTCCCAATTGTCCCACTAAAAAAACAGGGTAGGGATAGAAGGAGAGTAAAATCTGGCGCATGCAACCCGAAAAAAGGAAAAATGAACGACTCTGCGTTAAGCGGAAAAACGCCCTCAAAGATTGCGTTTTGTGGGACAGCATGACGAGCCGTTGGCGTTCCCCATTCGAGTGCCGACGACCAGGAGACAAAGCGGGACAGTCAGTTGCTTCAGAATGGCCGATTGGTGCATCATGGGCTGAAGCAGCGAAAGCCGTGCACCCATGTGTGCACTACCGGAATGAGTAGATTGCAAGAGAGGCCCTGGCCATAAGGCTTGCAGGGCGCCACTTAAAAAACAGGTGCAAATCTGGAATAGGTTCCAGAATGGCACCAGAAATCCTCTTTCGTCTTGAGATGCTTGCAGGTGACGTGGCGGCCCTGCGCAGCAAACTGATCCTGCTGGTCGGTTCGCCGCGCGCTGGCAAGACTGCATTACTTTACTCAAACGGCACGCGCACAGCAAGCGAGTTGTCGCGGTTTGGCCAGGAGAATTGCGAGATGACGGCAAAACTGGTCGGCTGACCTATGCCGAAATGGGCCATCCGGAGCATCGAGACTACGCTACCGATGGCCTGGTGACGGTGGAAATGCAATAAAGAGAAGGCAGGACATGCGCTACGGCGATCTCATTCAATTCGAACCGATTGAATCGGTCATCCAACTGCTCGACGCCAATCGGCCCGACGAAGCCAGGAGTAACCGTTCACTCCCCCTGTGCTGCTGCCGGGATAGCAGGGAGCGCGGGGAGCGGCAAACCC
>NZ_FLQX01000027.1 GCF_900089955.1 Candidatus Accumulibacter aalborgensis | reverse complement strand
GCAAGCGCTGCGCTCCGCACCAACCTGCTCGGTACGTGTGGTAGGGGGGCTAAACGCTTACCTCCAACATTACGACACTGTCCTTTCTCACAGGGTGGCTGCATGAATGTCGGAAAACTTCTTCAAGGGCGCTTGTCTTGCCATCCAGCAGGAACAGCTCCTGAATGGAGAGATCAAGTACGTTCAGTCGACGACCCGAAAGGCTAGCTCGAAACGACGGGGAAGCAGCTCGCCTTCATCTTGCGTTACCTGAAGATATATCCCACCTTCGATGTGGCAGGCCTCCATTCTGGCTTCGGTTTGAAGTATATGCCCCGCCATAAAGCAGCGTCAATCTCGAATTCCGTCCCGGGAGCCACTGAAAAGTCGTCCGAATCTCGCCCCACTTGTCGCACGACGGACGGTGGCAACTCGCATTCCTTACGGCGAATGACACTGGTCGTGCGCCCGACCGGGACCTTCTCAGACGACCGCCCACGTCCGTGACAGCACCTCCGCCTGCTCCAGGACCGTTGTCGTCGCGGTCGACTACCACGACGATGCGCCAGTTTTCCGGCAGCCACTGCGCCTAGCCGCGCAGGCGGGCCTGCAGTTTGCCCAGGAGGTTGCTCTTGCCCTGGAACGGATGCACCTCGAAGCCACGATCATCAGGTGGCAGGCGCGGCAGCAGAGTGCGCAGAAAGGCCTCCATCGACGGCTCCTCGACCAGGAATTCCAGATGCACTACGGTCATGACTTGTGCGCCCGCAGCGGGCGAGTCGGCGACCCCTGGTCGACCAGCGGATCGCCCACGCCAAGCTGGCCCTCCATCCAGAGATGGCCGAGCAGGGCGCCGTGTTCGACGAAATCGGGCACACCGGGCAGGTCCGACAGGCGCTGCGTCTGCGGGTAACCCTGCTCGTCGCGCCACAGCACGCGCACCACGTGCGACGGCGTGTAGAACTGCCCGCCGCTCTTGCCCTCGGCGCTGACGAAGCGCGCGAGGAAGTACTCGTACACGCGGCCGAGCGTGTCCCTGGCGCGATCGGCGGCGCTGCCCAGCGCGATGCCGCTGACCAGGTTGATGATCTGCCCGAGCCGCTGCTTGTCGAGGCCGGCACGGCCGCAGTCCTTCAGCAGCACGCCCTTGAGTGACGGGTTGTCGCGCTCGATCGCCGCCATCGCGCCGTCGACCAGCGTGCCGATCGTCGCCTGCGGGGCGCTGGCCTTGAGGTACTGCCAGCGCGCTTCCCTGGGAACCCAGAAGATGCTGATGGCACGGCACTCGTCCGGGTCCTCGGGATCGGCGCCATCACCGCGCTGCACCTCCAGTTCGGCGTGCTTGGCCTCGAAAGCGTCGGAGATGTACTTGAGGAAGATCAGGCCGAGGACGACGTGCTTGTACTCGGCGGCGTCCATATTGTTGCGCATCGCGTCGGCGGCGGCCTAGAGTTTGGCCTCGAAGTCGAGCGGCGCGGTGGTGTCATTGACCTTGGCCTTTGCCATGGAGTCCTTCATCGTGTTGCAGCGTATCAGTGGGTTTCACAGGGCCGTGATCGGGAGTGGGGAGAACCTCACGGCTCGCCCGCCCACAGCAACGCGCATACGAGTGAAAAACGCGGCGGTTCGGCAGATCGAGTCCTTTTTGATGACGCCAAGCTTACCGCCACCGCCGCCCATTTGAACCGAAGCATTGTCTGCGACCGTGGTCTCCGCGGAGACGAACGAGCGAGGCGCGCAGCTCGGCCTTGAGTTGGCTGTTGGCTACCTTGGCCAAGTAGGGCTACACTGCACGCACCAAGCGAAAGTCAACAAGGGATTAAAACATGCAATTCAACATGCTCGAAGCGAAAAACCAACTTTCCAAACTAGTGCAGGCCGCGCTGGCGGGCGAGGATGTGGTTATCGCCAACAAGGGTGTACCTGTCGTCAGGCTGGTTAAAGTTGGCGCGCAGGACTCCGCGCGCAAACCAGGCGCATGGTCGGCGCTGCCCAAAGCTCAAGATGATTGGGATACGCCCGTTACAAATGCAGCCATCGCCGATGCACTCGCTGGTAGCGAACTGCCGTGAAGCGATACCTGCTCGACACCCACCTGATCTATTGGTGGATGACAGCCGACACACGTTTGGGCAAAGCCACGCAGGAGATCATCGAACAATCCGAAATCGTTGTAAGCGCTGCCAGCATATGGGAAATGGTGCTGAAAAACGCCAGGGGCAAACTACCTTTGCCGCCAGGCACAATCACCGAACAATTCGAAGCGCAGGATTTTGTCCTGCTGCCGATCTTGCCACGCCACATTGAAGCCGTGCGCAGTCTGGCTTGTGCACACGCTGACCCATTTGACCGACTGCTCATCGCACAGTCCCAAGATGAGCGATTGACGCTGCTGACACGCGATGCGGCGATGCTGGAACTTCGGTTGGATGGGGTCGTGAAGGGATGATGAAGAATCATGGTCTGTCCGTCGGCTACGCCTGTTCACCAGCCAGTTCGAGCAGCGCGCCGAGAACCTTGAAGGTGTTCTTGGCGTATTCGCGGTGCGTCGTGGGGATCACGAAGCGGTCTTCGCAGCTGGTGATCGCCATAATGTGGTACATGTCCTCGACCTCGGCCTGGCTGATGCCCACTTGTGAGGGGGATATCAATTCGAGTCAGACTGTGTTGTTGGCTTTGTTAACAACAGCACTCCGCGTTGGCAAAATTGCTCACGTGAAACCGAATTGATTACCCGCTTCAATGATGCGGCCAATGATGAAACGGGTATTGAGATGGTGGTCTGGCGCCTGCCAGCGCCGGCACCACCCTCCGAGCACTCCTTCAAAGTTGCGCGCATCGGCGCAGGCGGCGTTCAAGGCTGAGTCGTATCAAGGGGAGCGGCTTAATTTCGAATCGGCTGGCGCTTTCTTTTCGCACTTGACTGAGCGTCGATGGGCTTTGGTTCATGCCCTGCAGGGCGCTGGTGAAGTGCCGGTGCGCGAACTGGCGCGCCGCGTTGGCCGCGATGTAAAGCGGGTGCACGAGGACGCAGGGGTACTGGTCGGGTTAGGACTGATCGAGCGCACCGAGCGCGGCGGCCTGCGCTGCCCGTTCAACGATATTCATGTCGACATGCATCTACATCAGGCGGCGTAAAAGACGCTGCCGTTCGGATCGGACGCTTTCGGCGCCGCAGATAAACGCTATTCGCTTATGCCGCTTGACCACCATCGCTGTAATTGGACCCTGAATGCCCGATAAGGAAGCCACAGCCCGTATCAAGATCAACAAACTGCTCGAAGCGGCTGGCTGGCGTTTCTTCCAGGATGGCACCGCGCCTGCGAATATCCGCCTTGAACCCAGCGTCACACTCAAGTCAACCGACTTGGACGCGCTCGGCGACAACTTCGAAAAGACCACAAAGGGCTTCGTCGATTTTCTCCTGCTCGACGCGAAGGGCTTCCCGCTGCTCGTCCTCGAAGCCAAAGCTGAGGACAAGAATCCGCTCGTCGCGAAGGAGCAGGCCCGCAAGTACGCCAAGTCGCAGAACTGCCGCTTCGTCATCCTCTCCAACGGCAACCTGCACTACTTCTGGGATCTCGAACGGGGCAACCCGTACGTCATCACTTCGTTTCCGACATCGGACTCGGTCACCGGCTACCAGAAGGTCACCCCCAATCCACAGCGTCTGATCGAAGAGCAGGTGGGCGAGGACTACATCGTTCGCACCCAGCGCCCGAACTACCAATCGGAGGCTGCCTGGCAAAACGAGGCCGAGCGCCCCGGATACGTCCAGACCAACAAGCTGCGCTTTCTCCGGCCCTATCAGCTCAAGGCCATCTACAGGCTTCAGGCCGCAGTCGGCGACGGCAAGGACCGCTTCCTGTTCGAGATGGCTACCGGCACCGGCAAGACACTGACTGCCGCCGCCGTCATCAAGCTGTTTCTCCGTTCCGGCAACGTCCGGCGCGTCCTGTTCTTGGTCGATCGCCTTGAGCTCGAGGACCAAGCCAAGAAAGCCTTCGCAGCGGTGCTGTCCGCCGACTTTCAGACGGTGATCTACAAGGAGAACCGGGACGACTGGCGACGCGCGGAGATTGTCGTCACCACCGTGCAATCCCTGCTGTTCAACAACAAGTACCAGAAGCTCTTCTCGCCGACCGACTTCGATCTCGTCATCTCCGACGAAGCACACCGCTCCATCGGCGGCAATGCCCGCGCCGTCTTCGATTACTTCATCGGCTACAAGCTGGGTCTCACCGCCACGCCGCGCGATTACCTCCGGCGGTTCGACAGATCGAAACCAGGCACCCGCGACCCGCGCGAGGCCGAGCGGCGCCTACTGCTCGACACCTACCGCACCTTCGGTTGCGAGAACAGCCAGCCGACCTTCCGCTACTCCCTGCTCGATGGCGTGAAGGAGGGCTTCCTGATCAATCCGACGGTGGTGGACGCCCGCACCGAGGTCACCACCACGCTGCTTTCCGAAGAAGGCTTCGTCGTCTCGTTCACAGATGACGCCGGCGACGATCAACAGCAGGCCTTCAAGCAACGCGAGTTCGAGAGGCGTTTCTTCGCGGACGCCACCAACCAGCTCCTGTGCAAGACGTTTCTGGAAAACGCTCTGCGCGATCCGGTCAGCGGCGAAATCGGCAAGTCGATCATCTTTGCGGTCAGTCAGAACCACGCCGCCAAGCTGGCGCAGATACTCAATCAAATGGCCGACCGCATGTTCCCCGGCAAGTACCAGTCCGATTTCGCCGTGCAGGTAACCTCCCAGATAGCCGACGCCCAGCAGTTCACCATCAACTTCAGCAACAACAAACTGCTCGGGTCGGGCAACTTCATCCCTGCCTACAAGACCAGCAAGGCGCGTGTCTGCGTGACGGTCGGCATGATGACCACCGGCTACGACTGCACCGACATCCTCAACCTCGGTCTCTTCCGTCCCATCTTTTCGCCCACCGACTTCATCCAGATCAAGGGCCGCGGCACCCGCAAGCACGACTTCCGCGAGCTGCTCTTCGACGACAGCCTGAAGGAAGGCGTGCAGCACCCGGAGAAAACGGCCTTCAAGCTCTTCGATTTCTTCGCCAACTGTGAATACTTCGAAGAAGAATTCAATTACGACGAAGTGCTGAAGCTCCCCGCGCCCAGAGGAATGGGCAACAAGGAAGGGAGCGGTCAAGGCCCGGTGGTCGTGGACGGCACGTATGAGCATCTCGGCACCGACATCCTCGCTTCAATGCGTGTCGAGCAGATCACGTCCGAGGGCATGAAGATCGACCGCATGTTCTTCGAGCAATTCGAGGGTAATCGTTTAGCCCCCCGCTCGCCGGCACCGCCCCTCAATCAGGCGGCAGCCGGTAGCGG
>NZ_FLQX01000026.1 GCF_900089955.1 Candidatus Accumulibacter aalborgensis | reverse complement strand
GCTCCCCATGCCCCCACACTTTGATCTGCCTACGATCTTGCGTGGCCAAAAAGATCCACACCCTACTCGGATGCCGCAGTCGGTCGCGCCCTGTCGATGGCCCCTGCTCATCTGACCCAGGCCCGCGACGATCTTGTCCAGGTGGGACTGATCGCTTATCAACGCCCGCTCTATCAGGTCCTGGCGCTGGATGCGCCACGGCGGGTCGAAGCGCGCGCATTCGCGGCAGACGAGATCGCTCTGCGCATCGGCGCGCTGCGTGCCGTCCTCGGACGCACGCCATGATCGATTACGAGATGTATTGCAAGATCAAGGATTGCCACGATCGGCAGCAGCTGACTATCGCCCAGACCGCTCGCACCCTCAATTTGCATGCCGAGACGGTGGCGAAGTGGGTGGGCTGCGCGCAGTTCCATCCCCGGCAGCCCGTACCGCGCAGCAGTCAGCTCGATCCGTTCAAGGACCAAATCGTTCGCCTGCTGGAAACCCATCCATACAGTGCGCAACAGATCTATCAGCGTCTGCGCGAGGACGGCTTCGCCGGCGGCTACACGATCGTCAAGAGCTATGTGCGCAAGGTCCGGCCGGCGCGCCGGCAGGCGTTCCTCAAGCTCTCCTTTGCTCCCGGAGAAGCTGCCCAGCTGGACTGGGGAGAATACGGAACGATCAGCGTCGGTTCGACGCGCCGACGCCTGTCCTTCTTCGTCATGGTGCTGTGCCATAGCCGCCTGATGTACGTCGAATTCACCGTCTCGCAAACCATGGAGCACTTTCTCGCGGCCCACGAGCACGCGTTCGCTGCCTTCCAGGGGTGTCCGGGTCGCTTGATGATCGACAATCTGAAGTCGGCGGTGCTTCGCCGCGTCGTCGGTGAAGCCCCGATGTTCAATCCCCGCTATGTCGATTTCGCTCGGCATTGGGGGTTCGGGATCTCGGCGTGCAACGTGGCCAAGGGGAACGAAAAAGGGCGCTTCGAAAACGGCGTGGGCTATGTCAAGAAAAATTTCCTGAACGGTTTGGATTTACTCGACTTCAGCGCGGTGAATCCGGCTGCCGCGCTGTGGCTGGAGAGCATCGCCAATGTGCGCATCCATGGTGAAACGCATCAACGGCCCGTGGATCGTTTCAAGGAAGAGCAAGCGCTGCTGCATCCCCTCAACCCCATGCCTTATGACATCGGTCGCATCCAGAGCCAGCGCGCCTCGAAACAGTTCCGTGTCGCGCTCGATACCAACCACTATTCAGTGCCGGCCGAATTGGCCAGTCAGCGGGTGACGCTGAAAGCTTACCCGGATCGGGTGTGCATTTACCACCAGGATAAACTCGTCGCTCGTCATGTTCGCAGCTACGATCGGCGTCAGGATATCGAGGACCCCGATCATCCGAAGGAGTTGCTCGCCCAGCGCCGCAACGCCCGTGAGCAGCGCTTGCTCATGCAGTTCCTGGGTCTGTCGCGGCACGCACAGGCCTATCTCGAAGGCATCGAGCAACGTCGCATGAACCCGCGCCATCACCTTTGGAAGATCATCGCTCTCGGCGAAATCTACGGCGTCGAGGCACTCGATCGAGCGATCCAGGACGGCATTGAATTCGCCGCCTACAGCTGCGAGTACATCGCCAACATCCTGGAGATGCGGGCCCGCGAGACCCCGGCGCACGGAGCGCTGTATCTGACCCGCCGCCAGGACCTCCTGGACATCGAGATCCCCGCTCCCGATCTCTCCCCCTACGACAGGCATGGCGATGGGCATTGACAGACGGGTTGCATCCCCTGAGCAGATCAGCACCGATGCGCTACGCGCTCAGTTGGAGTTCCTCAAATTGTCTTATCTGCTCGAACGCTTCGAACCCCTGGCCCAGGAAGCGGGAGTCGAGCAGTGGTCGCATGTCGACTATCTGGCGCGACTGATCGAAGGCGAGGCGCATGCCCGCGAAGACCGCAGTATCCAGCGACGGGTAGCGCTCGCCCGCTTTCCGGTGCTCAAGACCCTCGATCAGTTCGAGTGGAACTGGCCGACCAAAATCAACCGACCCCAGATTCAGAATCTCTTCCGATTGCGCTTCATCGAGGACAAGGGCAACGTCATCTTCATTGCCAACGTCGGTCTGGGAAAAAGCCATCTCAGTATCGCGCTGGCCCACACCGCCTGTTTGCGCGGCTACCCGGTGCTGTTTACCACCGCCGTCGATATCATCAACACGCTTTCCGCCGCCCAGGCGCAGGGCAATCTCAAGCGCGAACTACGCAAGTATCTGCAGCCGAAACTGCTCGTGGTCGACGAACTCGGCTATCTTCCCATCGACAAGCATGGGGCCGATCTGCTCTTCCAGATCATCAGCGAACGCTATGAGCACGGCGCCCTGATCATCACGACCAACCGCGCCTACAAGCACTGGCCGGAGATCTTCAACCACGACAGCACCCTGACCTCGGCACTCCTGGATCGGCTCCTCCATCATGCAGAAACCGTTGTCATTGAGGGCAAGAGCTATCGCATGAAAGAGCAGATCGAGGCATGAGCGGCGCCTACCCAGATCGTCGTGACGGTCACGAAACCGGGATCAGCGGATGACCGACCCCCTGGTGACCGTCACGAAACCCGGCCGACCTCTCCAGGGTAAGCGACCGATGACCGGTAGCGAGCGCAAACGAGCCCAGCGGATGCGCGACAGAAGAACGGTCATAGACGCCATCGGCAATGAGATGAACGCGCCACTCCGGGCGCTGCTAGACCTGCTCGGGCGGGTGGAGGCATCCGAACCCGCTCGCCATTCTGCACGACGGGCATGGCTGGCTTTCGGCCAGAGGTACGGATTCGTGACCATCACGCCACAAGGCGATTTAATCGAGAACCAGGCAGCCAAGCCTCACCATGAAGGCTGATAACTGACGGCGGGCTCCGTCTATCGCACCCCGGAAAAATACCGGGCCTCTGCTGATCGACAGCTGCTGGCTACGAGTCCAAAGCACTCCCTTCAGCGCTCTCCCGGCACCATGCCTACGCAAGTCGCGACCGCCATATTCAGCTCCGCCAGGCCGAAACCGTCATCATCAAAGACCAAACTACCGCCTCAAAAACCTGATTGGACCCGCTTCACCCAGTCTCTACCATCACGAATTTCAAACCGCCCAATTTGACCGGAATTCACGCCGCCGCTCACACGAGCGTCACATCACCGGTCTTGAGGACGTCAACGCGCGCCTGTGGGCATGGCTGGAACAGGTCTATCACCGCCGCCCGCATGAGGGTCTGAACGGGATCACGCCATTGGCCCGTTATCAGCAGGATTTGTCGAAGATTCGCCCGCTCGGCCTGCTGGCCGCAAAGCTCGATGCCTTGTTCCACCATCGCGTCAGCCGCCGGGTCCGCAAGGACGGCACGGTGTCG
>NZ_FLQX01000025.1 GCF_900089955.1 Candidatus Accumulibacter aalborgensis | reverse complement strand
TCCCGACCGTACGCGGGATATTTGGAGCCCTTAGACCTTGGCCAGGGGAGGACGTAACACACGCCAAGAGACGAAAGCTCGACCGGATCATCTACGTGATTCCGTTTACTTCAATCATTGACCAGAACGCTGACGTCGTCCGGAAAATTCTTGAACCCGATGATCAGCCAACTCAGCACGGTAAGGTGATCCTCGAACACCATTCGAGCATTACGCCTGAACAACAGACCTGGCGAGAAAAAATCCTGTGCGAAAACTGGGATGCGCCCGTGGTATACACGACCATGGTTCAGTTCCTTGAGTCTCTGTTCGGCGCTGGAACGCGAGGGGCCCGGCGGATGCATCAAATGGGAAATTCCGTGCTGATCTTTGACGAGGTTCAGACGCTGCCCATCAAGTGTGTTCATCTGTTCAACAACGCTATCAATTTCCTTGTCGAACAATGCAACAGCACGGTCGTCCTGTGTACCGCCACGCAACCGCTGCTACACGATGTTTCGGCAAAAAACGGCGCTATCCGTCTTGCTCCCCAGAATGAAATCGTTCGCGATGTTCGCCAGTTGTTCGCAGACCTGAAACGCGTCGAAATCTGTGATCGGCGAAAACCCGGCGGCTGGGCCTATGCGGAGATTGCACAACTGGCCCTGGACGAGTTGGATCGTGCCGGTAGTTGCCTGGTTATCGTCAACACCAAGGATGCTGCCCGGCAAGTTTTTGAAGGGTGCACAGCGCGGAGCGGTTCCGATAGCGTGTTTCATTTGAGCACCGACATGTGTGCGGCTCATCGAAAACAGGAGTTAAAAAAAATAAGGGATCGCCTCGATGCCGCGTTGGCGACTCTTTGTGTCAGTACTCAACTGATCGAAGCGGGGGTCGATGTTGATTTCGGCGCGGTAATTCGTTCGATGGCCGGGCTGGATTCCATTGCACAAGCAGCCGGTCGCTGTAATCGCAATGGCCGCCCGGAGCCGGGAATCGTTCATCTGGTTAATCCCGCGGATGAGCGCTTGGAAAAACTCCCAGACATCAGAATCGGCCGCGAGCATGCGCTGCGAGTGCTCGATGATTTTGGCGAAAATCCGGATCGCTATCTTGGAAACCTGCTCGGACCAGAGGCTTTGAAGGATTACTACCGCTATTACTTTTTTAACCGCCAAAGTGATATGATTTACCCAGTTTCGGCAAATCAATTGGGTCACGACGATGACCTTCTCAATCTGCTCTCTGGCAATCGCACAGCACGAGAAGAATGCCAGCGTAAGACCGGAAAGGTAGCTGAGCGGCTTCTCAATCAGTCGTTCATGGCGGCGGCCAAGGTTTTCAAAGCAATTGACGCGCCCACACAGGGCGTCATCGTTCCCTATGGCGAAAAAGGCTCCGACCTTGTCGCACGCTTGCATGCCGCTTATGACTTAACTCTGGAGTATGATTTGCTGCGGACTGCACAGCAATACACGGTCAACGTTTTCCCGTATGTTCTGGAAAAGCTGAAACAGATGGAAGCGGTAAGAGAAGTCAACGAAGGGATGCGTGTTTTTAGCCTCGATTCCCGTTACTATAGTAAAGAGTTTGGCTTGGCCGCCGAGCCGGTTTCTCTCATGGAGACACTTAATGTCTGATTTTCATCGCAACAGTATTGAATTCAGAGTATGGGGTCGATACGCTCTGTTCACCGATCCGCTGACCCGAGTAGGGGGCGAGAAATTCTCCTATCAGGTGCCCACTTACGAAGCCCTCAAAGGTATCGTCAAGTCAATTTACTGGAAGCCGACTCTGATCTGGGTCATTGACGAGGCTCGCGTCATGAAGCGAATCCGTACCCAGACCAAAGGTACCAAGCCACAAGAATTCAGTGGCGGTAATACGCTCGCGATATACACATTCCTTTCCGAGGTTGAGTACCAGGTCAGGGCACACTTCGTGTGGAATACCCAGCGGAATGAACTGGCAGCGGACAGGGTTGAAGGCAAGCACTACGCAATCGTCAAGCGCATGCTGGAGCGTGGAGGGAGGCAGGACATTTTCTTGGGGAGCAGGGATTGCCAAGCCTATGTAGAGCCATGTGAATTTGGTACCGGGACTGGCGAACTTGATGATGCAGGGGAGCTTTCGTTTGGCCTGATGTTCCATGGTTTCGATTATCCAGATGAGACCGGGGAGAAGAAACTCCAAGCGCGCTTCTGCCACCAGAAGATGGTCAATGGCGCGATCCGTTTTGACATGCCTGAAGACTGCACTGTCAGAAAATTCGTACGCGAGATGAGCATCAAGCACTTTGGCATTGGCGGGAGTCAGCGCTCGATTTATGACGAAGCTGCCGAACTGGAGGGAGTGGAATGAGCTGGATTCAAAAGCTGTATGACACTTACGAGCAGTGCGCGGACACGGTTGAACCCGTCGGGGCATCGCTTTGGCCAATTTCACACTTTGTGAAGCAGGCCCATGTAGAAATGGTAATTGATGACAAAGGAAATTATCGCAAAGGCAGGGCGAAGAAGCTTGAGTGGGCCGAGTCTCCGACACTCATTCCGGCGACAGAATCTTCTGCGGGCAGAACCGCGGGCGTAGCTCCTCACCCTCTATGCGAGGAGATTGGTTATTGCGCAGTGGATTTCTCAGCAGGACCAATGACTGAGGAGCAAGCGGCTTACTTGCACCTGCTTTCTGACTGGTGCGAGTCGGAGCACGCACATCCCAAAGCCCGCGCTATCCTTGCTTATCTCAGCAAGGGAACACTAAAAAGAGATTTATTGGAGGAAAACATTTTTCCGGTCGTGATAACTAATAGCCGTGGACAAAAAACAAAGCTTGAGGATCGCAAGGTGTTTATTCGCTGGAGGACGGAGGAATTTGGGAACGTATGCTCCGGTACTTGGGAAGATCCGACCTTGATTAGATCGTGGATTGACTTCGACGAGCAACGGAACGGTGGAAAAGGTTTTTGCATGGTAACAGGTTCCCAGACTCGGTTGGCACAAAACCATCCGCGATTCATTCGACGGCCGGGTGACGGCGGCAAACTCATTTCTGCGAATGACTTTAGCGGTTTTACGTTCAGAGGCAGATTCACGGACGGAAAAAAAGACTACGAGAGACAGGTCTGCAGTGTGAGTTTTCAGGTTAGTCAAAAGGCCCATAACGCTCTTCGCTGGCTAATAACACGTCAAGGTTATCGACACAACGATCAGACGGTCGTCAGTTGGGCTGTATCGGGTAAGCCTCTCCCTGACCCGTTAGAGAGCACGCTAGCTCTCTTCGGAGTCAGCCCGGCGACTTTGGTAGCTCCGACGTCACTTGGCACTGGCGTGGCACAGGCGTTCGCACTTCGCCTCAAGCAAGCGATTGCAGGCTATGGCTCTCAGTTGGAGCCGACGGAAGATATTGTTGTCATGGGCCTGGATTCTGCTACGCCAGGGCGGATGGCAATCACCTTTTACCGAGAACTAAATGGTTCCGAGTTTCTTGAGCGGATTGAAGCCTGGCACTCGAAGTGTGCTTGGGCTCAGAATTTTGGGAAGGAGAAGAAATTCATTGGCGCGCCTGCACCTGCGGATATTGCAGAAGCAGCTTACGGGACGCGCGTCGACGACAAGTTGAGAAAGGCCACTGTTGAGCGCCTATTGCCGTGCATTGTCGATGGCTTGCCGGTACCTGTCGACCTCGTTAAATCGACAACTCGGCGTGCCAGCAACCGTGTCGGCCTTGATCGTTGGGATTGGGAGAGGGGCCTGGGAATCGCCTGCGCACTTTTCAAGGGCTACCACACAGAAAGGGGTTACCAAATGGCTTTGGAACAAGACCGAACGAGCCGCGATTACCTTTACGGGCGGCTACTTGCAATCGCAGAAAACATCGAAGGACGAGCGCTGTTTGTAGCAGGTGAAAGGCGCGAGACGACGGCTGCACGATTGATGCAGCGCTTTGCGGATCGCCCATTTTCCACATGGAAAACCATTGAGTTGGCACTAAGCCCGTACAAGACTCGCTTGCGTACGCAGCGCGCCGGATTTTTACATGGAATGGAAAAGCTGCTTGATGAAGTGATGGCTTTATTTATCGGTACTGAGTTTGCCAAGGACTGCCAACTCTCGGGAGAATTCCTGTTGGGCTACCACTGTCAGCGACAGGCTTTGAAGCCCCGCGACGTACCTGATAACGCGCCTGATGACGATCCTAGCAATAACAACGGTGAGAACTGAGGAACACACTATGACGACCCTGCAAAACAAAATTGACTTCGCGCTCGTATTTCGCGTGAGGAATGCCAACCCGAACGGTGATCCTCTGAACGGTAACCGGCCTCGCACGGATTACGATGGTTTGGGCGAAATGACTGATGTCTGTATCAAACGCAAACTTCGTGATCGCCTGCAGGAATCCGAGCACTGCATCTTCGTCCAGTCGGATGATCGAAGGATCGATGGGGAAGTGAGCCTTCGTGCGCGAGCCGAATCCGAAACGAACGGTCTTGGCAAAAAGGCATGGGATGCCAAGAAAGCAAAGAAAGATGACACGGCTAAAGCGGCTTGCGCGAAATGGTTTGACGTCCGTTCCTTCGGACAAGTGTTTGCCTTCGGAAAGGAAGGGGATGCAAGTGGCGTTTCCATCCCGATCCGTGGGCCGGTTACGATCCAGTCGGCATTCAGTAAGGAGCGAGTCAGCGTTACCAGTACGCAGATCACCAAGAGCGTTAGCGGTGAGGGCGATGGTAGCAAGCGCGGTCCCGACACGATGGGCATGAAGCATCGCGTAGATTCTGGCATTTATGAGTGCTACGGCAGCATCAGCCCCCAACTTGCCGGACGTACGGGATTCAGCGATGACGATGCTGAGGTAATCAAGTCCATTCTGCCCAAGCTATTTGAGAATGATTCTTCGGCGGCCCGTCCTGACGGCAGTATGCAGATATTGAATCTGATCTGGTGGAAGCACAACAGCAAGGCCGGGCAGTATTCCTCCGCCAAGGTTCACGATTCGCTGCGCAACATTCTTCAGAACGATGGCAGTTTTGACCATGACGCGTTGCGCAAAGCCTTGCCGGGGTTGGAGCCCGAAATCATCGATGGTTTCTAAGGCAGGCCAGTGATCAGCGTTGCTCGGCGCAATGCTGTTTCCGGTGGCGCTGCTTGGCTTTGGTGGACGATGAGCCTCGTCAAGTTCGACCAAAACCGGCAGCAAGATGACGATTTTCATGCGGGCCGGTGGGTGGCGATTCTGGCGCGGGTTTGTGCGATGGCTTCATCGACATCAACGGCGCCAATTTCGCCCCGGTCGAAGGCGTCAGATCTACGCTCGACTTCTTCCTGCCACGCGGCGAGGATTTCGTCGTCCTTTGCGAGGCTGGCGAGCAGGCGTTCGGCCAGATGGATGCGGTCGGCGGTGGCCAATTGCAAGGCCGCGGCTTCAATGTCTTCAAGGGGTGAGGCAATCATGATTCGATCCTCCGTTGAACCGGACTCCATGCTATCTCAAGCACCTTGCCAATGCCATACAAAGGGCGCAGCCTATGCCCGCTGAACCACTCGACCAGATTATGATCTCCGCCCTGCAGCACTGGAGCTATTGCCCGCGTCAGTGCGCCTTGATTCACGTCGAGCAGGTGTTCGAGGACAACCTTTTCACCCAGCGCGGACAGGCCTTGCACAAGCGGGTCGATGATCCCGGCTTCGAGGTGCGCGCCGGGCTGCGGGTCGAGCGAGCTCTGCCGCTGTTCTGCGACCGCCTGGGGTTGGTCGGCAAGGGCGATGTCGTCGAATTCCTGCCCGATGGCACACCCTATCCGGTGGAATACAAACACGGCTCGCGTCACAAGCGGGCCGACATTGCCGCCTGTGACGACCTCCAACTCGCCGCGCAAGCGGTTTGCCTGGAGGAGATGCTCGGGCGTGCAGTGCCGGAAGGGGCGCTGTATTACGCCTCGTCGCGCCGCCGGCGAATCGTGCTCATCGACGACGAATTAAGGGCGAGAGTCGAAACCGCTGTCGGCGAAGTGCGCCGACTCCTTGTGGCGGCTAGCTTGCCGCCGCCGCTCAATGACGATCATTGCCGCGCCTGTTCGCTGCGCGACCTTTACCAGCCAGAGGTGGCGGCGCGCTCATTGAAGCGAGCGGCCGTGGTGAGCACCTTGTTCGAGTTGGACGACTGCTGATATGCAACTACTCAATACGCTCTACGTCACCACACCCGAAAGCTACATCCATCTCGACAACGACACCCTGCGCGTCGAGGTCGAGAAGACGACGCGCCTGCGGGTGCCGCTGCACCACCTCGGCGCCGTGGTGTGCTTCGGCTATGTGTCGGTTTCGCTGCCGCTGATGCATCGTCTGGCCGACGACGGCATCAGCCTGGTTCTGCTCGACAGCCATGGTCGTTTCAAGGCTCGTCTGGAGGGGGCGGTGTCGGGCAATGTCCTGCTGCGGCAAGCGCAGCACGGTCTGGGACGCGATCCGGCCTTCGCCCTGGCGGTGGCGCGCAATTGCGTGGCCGGCAAGGTGCGCAACTGTCGGCAGGTTCTGCTGCGCGGTTCGCGCGAGGCCAAGGTGCCGGAGGAGGCCGAACTTCTCTCCCGAGGCGCGGCCGATCTGGCGGCAACGCTGCGCGCACTGCCGACCGCTGCCGATCTCGACACCTTGCGCGGCTTCGAGGGCGAGGCCGCGCGCCAGTACTTCGCTGCGCTGACCACCCTTCTCCGGGCCAGTGCGCGAGCGAGTTTCCGTATGGATGGCCGCAACCGGCGCCCGCCACGCGACCGTATCAACGCCCTGTTGTCATTTGTGTACACCTTGCTGATGAACGATTGCCGGTCTGCCGTGGAAGCGGCCGGCCTCGATCCGCAGATCGGTTTTCTGCATGCGGTGCGGCCGGGGAGGGCGGCGCTGGCGCTTGATCTGATGGAGGAGTTTCGCGCTTTTGCCGATCGCCTGGTGCTCTCGCTGATCAACCGTGGGCAAGTCGGGGCGAATGACTTTGTCGAGCGCGAAGGTGGCGCAGTCCTCCTCGAAGGCGATGCGCGCAAGACGGTGCTGGTCGCGTATCAGGAGCGCAAGCAGGAAAACCTGAGCCATCCACTGCTCAGCGAACCCGTCCCTTTCGGCCTGCTGCCGCATGTTCAGGCCAGACTGCTGGCACGAACGCTGCGCGGCGATACCGCCGAGTATCTGCCTTACCTGGTGCGCTGAGACCATGCTGGTCATCGTTTGCTACGACGTGAGTACCGAAACGAGCGCCGGCCGGCGTCGCCTGCGGCGGGTGGCAAAGGTCTGCGAGAGCATGGGGCAGCGGGTCCAGAAATCGGTCTTCGAGTGTCAGGTCGACCGCGCGCAATTCGAACTGCTGGAGCGAACTCTGCTCGCCGAAATCAAGGCCGATGAAGACAATCTGCGCTTTTACCGGATAGCCCAACTGAAAGGCTACGAAGTCAGGGAATATGGCCGTTTCCGCGCCACCGACTTCGATGCTCCTCTGGTCTTGTAGTCTTGCGCGAACCTGGAGTGGCCATGGATTTCCCGGGAGGTTCGCGCAGCTTGTTCTGCGCTGAATTCATTCAATTTTCCAGCCTGGCGCCATTTCGCGTAAGATGCTTTTCGCTCATGAGCAAGGGGTTCGCGCAAAGCGGACAATTTGTTCCTCTGCTTCCAGAGGTTAGGGAAGATGAGCATCGCCCCTCGGCAACGAGGGGCGCGGATTGAAACAGATTCTGGGAAAGTTGCATGGGGCCGTCTGTCTCTGGCATCGCCCCTCGGCAACGAGGGGCGCGGATTGAAACAGGACGATCCTGGCTTTGAGCTTGACGTATTGTTCGAGCATCGCCCCTCGGCAACGAGGGGCGCGGATTGAAACGAGTCTACCGTTTCCGAGGTGTAGAATGAGCAGCGCGCATCGCCCCTCGGCAACGAGGGGCGCGGATTGAAACTGCTGGGCACATCGTCTGCATACGACGGTGTAAATAGCATCGCCCCTCGGCAACGAGGGGCGCGGATTGAAACAGAGCATGGCCATGCAGGTGGTTGCGACCATTCGCGCATCGCCCCTCGGCAACGAGGGGCGCGGATTGAAACTCGATCTGCTCCGCCTCGATCAGCGTGCGCAGGTCGGATTCAGCATCGCCCCTCGGCAACGAGGGGCGCGGATTGAAACAGCCTTACAAGGCCACTCAACAAACTCGACTCCTGCATCGCCCCTCGGCAACGAGGGGCGCGGATTGAAACTACGAGCTTATCCGAGAAGACAAAGTGCTCGAAGGCATCGCCCCTCGGCAACGAGGGGCGCGGATTGAAACAGGAAAAGTTTTGCGCATCACCCCTTGGCCATGCGCATCGCCCCTCGGCAACGAGGGGCGCGGATTGAAACCTTTAGGCGTGTACGCGAGAAAGAAAATTTGTGGCATCGCCCCTCGGCAACGAGGGGCGCGGATTGAAACTGGGCTGCGAGTTGGGCGTTGACGGCGGCCATGATTTCGCATCGCCCCTCGGCAACGAGGGGCGCGGATTGAAACGCGGATCAGATCGTACGAGAACGTCAGCTTTCCCTGCATCGCCCCTCGGCAACGAGGGGCGCGGATTGAAACCCCTCTCTCAAGCCAGAGAGCGCCTATGCCAAGCGCATCGCCCCTCGGCAACGAGGGGCGCGGATTGAAACGGTGAGGGCGGCTTGCACGGCGCGGAGGATGGAGGGCATCGCCCCTCGGCAACGAGGGGCGCGGATTGAAACCTTTGGGGGGGTGGGGCTGCATGGGCTAGGCGCGCATCGCCCCTCGGCAACGAGGGGCGCGGATTGAAACAAATCCTCGGTCAGCGCCGCAAACGAATGGAACGGGCATCGCCCCTCGGCAACGAGGGGCGCGGATTGAAACCTGTCCGGAGAAGCCCCGAAATCCGCGAAAGTGTTGCATCGCCCCTCGGCAACGAGGGGCGCGGATTGAAACGAGTTTCTTGGCTTCGTCCTGCTTGATTTTGGCGGCATCGCCCCTCGGCAACGAGGGGCGCGGATTGAAACTCTGCCTAATCCAGCAATTTCGAGATGTCCTCGGCAGACTGTTACGTCCTCCCCTGGCCAAGGTCTAAGGGCTCCAAATATCCCGCGTACGGTCGGGAAGA
>NZ_FLQX01000024.1 GCF_900089955.1 Candidatus Accumulibacter aalborgensis | reverse complement strand
CTCCCAGACGAGGGCCAGCCCCTCTTCTCCCGGCAGACAGGCAAACGCTGCATCGACGCCGATCCCGCCCACCCAGGCCAAACGCTCACCGCACCACAGCAGCGGCATTTGCGCTCTTTCCCACGGCGGCACGCCCGCTTCCTGCAGCAAATTGCGCAGCGTTCTTGCCGGTCGCCGCCGGTCGGGCTGCAAGCGTTCGCCCCCCTGTCTTGACCTGAGGCTGGCGGGAGCGCTGGCCAGCAGGCGGCGGCTGATGTCCGTTCCGGCGGTCGGTGTGAAGCGCACGCGATCACCACCCCAGCGGACTTCCGCCTCGCCACGCCAAGGCACGGCCACCTCAGGTACCGGGGGACGATGGCGAACGGGATACAGTTCGCCCCGGTACACATGTATTTCGCCATCGGGCGTGGCGATGCAGGTGCCCGAACGTGAGTCAACGGTCGTCAATTGCCGCAGCGCCTCGTCAAGCCAGCGCGTTTCGGGGGCGCGAAAGCCAGCCAAGCGCAACTCGAAGCGCAGCAGATTGCGCGCTCTCGGCGTGCTCAGGGCGTTGAAACGCGCCACGTCGATGCGCCCGCGCGCGCCGACCAGCAGCGCCCGATCGCCCTGCGCCAGTTCATCGAGCAGCAGCGCAGCCTCGGCAAAGTGGCGCCCGGCGCGCGCCAGCGCCTGCGCCGCAGCGGGGAAACGCTGTTCGATTCGCGGCATCACTGCTTGCCGCAAGTGGTTGCGGCGATAGCGGTCATCGGCGTTGCTTTCGTCTTCGATCCAGGAGAGCGAACGCTCCTCCGCGTAGCGCGCGATCGTCGACCGAGGGACGTCGAGCAGCGGCCGGATCAGCCGCGGACCGCCGGCCTGCGGCCGTTCGGCAAGCATCCCGGCGGCACCGCTGACGCCCGCTCCGCGCAGCAGGCGGAAGAGGACGGTCTCGGCCTGATCATCGCGGTGATGGGCCAGCGCCAGCCAGTCGGCAGGGCGCTCGGCGAACACCGCATGGCGCAAACGCCGTGCCGCCGCTTCCAGCCCCTCACCGCTGGCACGGGGTACTTCGACGCGAACGATGTCGAGCGGCACACCATTGCGGCGACAGAGCGCGGTGCAGAAAGCGGCCCAGGTGTCGGCATTGGCACTCAGGCCGTGATGGACATGAACCGCCGCGAGATCGAAGGCCAATCCCGACGCGCGCAGGCGATCGAGCGCGTGCAGCAGCACGACCGAGTCGCGGCCACCGGACAGGCCGACGCACAAGCGTGCTCGCGGCGACAAGCGAGTGGCCAGGAACGCCGCAAGAGTCTGCTCGACCTCGTCTACCGCTGTCGCCCGCGCAAGCTCAGCGCAGAGCCTGCTCTTTGAAGCGGCCATACGCCAGCAGGCGGTCAAGGCGTGCCTTGAGCAACTCGTCGGTCGGCATCGATGTCAGCTTGCGCAGCGCTTGCTGCAGCGCCTTCCCGAGGTTTTGCGCCATCACCTGCGGGTCGCGATGCGCACCACCCAGCGGCTCGCTGACGATCCTGTCGATCAAACCCAGTGATTTCAGGCGTGGCGCAGTGATGCCCATGATCTCGGCGGCATCGCTCGCCTTGTCGGCGCTCTTCCAGAGAATGGACGCGCACCCCTCGGGGGAAATCACTGAATACGTCGCATATTGCAGCATCTGGACGACGTCGCCGACACCAATCGCCAGCGCTCCGCCAGACCCTCCCTCACCGATGATGGTGACGATGATCGGCACCTTCAACTCGGCCATCACGTACAGGTTGCGGCCGATCGCCTCCGACTGGCCCCGTTCTTCAGCGTCGATGCCGGGATAGGCACCGGGCGTGTCGATGAAGGTCAGCACCGGAATGCCGAACTTTTCGGCCAGGCGCATCAGGCGTAGCGCCTTCCGATAGCCTTCAGGACGCGGCATGCCGAAGTTGCGGAAGATCTTGTCCTTGGTATCGCGCCCCTTCTGGTGGCCAATCACCATCACCGGCTCGCCGTGAAACCTCGCCAGGCCGCCAACGATCGCGTGATCGTCGGCAAAGGTGCGGTCGCCGTGCAGTTCCTCGAAATCGGTGAATATCAGGCGCAGGTAGTCCAGCGTATAAGGGCGTTGAGCATGGCGCGCGACCTGGGAAACCTGCCAGGCCGAGAGTCGGGCATAGATCTCCCTGATCTTGATCTGGCCTTTCTTCTCGAGGCCGGTGATTTCATCCGATACATCGACGGCGGAGTCGTCCGGTGCCAGGCGCAAGGCTTCAATCTTGCCTTCGAGTTCGGCGAGCGGCTGTTCAAATTCGAGGAATATGGTTTTCATCAAGGCAAACGTGTGCGCAAGGGTGCTGACAGACCATGAAAGTCGCGCGAGCGACTCACGAATCTCCCCTCTCCCGCATGCGGGAGAGGGGTCGGGGGTGAGGGAAACGGTCATGACTTTCATCCTTCGGCGTATCTTGAAAAGACATGACCGTTTGGAGCGCGCCATTCTAACCCGAAACCCTGGTCGACCGCCCTGCTCCCGCGGTGAAAACGGGTTGCTCGGCGGCTAGGTCAATATTCGACCGGCAGCGGATCGAGGCTACGCCAGAGATACCAGGTAGCCACCGAGCGCCAGGGGCGCCAACGCTCGCCGTGTTCGGCGAGAAGCCGTCGCGGCGGGCGCTCGCCGCGGCAATAGTGAATGGCCACCGCTCTCTGCAGGCCGATGTCGTCGAGCGGAAAGACGTCGGGGCGCAACTGATTGAAGATCAGAAACATCTCTGCGGTCCACACGCCGATGCCACGGACTGCGGTCAATTCGGCAATGATCTCCGTGTCGCTCATCGACGACCAACGGTCGACATGGATCTGCTCGTCCTCGAAGTGGCGCGCCAGATCGACCACGTACTCGACCTTGCGCTCCGACAGACCGCAGCCGCGCAGCGTGTCGGGGTCGCGCGCGAGCAACTCGGCGGGCGTCAGCACCGGCAACGCCGCGGAGAAACGCGCCCAGACACTGTCGGCGGCCTTCACCGAAATCTGCTGCCCGACGATAGAGCGCAGCAGCGTCACGAAAGGGTCGCCGCGCGAAACCAGCGTCGTCCCGGCAAAACGCTCGACGAGACCAGCCAGAACAAGGTCATTGCGCGCGAGGTCGGCCGAAGCCTGCTGCCAATAGCGGGGGCCATGGGCCGAATCCCTGTGCAGGCTCTCCGGCAACGCCCTTACTTGTAGTAACCGACCGCACACACCTGGTCACCGACCCTGGTCACGAAGGCAACCTTTTCCACGGGGTCGCTTTGACCAGGACGCGGCCATACGTACCAAACCATGGCAATGTCTCCTTCCCTGGCTCTGGCATACACTTCTTCGCCCAGAGGCTTGCCGTTTTTGTCCTTGAGGTTCTTGAGGCTCCTGCCGATGAGTGTCGGATGCGCGGTAAAGTAGCCATCCGGACCACCGCAATACGGATACAGGTCGCGATCCTTGAAGCCGGCTTCGCCCATGGTGAACATCACGAGCGCCTTGCCCTTGTCGGCCTTTAGAGCAACAACTGCCTTCTCCAGCATGGCTTTGGCTTCTTCTGGAGTGCCATATTGCGCGTCCGCAGCGATAACTGCCGATGCGAAGAATGCGAGGGCTGAAGCGAGGACTATTTGTCGCATCGAGAGTCTCCTTATCAAGTGATCGGAAAGCAAAGAGCGTGCCGCCGTACGCCGAGCGACAGGGAACCCCAAAAGCAACATGGTAGCTCAACTCCTGCCGATCGGTTAAAGATCATGCGCGCGGTGCCGTTATTGAGCCCCTCGCCCGCATGAATCAAACGGCGTTTCGACGCCTACCGCGCGAGCAGCGCGGCAAGCCCTTGTAAAGGCAAGCGCTCAGCAGTTCGTGACTTCTCGCTCAGTCCTTCTTCCGGCCTTTTTCCTTGGCTTTTGCTTTGCGGCGATCGGCGTCCACCTCGGGTGGACGATAGACCAGGACCGGAATACTGGAGTGGGTCAGCACTCGGTACGTTTCGCTGCCCAGCAGCAGCGAAGACAGACCTCCTCGGCCATGCTTGGACATGAAGATCAGGTCGCACTGGTTGTCCTCGGCGACGTTGACGATCGCTTCCCACGGCGTGTCGCTGACCACTGCCAGTGCGGTGCACTCGACGCCGGCTTCCTTGCACAGTTTCTTGATGAAACCCAGATACTCCTTGGACTTCCCTTCCGAACCGGATGCCATGCGGCCCAGCACGGCTGGCTCCACAAGACTGCCGACATCTTCCACGGACGTCGGTCCGGACGGTCTGGCGTACAAGGCCGTGATCTTGAGATTAGCCGCCTTGGCGAAAGATACCGCACGTTCTGCCGTGTCACGCGACAGTTGGCTGCCATCGGTCGGCAGCAAAATATGCTGAAACATCATTCGTGTTGTCTCCCTCAGATTTTCGCCACCCATTGCGACCGGGCGGACGCATGATGATGGACCAATTTTCGGCCGACCTAGTCCTGCATTGCCAAAAGTTCCTTATCGGCGTAGCGCAACCTCATCGCCAACACCTTGGCGACCGCCTCAAGCAGTTCGAACGCCAGCCGCTTGTGCTCCTCCTTGAGTCTATCGAACTGCTCGCGTCGCAGCACGAAAATTTCGGTGTCTTCCACGGTCGTGGCGTCGTTGAAGCGGCTGGTTCCGGCAATGAAAGCGATACCGCCGAAAAAGTCACCGCGTCCGTACGTCAAGGTGTGGTGACCGTGTGCTGTTCCCTCGATGGGCAGGGTGATCCGGACTGCACCCTTGCGGATCAGATACAACTCATTGGCCGGGTCGCCGAGAGAGAAAAGCTTCTCGTCCTTCGCCAACGAGCGTCGCTCAAGACAGTCGACCAGGTCCACCAGCGTGTCTTCCTTGTGATTCTTGAATATTTCCAGCTCGAAAATTTCGAGCGGTGGCAGCTCGGCTGCGTGCTTGAGATTCTCGCCGAGGATCTCGTCTTCGATCCACTCGACGGCGTCGTCGAGGACCGGGAAGACCCTGACATGCTCCGTCGTAGTCGTCAGTTCCATCTGATCGAAGAGTTCGGCGATGTTCCGGCCATTGGGGAGAGTTCGCGTCAGGTTGCTGAAGATCAGGTAGGCGCCGCGTTCGGCCAGCGAGTCCCTGATCTGGCTGAGCAGATGCACCGCAGTGACATCGACCGACTGCACGCGCTGCATGTCGAGCACGACATAGGTACGCGTGGTCAATTCCGGCTCAAGTGCCGTGTAAAGCTGGTCCTTGGTGCCGAAGAACAGGCTTCCCTGCAACTCGAGAATGATCGTCTGCTCTCCTCTCTTGACCAGCAGCTCCATATCCTGCCCCAGGCGCACGCGCTTCGAGAACCGGTTGCTGCCATCGATCTTGTTGCGGATGATGGTGCTACCCAGTTGCTCCCGGATGAACAGGAACATCGCCAGTGCAATGCCGACGCCCGATGCGGCGATCAGGCTGTAACCGACCGCCACGGCGACCACAGCGATGATCACCGCGAAGTCCAGCATGGTCCACGGCGACTCGAGCAGATGGACGCTGTGCCGGTCGATCATCCGTATGCCGACGATGATCAGGATTCCCGCCAGCGCTCCGACCGGAATCCAGGCAATGAAGCTTCCCAGGGCAAGAAACGCGATCAGCGAGAGGACGCCTTCGACGACTCCCGAAACGCGGGTCTGACCGCCGCTCGCCAGATTGACCAGCGTGGCTCCCATCTGTCCGGCTCCCGGCATGCCACCCGCGCAGGCCGAAGCCACATTGCCCATACCCTGCGCAACCAGTTCGCGGTTCGAGTCGTGGCGACTGCGGGTCATTGCGTCGAGCACAACGGCAGTCTTGAGGGTGTCGATCGACAGCAATACCGCCAGGGTAAACGCCGTTCCGAGCAGGCTGCCGATCTGGCTCAGTTTGAGGTTACCGATTTCGCGCCAACGGCCGGTGATCGCTTCGAGCATGCTTGACGCCGTTCCGCCAAGCGGACCGATGATCAGCTTGTTGCCTTCGAGGAGCAACATCGATTCGTCGACCGAGTAGGCCAGTCCGAAATAGGTCAGCACCCCGGCCAGCAAGCCGAGAATGGCCGCCGGCACCACGCGTGTCACCAAGGGTGCGCCGAGCATCACGATCATTGTCACGCTGCCGACGACGGTGCTTTGCCACTGCCACAGATCCGGTGAGATCAGGGTCCGCCACAACGAGTGGCCGCCGAAAACGCCGAGGAACTTCGGGATCTGACTGCCAATGATGATCAGCCCGACGCCGCTGAGATAGCCGCTGACGACTGGAAACGGGATGTACTTGATCAGGCTGCCAATGCCCATGAAACCCAGGAGCACTTGAACCATGCCGGAAACCAGGCCGAGAGCGGTCAACATGAGCACAATGAAAACGGGTTCAACGTCCTGCTGCACGAGCCCGATGGCAAAGGCTGAGAGGACCGCCGCCGCCGGCGCACAGGGTGCGGTGATCAGGCGATTCGTCCCGCCCAGGGCCGGTGCCACCAGACCGAGAGCGGTCGCGCCGAGGATTCCCGCCAAGGCCCCCAGACCGGCGTAAGCCGGGCCGATCGAGGCATAGATGGTGACACCGAAAGCGATCGCTGACGGCAGGGCGACGAGCATCGCCGCAAGCCCCCCCCAGAAATCACCGACCAGCTTGTCATTCTTGAACTTCATTGTCAGTTCCACAGGCTCAGTCTCCCTTTCAGTCTCATACGCAATAAAGAAGCAAGAAGCCTCTCCGCAGACCTCTGGGCCTGCTGAAGCGACGCGGGCCGAGAAAAGCAACGCGGCGCGAGCCACATTGCTCAGGCCGCATGCATGCTAACACGATAAACCCGCATCTTTCGCGCGCCGGTTTCGCTTTCCACCGAATTTTTCCGCCTAACACCGTGCAGTTGCCTGAAGATCTGCAGGCGAAAACGGGCCAACGACAACGTCTTGCCTCCTGCTGAAGGCTTCTCTCTAGCCCAAACTCGTGGCCTAATCCTGCATGGCCATGAGCTCCTTGTCGGAGTAGCGCAATCTCAAAGCCAGCACCTTGGCCACCGCCACGACCAGGTGGAGCGCCAACCGCTTGTGCTCCTCTTCGAGTTTTTCAAACTGCTCACGCTGCAAGACATAGAGTTCGGTGTCGTCCAGCGCGACGGCATCGTTCAGGCGGGTCATTTGGGACAGGAAGGCCATGCCACCAAAAAAGTCGCCTCGCCCGTAGGTCAGCGCGTGGTGGCTGCCTTCCCCGCCGGAGATCGGTAGCGTGATGCGGATCGCACCCTGACGAATCAGGTACAGCTCATTGCCCGGATCGCCAAACGAGTACACTTTCTCGTCCTTGACCAGCGAACGGCGCACGAGGCATGCTTCGAGGTCGATCAGCGTCTCCTCCTTGTGGTCCTTGAACAGTTCGAGATCGATCAGTTCGAGCGGCGCGAGTTCAGGCTCCTTGGCACCACTTTCGCCGAGGATCTGGTCTTCTATCCATTCGACGGCGTCGTCAAGCACCGGAAACACCTTGACATGCTCGGTCAATGTCGTCAGTTCCAGTTGGTCGAAGAACTCGCCGATATTCCGGCCATTCGGCAGGGTCTGCGATAAGCTGCTGAAAATGAGCATCGCGTCGCGCTCGATCAGCGAGTCCCTGATCTGGCTCAGAAGATGTACCGCTGTGACGTCAACCGACTGCACGCGCCGCATATCAAGCACGACGTACTTGCGCTTGTCGAGTTCCGGTTCAAGCGCGGTGTACAGTTGGTCCTTGGTCCCGAAGAACAGGCTGCCCTGCAGCTCGAGGATGGCCATCTGCTCGCCCTGTTTTTCAAGCACCTCCATGTCCTGGCGCAGGCGCACCCGCTTCGAAAACCGGCTGCCACCCGCCAACTTGCGACGAATCACCGTGCTGCTCAGTTGTTCGCGGATGAACAGGAACATCGCCAGAGCAATGCCGACCCCGGACGCGGCGATAAGGCTGTAACCGACCGCCACCGCTACTACCACCACGATGACGATGAAGTCGAACAGCGTCCACTGCGACTCGAGCAGGTGAACGCTGTGCCGGTCGATCATCCGTATGCCGACGATGATCAGGATCCCAGCCAGCGCGCTGACCGGGATCCAGGCGATGAACGTTCCCAAGGCAAGGAACGCAAGCAGGGAGAGGACGCCTTCGATGACTCCGGAAACGCGGGTCTGACCACCGCTCGTCAGATTGACCAGCGTTGCCCCCATCTGTCCAGCTCCCGGCATGCCGCCGGCGCAGGCCGAAACCACGTTGCCGACACCCTGCGCGACCAGTTCGCGGTTGGGATCGTGGCGACTACGGGTCAGTGTGTCGAGGACAACGGCCGTCTTGAGCGTGTCGATCGACAGCAATACCGCCAGCGTAAACGCCGTTCCAAGCAGGCTGCCGATCTGGCTCAGTTTTAGCTCACCGATTTCCCGCCAACGGCCGGTGATCGCCTCGAGCATGCTTGACGCTGTGCCGCCAAGCGGGCCGATGATCAGCTTGTTGCCTTCGATGAGCCACATGGATGGGTCCACCCAGTAGGCCAGTCCGAAATAGGTCAGCACTCCGGCCAGCAAGCCGAGAATGGCCGCCGGCACGAGGCGCGTCAGCAGCGGTGCAGTGAGCATGACCGCCGCCGTCACAGTACCGATTGCCGCGCTTTCCCAAAGCCACTGGTCCGGCGAGATCAGCGCCCGCCACCATGAGGTGCCGTCTGGAACGCCGAGGAATTTCGGGATTTGGCTACCGATGATGATCAGACCGACGCCACTGAGATAGCCGCTGACGACTGGAAACGGGATGTACTTGATCAGGCTGCCGATGCCCATGAAACCCAAAAAAACCTGGACCAGTCCGGAAACCAGGCCCAGGGCGGTCAACATCAGGACAATGAAGGTGGGCGCTACACCGTGCTGGACGAGTTCGATGGCAAAAGCAGAAAGAACCGCCGCCGCCGGCGCGCAGGGCGCGGTGATCAGACGATTGGTTCCGCCCAGGGACGGTGCCACCAGACCGAGAGCAGTAGCCCCTAGAATTCCTGCCAGAGCCCCGAGACCGGCGTAAGCCGGGCCGATCGAGGCATAGATGGTCACCCCAAAAGCGATCGCTGACGGCAGGGCGACGAGCATCGCCGCAAACCCCCCCCAGAAATCACCGACCAGCTTGTCATTCTTGAACTTCATCGTCAGTTCCACAGGCGCAACCCCTTTTCAGTCTCTAGCGCAACCGCCCCTTCGCGGATACCTCTATCCGCTCAAGAAAAATCGACGCAGCCCGAGCCACAGAGCTCAGGCAGCAGGCCGCAGGCATGCTAACACGATCGAGTCTTGTTTCGCTTTTCTACCGAATGCCGCCGACGAGCGCCGTGCTGTGGTCTGACGAATCCAGATGCAAACGCACGCGACCTTGGGTCTCAAGGCCGCGTGCGTTTTTTTGCCCCTGCGCGCCTGGCGCCGGCGGGAGAACGGCAATCAGTGCGTATCTTTACGGCCAACAGGTGACAGGCCTCTCGTCCGGCTGAACCGAAGTTCCTTGTCGATCCCTTCGGCCTGGTCAGCGACGCGGTCGATCTCCTCGATGAACTGCGCCAACGGAAGTTTGATCTCGACGTTCATCGCGTCGTCGGCCAAGATCGTCTTGAGCAGTTGCATCGACAGACGATCTGCCCGGCCCTCATGCCAACTAACGCTCTGCTCTTGATCACCCGTTGATGGCTGCTCCGACCACGGCATCCTCTGCCGATAACTGTCGACCAGCGCGTCGACCGTCGCGCAAACCTCGTCGGTCAGTTCCTGCACCTCGGCGACCAGATGCGCGGGAACACGGCGACCAGGACCAGAAAACCCGGACTCGATGGCAAAACCCGTGACCTGCCGCTTCATGTCCTTGAGCAGGCGACAGACTCCGGTCAGCGGGTCCACCATATCGGCAACCAGTTCGCCCAGAGCCGACCGCGCAGGGACTCCGGTCTCGATCTTCTGCTGCATGTCGTCGAGCGTGGCCAACTGCTCGGTGATCAGTTTGGCCTGCTGCCAGCACGCCCTGTCGGCCCCGTTTTGCAGGTAGGCGTCAACCGCCGACCTGAAGATCATCGTCGCGCCGGCGATCGCATCCAGATAACTCTCCAGATCATCCTCGATTGATCTCGAGAGAGCGGGTCTGTGTGCTGCGTGCATTTGAGTCTCCATGATAACTTCTCCTGCTTAAAGTAAAGAACTTGAGCTTGAGCTTGAGCACTGCGGGCCACGTTGGCCCCCCGACGCCCACCTTGAAATAATTGCCGAGCCCACCTATGAGAGTCGCGCGGGGGACGCCGGAGACCATGCACCGCTCGCTCCCCCACTGTCGCCATGCCGGCCAGCAGTGAGTCGTCGTGACCACCTCTTTAGGATGACACCGGCGCCGGCAAGTTCCTGCGTGATGCCGTTCAGATTATCATACAGGTCGCAAAGCCAGCCGGCGGGGTCATCCGACGCCTGCGGCGGGAGCTGAACAAGCTGATCCTGCGGCGTCGAATAGCGCCCTGCCCCGGCGTCACGCATTGCCTTAAAGGCCGGATCGCGATAGCGGATCAGCAGCATCTTGCTGCCAATCGCGGCATCCGCATCGAGTTCGGCGGCTGGCGAACCATTCGCCAGCCGGCTGTAGCCTTGCTGCAGGCTCGCGGTCGCTTGCCGGATCACGGCCACCATCTGGCGGGTGGCCTCGTCCGGTACCGACCACAACGGATGAAAGCGGTGCACGGTGCGCAGCAGGGAAGCTGCCGACAGGTCCAGTGCCTCCATGGTCCAGGGGATCTCGTCCACACCCGAGCTCCGACTGAGCATCGAGTTGACCGCCGCTCGATTGCGTCGCCGCAGTTCGTCACGGCGCTGTTCCAGGTCGAGCAGGCGAAGCGAATGGGCCGATTCCCTGCCTTGTAGAACCTCGCCCA
Source organism: Candidatus Accumulibacter aalborgensis (assembly GCF_900089955.1). GTDB lineage: Bacteria > Pseudomonadota > Gammaproteobacteria > Burkholderiales > Rhodocyclaceae > Accumulibacter > Accumulibacter aalborgensis. The sequence continues at coordinate 15,232 of NZ_FLQX01000024.1, read as the reverse complement.
GCGCCATGGCCAGGTCCACCACCATGCCAGCCTGCTGGTCGATCATGGCCAAGAAATCGGGCCGCTCAGCGGCCACATCAAGCCTGTGGGCTCGGCGCACAAGCTGCGCAATGGGGATCAGTGTCACTGCATTTACCTCTCTTCTGCTGCGCTCGTCGCTGCTGGACTGGTTTTTCGTCGGTCAGGACGATCTCGTCAGGCCTGCTCTCACAATGTATATGAAGCAGAAATCGTGCCATTTATAAACGCTAGAGAATAGTCTCGTTAAATTATGTTGGTACGAGATACTTGCCGGGCCGGCGTGAAGGAATTGGGGTGTAACAGAACGCGCTGCCAAGCTCGCTGCCCACCCCGCCTGAAGCCATGATGGATTGCGAAAACAAGGCCTTGGCTCGATAACTCGGCGCTCGAGCCAGAACTCGAACGTTACACCGTGACGCCTATCGATGATCTCCAGCCCGGTTCTCCCGCCGTCCCCCGAGCGTTCATTGATTCCGCCACGGCACTGCCTGCCGGTTGAAGTGGCTCAGCAGGTTACCAAGTGCGGGCAAAAGCGACTCGCTCTGGACTTCCAGCCATCGCCGGATGGTCTCACCCTGCTCGCCGGGAAGCCCTTCGTCACTGAGTTCCGTGGCCACCGCCAGATCGTTCAGGCGGCCCAGCATTTCCTGCAGACCGCTCGCCGAGCGGTGGTACTCGCGCAGGCACTCGCCGGGAAAGAGAGGGGCGAAGAATTCCAGCGCGTAGCGCAGTCTCTTGTACTCCACGCGGAGGCGATGACGGGTCGCTGCGTCGCCGCCCAGCGCCTCGGCTGCCAACTGCCTGACCTGTTTGGCGCGCTTGTCCAGGCAGCGCGGCGCAAAGGCGTCGACCCGACGCGCATCACCTTCGGCAAGCCCAAGCACGGCGGCGGTGAATTCGAGCAACAAGCGCGAGTAGTCTACGGATTTGAGCGCACTGCTTGCCGCCTGGCGATTGATCGCGCAGCGCTGCTCTGCGTAATGCGACAGGCAAGCGATCTCGGCCGCGGCAGGGAAGGCGGTAGCGAGGGTTGGCAAGGTCTCGGCACGAAACACGTCCCAGTTGCGCGCTTCGCCGAGCTGCCTGGCCAAAGTCTGCCAGCGCGGATCGAAGCTGGTCACCAAGTCCTCGGGCAGGAGTGGCTTCCAGATGCGGATCGCCGACCGCAGACGACGGATGGCGACGCGGGCCTGATGGACGAATTCCGGGCAATCACTCTCGCACACGCCGTGTTCGTTGCTTTGCAGGTGCCTGACACAAGCCAGCGCGACGGCGCGGAAAGCGGCCATTGCCGTCATCCCAGGGTTGATTTCGACGGGCCCTGCCTTAACCACCTGCAGCGATTCGTCGGCCAGTACCCGGTAGCCGCGCTGAGACTTGCTGGCTGTCTCAGGGTGCAGGGGTAGTTCAGTTTGCAGTTCGCCAGCGGCTGAAAAAAGGTCGGCGACGCCCCCTGACAGTAGTTCGAGCCCAAGCTCGCAAATCGCCTGGCGACGGCCCCCGGCCTCGATCCAGCCGCGGTCAAGCGCCAGTTCGATACGTACGCCATCCCGCGGCTCAAGCAGCCAGGCGCTGCGCGTGAAGGTGGTCGTAAACGCCGGCCGCAACTCCTGGCGCAAAGAGTCGAGCCAGTCGCGCAAGGCGCTGTCGCCGACATGCGAGAAGTCCTGTTCGCCGCCTGGTTCGCCGGCGATTTCCCACTCACCATAGCCCGCTGTGCTGCTCGTTGACGAGGCCACACGACCTACCGACGACAGCCAGGTTGCTCCCTTCTTGCGGTAGTGCACGACGACACGCTCTCGGTGCAGGCGAAGGTCCGGAGTATCGTAGTAGGTGTTGATGACACGCTGCCGAACCGGCCTGGCATCGGTCAACAACGGATGCCTGGCTAGCCGGCTGGCAACTCCGGGCGTGAGTGAGAGACTAAGTTCGGTTTCGATGCCCATCTGTAAGCTCCTGAGAATTCGAATGGCATTCCAGCCATGGCACAAGGACCCTGACAAGACCTGTGTCGACTCAAGACGACCGTCGGGAGGTCTGGCGTCCACAGAACAGCATTATTCATGCCATGATTCTGAAGCGCGGAATACTGACCAAAAATCAGGGCTGGAGCGGCGCCTCTCAAGACTCCGGCAAGACCCGCACGGGTGCAACAAAATGGACGACGACCTGCCGTCCAGTTGCTCAAAAAGCTATACCATGCTTAAGAAACAGTAGCTTGTATGGATTCGATGGCGGTCAGCGCGGTGGGAAAACGTTACACCGTGGCGGAACGTATTGGCGGCGGAGAGGTGCTGCTGGCTTACTCGCCGCCGCCGCGACGAGCACCAAGAAAATGCCAAGTGGAAGTTGGAGGCTGCGCCCGCATGGCGCGCACAGACTCAGCGCAGCAGGACGGGTTGCCGCGCCTCCGGTGGCAGTGCACGGGGACGACCCTGCGGATCGTTGCCCGCAGGGATCACCAGAATGTCAGGCTTTAGCAGAGCTTGACGACGATGTCCAGCAGCGTGCTGTTGCAGACGTTCAGACGATCACCGGCCCCTCTCAGCTCGCTGTAGATTTCCTTGCGCCGGAAGATATTGTGGAAATCGGTGTCATGGAACAACTCCGCAAGCGCGCGCCGGTGCGTTCTGGTCAGGCTGCGCACGGCCTTGTCGGCTCTCTCGGCGTCGGCGCGGCCCAGTTTCGGATCGCTCCCCAGTCGGCCATAGCCGGCCGAAGCCGCTTCGACTCCCTCCTTAAGGGCCACGGCCATTTCCAGGCAATACTTGTCCGGCTTCAAAGCCAGCACATTGCTATCCATTTCGACGACGATCGACTTGCAACTGTTGATGATCTCATCGAGATTGATGATCGCCCGGTGCAGGTCTTCCCGATCGATGGGCGTCGAGAAGGCTTCGTTCAGCAGCGTCAGATTGCGGATCTTGAGCCGGTCTCCTTCGGTTTCTGCATCGACGATTTTCTTGGCCGCCTGCGTGCTGTCGGAGCCCATGTAGTCGGCCAGCAGGCCCGCGCTGAGAGCCACGTGCGCACTCTGTTCTCCAAGCAGGGCAAAGAAGTTGGGCACTTTCGGAAAGACCCGGTGCAGGATCCGGCGAGTAAAGGAGGGTGCGGCGATGCTTGCGTCCGACATGTTTAGACCTTTCCGAGAAAGAGATTGATGAGGGCGAATGTTTGAATGGCCACCAGGGCCGAGCCGGGAATGGTGATGATCCAGGTGATACCAATATCCTTGGCCTTCTTCCAGCGGACGGCGTTCGGTCGCTCGGAAGCACCGATGCCCATGATCGACGCACCGACGACGTGGGTGGTCGACACCGGTGCACCGATCGCCGACGCAGTCATGATGACCAGCGCCGAGGTGAGTTGCGAACTCAGCGCGTGAATTGGGCGAACGCGATAGATCGCGAAGCCCAGCGTGCGAACGATCCGCCAGCCCCCCGAGAGGATGCCCAGGGTGATCGCCGTGGCGCAGGCCAGCATGACCCAGAAGGGGACTTCGAAGGTCGGTATGTAACCGCCGAGCAACAGAGCCAGCGTCAGCATGCCCATGCTCTTCTGCGCGTCGTTGGCACCGTGCGAAAAGGCGAGGCCGGCAGCAGTGATGAATTGCGCCTTGCGCAGGCCGGTATTGGCAGAGGGCTTGGCGGCGAACAGCACGATGTGCAACAAGCGCAGAACCAGGAAACCGACCCAGAACCCCAACAGCGGCGACACGATCAGCGAGGCCAACACCTTCATGATGCCGGTCATTTGCCCGTGCATCAGTTGCGAAAAGCCCCAGACGACATTGTCCGGGCCGGCAGAAACGACCACTGCACCGATCAGGCCACCGACCAACGCGTGCGACGAGGACGACGGGATTCCGAAATACCAGGTGACCAGATTCCAGACGATGGCGCCCACCAGCCCACTCATCAGGATGGCCAACGAGAGAACCGCGTAAACGTCCCCCAGGGTCACGAACTTGCCGATCGTGTTGGCCACCGCCGTGCCACCGAGCAGTGGGCCGAGAAACTCGAAGGTTCCGACGATGATCACCGCCTGGATGGGCGTCATCGCGCGCGAAGCAATGATCGTCGCAACAATGTTCGCAGCGTCATGAAAGCCGTTTGTATAGTCAAAAAAGAGGACGATGGCGATGGTGGCGATCGTCAGAATCAGTAATGTGCTCATGAAGCGGCCCTGTGGTGGTTGTCGTGACTGAAGGCGCGGCAGGCACAGGATTCCGTGTACCGCGAAGAGAAAAGAATTGGCTGCCGACGCACGGCGACCATCCGGGCAGCTCCTGGTGTCAGAAAAGGACTGAACTCGGCTTTGAAATCCACGTGACATCCCCCTTGATATCGCATTGATATTGACCACATTGCCCCCTCGGCGAGGCTGACCGCAGTCAATGATGGCGGTCAGCACTGTCGATCCGGGTGACGGAAGCATTTTTTATGCCACTACCAGCGATTTCCGGAACAAGTCTGGAAATCAACCCAATAGATAGCTTTTCTAAATCGCTGAAGGGGCGACTTTGGGGTGTAACAAAACGTACTGCAAACCCACTTGCAGTCGCTTTGAAAGTGTAAATATATATTGTAAAACAGTGCATTGTTGCGCTGTTTAGAACGCTCGTCACGATCGCGAAACGTTACATGGGGTCTCGCCACGCTGACCCTTGGGTCGATGCCGATAGCGGCGCCCATTCGACGCATTTGCAATCGGCGGAAGCAGCCGAGCGGGGCGACGACGGCTGCGTTCGCTACGTCATGCCGCCAGGCTTGACGTAGCTAGGTGTAGAGGTCAGGACTCGGGCTGCATCGCTCGCCGCGCCAAGCGTCTGTTGAGCGCCGGGCGGGACAGTCCGAGCAGCGTCGCGGCAACGCCCTGATTGCCCTTGGCCCTCTTGAGAGCCTCCCTGACCATTGCCTCCTCGACTTCTTCCAGGGTCGGGAAGCGTCCCGGTATGATGACCGGTAGCCCGTCGGACGGTTCTGTCGGTGAGTTGTCTGCGCCCGATTTCTGCTGCTTCTGGATGGTCTGCCGGAAGCTGTCCATGGCCAGCACCGGACCACCGCGATGCAGCGCCATGGCATTGAAAACCATGGCTCGAAGTTCGCGGACGTTGCCCGGAAAATGGTAGTTCGAGAGCAGCGTGATCAGTTCGTTGGATGGTTCAGGGGCGGGCTTGTTGATCGACGCTGCCGCCTCGTCGAGAAAGTGCTGGAGCAGCAGGAGGATATCCTCCTTGTGCTGGCGCAGCGGCGGCACCTCGATCTGATGCACCGAAAGACGAAAGAAAAGATCGGAACGAAACTGGTTCTGGCGCATCCTCTGGGCCAGATTACAGTTGGTCGCGCAGACCACGCGGGCATCGCTGGGGCGCGCCACATCGGATCCCAGCGGAAAATACATGTGTTCCTGGAGCAGTCGCAGCAGTTTGACCTGCGAAGCCATCGACAGATCGCCGATCTCGTCGAGGAAGATGGTGCCACCACCGGCCTGGGCGATCAAGCCGGCGCGGGACTGGTCGGCGCCGGTGAAGGCGCCTTTCTTGTGGCCGAACAGGGTGTCCGAAAAGAGCGTGTCGTCGAGACCGGCGACATTGACCTGGACGAACTGTCCGGTCAGGCCGCTCAGCTTGTGCAGAGCGTGCGCAAACATCTCCTTGCCGGCGCCGGTCTCACCGCCGATCAACACCGGCTCGGCGGAAACGGCCACCGCCTCGAGGTACTGAAATAGGGCCCTCATCTTGCGGCTGTGGGTGATGATACCGGCAAACGCGTCGTTGTTCTGCAGACAGTCCGACAGGAGATAGTGCTTGAGCACGCCCATCTGCCGGCGCAGCGAGTGGACCTCGAGCGCATGGCGGACGCTGGCCACCAGGCGGCTTTCTTCGACGGGTTTGACGAGGTAGTCGAAGGCGCCCTCCTTCATGCTGCGGACGGCGGTTTCCACATCCTGCGCGGCCGTCATGACGATCACCGGGATCTCGGGGTAAAGGTGGACGATGTCCGGCAACAGCTTGGTACCGGTGACGTTTGGCATGAACAGATCGAGCAGGATCGCACTCGCCGGCTGCTGCTCAAGCGCCGACAGCAGTTCCCGGCTGTCATCGACCATGTGTACATGGGCCACACCGGCACTGTGCAGTATCGCGGCGGTGGCATGCAGCACCGAGGCCTCGTCATCGACGAGAAAGACCGGTAGGGTGGCAAACGATTTTTCTTTCATTCATTCCTCCCTGATGACCGGCAGATCGATGCTCACCGTGGTGCCACCACTCGGGTTCGACTCGAACCTCAGCACACCGCCGTGCTTTTCGACGATCGATGACGAGATTGACAGGCCCAGCCCGGTGCCGCCGCTGTCCACCTTGGTGGTGAAAAATGGGTCGCCGATCTGTGCCCTGATGTCCTCGGGGATCCCCCGGCCCTGATCCTCGACCTGAACGACTAGCCGAGCACCGGCGCTGTCCACGCTGGCCGAAATGGTCACCGATCGACTTCGATCCGGCAGTGACTCGAGGGCGTTGACGATGACATTGATGAATACCTGCTCCAGTTGCTGTACATTGCCTCTGACCGGTGGCAAGGCGGTCGGCAAATCCAAGGTCAGGGCGTCGGTGTGCTTGCGGATGCGTGCAGCGAGCAGGGTCACGACGGCCGGCAGGATTTTTCCGAGGTCGGCCCGTTCGTCCATCTGCCCGTCATCCTGCTTACCGAGGTGCTTGAGATTGTCGACGATCTTGCGAATCCGTTTGGCGTTCTCGGCAATGTCGTTCATACCGCGCGAGATGGTCTCGCGTGCCTGCGTCAAGCTCAGGCCGGCGAGAAGAAAATCTCCTTGCTCCTGCTCGTACTCATTGAGGATCGGCACCGCATCCTGCCAGATCCGCGCTAGCAGGGAGGCGTTGGCCAGGATCGCGTGATTGGGGTTGTTGATTTCGTGCGCAATTCCCGCCGACAGCACGCCGAGAGACGCCAGACGCGCGCTGCGGATGGCCTGCCATTGCAGCTTTCGATTTTCAGTGATGTCGGTGATCACCACCATGGCCGCCATGACCACGTTCGCCGAGCTGATCGGGACCAGGCGGATTTCCCACCAGGTGGCGTCATTCGACGTGTATTGGCAATGTTCAATGTGTCCGCTGGCGAATACGTGACGCAGTTTTTGCAGGTAGCCATGGCGGACTCCAGGCGGCAGGATCAGCTCGGAACGTTTCTCGCCACCGCCGACCGGGTACGGCAGAGTCCGGTTGGTGAGCAGGATGTTGGCCTCCGCGTCTACAGTAAAGAGCAGGTCGGGAGAATGGTTGAACAGCGTGCGCAACTTTGCTTCCGAGTCGCGCAGTGCGTCCTCGGCCAGCTTGTGTTCGGTAATATCCTCGAAAAAACCGACGATGCGACTTAACTCGCGGCCCGGCTCGCGCACCGGGAAGCCGCAGACGCGCAGCCAGCGCCGGCCCCGGTCGCCGCCAGACACGGGCAGGACGACCGTGAAATTCCCGCCGTCGGCCTGTAACTGCCCGATGGCCTCGACCAGCGTCTGTCGGTCGGCGGGGGCGAAAACATCGAGCATCAGCGCGGGCGCTGCGCTGTCGAGCCGTGCGCCCTGCCCCGCGATTTGCCTGAACGCCGGGCCGATGTACTCGAGCCGCGTCGCGTCGGCATTGGTCGCCCAGAAGACGACATCCACTGTCTCCGCTAATTGACGGAACAGTTCTTCGCGTTCGTAGATTGTCTGCGTCAGCGCAATGCGATTGTCGAGCTCGCGTCGACTGCGCACCAGGTAATAGCAGAGCAGCGCGGTGCACAGGATACCGCCGAGGAGTACCGACCAGTGTGCCTCGGTGAAGGCCTCTGCACTGCGAAAGGTGTGCGTGGCGACGCAGGTGATCGACCAACTGCGGTCGCCAACCGGAATCGTCACCGCCATCCGTGGCTGATCCTCGTCGCTTGCCGGCAAGCGACCGCTGACCCCAGGGGAAGCGCGTGGCTCCAGGCGGCTGGCGTAGAAGAGGAGGAACTGCCCATCGCCGCCGGCCGAGTCGTCGCGCACCAGCACCTCGACGCCACGCGGCTCGAGCAGGCTGATGGCCACATGGACCAGCTCTTCGATGTCGTAGACGCCGATCACGAATCCCAATGGAGTCGCGGGCTTGACTGCTGCGGCACCGGCAACCGCGCTGCCGGCCGGCGGATAGACCGGCAGGACAGCATAAACGACGTAGGCCGTCTCCCGGCCCACCCGTTCGAGTTCTATTCGACCACTGACGGCGATGCTGCCGCTTTTCATCGCGCGTTGGTATAGTGCGGCAAGCTCGCCGGTGGCGAGCGGCTCAATGCCTTGGGCAGCGTCAGCGCCCCTTGATGCGGACAGCAGGACAGGTACGCGCCCGGCCTGCGCGCTTCCGGTGGCGATTTCGCCGACCTTCGCTGCGGCGATCGCGGTCGGCGTGGCACCAGGTGCTGATCGCCGGCCCATTTCCGTCAGCGCAGTCGGCAATGGCGCCCACAGAAGACGATCGATATACGGGCGGCGTTTGAGGATCGAGTCGGCAAAAATGCGAAACTCATTCTCGTCAATTCCCTGCGCCGCGTAGAACAGCCCCCTGATTTCCACCAGTGCATCCAGCCCCTGGTCGACCAGTGCGCGCACGGATTGAATCCGGTCGCCGGCGGCCCACTGAAATTCCTTGAGGTGGCTGGTCTGCAGCTCTTGGCGCACATTCCACGACGAAAGGCAGGTGAGGAAAACTCCACCAATGGCCACGACATACGCGGCGACATATTTGCGCAAATGGTCGAACATGGGCGGCGATCAGACCCAGATCGAGCCGGATCGTCTTGAACGCACTCGGCGCCTAGCCTGCCGGCGCGGCAGGCGCTAACTCGGCGACATAATCCTGATGCACGCGAAGGCTCAGCGCATTGGGCCGCAGCGCCTTGACTGTGGTCACGGCGCGGTCTTTCGACCAACCGCGCTCGACCAGCACTAGCGCCGCCATCAAGCCCGTTCGCCCTGAGCCGCCCTTGCAATGGAGGGCGATTTTCCTGCCCTCGTCCAGCAGTCGATGTACGGCCAGTCGCTGCGCCTGCCAGGCAAGGGCAAAATCCATCTCAGGTGCGTGTTCATCCTCGATCGGCAAATGGAACCATTGGAGACCGCTTTGTGAACAGAGGTCAGCGATGTCGGCGACGCCGTTGGTGGTCATTTCGTCTGCCGGCATCAGCGTGATCAGTGCATCAGCACCGGCTGCCTTGAGCTGCTCGAGCGCAGTCCGCGGCTCGACGCCCCTGATCCCCGGGCAGGGGGTCAGGATCAGGCCTGCACCTTCGTGGTCGAGGGGCAGCAAATCGGATGGATGGGTCATGGGTCGGGCCTGTCATTGCGGGTCGCAGCGGCGGGGGAACGCCCCCGGCGATTGCCCGACTGCCTACGCAGTCGCGGCGCATCGAATCCAGGTGCGTTCCCACCTACTCACTCTGTCACAAGAATCGCTCCCACACGGGCGCGATTTCCTGCCGGCCTCAGGCGCCTCGTTCGCGCATCCAATTGCCGACCGTCGGCGCGAGAACCTTTTGCGACAACCCGCCGGTGTAGATACCGATGTGCCCGGTGGCAATGGCAAACTCGGTGTAATCCTTGCTGCCAACATGCTTGCCGAGGGCCACGGTGCACGGCGGCGGCACGATGTGGTCCTTTTCGGCGAAGATGTTAAGGATTGGAATCGTCAGGTCCATGAGGTCGACCTTGCGCCCGCCCACTTCGAGAGTGCCCTTGACGAGTTTGTTTCCTTTGAGGAAGTCGCGGATGAACTCCTTGAACATCTGGCCGACGGCATCAGGACCACCGAACAGCCACTTCTCCATGCGCAGGAAGTTCTGCAGCGCCAACCGGTCATCGAGAATATCGACCACATCGGCGTACTTGCCGTAGTTCAGGATGAACGGCGAAGCCATCATGAACGACTCGTTGAGCACCGTCGCCGGCACGTTGCCATGCACGGCCACCATTTTTTCGACGTCGGCTTCGGCTCCCATGGTAAACATCAAGCCCTCGTGCGGCTTGTGATTCTCCCGATAGGCGTCGAAATCGATCGGCGACACGGTCAGGACCAGGTGGCTGATCTTGTCCGTGTTGAGCGTCGAGTAGACGGTTGACATGGCGCCGCCCTGGCAGATGCCGAGCAGGGCAATCTTGTCGACCCCGTGGTGCTTGCGAATGAAATCGACCGTGTCGTCGAAGTAGCCGTTGATGTAATCGTCGATCGTGCGGTACTTGTCGACCGGACGCGGATAGCCCCAGTCGTTGAGGTAGACGTCGATGCCCTGGTTCAACAGGTTACGGACCAGCGAGCGATCGGGTTGAAGATCGGCGACCTCGTAACCGTTGATCAGCGGTGGCACGATGAGCAGCGGCGTCTTCATGATCTTTGCCGGCTCGACCAGCGGGTGGTAATGGTAGACCCTGATCCCGTCCTGCTCGAAGACGATGTCTTTCGGCGTACTGCCGATATCGATGTCGTCGTCGGTCAGGCTGGTGAGGTTGCTCACGCCCTTGGCGAGCTTCGCGTTCAGGGCAGCGGCTTCAGCCGCAATGTCGGCGGGAAGAATCTGGATGGGAAAAGAAAACATGGGTAGCACCCTCCTAAAGGTCTATTAGCTTATCAGCCGGATCAACAAGGTTCAGCCTTGCCGGCGTCACTCGCTCTTGGTGCGCGCTGCCGCCGCCTTGCGAGGCGTACCGCCGGCCTTGTTCGCTGCACCTGCGGTGGTCGAACCCAGTGCCTTCTTGAGAGCACGGACCTCTCTCTTGAGGTCGTGGATCACCTGGTAGGTTTCGTCCAGCTCGCTGCGCGTGGGCATATCCAGGCTGCGGAACAGGTCCTCGACGACAGCCCGCTGGGCGAGCTTGAATTGCTGCTGTGCCAGGGTGAACGCGCCTTGCGTGTCGAGGAATTCCTGCGTATTGAAGGTCACCAACAGCGACTTGTCGGCGGTGCGGTACCAGAGACTCATCAGTTGGCGTACAGCCGTGATCTTGTCACCCTTGGCCGCTACCTTGCCGAGTTCATCCACGGTCGCTTCGACGGCCTTGGCCAGCGCGGCGGCGAACGCTTTGTGAAAGGTCAGGCTGGTTTTGCGCAGATCGACGACGGCGTCGACCAAGCGCAGCAACTTGGCGTTCTTCTCACGCGAAGCGCCAAAGAGCGGAATTTCGCCCACACCGGCCAGAGCGGCATCACCTTCCAGCGACAGGAGACGATTGATTCCCGAGCTGCCGCCAAGCATCGCTTCGCCCATGTGGCCCGACGAAGCCGCCTGCATCAGAAACGACAACCAGGGGCCCATGGCATTGGGCATGTCCTTGCCCATCGTGCCGCTCAGATTGCCGAGGTGCGAACCCATGCCAAAACTGCGCTCGAGCATGGCCGTCGACTCCTTGGCCCACTGCTCGGCGAAACCCTTGAGGTCGGGGCGCCAGTCCTTGTTGGCGCCGAGATTCGGTGCCACGACTTTCATCGACTTGAAGAAGAATTCCATGACGCGGTTCATCGCGCCCTGGCTGCTGGTCATGCGGTCCATCAGCACGCGCGCGGCTTCGTTGCTCCCTTTGGTGGCGGCTTCAACGGTTTTCTTCACCGCCTCGACAGGGCCTTCCTGACTGCCGGGGAGATTCTGCAGCAATGTGGACCAGTCGCCCCACATGCGCTTCTGCGTGTCAGCCCAAGCGTTCACGACGCCGCCTAGTTGCTCATTCGGATTCTTGCTTTCCACTCGTGTGATCTCCTTTCAGTGTGCCGGACACGCCTACCGCTACGGTAGGCGGATGCCCATCGGTAGGCTGAGTGCACTCCAACCAAACAGCGGCCGTCGGATGACGGCCGCCCTCATGCAGCGTCTGCAACTCGTGCCGTCTCAGGCCAGAGCCACTACCGCATCCGCCTTGTGCTTCGCCTCACCTTGCTCGTTGGCACAGGTCAACTCGAGGCGGACGCACTTTTCCCCGCCCTGCTCCAGTTTTTCCACTACCTTGCCGGTGCAGACCATACGCTCGCCGATCTGGGTGATCGCCGTGAAGCGCACCCCGAAGCTGCGGATCGCTTCCTGCGGCACCCATTGCGTCAACTGACGCCCGAGGTAAGCCATACCCAGCATGCCATGGGCGAAGACGTCCGGCATCCCCTTCGAGCGGACATAGTCCTGATCGAGGTGTAGCGGATGGTGGTCGCCCGAGCCTGTGGCATACAAGGCGAGAGTCAGACGAGACACCGGCTCGGTGGTCAACGAAGGAATCTCGTCGCCCACACTGAGCGCATCAAAATTCGGTACGGTCATCGCTTTCCCCTAGGCCCGAATAACTATCACGGTGCGCAGCTCGCACACCAGTTCGCCCTGCCGGCGTACCTTGACATCTTTGACGACGAACTGCAAGGCGCCGTTCTTCTTGTCGTAAATGTCGGTGATCTGCCCATCGAAGTCGAGCGTATCGCCCGAATAGATGGGCTTGTGGTAAACGAACGACTGCTCGGCGTGCAGCATCTTGCTGAAGTCACAGCCCATCGTTTCGAGATAATCGAAGGGCTGCTCCTTGTCCATGTCCATGCAGAAGCAGAAGGTCGGCGGCGCCAGAACACCTGGCAAACCGGCCTTGTGCGCTGCCGCTTCGTCGAAGTAGATCGGGTTCGCTTCCCCGGTCGCCTTGGCGAACCACTTCAATTGCCATGCCGTCAGATGGACGGAATGGGGCGGCACCTTCATGCCGATGTGCTTCTTGTCAATCAACATCCGATTCACTCCTCGCCCACCCCGGAGACCGGGGTGGAAATACTCGTTGGCGACGTGGTCAGAGAACTTCGATGGCAATCGCAGTCGCTTCGCCGCCACCGGCGCAGAGGCCGGCGATACCGCGCTTGAGGCCACGCGCCTTCAGCGCGTAGAGCAGCGTAACCAGAATCCGTGAACCCGTGGCGCCGATCGGGTGCCCAAGCGCACACGCGCCGCCATTGACGTTGACCTTGTCGGCCGGCAGCTTGAGGTCACGCATCGCGGCCATGGTTACCGCCGCGAAGGCTTCGTTGATTTCCCAAAGGTCGACATCCTCTGCCTGCCAGCCAGCCTTGGCCAGCAGCTTCTGGAAGGCAAACACCGGCGCCGTCGTGAACCAGGCCGGTTCGTGAGCAAAGGTGGCATGGCCGATAATCCTCGCCAGCGGCGTGATACCGGCGCTGACGGCGTCGGCTTCGCGCATCAGGACGAAGGCCGCAGCGCCGTCGGAAATCGACGACGAGTTGGCTGGCGTCACTGCGCCGTCCTTCTTGAACACGGGCTTCAGTTTGGAGATCTTCGACGCATCGCACTTCATCGGCGTTTCGTCGGAATCAAAAACGACGTCACCCTTGCGGGTGCTGACGGTAACGGGCGCGATTTCGTCTTTGAACACCCCGGTGGTGACGGCATTCTGGGCGCGTGTCACCGATTCGACGGCGAAGGCGTCCATTTCCTCACGCGAAAAAGCGTACTTGTCGACGCATAATTCGGCAAAGACGCCCATCGGCTTGCCTTGCTCATACGCGTCTTCGAGGCCATCGAGGAACATGTGGTCATGGAGCACCCCGTTGCCCAGGCGGTAACCGCTGCGGGCGGTGGTCAGCACGTGCGGCGCATTGGTCATCGACTCCATGCCGCCGGCGATAGCGATATTGACCGAACCGGCCAGCAGTTCGTCATGCGCGATCATGACTGTTTTCTGGGCTGAACTACACATCTTGGTCAGCGTGGTGCACGGTACCGACTTGGGCAAGCCAGCGCCAAGGACGGCCTGACGGGCAGGAGCCTGACGAACGCCGGCCATGAGGCAGCAGCCCATCAGGGCCTCGTCGATGTCCTCGACCTTGACGCCCGCCTGTTCGACCGCGGCCTTGATCGCCACCGCGCCGAGTTGCGGCGCCGTCACACCGGAAAACTGACCCTGGAAGGCGCCCACTGGTGTGCGCTTGGCGCCTACGATAACCACTGATTCACTCATACGACACTCCTTGATTGCAACGGGGTTGGCCCGATTGAAGTTTGCTGTTTGCCGAAAATTACTTGCCTGGCATCCGGATGGCACCATCAAGACGGATGACTTCGCCGTTAAGATAGCCGTTTTCGCAGATGTGCTGGACCAGTGCCGCGTACTCGGCAGGATAGCCCAGACGCGACGGGAACGGGACCATCTTGCTCAGCGTATCCTGAACGGGTTGCGGCAAGCCCTTCATCATCGGCGTCCCGAAGATTCCGGGAGCGATGGTCACGACGCGGATTCCGTGAGCGGCCAACTCGCGCGCCACCGGTAGCGTCAGGCCAACGACGCCGGCCTTCGAAGAGGCATAAGCAGCCTGACCGATCTGGCCATCAAAAGCGGCGATCGACGCCGTATTGACAATCACGCCGCGCTCGCCGCCCTCGTTGGGCTCGTTCTTGCTCATCGCTTCGGCGGCCAGGCGAAGCATGTTGAAAGTGCCAATCAGATTGATTCCCACCACCTTGGCAAAGGTCGCCAGGTCATGCGGGCCGTCGCGGCCAAGGACCTTCTTCGGCGGCGCGACACCGGCGCAGTTGACCAGGCCATGCAGGGCGCCGAATTCATTGACGGCCATTTCGATGGCCGCACGTGCGCTGGCCTCATCGGTCACGTCGGTCTTGGCAAAGCGCGCGTTGGCCCCCAATTGCGCAGCCTGCGCCTCGCCGGCAGCGGCGTCGACGTCTGCGATGACCACTTTTCCACCCGCATCGACCAGGTTGCTTGCCGTTGCCGCGCCCAGCCCGGATCCTGCTCCCGTTACCACAAACACACTGCCACTGATTTGCATTTTAACCCCCAAAAAAATATCGCGGCATCACGCGATGCCGCGCTCCTGGTCTGTGCCGAGTTCGATCATCGAGAACCGAATCGTCACAGGTAAATTTGACCCTCTTTGCCAATCCGATGACCTTCTCAAGACGCGCATGTCGTTGCTCGGAAAGGCTGCTCCGCCGGAACAGAAAACGAGCAATCTCGACCCGCTGGCCTCCGTCGGAGCAACCGCATCCAAGCTTTTCTAGTCGCTGCGACGAGCATCCCCGGCATTGTCGAATGCAGAGTGCTGCCGAGTCAAGCGCACCGAAAGCAAAACAGCCCTGACGCATGACCCAGTCGAATCGGGCCCGTTTGCCGGTAACGCCTGCTTTGGCCG